>CAYMBJ010000058.1:0-26028 GCA_964388665.1 uncultured Pseudobdellovibrionaceae bacterium | reverse complement strand
ATAAAAAAATTTCAACTTATCTTTTGCCACGAATGAAAGTGAACGGCATTAATATAGGGGTAACAAAATTAGTTTTGACGGTCAATACTGCCTCAGCTATTAACAGCTCAACACCAAATTGGAGGTAAATATGAAAATCAATATATTCCCGAGTTTAGCTGCCAGTGCCTTGGCATTTTGCATGGCCATCACAGTTCAGGCAGATCAGTTTGAAGATGTACTTTGCGTAAAAAATGCAGGCATCAATCTCAAGCCAAAAATCACTTATGCATTTGGCAGCCCCTATCTTGGATCTCGACAAATTTACAAACCCATCACACCCAGTGATGTTCGCTACTGCCAAACCCGCGCCGTAGACTCAACTGAACAAGTGGCGATGGTCGAAAGAGGCGTCTTCAAAGACGAAATTCAACTTTTTCTTGTTTCCGTAAAAACAGGAAAGGTAACTGCGCTTCTTGGCGGATCAAAAAAGACCTTTACAGTAAATAATCCCACTCCAAGTGAGAGCTCTGATGGTGGATTTACCACGATCAATGGCGAGATTAGATTAAAGAAAGTGAGGTTTGTACAAGAAAATGGGCTAGAGAAATTTCGCGTTTAACCCGAGGTCCAGAACAACACTAAAGTTTCTACAATGGTCACGAATCTGAATTTGTGTGGATATAGTAAAGACGTAGATCCTCACGATTCTGACTTTCAAAACAATGAATACGCCAAAGTGAAAGATCCAAATTGTGCTGAGTATCCCTCAAAGCTTACTACAATTTCCATTGGTGATGAATTTCTGTTTTCTAAGGATCTTCTCAAACTAAAGCCAGGACCATTGGGTCACAATCCGGAGCTGCGCACGCGAGTTCTTGAAACACCAACGGATAGAATCGGTGGGTTTAAATTTAGTCAAGAGATCACAAGCTTTTCCTCAGTAAAGTATGGATTTTATCAAATTGCTAGAACCGAGCCACTTTTCTGTGAGGAAGCCACCTCAGAAGTTCTCAGCCAGCGCCTAAAAGAAGGGACTCTCGGCACCTCTCAGTTTGCCAATGGCGTATTGTTGGGAACGAATTCTGGTGACTTTTATCTTCTACTGAATACCACAAGCGGTATAGTCAATTTCGAAGAGACTTTTGTTAAACATCCGGAGATGATTCAACAAGCACTGACCGATCCCAATCAGCTGGTTTACCTTGATGGCAAGCCAAAGGCCTTTGGCTTTGGATCTTGTATCGAGTAGCCTAAAGAGACCACCCACCCAAATCAATACTGAGGTGGTTGGTCTCATCCATTATGATCCCCCTCCAGCTCTCGCGATCAGCCCATTTCAGACGTCTCATTTTGAGCAATAATGAATTTTTTTTGACTTAGGATTTGCAGTCTACCGCAACCTATTGCGGATCGAGGACTTTTTTCTAATATTGATACGGTATGCGTTCCTCACCCCCCTCTAGAAGAGTGATGATTTGGCCGATATCTAGGCCTAGGTAGGATGAATACTCCTGCTCGGAGGCATGTCTCTATGATGTACCGAATTTTGAATCGAGCATCAGACAATCAGCGTGGATTTTCGACAATTCTAATGGTGAGCATTGTGATGGTGGCTGCTGTGGCCCTCACCTTATCTGGCTACGTCCTAAGCAATAACATGACCGATCAAGTTTCTGGAAAAAAAGAGTTCGAAATGGACCGCGCCATCGCCAACGGCCTGAATCAGTACTTATTAAGAATTGCACAGGAGTATTATCGATACACGGTCACACCCACCTTGACAGAGCTGGAGAGCATCGTCAGCACGCGCCTGATGGAGCGCTTGGCGTTGGAAAAAGATGCCAATGGCAATGAACTCTACAAAATGGCCAATTTTAAGATTGAGCAAACGGCAACCATGGACCAATCCCTAGTGGTAAATTCTGTTTTCACGGGTATGATGGCACCTCAAACCATTTTCAATGCGTCTTACCAAGTCCTTAAGCCCAGTGCCTATTTGGGTGGTGGGGATATCAAGGTCAATGTTGAACAGCTTTTTTCGGTGAGCCAGGTGGGTATGTTCAAGTTCGTGACTCTTGGTACAATCAATGACTACGTCAACAAAGGTTCTCCATACACTGCCGTTAAAGGAAGAGTACATGTCAATTATGACTTCTGTGTTGGCAATGACATCACTTGGCAGCCTCAATATTACGATCGCGTGACCGCCGCGGGTGGAATCTACCATTATGGAAGTCCAGAATGCGGTGGACCAGCGCCACTAGTTCACAATTTATTCGTTAGCTTTGTTGATAAATTTGCACCTGGACCGATGGGTGGCGCTGTCCCTTTGGATAAATTCAAACAGGTGCTTCCAGGCGTTGTTCATGGGTGCAAAGATTGCGAAGGCTCTGGCAAGGACTGGGCAGAGTATGCATTGGAATACTGGAAGGGTCATTTGGTGGACAGCGCCCACGACGTCCCAGTATTGACTTTGCCAGCCTCTCAAGTGGCACAAGTGCAGGCTGGGCAATGGGGAAAGGTGACAAATTCCAGCGAAGACATCAAGGGCGCCTCGAATCATCCCACACCTGGATGCGCTCCTGATCAGCAGTGTTCTCCTGAAGGAAATATTCGCCTATATGTTGATCCAGTGCGTGCGACAGACTCAAAAGAGATCCGCCTGAGCAAGATTTCGTACACCTCTGATCTCAGAATCATCGACGGAGTTTGGTACATTCGCGATAAAAGCGATAATGACAATTGGCCTGGTATTCCGATTTGGTCAGATCATCCCGGCGACTATGATCAAGATGGCAAACCCGTTGGTCAAAATTGGATTCGCAACAGTTTGGCAGGCAAACCTCAGCAGTGGGCGCTCGATAGAGTTCCACAGCGTTTTTCCATCTATCGTTTCGAAAAGCAAGGCGCTGGCGGCTGGGCAATTACGGATACCAACAGTTTTGGAGTCGTATCTTATGGTGCTCTTAAAAAAGTGGCCGCGACTGCAAGCGATCAACCATGGGAGCCCGCCCATTATGTGGAGTCTCCAACTGAGGGCAAATGGCTTTGCAATGCAAAGGGCGGGACAGCCAATGTTCTGCAAACTCCCTGCTCTGGAGGCAAATGCGGATTTGTGGGCACGATGTCAGGAGGTCTGAAGTGTCAACCCTCGGCTGGAGGCGCTGCCTTTGGCATGCCAGTTTCAACTCAGTTTTTGAATGCCACGAGATCTGGCTTTCAACTTCCAAGCGCTCGCTATGGAACAAAGCCGGGGCCGGGCCTGACTCAAGCGGGTTGCGCTAATCCAACGGAGGACGACACTCGCCAGGCCCGCGCACGAATGATGCCGATGAACATCAATATGCGTGCCTTTTATGAGGCCCTGGCTGACACCACCCCTGGGGAATTGGGGTCATATTTTGATGGCGGCAATACCTTCAACGGCCAAGTTTACATAGCCAACCGATGGGCCAATGACAATACAGCAAACAGTTTGATTGAGGGCTTTAGTGCAGATCCTAGCAACTCCACCTTAGTCCAAGAGTGGGCCTTTCATGGCAGCTTTTCTGATACCTCGCAAATTCCACCCACAAGCCCAGAAGCTCAAGAGTCGCTGCCTTATCCCTTGTGCTCAACCAGTTTGGCTGGGCAAAATTTTGATACACAAGGTGCCTTTAAGATTCCCAATTGCGCCACCTACAAGCCTGGCAGTGGGACCAATTACAATTATATCAACATGGTGCGCTTATACAACGCCAAGCAATTGGATGGTATAGACCCAGCCAAGGGCCGGATTTTGAGCAAGGGCCTTTCGATTGCTTCAAGCCAAGCAATCACCATGTTGGGAAGCTGGAATGCAGAATCAGCTCCCGCTAACGTTGATGACAACACCGCAGCTTATGAGCCGTGGTTACCGACGATGGTGGCGGGCGATCGCATGACTTATCACTCAAATGGCTGGACAGATGAAAATGCCCGATGGAGTTTTACAGATCAACTGCCGATTTATTTTTGCAATGCTTCTAGCAAGGTAATGAATCCCAACTATGTATCGCGAAAGGCTGAAGATACGCGGTATGTACTTGGTCGGATGGGCGCCAATACAGAGGCGGATGAAGCATGGAGCGGAATTCGCATGGAGTTTATCGGTTCTGCTTCCCACGCCTATTTTCCTGTTTATCATCGTAGTGAATTCGTGGCCACCAATTTTCACCCAAACGCTGTATGGAACTACACTCCAATGATAAGAATTTATGCATATGATCCGCACCTAGACTATGTGCAACCACCGGGAGTGCCCTCTTTTTCTATCGTGAGTTCCATAAGGCAAAAAATAAAGTAGTTCGTGTGAGCTCCTACACGCAGGTGTTTCTCAAAAGTGTAATGAGCTCTGCAAACGGATTTCTCAGTTGACATCAATGACGGCAAGAGTTCGCGACACATCATTTGTCGATATAAAAACCTGTTTGGCAACACCAACAATGTCAGCCAAGGGCAAATAGCCAAAATGACGAGAGTCGGTGGCGCTGCTTCTGTTGTCGCCAAGAACAAAGACCTGTCCACCAGGCACTTTGAAGACTTCGGACTTACCAGCATCATCCTTTTTCCAAACCACAGTATAGAACTCTCCAGAATCTGCGAACTCCTGAACTGCGATATGGTCTGCTAGCATTTCGTTGAGACTGGCACTACCCAGATCAGAGCTAACTCCCTTTCTAATGGAGTTTCCATTCACAAAAACTTCATGGTTTCTAATTTCGATTTGATCGCCTGGCAAGCCAATCACCCTTTTTATATAGGTTTGGGTTCTATTGTTTGGATAAATAAAGGTCGCAATGTCGCCGCGCTTGACTGGTCTTGGGCAGCCCACACAATTCACGTCGCGCGACACAAAGATATAGTCACCCTTTAAAACACTCGGGCTCATACTTTCAGAAGGAATCGAATAAAACTTAACGAGGTGAGCCTGCGTATAGTCCGCCACCTGCTGCAAAACAAAAAAGTATCCAAAAAATACGATCGATAAAAAAATATGAATTTTTTGAGAATCACCAACTCCTGACTGCAGGTTGGCTTTTAAATAGGAATCCAACACACTAAAAACGTAGATCGCCAATGATACAATAAACCCAAACAACACAAGCAAAGAAAGTATCTTTGATGGGCCATGAACGGCAACCCAGGAAAAGCACAGTGTAGAAAAGGCAAAACTCAAAAAAAAGGAAATGCCTTTTGAAATTTGATGATTATAGTACTGACCAAGTCCAGGCATTATCATACTCAAAATCATGCTCTTAATTTTTTTTGTTCTCAATTTGTTATTCATTTTAATTCTCCAATTCTAATAACTTATACCGACAGGACTCAACATAGTTCCCTAAGCGGGTATGAAAACAAAAGCCACAAACCGAATAAAAGTCAGCAATCCAAGTCCAAAACCAGATACAAGGGAGCCATACTGAAACAAAGGGATCTCAATCAACCGATTGAATTTTCCTAATAAACGGTCAAACCAATCTTCTTCAGAAGTCAACTGCTCGATCGACATCATCACCTTATTTGAGAATCCATCAAGAACCTCAATTTTCGAATCTTCTTCATCTAAAAAGGTATTTAAAACTTGAAGATCAGCAAAGACTGCTTGGCAATATTGACAAGCCACCAGATGCTTATGATCTTCTAGATCAAGACTGATCGCACACGCCAACTTTTCTTGGATGTCATTACAGGATTTACTCATAGTGCCTCCGATCCATAGTTTTTTAAAATGATTTCCTTTAGCATTGATTTGGCCCGAAATAATCTCGACTTTACAGTGCCGAGACTGCACTTTTCAATTTCTGAAATTTCTTCCAAACTCATTTCACTAAAGTGAAACAGCGTAATGACATTCTTAAATGGCACAGGCAGCGTTGCAATCGCGTGGTGCAGGTTCTTTTTTAACCCCGATCGCTCGAGAGCGGCAAGCGGAGTGTCCATGTGACTTTCTTCGGGTTCAATTTCAGATAGCAGCTCTTTAGAAAAAGAATGTTTTGATACAGCATTCAGTGCACAGTTTTTTGCTATAACAAAAAGCCAGGTATTGAACTGACTCTTTTCGCTTTGATACTGCGCAAGCGATTTGTATACCCTTAGAAAGATATCTTGAGCGACCTCTTCAATCTGGCGTTCGGCAATGCCAAAACTTCCCAAATACCGGAATATTGGCTTTTGGTAGCGCAACACCAAAAATCTAAAAGCATTTGTATTGCCATCGAGCACTTGACGAATCAAAAACTGATCTTCCAACCTTATACCCTTTGCATGAAACATTTGGTCTCCGTCTATATACAGTCAGGCGAGAAATAGGTTCCATGCTTTGCGATATTTTTCATAACTAGCTGATATAGTGGCTTAAAGTTGCCCCGAGTCCTTTCTTGCTCTAATGAATAGGAATTGTGGCCTCGTAGAAAGTCGCTGATATTGACTTTCTGAAATGTCATTGATTTTTTCTGAAGGTAGGCCTTCTGAAAATCCGTCAACAACAAACCCAGAACTAAAAAGTGCCTTCATAGTTTCTGTAAGTGGCCCTCTAAAGAAGGAAACCTCAGTCTCATCGCCAAGGGTGTTCCACATTTGCGTTAGTTTTTCTCTTTGAAAGTAATTTTTGCAAATAGAATCCTTAAAATCAAGGCTTGGGTGATGGATAGAAAATGCAAATGAGCCAACCTTCGGCTGGCAAAAGCTGTGAGCGCGCCACAACTATAAATGCGCATCGCATCAAGCGTATGAAACTCAGTATTTAAAAAGGGGAATACAATGAATCTAAAGAAATTGGGATTGCTGCTAATGCTCGGCTCGACATTGGCGGCTTGTGACAATGGGGGCAGCAAGAACAACAACAGCCCAGCTCCGAGTGGGGATATCACTACACTGGAAAATTTAAAAACAAAACTGTGTAAGGGCATTCCAGATTATGAATCGGCCATTGCCACCTGGACGGACATAGGTATTGTCGAATCCGAAGGGCAAAAAGAAAAAAGAACTTTGACGATAGAAATTGGCGACAAAACATTGGGTGCTTCATATTCAAACACGCCAGCTGGCTCCTCAGTCACAGCGACTGCAAAAATCATAGTGAAAAGTAGACCAACAGAAAGACGGAGACTATATCGTCACCGCGGGCATAGAACTCAAAGCCAATCAGGTAATCAGCTATAAATTGATCGGAAGCTGCATTGAATTCACTTCAAACGGAGAAACCGCAACCCTGATAAATGTTGAAGCTCTAAAAAAGACCGAAGCGGAAAAAGAGGAGTCGTCGGATGTGAGCGCACCAAAAAAAGAGACCTTTACTCCAACACCGCCTGCCGTAGAGGACATTCCAGATTTTCAAGGTTTTCCTTCTGACGAATCGCGGCCAGAGAGCTCTCCAGATTCGCAAATTGGCGTTTCACCAGAGGTTTGCAAAGAAATTTCTGCCGAAGATTCTTTGTTCAACAGGGACTGGGAGTTTTTAAATCAAATGAATCCAGAGATGAGCGTGAAGGTTGACATCAATTTCGAACGCCTTGGCGGAGACGAAAAAATGCATATTAAAGGCATCTGCATGTTAAAAAATGCCAAGCCGGTCATCACCGCAATCGAAGTCCCGATCTCGATCACAAGCAATTTCAGCGGAGAAGAGTTTGAAATTGAAACTCTGAAGGCTTCTGATTCAGACGCTACTGGGGAGTGCGCCCTTTCGATCCAAGCAGGGCAAAAGATAGTTCTCAAAAAATTTCAAGGCTGCATTTCTCTTAATTCTGAAAAAGAAGGAACAGTGTACCTGAAACCATCCAAACCATGATCTGATCACCAGGGCGGCGCACTACTTGCCGCCTAAATCAAACACTTGCTATTCCTGTTCCCGTCTGGACGCAGCTGCAAAAGGGCAATTGTCGAATATCTTCGATTGTGGTAGAGCCACGGGACCGTGGAGAAAAAAATGGAAAATTCATTGGATGAAATTCACAAGCTTTTGGGCATCACACCTGCACATCGCAGTGCCAATCGATTAGAACTGCAAAAACAGGCTCCGTTGGAGCAATTGAAGGTCGTCGAAATTACAGCTACAGGAAACCCCTTTATCTTGCATTCAAATGTTGCTGGAGTTTGGCAACAAATGAAAGAAAGGGCCGCGGCAGATGGCATTACACTGGCTCCCCATTCTGGATTCAGATCCTATTTACATCAAAAAAACTTGATTCAAAGTCAATTGCAGAGTGGCAAAGTGCTAGAAGAAATTTTAGTGCGTATTGCTATACCCGGCTACAGCGAGCATCACACTGGATATGCAATCGATCTACACGCATATGGACATCCCGTTTTGGAAGAGGCCTTTGAAGCCACAGCTGAATATCAGTGGCTATTAGAAAATGCCTGCGAGTTCGGTTTTCACCTGAGCTATCCGCGCAACAATAAATGGGGAATTGTTTACGAACCCTGGCATTGGTTTTATGATAATTTGCGATAGCTCGAGTCTCTCCGATCTTCGTCTTTGAATCTTCTTTTGGTATCCGCTTGTAGCAAGGTCAAATTGGAGACCTGAACCAGAAAGTTCAAATCTCTAACTCCGAAAGACAGGCTATTTCATACTTGGGTTGGATTTCTAAATTCGAAACGCGTTGCTGGGGATTGTACCAGCATGCATCGAGGCCGTAGGCATGGGCGCCTTGAATATCTACTTCGAGTCGATCTCCAATAACAAGAGTTCGTGAATTGGTTGAGCCTCTAAACTTAGCCATTGCATGCTGGAAGAATCGCACATCGGGTTTCGAGTAGCCGCACTCCTCAGAAACTACCATACATTCAATAAAAGGCGACAATCCCGATTTTTGCAATCTTCGCATTTGCACCATCTCGACGCCATTCGTGACAATTCCCACTCGCCTGTTTTTGGACAGATATTTACAAATTCTAAAAGCATGCTTGTTTAAATGAACCTGCTCTTGCAAATGCTTTAAATAGTGACTGTTCAATTCTTCCGAACATAAATTTAGATTGTGAGCTGCGCTCGTCAGCCGAAAGCGCTCCAATTGCAAATGATCCTTTGTTATCTCCCCTAGCTCAAAGCTCTGCCACAGCAACAAACTTTCGGATCGATAGGTCTGGTAAATCTCCTCAAACCCTGTACTTGCTCCAAAAAAATTGAAAGTGCTTTTTAGCGTTTCGCGTTCGCTCTTTTCAAAATCAAACAGGGTGTCATCAGCGTCAAACAGAAAGAGATCATAGTCCATTTTCATCGGTCTCATACATTTGTGCGTATCGCACCAGTTCGTCAAGAATCTAATCACGGAATACGGTCACGCCAAGACGCAGTTTGCCCACCACCATTGGTATCGATTGGACTGCATTTTGCCCAAATGATGGGCGATGCGCCTGTGCAGCAAGATACCAATCGAATAAACACTCGACATTTGATTTTCTCCACATGTATTCTCATTTTCGGGATGATCTGGGCTTTTCTAAGGGCGGGGGAAAACTTTATGAATTTGACCAATCTCATATCTCGAAGAGACTTTGTTGCCGGAGCCGTCTTGTCGCCGCTACTGTTGCAGGCAAAGAAGAGAGGGAGCAAAGAGGCCCCCATGCAGTTTGCCATGGTGGGAGATGCTGGCGTTAGCAACACTTACACAAAAAAAATACGCGAGTCCATTGTCAATCGTGGCGTTAAAGATGTGTGCCTACTCGGCGACAATTTGTACTTCTATGATACCGATACCTATCATAAGCTTTGGGACCCTTGGCGGCTAGCGGGGCTTAATTTTTCTGTGACTGCGATTGGTAACCACGGTCTCGGCGATGAAGAGGAAATGGCCTACTTTCAAATGCCCGGCGAATTTTATCAGCGCAGGTTTGGCGACACAGAATTTTTTGTATTGAATTCAAACAACGAGGAGTCCGTGGCCTTGCAGTTTGATTTCTTGAATGTCTCCTTTCGACAATCGAATGCAAGGTTTAAATTCATCATTGCACACCATCCCTTTGTGACGATTTCCGATCGTCACTCTTGGACAGAACGCCCTCGCTTTCAAAAAGCCTTTCGCGATTTTATTCTAAAAAATGAAAAAGACATCACTGTCATTTTTTCAGGTCATGATCACAATGCCTCGCTCATTCAGGTCAACTCCTTGCCTCTTGTCATCAGTGGCGCCTCATGGGAACTTTTTGCTGGAAAGACAATAAACTATCAGGATCAGGCTTTTCACGTGCGATCCAGATGGACTTACCGTTCTCACCCACACTGGGTGCGCCTAGAGATTTTTTCTGAATTGGGCGAAGTTTGGCTTCACTACATTGATGCGCAACTGGACAAAACCGCCTACTCGATCCAGATCAAAGGAAATAGGGCGGGTTAAATTCACAGCTTTTTTGTTGCGACATAAAAAACCCCGTCTTTTGGATATTCGCACTGACCATCAAAGAGCCGCCGATGCCGCGGCAATATGAAAACTCGCTGCCATAACCAGCCATTTTGGCGAATCTCGTCTTGGGCCGAACTATCAACATAAAAATGGTCATCCTCTAAAAACTTGCCGCAAATCGTGGCCCCTGTTGAAGGACTCTGCCGAATATTTCGATTGGTATCCATTGTCTGTTTGCGAGCGCGCTCCAAAAGATTTGTCGGCATTTGATCAATCCATTGACCCACTCGTCGAATCAACTCTATGCCCTCTGAAGATTGCAGTGGTTGCTCCTTATCAATCGGCGGCATTGGCGTATAATTTTCTGCATGCGAAATCGCACCAAAGATTTTGCTCTTTTCTTTGTTGCCGGTAACGAGCCAATCATTTTGTAGAAGAAAGTCCAGCTCCATGAACTCATCATCCATCACCTCATGCGCCTGAAGATTGCCATGACATCCAGTACAATAGCGACCAATAAATTTTGAACGAACTGCGCCATAGTCGTTCATCAAATCCTGTTCCTGCAAATGCAAGTTGCGCGCGACCAAAAGATCAATTCCAGGACTTGGAACCTCATCACTGCCACCACTCTGACATTGATCACGGTATGATTTTTCTGGGGCTATGCTCGCAAGTCTTACGATGGTGCGATTCTCACGATCCTCGACGATCCAGATCGAGCCATCGCGTGCAGCCGTAAAGCCCACCGGCGCTCCTTTTGGTCGCACACCATTGATTGCGCTCCATCCGGAAATAATCTCTTGATATGGAGCATGCGCATCCATTCCCCCATGTGGCTGAAAGGCACGATGGGTGGGGCAAGCACCCTTAACATCCACCGCATACTCTGGCCTGTTCAGCGGCGGGCGCTGCGGACGCCCCTGTGCATCTACCGCATAGGCCACAAGTCGATGCCCCGTCGGCTGATAGCCATGCCAAGACACCAACAGGTTCTTACCAAAAAAATCCTGAAACATTGAGCCGTTGTAGTAGGCCATGTGCAAGGGCGCAACATGCGGTGGCATCAATGACCAAGGCGGGGTATAGTAGTTCTCGCTGGTCGGTGCCGTTCCTGTGCAATCCACAGGGTTGCGAAATTTGGTTCTTATTGTTGGCACTTCGGTTCGGTCTTTGTCTTCAATCCATTCGGGCGAGGTCGCTTTCCAATTGTAGCAATAGGGCCAACCGTAGTGTCGACCTGGCGCATTTTCTAAATCAAGAACATTGATTTCTTCATAAGGCTCTTCTAGCTCCGGAAAATCACGACTGTTTTCTCCTTGAATCAAGAAGCCTTGTTCAGAAACTGCCATCGCCATTGAATTCCGCAGCCCCAGGGCCTCATACGTAAAGAATTTAACTCCCTCGGGAGGAAGGTTTCTCAGTTTCTCTGCAGGTATTCTTAGAATGGCACCCGTTCCATGCGAATCATCTTCAGGGCAGTATTTGTAGTTTCCCGTGGCCTATACATAACAGTGATCGCTGGCCGAACCCGAGTTGACAAACAGATCGCCTGTAACCGGATGAATCGCCAATTGGCTCAGCGGATGCATATACCCCTCTGACTTTGCCAAATTCGCTGTCACCAATTGCCAATCTTGGATCTTTCCATTGTTAAAATGAAATCGCGAAATTTTTTGCTTTTCGCCCAAGTAAATAAATCCATCTGGACTCCGCTCCAATCCATGCGGATTATCCAAAGGAAATTTTAACAATTCAATTTTGTAGGCGCCAGAGGGTCCAGGAGACAGCAAGAAAAGTCGCCCATTGTCGGCCTTCCATCCACCCATGTCCAACACCAAAAACTGTGAGTCTGATACTTGCAATATCGTCCGCGGTTTGAGGAAGTCCCTGCCACTTGCAACGTCTTTGGCTTGGTCGCGGCCCAACACCAATCCCAAGCAGGTTCCAGGCATTGTCGCCACTCGCAACATTGGGAAACCACCACAGGACCGATCGGCTGGATCGTACAGATAGCCACTGCTATCGAGCTTTAGACCCGCAGGGATTCGTCGAGCAGAATTCATTAGCGATTCGCCATTGGTTTTTTTAACTTGCACCGTATCGCAACTAACAAAAGAAGCCACAATGGTAGTTAAAAATATTGATTGTAACATTCGACGCATCTGCGCTCCCATTTTTTAGCGGATCTGCCCCTGGCCATCTATTAGCCAGCGCTCCGAAGTCATTTCTTTTAGACCGACGGGGCCGCGGACATGAAGCTTTTGGGTGCTGATACCAAGCTCCCCGCCCAAGCCCATTGCGTAGCCATCAGTAAACCGCGACGAAGCATTCCAATAAACCACCGCAGCATCTACCCGTTGTTGAAACTCCTTAGCTCTCAGTTTGTCTTTAGTAATGATCACCTCAGAGTGCTTAGAGCCATGAACTTTTATATGCTCCATCGCCTCAGGCAAAGATGGCACCACTCGGCAATTGATATCAAAATCCAAGTATTCCGTGTCAAAGCTTGTTGCGATGGCCGCTTCAACATGGGCAAAGGCACTCAATATTTTTAATGATTCCTGGCAGCAGTGCCATCGCACAGGTTCAAAGTTCAAACCAGTACCACTGAGCTCCTGAAATATTTCGGGAAGGAATGTCGCGGCAATGCGCTCGTGCACCAACAAGGTTTCAACCGAATTGCAAACACCAGGCCTTTGCACCTTCGCATTCTTAATGATTCGTTTTGCCATCTCCATATCAGCATCTTCATCTACATAAATATGGCAAAGACCTCTGTCGTTTTTAATGATGGGAATGCGCGAGTTCTCGGCGACAAAATCAATCAACCCTTCGCCACCGCGAGGAACCAAGATATCGACAAAGCGATCTTGCTTGATCAGAAATTGCACCCATTCGCGATCTGGATTGTCAATCCCCCAAAACACCCGCTGGTGGAAACCAATTTTTTTAAATACTTTCTCGATCATGTCATACAAAAATCGAGATGTGAATCTGGACTCTTTGCCACCTCTTAAGATGAGTGAGTTTCCAGACTTCCAAGCCAAGGAAAAGGCTTCAATGATCACATTTGGCCGCGATTCAAAAATCATCATCACCACGCCAAGAGGTGAGCGTATTTTTTTTAACTTCAGACCATTTGATAAAGTGCGCTCTTCAGTGATCTCACCACAGGGACTCGGCAATTCGGCCACTTGGCGAAGGCTCTCTGCCATTGCGGCAATGCGCTGTGGATTGAGTGTGAGTCGGTCCAAAAAAGCACTTTTTGATTGGCGCTCATCGTCAGTCCTGCCGTTAGGATTGGCAATCTCTGGCGCCATTGTCATGGTTGTGGAAAGATAAAGTTCACAATCCTTTTTATTTTGTAAAAGCAGTGCTTGCTGCTCACCCTCAAGCTCTGCAGCCAGTGCAAAGAGAAGCTCATTGATTTGTGCAGGCGCCAACTGAAGCTGTGCTCCCGAATTGTTTTTTAGATCTTTTAACTTCATTAAAATTTCTTGCATCAACTCCCCTTCTTCCCTCTCTTGCGACGAAGATCAGAGGTGCGCGCTGCCTTTGGTAACTTTGAGAGCTTTGGTAACATTGGTGGAGTGCCAATCAAAGTCCCCAAGCTCTCGCCATTTGCTATGCGTACCAAAACAAATGGCTCATCCCCTTTTAACAAGTGAATGTTTACGCCAGCATTGTGAGCTCTTTGCGCCGCCTTTAATTTCGAGAACATGCCTCCTCTACCATGAGCAGAGATCGAAGTGGCGTCAATAGATTTGACTGCCTTGGCATTGATGCGCTTGAGGTGAGGAATCACCTTAGCTGCTCGATGGCGAGTGGGGTCAATATCGTATAGCCCATTCACGTTTGTCAAAAGCAGAAGCCGTTCCGCGCCCATTAGTTTTGCAACTAGGGCAGAGAGCATGTCGTTATCCCCGAACTGAATCTCTTCAGTAGAAACTGCGTCGTTTTCGTTGAGCACTGGAACAACCTGCCAACGCAGCAGTGTTGAAATGGTAGCTTTCAGATTGGCCCGCCGCGCTCGATTGCCGATGTCATCGTAAGAAAGCAAAACCTGTGCGCCGAGAAGCCCTTGAGAGTTGAGCGCCTGATTGTACATATCCATCAAAAGAGGCTGTCCAAGCGCACTGAGCGCTTGCTTTTCTGACAAACTCACTTCGGTGCGTCCTGTTCTTGCTCTTGCCGCAGCAATGGCTCCGGATGTGACCCATATCACTTCAACTTTGTACTTTTTCTTTAGAACTGCAATCTGCTGGGCAAAGGCTTGAATGAGCAATGGTCCGGCCTCCATCAAAACGTGACTACCCACCTTAATGACCCAAATGCGCGTTTTCAAACCAGCCTCACTTTTCTAATTTTTGTCGTGACATCTTGATTTTGCTAGGCAATATCGAGATCATCAACGATTTTTTAAATCAGTGATGCAATTATGCCGCTCGCGTTTTGATTCTGATCGTTGCCAGAACTTCAGGAGAAAATCGCGTTCCAGCAAATTCCTCTTCAAGCAAAGTCAATCTCACATGATTTAGGTCGGGTCGCGTATCACCAACATTCACTGTGCTTCTTTCGTCAATCATCTCGCAAAACCGCACAATCTGTGACTCAATGGGGACGTTGCTACGAGCGATTCTTGATGGAAAGCCTTTGCCATCATAACTTTCATGCGTGCAAAGAATCATTTTTTTAAGCTCGTCCGCAACGGGCAATCGCGCATTCAAAAGCATATTCAGACTGGTCGTAGGGTGCGTCTCATAAAGGGCCCGCTCCTCGGAAGTAAACTCATTTACAAGGCCATTTCGTAACTTTGTGATCAGCGTGCGAGGTAGCTCCAGCATTCCAATGTCTGAAAGCAAGGCTACGAAAACCAAATCTTTGGGATCACACAGATTTGAAAGCATGCCAACGAGTCCAGCATACACAGCACGTGCAGGGGCTCGCTCGAAAACACCAAAGCTGCCAACAATAGAATTGTTTACTACCTCAAAGGCTTCCTCCAATTTTGAAAGCGGCAAAAGGATTTCGTTGGCCAGCTGATAACATTTGGCAAAGGTTCCCCGCCCCTCCTCAAAGGTCGCCGTTTCGCTATCATCAATCAAATCCAGGAGCAGGTCGAAATAGCGAAAACTCAATGATAAAAACTGCGCTCTGCAAGAGTAGATGTGACTCTCTTTGATTCGGTGAGAATTGTTTGCAAGATAATCACGATAGGCACCCACTTCATCCCGGCGAACGTAGAGAGGCCCAACCTTCTTAAAGGTTTTGACTTTATGAGCATCAATATTTTGATTGGCACGATGAACAGGGATGTACCTGCCATTTTTTGGCAAAAGAAAAAAGATGTCAAATGGCACCTTTGAGGCAAAGGCCAACTCTTCTTTTTTCACCTCAAAATAAGCGGCGTCGATTCGCTGCGAAAGCACAAATTCATATTTGCAATTTCTCTTCAATTGATCATCGTAAATACAGAACTTTGCACCCGATTTTTTTAAAAATGCCAAGTCGCCAAATTCAACCTTGTTTGAAATGATTAGGCCGATGTAAGATTGTGGCGCCACCAGACCCGCACTCTGAACCATTGCCGCGATACCTGAAGCGCGAAGATCGTAGTCCTTCTCACAGAGACTTACCAAGTCTATAAAAACCACCTTGATGCAGCTGGCTTGCGGACTTGCATTGTAAAAATCCATCACTGACTCAAAAGTCGCCATGGCAAAGCCATGTCGATCTGCAATTTCTTGAGTGGTGCGCTCAAGTTCTCGATTGAAAGTGATAAGAGCCAGGTCGATGATCAATGCCACATATCCTCATCGACATTTTCGTAAATACTCTTAGCGAAAACCTGTCTGGATAAGTTTTTCGGGGATCTATTTCTCTCGACCTACCTCTAGCCGACCTAAAGCTAGGCCAGCAGCTTCAGAAACAAAGATCCGCTAACTTAAAAAGCAACAATAATTTTCTATTCATCATCAGTTGCAAAGTGACTTGAGCAGCCTCGCAGACGACTGTCCACGGCATTCAGGATGCGGCTGGTACTTCCGTCGGTTGCAAACAATGCCCCCGCAGTCTCGTACGGAGGATTCAGCACCAAAGGAGCGTTGTATGCATCCTCGACCATCGCCGAGATTTGACCTTTCATTAGATCAAACGAATCCCAATTGGTGCACTTAACGGCTGTGGCCGCAGCAAGGTCCTGGCGAAGAGAGCTCTCGGGGTTAGCAATGTTGTAGATCTTGTGCCAATGGTTTTGCGCGAAGTCTTTAACATTTTCTTTAGGCACGCCGGCAAGGCTCTGCGCCCTATCAAGGGTTTGCCAATTTGGCAGTTGTGATTGCAAAGCCAATATGCGCACAAAAAGTTGCTGCGCAAAAACGCTGTCGCCGCCCTGACGACTCAGATACACAATTGAGTTACATTTCCATTTGTCTTGATTTGCCTCGAGAACCAGAGTCGGCGCAAGATCTGACCAGCCACCTGCAGAAAGATATTCTGCGTCCGGAGAGGAGTCCATTGAGTCAAGATCAAGTACAGAATTAAAGTATTGAAACCGAGCCAGACCAGGCTCCGCCGGTGATGTTGTCAACGCCGTTAGCCAATTCGCACGCGGAAGCGCGACCGCTTTTTGACTTCTTTCATTTTCAGAATAATTGTCACGCAACGTCTCTATTTGTTCTTCACTCGCCCAGTAGCCTATTTTGAGATCGTCAAAATCCGCCGTAAACTGACCAATCCCTTCCGTTTTGCCCATTCTATATTCTTGATGAAGGGCCCTAAAATTCGTCAATGCTCGTCCGGTCACGAGAGTCGTCATTGGAACGCTGGGAATATTTACTCCTATTGGCGCCATCAGCATCTCTGAGGTGTAGGCACCTCCCCACTGATTCAAGCCTGCAGTAATGAGGGCCTCCCATTTAACTTGGCAAGCTTTAGAAAACTCAGAATACACTTTTCCGCGGGCTTCAGCGTGGCATTGGTTTATATAGTCATTTAAGTCACCGTTCATATCTTGATTGAGCCCTGCAAGCATATCGGCCACCCGTCCCAATAGCTGCGAGAAGTATGCAAAATCAATGATGCCCTCTCGAAAAAAAAGCCCTTCATCATTTACGGCATCAAATTTTCCAAAAGCGTCCACTGATTTTCTTGCCTCCGCCAAATAGAAATTTGCCAGTTCAATATTTTTACTTTTTAATCCAGCGATAATGTTCGAATTGATCAGCCCACCGTATTTAATCAGCAATTCGCTTGCAACATCAACCGCGGATTTGGCGATTTGGGGATTTTCGGCTAAAATTGCACTCAGGTCCCTAACCCGTGCGGCAACCACAACGGGCTTAGACGCAGAACCTCCTGCCGGTGTGGCCTTTGTATTTATCTTTTTTGTTAAAAGCTGCTTTTGAATTCCTAAATAGAGACCAATGGCTTTACTGATCTTCTCATCATGAACAGCAATCCCCTCGAAAAACCGAGGCAATGACTTCATCAAAAGCGCATAAATAGCTCGTCTTTTCTCTAAATCCTGCTCCCTAAGTATGTCGGCATTTCTGGCGAGACTGTCGATAAAGAATTGAGTGATGGTCGCCGAGCTGCCGCCAGCCATAGCATTTGGCATGCCATAGCTCTCGATCAATTGCCCCATGGCTCCCCAGTGAGCACCCACATTCTCCCCGTTGCCACGAATTGCAAGACAGTAGTTTGGACTCGTATCGCTAGAGGGACTTCGCAGAGTCTCTGCAGATTGTTGTGCAGTTTTTACCGATACCGACGTGCAAGCCATCAGTGATAAGCAAGCCGGAACCATCCACAAAACCATTTTGCAGCTCATAAGCCTCCCCATTTTATTTATCATTTAACCTTTAAGAATTTAACTCTATCCTAAGAATAGACTCTAATCTTCGTCCAGCTCGTCATCGCCAACGACTCCAAGACCATATTTTTCAATGCGATAGCGCATAGATCGAAAAGAAATTTTAAGCAACTTCGAAGCTTTCTTTTTCACACCATTTGCGGAATGAATGGCCTTGATCAAAAGCTCCTTTTCGATCTGTCCAATCACCTTTTCTAGATCAATTCCTTCAGGACCAATTTCGATCTCGTTACTCGATGCCATTTTGCGCCCAGAAGGGGTATTCACAAATGGTGGCAAGGATTCCGGCAAGACGACGGCACCGCTTTCTAAGGCCACAGTTCTCTCAATAATGTTTTCGAGCTCACGAACGTTTCCAGGATAATTGTACTTTTTCAAAACCTCCATCGCTTCTGCCGCAATGGAGCCAATGCCTTTTCCCAACTTGTCATTGTACTTTTTCAAAAAATGATTCGCTAGCGCCGGAATGTCTTCGGGGCGCTCACGAAGTGATGGTGTCGTGATGTTGATTACGTTAAGACGAAAGTACAGATCTTGTCGAAAGCTGCCATCTTGAACCATATCTTCAAGATTCCGGTTTGTAGCGGCAATGATGCGGACTTCGATCTTGATGTCATCAGTGGCTCCGACCCGTCTAACGACACGCTCCTGAATGGCACGCAACAATTTGACCTGAATCGACAGTGGCAGCTCACCCACTTCATCCAAAAACAAAGTCCCGCTGTCAGCCACTTCAAACAAACCTGTCTTGTCGGATATGGCTCCAGTAAAGGAACCTTTCTTGTGACCAAACATTTCAGATTCCATCAGGGACTCAGGAATCGCGCCGCAATTGACCGTCACGAAGGGCTTGTCTTTTAGAGGACCGCTGTAGTGAATGGCCTTGGCCACCACCTCTTTTCCAGTTCCTGATTCGCCCGTGATCAAAATGTTGGTCGGCGACGTGGACACTCGGCGCACCAAATCCATTACCTGATTCATTGGTGCAGAGTTGCCAATAATGTTGTGAAACGTGTTCTCGCGCACGAGTTCGCGTTTTAAGGATCTATTTTCTACTTCCAGGTGTTTGCTTCGCAGAGCATTGGCAATGACGATCTTAACTTCGTCTATCTTAAAGGGCTTCGTGATGTAGTCGTAGGCGCCCAGCTTCATTGCTTCAACAGCAGTTTCAGTCGTGCCAAACGCCGTGATCATCATAAACAGCAGGTCTGGATAAACAAGCCGAATCTGTTTTAATAGATCAATGCCAGAAAGATTCGGCATTTGCAGATCAGAAATCACCAGATCAAAGGTTTTCTTTTCGATCAGCTCTTTGGCACGGAGTCCATCCTCTGCCAAAGTCACTTCATAGCCGTCTTTTCGCAGCATAATGTCCAAAAATTCGCGAATGCTCTCTTCATCATCGACAACTAGAATTCTGCTTTTCATAGATGTAATCTCCTAACTCTATTTCACTCAACATACGACCAAATGGCAATCGTTTAGCCATGGTGGTCCACTATCCGAAAGTCTAGCTCATCACGGTTTACCGGCTCTCGAGAGAAATGTTTTAAGAATTTCCCTCGCGAAACCCAATCTGAAAGCGAGTTCCCTCACCAAGAGTGGAGTGCACTTCAACCAGCGCCTCATGAGATTCAAAAATTCGGTAGGTGATGGCCATCCCTAGCCCCGTGCCCTTGGGCTTTTTGGTGTAAAACGGCTCAAATATGCGCTTTAGGGTCTCTTCATCCATGCCGCTACCGGTATCGCTAATTACAATTTTTTGCTCTTTGACCGCGACCTTCAACAGTTTTTCAGATCGCCCCTCCATGGCTTGAATGGCATTTACAAAAATGTTCAAAAAAGCCTGTTTAAGCTTATCAGGATCACCAAAAATCATGAGCCTTTCAGGCAAGTCCATTTTGATTTCTAAATCCGCAGGATTGTCTTTTCGCATGCGCACCTGGTTTAGTGTTTCAATCAATATCTGGCACAAATTTATTTGACTAAGATTGGCTTGCATCGGTTTAGCAAAGTCCAAAAATTCAGTCACTAGGTGATTCAAGCGATCAATCTCTCGCAAAACGATCTTCATCAGCTTGGCTTCGCTTTCATCCCGAGCAGACTGCTGCAGCATCTCTATGCTACCGCTCATTCCAGTCAGAGGGTTTCGGATCTCGTGAGCGATTCCAGCAGCCAACGCACCCACTGCCGCCAACTTTTCCTTTTGTTGAAGTTGCGCCTCAAGCTCTCGACTCTCGGTCTGATCTTGCAAAATGAACACCCAAATCGGACCATTGAGCTCGGCCGAGTACAAGCGCCGGCAGGCAACCGCAAAGCTCACCAGTCTTTTTGTTGCATTCAAAAATCGTAAGTCTTTCTTAAACATCTCCGCATCTGTGCTCAGGCTTTTAAGTGACTCCTCTAACTCCGGAAATTGCTGCCAAAAATTGGCATAGAGAGGAATTTTGTACTTTTGAAAGATGGCTTCATAAACCTCATTTTTTTGAATGAAATCGCCATCGGCTCGAAAGCTAGCCTCACCGATTGGCATCGTTTCAACAATGGCGCTCTGTATTTTTCTTAGATTTGCCACAGAAATCTTGGCCTTGCTGAGTTCCAATTCGGTGTCTTTCAAGACCACTGCAAACTGATTGGCCAGCAGAACCGAAAGCATGTATGCGCCACCATGGATCAATACAACGGAGAGAAACTCCTTTTGTGTCACATCCCAACCCAAACGCAGGCCCAGCGTTAGATAGAAAAGTCCCAAAAATGCAAAGACAACTCCCCATTCAGAGCCGTCTTTGAATGTTGACCAGGTGACCAGCAGCAGATTGAGGACGAGGACCATAGATATCGGCAAAATCCCAAATGCATGCAAGGCAAAGACCACCGAAAGATCAACAAGAGTGGCCATCGATTGACTTCTGTCCAAGGCAAAGTAGTGCCAGGACAAACCAATACTCAAAACCAGATAGAACTGACCAACTCCTGGCCAAATAACAAAGGAGGGCTCCAATAGAAATTGTGCCACCTCATAAAAGAGCAGAAACAAATACAAAAATGCGTTCCACTCTGGTCGACTCAATCGCGACAGCATCGGTTGCGTCTGTGCAACCGCTCCAAATGATGCCAATTTAGTTCCCCACTGCTCCGGCCATATTAAAGACCGGGAGATACATTGCCAAAACCAAAACGGCAATGATGCTACCAAGAACCACCATCATCAATGGCTCAATCACGGACGTAAGAGCCTTTACCGCTGTTTCAACTTCATCCTCATAAAAGTCAGCAATCTTGCCTAGCATGGTGTCCATCGTACCAGACTGCTCGCCAATAGCGATCATTTGGGTGACCATGTCGGGAAATAGCCGATCTTTAATCAACTGAGAGGCCAGAGTCTTTCCGGACTTCACTTGCTCTTGACAATTCAAGAGTGATTTTTCGATAACAAAATTTCCCGCCGTACGGGCTGCAATTTCAATGGCATCCAATATGCCTACACCTGAAGACAGCAACGTGGAAAGCGTTCGCGAGAGGCGCGCAATGGAGCTCTTTTGCGCCAAATCACCGAAGACGGGCATAAAAAATAGAAACCGATCAAAAGACTCTTTGCCCTTTGGCGTCTTCACCCATTGGGTAAAAAGAAAAGGAATGCCGATCATAGCACCTACAAAATAGTACCACTGATTGACCAGTATCTCACTGAGACGAACGACAGCCATTGTCAACGCCGGTGGCTCTGAGCCAGAGGCCGAATAGAAGGTGGTAAACTTGGGAATGATAAATACCAATATCCCTGTGATCACCACAGATGCCACCGCAATGATCACCATCGGATAGATCATTGCTCCTTTGACCTGCGATTTGATTTTCTCGTTTTTTTCGATATACGTCGCCAATCGAGAGAGAATGGTGTCTAGAATACCAGCCTCTTCACCTGCGCGAATCATATTGACGTAAAGTCGATCAAAACACCGCGAATTCTGCCCCATTGACTCCGCCAAGCGCTTGCCTTCTTCTAGCGAGGTTTTCACATCATAAGCGGCATCTTTTAATAGACCCGGTCGCAGGCCATCAGCTAAGATCTTCAGGCCGTCCACAACAGGAATACCTGCGTTAATCAGAGTTGCAAACTGCCTCGTAAAGATTTGCAGGTCTTTGCTATTCACTCCGCCAAAGGTAATACCGGCACTGGAGGTCTTCTTTTTTGCTTGCGCCGAAGATCTTTGAACTAAGCGCACAACTTCAAAATTTTGCGCTTTCAACTTGAGTCGAACTTCCATTTCGGTCGAGGCTTCCATTTCGCCCTGACTCAATTTGCCGCGACGGTCTTTGACTTGAAATGCAAAGCGACCCACCTAAACACCTACCTTTTTTAGTAATAGATCCAATTCATCTGGAGTATTTGAAAGCGAAAAGGCGGTGCGCATGTCAATTTTTCGTTTGAGAAGATGGTGCAGCAACGATTGATTCAAATTCTGAATGCCAGTACCGGTTTCAGATGCGCAAAGCAATTTCTCCACCGCCTTTAAGTTTCCATCCTGCAAATGACCTTCTACTTCTTGAGTCACCGATATGACTTCTGAACCGTACAGTCCTCCAGGATTTTGACATCGCAATGGAATCTGACTGAGAATCAATTTCAAAGACTTTACCCACCTGTAAAGCAGAAACGAGTTTCCAGAAATGAGCTGCAGCACTTTTGCCAAACCCTCCACAGCCGTTGCCGCCGACACCCCGGCGATGACGAGACGCCGCTCATCGATGGCATTGAGTATGGAAATCAGATCCTCCTGGTGGCGAAGTTCATCAAAAAATACAATCTGAACCCCTGCCAAAACTTGATCAAATTTTTGTGAATCTATCATGAGATCGGGATCGACTTGGGAAAAGACGCCGCTGCCCTCTTGCGATAGCGGATAAATGGACTGACTTGCAAAAAGCCCATGCATCTTCGTCTCTTTTCCGAGTCGGACTGCCGTCTGCACAAACAGCTCCTGACGAATGTGCTTTTTGGGACATACCATAAGAACAAAGCCAGAGGCGAGATTCAAAGTCTCCATGTACAGGTTCGGCAAGTGAAAGTTCTCAATGGATTGCATTGCGCGCTTTTGAAAGTGAACCTTGCTGATGAGATCTGCTTGAATGACATGAAAATGATAGACCAAATTTTCTTTGGGGCTAAAAAAACCCTGTCCAGCTTTTTCATCAAACGCAGGCAATGCGCGCAACACTCCGGCAAATTCGCTGGGCAACAAAGGAGTCTCTCGAAAGGCCTCCCAACCGCCTCTGGTCATGGTTTGAGGTCCATGCCCCAGGACCAAAAGTATCTCTGTGGGCTCTGTGGCCATCAAGTTTTCAAGCAATTGCGATCGGATCATTGAACGTCCTTTACTGAAGCATTCACTACCTCTTCAATGGTGGTCATGCCCCTCTTTAATTTCAACAGTGCCGAACGGCGTAGAGTCCTAAGACCCAATTCATGAGAGATGCCACGAAGCTGGCTAACAGAAGCGTTTGCCAAAATGGCTTCTTTTACCTTTTCAGGCATTGTCAGCAATTCGTAGATGGCCAAGCGTCCCTTAATACCTGTGTTATTACAAACATTGCATCCACGCCCTTTACAGACCTTGTAGTCGGGAATTTCTTCAGGCACCACACCTAAGTCCAAAAGTGTCTCTCGAGTGACTTCAATGGTCTCCTTGCAGTTCTCGCAGATCTTGCCCACCAAACGCTGGGCCACGATGAGGGCCACCGTCGACGTGATCAAGTAGGTGGGAATGCCCATTTCGCGAAGACGCGTGACCGTGCTGGGAGCGTCGTTGGTGTGAAGCGTGCTTACGACCAAGTGGCCAGTTGAAGCCGCTTTAAATGCAATCTCAGCCGTCTCAAGATCACGAATCTCTCCCACCATGACAATGTCAGGGTCCTGACGCAAAAAAGCCTTTAACGCCGTAGAAAAGTTTAGGTCAATCTCGGGATTCATCTGCACCTGATTGATGCCTTCCAAATTGAATTCGACGGGATCTTCGGCCGTTGAAATATTGACGTCAGGCTGATTGAGCTCGGCCAGCGCCGAATAAATGGTCGTAGTTTTACCTGAGCCCGTTGGTCCCGTGATCAGCACCATCCCCTGGGGAAGATGTATGCTGTGCTGAAAAATATCTAAATCATCCTGTTCAAAACCGAGCTTTGTCATATCCAACTGCAAATTGGATTTGTCTAAAAGACGCAAAACAATTTTCTCACCCCACAAGGTAGGCAAAGTGTTGACACGAAAGTCCATCTCTTTGCCGTTGGCGAGCTTAATTTTGATACGACCGTCTTGTGGTCGACGCCGTTCAGAAATATCCAATTTGGCCATAATTTTTAAGCGCGAAGAAATCGCACTGGTCAAATTGGCGGGCGGTGCTGACGTGGCAATGAGTCCACCATCGATACGAAGCCGCGTACGATAGACTTTTTCATAGGGTTCAAAATGTATATCTGATGCCTTTTTGCGAATGGCCTCAGCCAAAATTAAATTCACATATTTCACGACGGGAGCGTCATCGGATCCAGCTTGATCTATGACCTCTATCTGAGGAAGAGCCTCAGACTCACCCTCTTCAGCTTGCTGAGCAGACAGCTCAAATATGGTTTTTGCGGCCGAGGAGCCACCATAAAATTTTTCAATGGCATTAGCAATCGAAACGGTGGTCGATACCACAGGTTGAATTTTGAGCTTTGTAATGTATCGCAAATCTTCACGCAGCACCAAGTTGCTTGGGTCAGCAAAAGCCATCACCAAGGTTTGTCCAGCCTGCTGCACTGGAAGTATCAAGTGCTTCTCACAAATCTCTCGCTGCACTAGCTGCAAGAGATTTGCCGGGACTTCAAACTTTGAGAGATCGACACCAGGAACTTGATAGTGTTTTTCAAGCGCACGCAAAATCTGCGTTTCACTGAGTCCACTCAGCGTCATGATCACCGCTGTTAATTTGCCGCCATTTTTCTTTTGTTCATCAAGAGCCTTGCCGACAATCTCTGGTGATACCAAGCCCTGCTTAACTAAAATTTCCCCAACTTTCAAAGACATAGAGATAAGTTACATTAGTTTATGCACTGATATAACTAGACAAAAGATGGGTTCTTTTTAAAAATTCGAAATTTCTGATGAGTTATAGCAGCCGAATTGATTTCATTAAGTTCAAACTCGACCTGCGGCGGATCTATTAAGAGTTGTAAAGGATAGCCAAGAACACTGAAAATGGACAGCCATCCATTTCAAAGTCAAACTTGTGGACAACAGAGTTGCCTTTAAACACCTGCGCGCCACGGCCCTTAAAGAGCTCTGGCAAGTCCAAATGGCACTCATACCCAGCTTTGTTCATTTGTGCTTTTATACAACCAGAAACCGTATTGGTCAGTTCACCCAAGCAACCATCAATATGTGAGTCTGGGATATCGCCCTCTTTGAAGCCAAATATTTTTTTCACTACCATTTCTATGGTTGCCTTTGGAAAACTCAAGCAGCTTTCAACACAAAATTCTTTTCCCTTTAGGCGAATGATCCCCGAATAATCATAAAGATCCTGATTACCACTGGGCACAGTCGCACCTGTATAGGTGGGAACATACATGAGCATGCATTCAAAGGTAATGCCCACGCCAGCATTGGTGTAGGTCTCCAAGAGGTCACGCAGCTGCGCATTTTCAAGCTGTTTTAACTTTAAAGCGGCGCTCACTTGCCACTCACTAAGCTAGAATTACATATACTATAATAAGTCATTTAAAGCATACTTCCCATCACAAATAGTCACCTATTTCTCTACGGCT
>CAYMBJ010000057.1:0-26094 GCA_964388665.1 uncultured Pseudobdellovibrionaceae bacterium | reverse complement strand
GGCACTTCATACGCAGCATAAGTATGTCCACTAGCAAATGGCCTGGTCAGTAATGCAGGCGGTGATGAAATCGTCACAGAAAAACAGCGTTGGGCACCAGATGCCTTTTATTTCGATAGACAGGGGCATGTTGATCGCGGAAATATCAAGGTATCGAGTTCTCTGAACGTGCCAGCAAAGGTTTACCAAACTGAGGTCTGGTGTGTGGACTCCTACAAGGTCCCTGTCAAGAATGGTAGCTTTGACGTTGAATTGCATTTTGCGGAAACATCAGGGGGTATCACGGCAGCTGGAAAAAGAATCTTTGATGTAGATGTAGAAGGACAAAAATTTAGGGATTTAGATATTTTTAAGCTTGCAGGAGGGGCCAATAAGGCCTTCGTTGCGAATAGCAGAATCCATGTTACTGACGAAGTTATCAATATTAAATTTGATAGAAAGACCAAATGCCCAATGCTTAATGGAATCGTTATCAAATCTTTCGGCGCGACCTCAGATCCCTTTGCGCAATTGGATAAGAAACTGGCCGAATTTCTGAATTCTTCTTCTCAATCAGGTTCCTCCAATGCTGGCAAATCAGATGCAGAGAGCTCTAGCGAAACAAATGGTGGGCGTGACATTGCAAGTGAAGCACCACCTGTCCCACAATCTAAACCAGATGTCAGCCAGCCACAATCATCTTCTGGATCAAGCGCGTCAAGGTCAGATCCTCCCTACACGAAGCCAATTCCTTTGTCTTGCAAAGTTTCGAGCAGTGGTCCTGAGCCAAGCAAAAACAAAAACTGTTGTGGAGCCCCCAGCGAAAAGAACTACGGCACAGAAGGCGGAATTAATATTGCGCCTAAATCTGAATCATTGCCCTGTTCAAAAAGGTACGGTAAAAAAGTTATCTCAGTAGACTTTGATGGCTATGATGGAAAAGATGTCGCGGCAACTCTGAAAAATTTTGGCGCAACTGAAGTCGCTGGTGGATTTGAGGCGATGTCCATCCAGAAAGGAATGCTGTGTGGAAATTATAAAAAGGGTCAAAAAATAAATGATTTTCGATTTTTCATTCCCAACAGACGCGAAGGCGTTGATAGGTCCTGTGTCACATCGAAAATGTTTATTTATGAAGGCTTTCAGCACAATGGAAAAATGGGCTGGGGCGGAACTGTCGTCGGCAATTTAGGTTGCAGCGCGGGCGGCTGCCCACCTCCAGGTCAAGATGGAATTTATATCAGAAATGTTAGTGCAAGTCGCAGCAATGGTTTTGTTACAAGACCCTATGCTTATTTCTTGAATCGAATCTCTTCAGTGTGGTACCAGCCAGATCGCAGAGGCGCCAACAAGAATAACAGTTGCGCCAAGATGGGTGCGCAGGGCGAGGATGCTCTTGTGCCTCAAGGCAAACTGGTAGAATTTGAAATGGAAGTCGTATTGAATGATGTGGGCAGCACCAATGGATACATTCGATATTATATTGATGGTAAGCAAACCGCTGAAATGAGAAATCTCATGTTCAGAGACAAAACTCATAAGGATTGGACCATCACGCACCTAATGGCCAGCGAAATGTGGCAAGGCAGCGCAGACACCAATCCAAAAGATCAGCGCTGGTGTTATGACGAATACAAAATGCTAATTCCATCGGGTAAATCGCGGCTGCACTCACCCCTTTGCAGTAGAGGGCCACATTCTGGTTGCGAGCGACCATGTTCAAGCGGTCTCAAGGACGCACCGACTCAAAGCAAACCGAATTCATGGACCTCAAAGTCGGTTTGCCTCTTTGACACTGTCGAACAATTTTCCAGTAGCCTACCGCCTCCAGTGGAGTTTTTTTTGAAAAAATGCTTCCAAATGGATCTTTCAGGTAAAGAGTGGTGCTGATCTTAAGATTTCTGTTGAGTTGGCGCCAGAATGGACTTTTTGGAAGGTCCAACTGATCTTAAGAAAATTGACAAGGATAAAAAATCCAATTAGATCCCTTTGGGGCCTCACGGTCAACTTGCCCGTGGGGAGCTCGGTTTGGTCACGTGAAGCTGATAAATTCAGAATCCGTATTCTCAGGAGAAACGATGAATAGGACCCTCATTCGATTTGCATTTGTATTGCCACTTTTGGGCCATCTGCCGGAGGCCGCCTTTGCCAACGATAGGCAAGAGGATAGACAAGAGATGGTGGAGAGCATGCCAAACGCATCGACGGCTCCAGAAAACTTGGCCGATCCAGCTTCATCAACAGAAAGCTCAGTCCAAGATCAATCTAAAAGTTTCGATTCTAAGTTTTTTTCCTTGGGCTTTACGAGGCCAACCTTTCATAATGACAGCAATTCTTATTTGCTCGAATACTCGGATATCAACTCATTGCTATCAGCGGGTAATGTCAGAGGTATAGGTTTTGCGCAGAGCTATAGCCTCTTCGGCTTTTCTGGCCGCAGTCAAAAAACTTTAATTGAACTGTACTCTTCAGAAATAGGCGAGAAGGGCTTTCGTTATGATAAAAATTGGGGCCTCCAAGGTGATTGGGGTCTGGCCATCACAATTGCGAAGCGAAAATCAATGGGGGTGATCGGATTGGCCTCTGCGGGAATTCGAGTTTTTGATGCCTATGATTTTATTGAAGACAGTCATTGGTGGTTGGGGCAGGCATACACTCGGCTAGCTTTAAGAGTCTATTTTTCGGAGGCCTTTGTAATGACCTTTGGGCAGGTCTACAATACTGGGCTCTCTGAATATCATTCTGGCATTGGCGCAACCGAATTTTCGCTCGGTTTTGGCATGATCCAATAAGGTCAAGAGTGTGATTGTAGAAAACATTCAGGGACTCGTAATTGGCTATATTTTGGGAGGCGCGCTCGTCGCATTGAGTATTTTTGAGTTTAGAAAAATCACAAAAGTCGAGCCCTTTCGGTTTAGAGTTTCAGATTTCTTTGATCTTGTCATGAGCACCATTGTTCTCATCCTAACCCGAGGCGAGATCTCTGGCAGCGCACTTTTTTATAGAAACAGAGTGGAGATGTTGCTGGCATTTTTCATTGGATCATTGTTGATTGTTGGCGCTTCAGTTGGTTTTTGGCTTCGACTTTGAACGGTAAAGAACTGCGTGATTGATGGGTCAGCCCTTGACTAGAGACGAATTCACGAAGTGGAAAGGCGATGATTTTAAGGAATGGACCATGATCAGTCGTGGGTTCTAGCCTGTATTGTCTTTATTTGTTGCTTACAATACTTGATTGCGATAGCGTTGCCGCGCGACGAAAAGGCTGCCAGTTAGGGTTTGAATCTTTCTGAAATGACCACGGAAAGCAAAATTGGCAGCTTCCTGAAAAACTCAGTTTTGGACGTTTTCGGCACAGAAAAAAGGGCTATTCGCAATGAACCAAGAAGCAGCGACAGTTGAAAAGGAATTCTTTCACAGAGGTGAGCGGTACACAGTGCGGATGGTTCAAGAGTGCGATATTCCTGCAATCAGATTACTGGTGAATATGGCTTACAAAGAACTTGCCGATATGGGTCTCAACTATACAGCCACGTATCAAGACGAGAAAATCACGCAGGAACGAATCCGTGGTGGGCGAGCTTTTCTACTAGAAAAAAACCAAAAGATTGTCGGTACAGTTTTGTTTACCGTGAGAAACTACTTCACTCAATGTCGCAGTGGATATGTCAGCCAACTTGCTATTCATCCTTCGCTGAAACGATCCGGTCTGGGCACCTATCTAATGAGATTCTGCGAGGAGCTTGCCCTATCAGAAGGTTATGAAGCCCTACAGCTTGATACAGCAAAACCCGCTCGCCACCTTGTGAATTGGTATCAAATCCAGGGATACAAAGTGATTGGAGCGGAAAAGTGGGTTGGAAAAACTTACGAATCCTGGATCTTTGAAAAGAAATTGGATAAGAAGAATTTCAACCATGACAGGTCAAAGCACTAGGTGATGACGATTCGGGTCTACTTAACGCATCGGAGTGAATGAAATGGAAAATGTCAAGAGTGGGCTTAATCAGCTTCCAGAGTGCGGAGCCGTTAGGGCTGCAAGGCCTGAAGACGCAAAAGCCATTCTCGATATCTATTCGCCTTACATTCAAGAGACTGCCGTGACCTTTGAGACCTCTTTGCCTGAGGTGTCTGAAATTGAGCGGCGAATCAGGGAGAATTCCAGGCTTGGTTTTTTGGTTTGCGAGATTTCGAGCGAAGTCATTGGCTATGCCTATGCATCAAAGCATCGAGAGAGAGCTGCTTATCAATGGTCATGTGAAGTGAGCGCCTATGTTAACAAAAAATGCCATGGTAAAAGGGTTGCCTCAAGTTTGTATGCGCAACTTTTCCTTAAGCTCAAGGAGTTGGGCTACGTAAATGCCTATGCCGGCATCACCTTGCCCAATGAGCGAAGTGTTCGATTTCACGAGTCAAGAGGGTTCAAACACATTGGTACTTATGAAAGAATTGGTTTTAAACTTGGGCGCTGGCACGATGTGGGTTGGTGGGGCTTGCAATTGCAAGATCCTCCGTTGATTCCGAAGATACCTGATTCTAATTATAGTATCCACGGCAATACGGTGCTATGAAAAAATCGGTTTCCAGGTCCAAGCAACATATGAAGAGTTCATGATCCATAAAAAGCAAGGCGTCTAATAGTGAAACTGTATCATCATTATAAAAACAAACCTTATATTTACGTAGGCTTGGCGAGACACAGCGAGACGCTCGAAGAAATGGTCATTTATGAAACTCGCTATGAAAATGCGAGTGGGCGGGTTTGGGTTCGACCTAAGGATATGTTCTTTGAAAAAGTCGAGCTCAATGGAAAGCCCACTGCGCGATTCAAAGAGATTCAACTAAAAATTGTCAGCAAGAGCGATGTGACTGATGCGGATATTGATATGATAGCTTCCCTTGTCGAAGGGATTTTGGGTGAGTGGGATTCGCAGCGATTTCATTCAACTTATTGTCAGCAAAACAAATTTCGACTATGGATGGCCTATGTGGAGGATCAGCCCGCGGGATTCAAAATTGGCTTTGAACTGAATCAAAATGAGTTCTATAGCTGGCTTGGTGGGGTCCTTCCTGAGTTTCGAGGCTTAGGGATTGCCGGAGATCTCATGGTTGCTCAACACGAGTGGTGTCGAAAGCAGGGATACTTGAAAATTGGTACAAAGACAAAGAACCAGTTCAAATCGATGCTGATTCTCAATATTAAAAATGGATTTGAAATTATTGGCACTGAAGCCACAGATAAAGGCGATCTGAAAATTTTAATGGAAAAGAAATTGTGAAGGGGAACGGCAGAGTCATCCACGCTGCGGCATCCACGGGATTTGAATTTGGTGCCGACGCTTATGAGCGAGGACGCCCAGGATACCCGGTTGAATCGGTGCAAAAGCTCGTTCAAGAGCTGAATTTGGCTTCGGACAAGACCGTTGTTGATTTGGGAGCGGGCACTGGGAAGTTTACAAGACAGCTGCGGGAGGCTTGCGAATCAAAGATCATTGCAATTGAGCCTGTCGCTGGCATGAGGAAGAAGTTCTCGGCGGCGCTGCCATCTATTGAGGTGCATGACGGCACGGCGGAAAGTATGCCTCTGTCCGACGCATCTTGCGATGCTGTGGTTGTTGCACAGGCCTTCCACTGGTTTGATGGCAATAGGGCACTGCGCGAAATTCATCGTGTTTTGAAACCAAATGGATATCTTGGATTGATTTGGAATGTGCGCGACGAATCCCTTCCATGGACCGCAGAGCTTTCCAATATCATTAGTCCCTTTGAAAAAAACACGCCTAGATACAAATCAGGCGAATGGAAGATCGCGTTTGATCAGGCTGCTCTGTTTACTGAATTTCAATTTGCTCAGTTTCAGCATGTACACAGGGGCATTGCGCAAATGATTGTAGATCGAATCGCATCTATCAGCTTTATCAGCGCCTTACCATTCAACAAAAAAGACCAGGTGCTTGAAAAGGTTAGAAATCTTCTTCATTCTTCTGATTATACAAAAGGGAAAACTGAAATTGAATATCCCTATCGCACGGATGTTTTTTGGTGTCGAAAAGAAAATTGATCTGAGGATTCATGAGTCTCAAAGATGCTACAGGAGGTAAACCATGAAAATTGAATTGATCGACTCGCCAGATGAAAATCTGAACGACTTCCTTTTTAAAAAAATTGAGGAATTTAATATGGTGAGATGGGAGGTCAAAGAGAAGAAAGGAATTGCCGTCCAGGTTAAGGATGAAACAGGAAGCATCGTCGCTGGCGCTGCGGGAAAAACATTTGGACTGTGGCTGCTTCTAGAAAATCTTTGGGTCTCCGAAGAGCTGCGGGGGCAAAATTTTGGCTCTAAAGTACTCGAACTCATTGAGAGTGGGGCAAGGCGCCGCGGTTGCAGTTATGTTTTATTAGATACACTTAACTTTCAAGCCCGACCATTCTACGAAAGACACGGGTACAGGGTTGAGTGGACTCAGTCTTCTTACCCTCGTGATGGATGCAAGTATTTTATGGTGAAAGATCTGGTTTGATTGGGCCATCCGACCCGTGTCGTCAGAGCTCCTTCCTGGGCGGAATCTGCTGCGTTTTCGACGCGAAATCTCACTTCGACGTAGCGCCACATACTGAGCCTACGTTGATGTCAGAGCCATGTACTTCACTAATTCAATACTTAGATCATCAGACTGCGAGCTGAATTCTTTGACAACGGCTTGATAGTCCTCAGGGGCTCGGTTTTGACTGAGCTTAAACTTTCCTTCAATCCGTTCTATTTCAATTGAAAAGCCGACTATTGCTTTAATTAGGTTTTCTCGAAAACTTTGAGGAAGATCGTACTTCCAGGGTGCCGGTCGCAAGTGTTCAAATTTTGCAACCGTGTCGATTAAAATCTCTTCAATTTCTGCCGAATCGTGAATTGCGTGCACCTTACCGTAGACGTGGACAGCAGTGTAATTCCAAGTCGGCACGTTGAGTTTATTAACATAGATGCTAGGTGAAATGTAGGCGTGAGGTCCCTGAAAAACGACGAGAACTGAAGAATCATTTTCAAAATAATTCCACTGGGGATTGTTTCTTGCCATATGGCTTTTGAGCCTGAGCTTTCCGCTTTTGTTGCAAATCAAAAAGGGAAAGTGATTGGCGCAAATACTTTCGTTCTGAGTAATCAGCGTCGCAAATGGATGGCTCTCCAAAAATTCTCGAATCAATTCTGGGTTTTCATGCTTAGCATACTTTGGAATGTACATTGACTCCCTTTCGGTGCTGAACATCAAGGTTCGGAGATAAGTCGCCACTCATAGGAGCCAATATCACATTTGCTGCCATAGGGGCGGGCGTAGAGTGTCTGATCATTGGGCGGGCAGTTGACAGTGGCAGCATCTATGGCAGGGCTACCAGTGAGCAGTGCGTGGGTGAGAGTGGGGCCGCCATGGTCTGCGAGAGGGGAGAGTTGGGCGTTTGCAATGAGATCGTGTGGGCCATGGAGGTGACAGGTCTCATCATCGGCGAGATTGTGATCCAGAGAGGCAATTGGACCTCCTTCTGCGCAGTTGACGGTTCCTGACGGTAAAACATTATTTGCGAAAATTGTGTTTTGCAGAGCTAGGGCAGCTGAAGGTCTTACCGCAATACCGCCGGCACCACTACTGGCGCGATTGTTGGCAATGGTGCTGAAATTGATGAGGTAAGGAAAATCATTGAACAGTGTCATGCCGCCACCAAAGCGAGCAAAGTTTTGGCTGACTGTTGAATTGACCATTTCAAATCGCGCGCCACCGAGGATTCCGCCACCCATGTCTGTGGCGCGATTGTTACTGATGGTGCTTTCAAAAATTCTTGTATTAAAATTGAGTGTCCACAGGCCGCCACCTGAGGACCCAGCAGAGTGCGCGTTGTTGGCGTCAATCGTGGTTCTTTGTATGGTGAGCACGCCAAAGTTTTCGATTCCACCGCCTGAGCCAGAGGCCCAATTGTTGAAAATCATGGTGTCTCGAATTACAAGTTCATTAGTGACTCCATAGCTTGATATGGCGCCACCTGAGCTAAGTGAACCAGGGGCATTGGGTGTTTTTGCGGTCTTATTGATTTCAAAGTGGCAATTTGAAATCTCGCCCTTTGAGTATTTAAACATCAGCAGGCCACCGCCATTTCCCCAGCCGCGGTTGCCATGCACCAAGACTCGGTTCATTCGCAATCTTGCAAACTCTCCAGTGGGTGTGTTTCTGTCTTTAGGTCCATGATGATATATGCCAGCGCCGCCTGTGCTTCGTGTTTCGTCGGCATTGGTGTTGAGATTGAAAGTGATCTCAGAGTCCTCAATATCTAGGTCACCCTCAGAAAAAATACCGCCGCCCTTGCCTCCGTCCCAAAAGTCTCCGGGTCCATTTTGCAAAGGACCATCTTCGTAGTTGTCCGTCACGACGACATTGCGAAGTTGCAAACTGCTGCCCGTGCGGCTCTTGATGCCTGCGCCACCCGTGTTGACTCGTCCTTTTGTGATGGTCATGCCTTCGATCAATACTCGTCCTTTGTGCAGATCAAAGACTCGATCGGCTTCCATGCCACTGATCACAGTTTGCTGTGCGCCCGCACCAACAATGTCAACACTTTCTAGAATGTCCAAGTCGCCAGTGAGCGCTGCGTTTTCATACTTGCCTTTTAGCGTGAGTCTGTATGTTCCAGATGGAAGAGTGATTTGATCTTTTCCGGGGGTGGCGTTGGCTGCGATGATCGCTTCGCGCAAGGAACAGTCCTCTGGCGTGCATGCGCCATCGTTGGTGTCTTGTGACTTTGTCACAATAAATTCTTTGCAACCAACCGTGGCAAAAAATAGAACGACCAAAAACATATTTTTTGAAAACATCATAACTGCACCTCCCCGCTAAAATAGCGTCCCACGTATTTAATGGCGGCCACAAACACTTTTTGATAAAATCCATCAGAATTGACTTTGTGGAAGGACTGTTTTGCAGTCACTGAACTTATGGGGTGAGGCAGCATGATTTTTGTTATTACCGAGCAGCCAAATTTATTTCTGAGCGAATTTTGCCGTGCGAAACACCGAGATGTCTATGGCGTAGGTGATCACCGAGTAATTTTCGAAATAAGTTTCGGCCAGGGACTTCATAAGCTTTGTGGCAACGAGAGGATCAGTAACGAATTCGATTTTGAGTTTTGAGTCGGGAATTTCGCCGCTGCTCTTTTCGCCACTGCCTTGCCCCTTCACTTCTGTGACGGTGTAGCCAGTGGTGCCAAGCTCTTGGCTCATTTCTAAAATACTTGATTCAAGAACGGGCTCGCAAATGACAGTGACCAGTTTAAAATTGACCGGGTTCATTAAAATCTCCTTATCTATTTAGCCTTGCAACCACAATGCTATATTGAAAAAAATGGGAATTCCAGCCACGAGATTAAAGGGAAAGGTGATTGCTAGGCTTGCGGTGAGGTAAAATGTGGGATTGGCCTCTGGTAGGGTCATGCGCACCGCAGGAGGGGCCGCAATGTAGGAAGCGCTGGCCGCCATCGCGCCCAAGACGGTCGCACCGCCAACGGACAACCCAGACCAGATACCCAGCCAGACGCCAACACTGCCGTGAACAATGGGAATCAGAATTCCGAGCGAAACCAAAGCGGGGCCTACCTTTTTTAGATCGGCAAATCGCGCTCCGGCAACAATTCCCATCTCTAGAAGAAACAATACCAAGGCACCTTTGAATCCAGTTTCAAAAAATGGCTTCACTGGCTCATAGGCCTTGGCTCCAGCAAAGTAACCGATAAAAAGTCCGCCGATGAGCAAGAGCATTGAGCGTGACGTAAAGATCTCATGCATCAGCGCCGATTTTGATTTCAGCTTTGCGCCCGTAGTGGCACCGACAATCTTTTCGCGCTTGAAAGCGCCGATGGCAAGAGCGATCAGAATTCCTGGACTTTCTAGCAATGTCACGAGAGTCGGCATAAAACCTTCGGCCGCCGAATTCAAACTGGAGACAAATTGGTTGGCCGCAATAAAGGTCACGGCGGAGACAGAGCCATAGTGGGCGGCCAGTGCGGCGGCATCCACTTGAGTGAACCTGCCAATTTTTCGCATGGCCCAGTAGGCGGAAATGGGTGTCAATACTCCCAAAGCCAAAGTTGCGGCCGCAGGCCAAGCGATCGCCTGAAAAGTTGTTTCAGAAAGTTCGACTCCACCTTTTAGACCGAGAGCGAGCAGCAGATAAATCGAAAGAGAGGCGTACAGATCTTTTGGCAGACGCAGTTCACTTTTTGCAAGAGTTGCAAAGATCCCCAAAAGAAAGGCGAGGACCATTGGTGACAACAGGTTGAGCTTCAGAATTTCTATGGTCGCCAAAATGATTCCTTCTTTCTTTTACGGAGTTGCTACAATTCGCAATCACCTATTGCAGCAATTCCATGCCCGTGGACCCTTATTGGCCCTGGCCAAGAGAGTATCCCTTTTCGCCGTCAAAGCGATACAGGTTTTCAGTCTTTATGACTTCTAAATTCTCTTGACTGAACTCGCGCATCAGCATCCACAGCACGCCTGGATTGCTGATGCCACCATTTTTTGTTACCAACCGACACCGCCAATGGTCGGTTTTGAAGGTCTCTTTCACGCCTTGTGGGTAAACTTTCACGCCGCGATTGGTGATCATTTGCAGATCGAGTGGCAAATTCTTAATGACCGTTTTTAACCGCTCGGCCAAGTGATCTGGGTTGCGATCGTTTTCTTGAACAAAAACATCTACACCAATCAACTCCTTTTTTGCCACAGGTTTGTTGGATTTTTCGTACTTCAGGTGAAGCGGAGCTTCATTTGAATACTTGGCTCGCACCAGACGACTTGGTTCCTCGCCAAGTCTCTGCGAAACGGCCTCAGAAAATTCTTTGGTGCCCACTTTTTGTTTGCTCATTCCATCGCGATAAAGATCGTAGGTGTGAACTCCGTCTTCCATGGTCTTTAGCCAGGCGTTGTGAATTTTTTGTGCCACTTCGCCCTGACCCATGTGCACAAGCATTTGCACGCTTGCCAGCATCAGGCCGCTGGGATTTGCGAGATTTTGACCTCCGCGTCTTGGTGCAGAGCCATGAATGGCCTCAAACATGGCGCAGTTTTCGCCGATATTTGAAGATCCAGCCAAGCCAACGGAGCCGGCAATCTGCGCTGACACATCACTTAGTATATCGCCGTAGAGGTTGGGCATGACAATAACATCAAAGATCTCCGGAGTGTCAGCCATTTTTGCAGCACCAATGTCCACGATCCAGTGCTCTTTTTCGATTTCAGGATACTCGGCACTGATTTCGTCAAAAACTCGATGAAAGAGTCCATCTGTCATTTTCATGATGTTGTCCTTGGTAAAACAGGTCACTTTTTTTCGACCGGCTCTTTTTGCGTATTCAAAAGCGTAGCGAACAATCTTTTCGCAACCGGGGCGAGTGATCAGTTTCAAGCACTGATAGACTTCGTCAGTCTGCCTATGTTCAATGCCGGCATACAGGTCCTCTTCGTTTTCGCGAATGATGACGAGATCCATATTGGGATGTTTGGTTCTCACAAAGGGAGCATAGGAGCGACAGGGGCGAACGTTGGCATAGAGGCCTAAGGATTTTCTGACGGTGACATTTAAACTCTTAAAGCCGCCACCTTGGGGAGTGGTGATCGGAGCTTTTAAAAAGATCTTGTTGTCGGTCAGCTTTTCCCACGCAGAGTCTTCAATTCCTGCGTTCAACCCTCGATTGTAGACCTTCTCGCCGATTTCGATGGTGTCGATGGCCAAATTTGCACCGGCCTTTTCGAGCAAGCTCAGAGTCGCTGCCATAATTTCAGGTCCAATTCCATCACCGTGGGCCACTGTTATTCTTGGTACTATCATCTTATCGTTCCTCCTTATGACCACATTCTCGGGGTTTTTTACTAAGAAATAAAACATATAAAATAGTTGAACTTCATATAGTAAATATATAAGATGAGAGTGATATGGAATGGCTCAATTATCACCATCTCTACTATTTTTGGACAGTGGCTAAGGAAGAGAGCTTCACTAAGGCGGCTGTAAAGCTGAGAATCGCACAGTCAGCGGTCAGCCTTCAGGTGGCAAGTCTAGAAGATTTTTTAGGAAAAAAACTGATTGTTCGCTCAACCTCAAAAAAGCTCACTCTGACCGAAGCTGGGCAGAGTGTTTTTGTTCAAGCCGAAGAGATTTTTCGGCAGGGCAAGGAGCTGGTGGATGGACTCAGAGCGGGAGGTGCTCAGTCCTCTGTGCGTTTTGGCGCTATTGGTGGGCTTTCCAAGAATCTGCAGGTAAAGCTTTTGAAACCAATACTCGAACGTGGCGAGTGCGAGATCAGTGTTGATGTTGGCGATTCGGCGACTTTGCTGACTTGGCTACAGAGCTTTCATTTGGATGCCGTCCTTTGTGACGTGCCATTTCCACACTCCGAAAATGAGCCCCTCATACAGAGAGAAGTTGCCAAAGAGCCCTTTTGCATTGTGGGTAGAAACAAAAAGGGCTCGGCGCCGCTCGGAGGAACTCTTGAAAAGCGAGGTGTCTATTTGCCAGCAAAGAGCAATCCAGCGACTTCCGAAATTGAAGCCTATTTCAAAAATCAAAAGATGAGAGTGAATGTGCGAGGATACATCGATGATATTGCATTGCTTCGCTTATTGGCCATCGAAACGAACACTCTGATTGTCATCCCTAGAATAGGGGCAGAAAGAGACCTTAAAGAAAAAAAACTCTTTGTGGTGCACGAGTTCAAAGCACTCTTTCAGAAGTTCTACGTGGTGATGCGCCAGCGTGGCCATCGATCAGAAAGAGTCCTGGCACTGTTAGATTTGTAGTTTCTTAACTGATGGGCATTGCTGTTGCCCCTGTGCCTGGCTCTACTGATGAGCAAAAAGCAATTTGACTCTTTTGCAAGCTCTCAAAATGAGTCAGATTGGGATTTTGATGGATTAGAGCGGGGCAACTGTGTAGTATTCAGAGATTGGTCTCTAAGTGCAGTTAGCTGGGATTTGTCTTTTAAAGAAGGGAATTCAATTTGTTTGGATTTAAAAGTTTCAAAATTCCGGTGAGTGTAGCGGTCTTGATTTTTGGGGTCATTGCAGTTTTGCCATTTTTTCAAAATTGTGCGCCCAAAAATTCCGAATCTGTTTCAACAGACGCCGGCGGTGGATTGCTCGTTGCTAATGATGAGAAAATTGAAAATGCTGATCATAATGAGAAAGGCCCTAACTTTAAGACATCTGCTCAAAGTCAATGGACAACGATTTTCAGTCAGAACTTCGAAAAAAACTCCATTGGTATATACACTGGCTCAAGTCTCTCGCGTGATTTTGGCAGTTATGCCTTGCAGACCAATCGTGGCGTCACCAAAGGAGGTGGCGGTACCGCTTTGGAGAAATCAAAAGTAAGAGCAGAAATAGTAAAGGGTTTTAAAGACTCAAAATCATTAAAAATTAAATTGCCCAAGAATGTTTATGGCTACGACGACTCCGGAGCTTCATGGATGGTGCCTATTTCTGTTTCCAACGAGGTTTCGCTGCAATTTGAACTTTTTTTGAGCCGAAATTTCCAGGGGCGTGGTGGAAAAATAATTGGCCTGAGAGGCGGAGATGCTGGCACTGGTGGCCGAGAACCAGATGGCTACAACGGATGGTCTGCGCGAATCAATTGGTGGGAGATATCGAGCCTATATACGCTAGTTTCCTATGTATACCATATAGATCAAAAAGAGCGGCCATCAAATGGAGATGCCTTTTTTTGGAACTGCAACTCTACTAGCTTTTGCACCAAGGGTTTGTTGGATATTAAGAAATTTAGAAATCGCTGGAATCTTATCAATTACCAAGTCAAAATGAACACGGTTGGCGCAAAGAACGGTGAAGTGAAGGTTTTGGTAAATGGTTTAGAGCTCTCCAGGCGAGTCGGCTTAGACTTTCGTAAAACCAATAAACTAGCAATTGACAAACTTTTTGTGAATGTGTTTTCCGGAGGCAATGATAGCAGGTACGCTCCAACTGAAGATATGTATGTAATTTTTGACAATATCAAAGTCCTAAAGAAAAACAATTGAAGACCTGGAATACATTTAAATGGCACCTCTTGGGCCGCTGACCAAATCCTTTGCGGCCGGGAGTCAGAAACTTTTGCAGGCATTTAGAGTTCTGGAGACTTCTTTCCCTAAAAGTGGTATTGAACTCCCCATGATGAATAATAAATTTATTAAAAATGTCGTTCTTTGCCTGGGTTTGTTTCTGGGTTTTCAGATGGTCGCAGCTCCGGCTTTTGCAGAGAAAATCTATCTCAATTACCTTTTCTCTCACTTTCCAGAGGCAAAGGTGTCCAACCGGTGCAATACTTGTCACAAAAGTGGCAAGGCGCTCAATGATTTTGGCTATGATTTTTTTGAGGTCATCGTAAGAGGAAAAGATCCCCATGACCCTGATAACTGGCTCAAGCTGACGCTAATGGACTCTGATGGCGATGGCATTAATAATGGTGATGAGTTGGCCATGGATCTCAAGCCTGGCAAGGCAGAATGAGATCCCTTGTATGGTGCTAATCTCTGATCGAAGAAGCCCTCCGTACTTGCTCTGGATTTTGTGGATCTCCTCTTGGTGTGTATTGCTTTGGAGCGGAATTGCACCAAAGGACCGCTTCACATGGTATCTTGAGGTGGTTCCTGGATTTATTGGGCTTCTATTTGTGGGATGGTTCTTAGCTCGCAACAAGATCACGCCCATTCTTATGGCGCTCATTTGTGTGCATTCGGTGATTCTTTTTTTCGGCGGACGATACACTTATGCAGAAGTTCCTTTGGGGTTTTGGCTTCAGGATGCTTTGGATTTGTCGCGCAATCATTATGATCGTCTTGGTCGCTTTGCTCAAGGCTTCGTGCCGGCACTGTTGGCGCGCGAAATTCTGTTGCGAAAGCGAGTGGTGTCGCGAGGCTTTTGGCTCAATCTCTTTGTCGTTTCGGTGTGCCTGGCTTTCAGTGCATTTTATGAATTGATTGAGTGGTGGGTCGCATTGCTTTCTGGTGAAGGGGCAGAGGCCTTTCTTGGAACACAGGGTGATGTTTGGGACACTCAGAGCGATATGTTTTTTGCCCTTTTGGGTGCCATCTTGTCACTGATAACTTTGAGTCGTTGGCATGATCGCCAGTTGTGCAAACTTTAGTTACTAGTTGCTGAATTCTTCGATCCCACATTGTTTATTGACGCGCCTTTGTTGGATTTGTGCCTTGTTTTTGCCCCTCTGAAAGATCGCAATGTATACATTGCGATCTTTCAGAGGGGCAAAATGGAATGATAAGATCACTCTGTGAAAGTGAGCTTTTTGAGCTTTGCCTTTCCTGACTTGCTGAGCTTTACGCGAACGATGCTTTCACCCTCTCGATTGACGGTTTCAGCTGCGATAAAGTCCCCTCTGTTCAGTGCAATGCTGGGGTCGGCAATGACCGCCATGGGCAAAGCAGAAATTAGAAAAGCAATAGAAAATTGGCGTAAGTTCATATAACCTCTTATTTAAAAGAAAATGATTTAAAATTCTTATAGAAAAATACCTAACGATAGATTTATGCTAGGGGAGGGCTTAGGCCAGTTTGCACACGCAGTGTTCTCAGGGAAATAGTGAGAGGCGCAGGTTGTGTTGCACCTTTTGATAGGGTGTCATGAGCCAAATCCCACTCAAGATCGCAATGAGTGAAATCCAGAAAGTGCCAATGGCTGGGGCGTGAGGCTTCGCTTGTATTCGCAAAACAACTGAGCGGAGCATAGGCGGCGCTGCCCCTGAGTTGTGATCCTTCGTTCTTTAGTCTAGGTAAGCTTTCAAAATGTGCCGAGCGAGGATTGGCTTTTCCCTGCGTGCAATACAGCGAAAAGAATCCAAAGAGCGAAAAAGCATACAAAAAAAATTTTGTTGAACGATATACTCTCACCCAAATGAACCTGGGGAGATCCACAGGAATGTCAAGGTGGTCCAAAAATTTATCCGTTGTCCATTTTTCAGGAGCCTGTATCTGAGTTTTTCAGGAGCCTTTTAATGTAGGCTAGGGTTTCATTTGAGGTGCGTAGATGAAAGGTCGTGCCGGATTCGTCATAGGATTCGGAAAGTACGCGCGCTCGTGAGCGAATTTCACCGACGATGCCTTTGGCGGAATAGGGTACAAAAACGTCGGTGTCGATCATATCACTTTCGAAATGGCTCAAGACGCGTTCGCGCAAAGCCAAGAGGTCATCTTTGTTTCGGGTGGAGATGATGATGGCCTCCGGAAATTCCTGCTGCAGTTGCTGTTGCTGCTCTTCTGGGATTTGATCTCGCTTGTTCAAGACCAAGAGTCGCGGCACTTCTGTTGCGCCAACTTCATTGAGCACGGACTGTGTGACCTCAAGTTGTGAGCGAAACGAGGGGTCAGAGGCGTCCACTACAAATAGGAGCAATGAGGCGTGGAGGGCTTCATCGAGAGTGGATTTAAAGGAGGCCACCAGGTCGTGCGGAAGTTTTTTAATAAAGCCCACAGTGTCTGATACCAGAATCTTTGGTCGAGATTCGGGATAAAGAGCACGCACTGTTGTGTCCAATGTGGCAAACAATTTGTCTGCCACCAGGACTTCGCTGCCAGTGATTGCGCGCATCAATGAGGATTTTCCCGCATTGGTGTATCCCACCAGCGCTATGGTGAGCTCTTGCTCGCGTTGCGCGCGCCGAGTTTGGTGCTCATTGCCGATGGCTGCCAATTCTTGCTTGAGCTCTTTGATTCGGTCGCGAATCTTGCGTTTATCTAATTCCAGAGCGGTTTCTCCGGCACCTTTGCTGCCGATGCCGCCACCTTGTCGATCGCCGCCACCGCCCGTTTCGCGCAAACGTGGCGCCAAGTAGGTGAGTCTGGCGATCTCCACCTGAAGGCGTGCCGACTTGGTGCGCGCATGTCGACTGAAAATTTCAATGATGACTCCGGTGCGATCAAGCACGGGAACACCGGTGGCACTCTCGAGGTTTCGCAGTTGCGATGGGCTCAAATCGCAGTCAACTATGACCACGTCGGCGCTATCAGTGACAAGGCTTGCCTCTCCTGCTTCGGCAGTGCTTTCCTCTTCGCTAGCTTCATTTTCACTATCTTCATCTCCACGACCTTCATCGTCGGAATCCTGTTCCCATTTTAGCGCTGCTTTTGATTTTTTATGCTCCACCTTAGCAGCGATTGTGCCCGAACCGCCTGTCCATTGTGCGAGCTCCTGCAGTTTTCCCTGCCCGAGCACACTTGCTGAGCGCTCAGAGCTTCGCCGCTGTGTCACTTGGCCAACCACAGAATATCCCAAGGTGGTTACGAGTCGCCGAAGCTCTTGCAAAGAGCTCTGCAGTTCTGCTGTATCGATGTTGGGCAGTTGAATGGCCACGAGTACGGCCTTGGTCGTTTCGGAATTATTTGCAGTCATCACCAAAGATTCGCACAATTGGAGGAATTGGTCTAGGACCATTGAGGATTTGAATTAGAGATTTGGAATTTTTTCGATGCGAGTCATGCGCTCGCCCGCACAGGCGTGGTCGGTGCAGACATTGGCGCGTCGGCACCAGTTTTTGTCAGTGGCGGGATCACCGATGGTGATCCAATCGGCTTCGCCGCCCACCAAAATGCCCACGACGGATTGGTTGTGTGCATTGAGGACCGGAGCACCAGAGCTAAATTTGCTGGTGTCGGCGCGAATAAAGGAGCGAAAAATTTGGTGACCAATGAGGCTTCCGCCAGGAATTATTTTTTTGGGGAGCCCAGCCGTGTGCGCAATCACCACCAGCTCGTCACTGGATTTGATATTGGCGGCTGATGAGATGGACAGTGGGGCCCTGTCCGTCACTGGTTGCTCCAACTCAACTATAGCGAAATCGATCTTGTCATCATCGACGTTGACTTGAGAGCTGATGATTTTTTTGCAGGCTCTAATCTGTGATTTTTGCACGATGGTGGCGCTCATTGGGTCTGACACTTGATCGAGCAAAATCTGAAAATCCAAAACAAAGCGCACCTCGTTGCACTTCCAATCCTTGAAGCAATGTCCAGCCGTCATAATTTTTGTTGGCGAGATCAAAAAGCCGGTGCAAAAGGCGGCAAAGGGTTGATCATAATACTTTTCACCTTCGCAAAGCTTATAGGGCTTGTTCAATGCCAGCGATTTTAGCTTAAAGGAACCGTCCTCAAGCGGGCGAAAGGCCGTGTCTCTGACCACGGCGACCACGGAGCGCGAGGCCTCTAGCAACCAAGTGCGACTCTCCAAAAAAGGCTCCCTGCGATCATCGACTCCGTAGACAACCGCATGGCAGGGCACGGCAATTCCAATACCGGCAACAGCGACAAATAGTGCTGCAATCTTAGATAGGAAAATCATTAGCAATGACTTTATTGATGACGTTAGCAATGACTTTGAACCGAATAGGGTCATAGATGTCAGTGTTCGAAGGGCATAGATTCCGTTTGAAATTGCTCTCATAAACCACCTATTATACTTGATTTAATCACAAATGCGCCTGTCAATAAAATGGTGAGCACTATTTACAGGATTCACAAATGATGAAGAACAATTTGCTTCGCCAAAGCTTTCACGCAAAAATATGGCCATCAATTCATTTCGAAAAATAATTGGGGGCTGCAGTTTGAAAACGTTTTTGATTTTGGCGATCTTTTTGAGTGTGGGCATTTGGAGTAGATTGGCCAGGACGGAGCCTTGGCTTTCCAATCGATTTGCGCAAAACTGTGCCGCCTGCCATTCGCCAGGAAGAGTGAATCTGCCCACGCCAGAGCGGCGCTGTACGCTTTCATGTCAAGGCTGCCATGTGAGCCCAAATGGCGGCGGCCTTCGCAACCAATATGGAAAGTGGAATCAGGCCAGATGGCTGCGCTCCTACTATGCAAACCCTTGGAAGCTCAACGACTTAGCGCCAGCGCCGCTGGCAGAACAAAAGTACAACGATGAGAACCTCAAAAAATTCGCGGCCAGTGTCGAAAAGGATTCGCCCCAAGAAAAAGCGATTTTTGAACGAGGCATTGCTATGAAAACCACTGATTCACAGCCCGATGAGCGAAAGTTCACAAAGCACAACTCGGCTTATGAAGAGCAAATCGAATCAGACCCCCGAAAGTTCATGTATCATATTCCTGCTGAGGATCCCTTGCGCCAAAAGAAGGAGCAGTGGTTTCAGGCGGGCGTGGACATGCGATATTTCAATTTGAGCACAAGTGGTGGCACCGACGTCAATGGCGTCAACACCCCGGCCGAATCCAAAAAATACAGTGCCTTTATGGGGCTCGACATTGGCGTTGAAGTGACGCCAGTGGAGAGGCTGCATTTTGTCTTTGAACATCGCTATGGCAATCCACCAACCAACGACCACTGGGACGAGCTTTACACGGGCACCAGCAAAGTGAAATCCGCATATGTGCTGGTGGATGATCTGCCCTACAACACATGGGTTCAGTCGGGCCTGTATCGACCCATGTTTGGGCATCACACTCCTGATCACAACAGTCTGATCAACGAAATCACCGGACTGACGCAATTTGTGACTTACAATACAACGTCCCTAGGTGCCGCACCCAACGTCCCGTTTTTAAATGTTCACGTGATCAATCCAAAGGCGGGAATCAATGATGAGCCTGGCAAAGCCAAAGGAACCGTGGTCAATTTGGGCGGCCGTTTTGTCACCTATGGTCTGTCGATGATGTACTCTTATTGGAAGACGCAGGCCGAGCTCACAAATCAATCCATCAAGCGAGATATGATGGCCTTTGATTTGGGAGCCTCAGTGGGAAGATACGTGGGCAATTTCAACTTGACCCGAACCGAACTTGAGATTGCCGGGTTTTCTAAAGACAAAGGCAGCGTCACCACTCTGGAAAACAAATACAGATTTTGGCGCGAAAACTATTTGGTTCTCAATTATGCCTATGCCAACACCACCAGACAGCTGCGCGAGGGAAATGCCACTCAGACTGGATTTGGTATCAAGTCCTTTTGGTTGTCAGGTCTCGAGACAGAGCTTTTGGTGTCGGCAACCAAGGAAAAGGCCGAGTCGACGCAAACGACCATCAGCGAGAACTACACACAGCTGCAGGCGCACTTTTTCTTTTAAAGGCCCGCGCCCTAAAATTGACATGAAATGCTCCAAAATTCAGTGTCTCGCGGGCCGCAATTGAAAGCCTGCTGAGAATGCCATCTGATAAAATTGCATTTGTGCACAAGCGGCGCTATTGAGTAGGCTGTTATTGAGTAGTTGTTAATAATCAGGAGAATTTTAATATGAAATTGTTTAGCAATACCACAGGTCTCATTTTTTGCGTGATCGCCAGTCTAGAGATTTTATGTGTGCAAGCTGCGGCTCAGCCGGCTAAGGCGGCTGAGCCCAAAAAACAATCAAACGCTCAAAAAGAGGCACCAGCAGGTGAGTCACAATTGACGATCTATTCTGCCCGAAACGAACAGCTCATTCAGCCAGTGTTTGATGCTTATACAAAAGAGACGGGAGTCAAGATCTCCTTTTTGACTGACAAAGAGGGAGCACTTTTAGAAAAGTTGAAGGCGGAGGGAGCAAACACTCCTGCGGATCTTTTGATTACAGTGGACGCTGGAAACCTGTGGTATGCAGCTCAGCAAGGTATTTTTACGCCCTTTGAATCTAAGGTGATTGAAAAAAATATTCCTGCGCATTTGCGGGATCCTAATAATTTGTGGACAGGCTTGTCGGTGCGCGCACGCACTGTTTTTTACAACCCAAAAAAGGTAAAGCCGGAAGAGCTATCCACCTACGAGGACCTGGCCACTGCAAAGTGGAAAAAACGTTTGTGCCTGCGAACTGCAAAGAAAGTCTATAATCAGTCTTTGGTGGCCATGTTAACTAAGGATTTTGGTGCACCTAAGACCAGTGAAATAGTCAGTGGCTGGGTGAGCAATCTGGCAAAGCCCGTGTATCCTGATGATACCCAGTTGCTTGAGGCCATTGATGCCGGAGTTTGTGATGTTGGCATTGCCAACACCTATTACTTTGGCAGGTTAAAAGAGAAAAATCCCAAAATTCAAGTGAATCTCTTTTGGCCGAATCAAGATGCTAAAGGTGTTCATGTCAATGTTTCTGGAGCAGGCATTATCAAAGCAAGCAAAAATCAAAAGCTAGCACTTGGATTTTTGGAATGGCTGACTTCGGACAAGGCTCAGTCCATCTTTGCCAATGTGAATTTTGAATACCCAGCGAATTCTTCAATTCCAGCAGATCCAAGTGTTGCCAAGTGGGGTGCTTTTAAGCAAAACACCATCAATGTTTCCACCGCTGGGGAACTTCAGAGTGAGGCCATCAAATTGATGGACAAGGTGGGATACAAATAGATATTCAATTAGAAGCTGCATGTTAAACTCCGGAACGACGAAGCTACGACGGAAAAACTTCCCTGGCAAAGCGTTGGCGCTTTTGTTCCTGGTGGGTCTGAATTTTCTACCCCTGCTGTATTTGTGGATGCAGGGGGTGGAATCACCTAAGCCTGATATTTTAACGCACTATTATGGATACCTGTTTTGGCCATCCATTTATAATACCTTCGTTGTACTTATTGCAGTTCTGATCATTAGCAATGTTCTGGGATTTTGGGCAGCATGGATTCATCAGGGAGTGAGCGCCAGATGGGCTCGACTGTTGCGCTTGTGGATTTTCTTTCCGCTAGCCGTTCCGGGCTATGTGTTGGTAACGGCCTATCTTTCGATCTTGTCAGAACATTCCGACTTCTATCAGTTCATGCTGCACAATGGGATTGCTCTCATAGAACTTGAGGGACTCTGGGGAGTTATTTTTTGTCTCTCGTTGAGTCTATTTCCTTATGCTTTTTTTCAATATTCAGAAGGCCTGCAGTCTCAAGCGCTTCGGTTCAGTGAGGTGTTGAAGGTCTACCGGGTTCCCTGGTCACGCGCGCTTTGGCGAACCTGGATTCCGGGGCTGTTTCCATGGACCTTGCAATCCTGTTGGTTCATTGGTCTTGAGGTCTTTGCGGATTTTGCGGTGTTTTCGCTTCTTAATGTGGACTCCTTGATGACAAATCTCTTTAAGGTTTGGTTTCAACTTTTTGATCGTGGTCTGGCCATTCGCTTGGCGGCAGGACTGTTGATTTTTATTGTGGTGATTTTCACTTTGGCCGAGCGATGGCGCTCGCTAAAAAGCTATTCGCGAATGAGTTTGCAGTCTAAACGCACGAGCCCAAGTTTTTCGAGAAATTTTTCCTATGTTGCCTTCACTTTGTCCGTGAGCTTTGCGATCTTTTTTATTCCCACCTTTTCTTTGATTTTTGCAGCATCTAAACATGTGGACTCCGTGGCTTCCACTTGGCTGGCGCTGGGATTCCGGCCACTGCTTTCCACTTTAACATTGGGACTGATTGGAGCGGCGCTAGTGGTGTCTATCGGTTCCATCGCGGCCATTGGTCTTGTCAATTTGCCACGGAGTTTGAAAAATATTTTGCGACCCTTGCTCGCCTTGGGTTATATGCTCCCGGGTGCAATGGTGGCCGTTTTGATTTACCCGTTCATGCTGCTGTTTGGGGCTCCGAACAATTGGATCGCCCTGATTTTTGTGATGCTCTATAGATATTTTGGTGTGGGATTTCGCGTTCTTTCGGCGGCCTTGGAGCGAATGAGTCGCTCGCAACTGCAAGTCTTTGAAGTTTTTTGTGTGGGGCGATGGTCCCAACTGCGTGTCTACTGGAGTCATCTCAACTTTGCCATGGGTGGCGCTTTTTTATTGAGTTTTTTTGATATCATCAAAGAGGTGCCCATCACACTGATGTTCAAGCCCATCAGCACTTCATTTTTATCTGTGAAAGTCTTTGAGTACACCCAAGAGGGGCAGTATGGTTATGCTTCTGTGCCGGCATTGGTGTTAGGGGCCATTGGAATTGCAATTGTCATCCCGACGTTTTGGCTGCAAACAGAGGCTGCAAAGGGTCGTTATGGTCAGAGTTGAAAATTTGTCTTTCGCCTACGGAGATCAAAAGGTCTTTTCAGGCATTGATTTTGAATTGAAGCCAGGAGAAATTTTATCTCTGATAGGCCCTTCAGGCGTGGGGAAAAGCACTTTGCTGCGAATTCTCTCGGGTCTGGATAGGCCGCAGACGGGGAGGCTCAGTTATCTGAATGACAATCCACGTGTTGGATTTGTTTTTCAGGACCCCGCTTTGTTTCCGTTTTTAACTGTGTTTGAAAATATCAGTTTGGTGATGCCAAAGATCCTGTCTGCTAAAGAAAAACAAGCCAAAGTAAATGATCTGCTGAGTTTGATGAAGATACCGGATTTAGCCAAGCGATACCCGGGGGCCACCTCGGGTGGACAGCAACAGCGAGTGGCTGTGGCCAGGGCTCTGGCCGTGGATCCTGAGCTGCTCTTTTTGGATGAGCCATTTTCGCACCTAGACCCAGTGCTGAGAGAGGAGCTGTGTGAGGATCTTGTGGAAATTTTTAAGGATCGCAATCTCTCTGTGATACTTGTGACTCACGAATTGGAAGAGGCCTTTCAGCTCTCTGATCGTATCGGGATTATGATTGATGGACGAATCATTGAGATCGGCAGCGCTGATCAGATCATTGGCCAGCCCCAGAGCGCGGCCACGGCCGGCTATCTCAAGTTGGGAACATGGTTTCCTTGTGAAGCCTTGGCTTCCGTAAACAAAGAGCTTTGGGAACTGATGCAGCGGGATTTTGTTAGCTCCGAATTTTCCAGACAAGATGTAGATCTATCGACTTTAAATGTTCTCATCAGGCGTGCGGATTTGCACAAACCAACTGTGAGTGCTAACTCTCAGTTGGCAGGTTTTTTACTTCACGGAAAAGCCCAAAGAACCACTCGTTGCCAAAACGGCTGGTCCTTAAATTTTTTGCTGCAGGAAATGAAGATAGAGAACATCTCCCTGTCGGAGCCTCCAGTCTTTCACGCTGAAGGCAGTCGGACGATGGCCCTCGAGTGGCGACCGCTGCTCTGGGAATTGCAAGATGGAGAGCAAATCTTGCGAATACCATGTCGTCAGACGGGTCTATAGTCATTAACCACCTTGGTACACAAACTTAAATGGCGTGCCTCGCAGGTGCGCGTAAGGCTCCTAAATTTTGACTTCGTCTTGCAAGAACTTATAAGATCCAGCCCATGCCACCGGCGAATATTCACCGTATCCATTGCCGTCGCCGTACTTGCTGTAGTCAGCGGAGCTGGGCTTTGTTTTTCCTATTGTCTAATAATCGATGTTGACAATTTGACTATATATTCATATAATGAGAATATGTAAGGAGTTATGTATGAAAACCAGCTTGATAATAGATGATCGAGTTTATGAAGACGCAAAAAAAGAGTCCGCAACGACGGGCAAATCTCTAAGTGAAGTAATCAGTCAGTGGGCAGCTTTAGGAAGAGGTCTCTGGAAGAAACAAAAGGGCAAGAGTTCTGCATTTAAGCCCATAAATATGGGCGAACAGAAGGTGGACTTTTCTAGCAGAAAAGAATGGATGGAGACGTTAGACGATGATAGGACTTGATACAAATGTGTTGATAGCTGCTTTAATCTCTTCAGCTTCTCAGCATAAAGATGCAATTAGGGGCCTCGATGGCTTGAATGATTCTCTTTGTACGACACCGACTAACATAGGTGAAACCCTCAGAATACTTACTCATCCCAGAGTTTTTGAAAAGCACTTAAAACTTACCAAAGCCGTTTCGCATCTTTCGTCATTTCTTGAAAGTTACAAGGTTTTAATTTTAGATGAACCGACCGACTGGTGGAAGGAATTATCGAAAATTGAAATTAGTATTCCAGGCCTTAAAGGAAATGAAATTTTTGATGCCCGTATTGCACTCTGCCTAAAGTGCCATGGGGTAAAGAGAATTTTTACTTGGGATTCTGACTTCAAGAAGTATTCATTTTTAAAATCTATCAAATCGATTTGACAAATGGCGGAGAGGGTGGGATTGCAGGCCAAAATTATCAGATGCATGGCCGCGATTACGAGGAGGCAAAAGAAATTTATGAATTGTGGAGTCTCCTTGATGCAGAGAATCTTCCACCGTATTTATTGAAAAAGAGAAGCTCTTCTTGCCACTGAGCACCCGTCCACTTCCGGAAAATGCCACAAATCGATTGTCTCTTGGCGTGATTTCCCACTGAAAGACAACGTCTTCTTTGGCCGCAGCCTCAATGCCGCTCAGAACCGTAAGACCATCACCTTCCATGACATTGACGACGTCCGCTTCGGCGATGATTTTTGTTTTCCAAGCAGTCAGAGAGGAGTCCTCATATAGACTTGTGATGGATCCAGAAATACCGCAACCAGCAAACAAAAACATTGCCGGCAAAAAGATAGCCACATTTGCAAATTTCGCCCACGTCCAACATCTCACCCCTAGCGCTTCGGCTAGTTTACCGTATGTCGGTATGATTTTTTGCGATTTTATATTTCGGCAGATCGAGATTTATTAAATATTCTCAAAGTGAGAGACTTCTCCGTATCGCTTTGATCCTTCAAAAATTGGCGCCAGTTGTGTAGCTCATCACGCCACTGGCATGGGGATAGCGGGTCCATGGGACCTCGCTTCCCATAAGTGATTGATTACTTACAGATCAGGCTACCAAGAACTTGAGGCTCTACTGAGATTTTGCTGATCTCATCTCGTCCCAGGTCAGTGCATGACCAAGCAATCCGACCCGCCGACGGTACGCCTGGTACGATGTCTTCGCCTTCCACGCACTTCGGAGACATCTCAAAGTTAGTTGAAACTTGAAAGAGGGAGCCCTTTTGTGGAAGTATTTCCACACCATTTAAAGAAAGGAACTCCCTCATGAAAAAAACTACCAAACAGCGCAAAGCTAATGCAACTGCTATCGAAAATGTCTATGGGCAAGAGCGTCTTGCCGGCGAATTGCTCAATATCGCAAACGTGGGAAAGCTCGCATTTGACTCCCTCAATCACGAACTGGGAAGGTTGCTGGTTGAGAGTATTTTTCTAATGGAGCGCGCATCGATGTGTGGGCCAGATCATCACCCTGAGCGCGAAGGTATCTACCCGGATTAGCGGAATCCCCGCAGCAAATTGCAGTTTTTGATTTTTAAAGTTT
>CAYMBJ010000056.1:0-26424 GCA_964388665.1 uncultured Pseudobdellovibrionaceae bacterium | reverse complement strand
CATGGGTGGTCAAATGTGGTGAAACCGGGGTGGTCAGATCGGTGAAATCGGACACCTTTTGACCAAAATAGCTGAGTACAATCTTTTTGCCATTGTCCTTCGTCGGCAAAGAAACGGTGATGCTGCTGCTAGAAAAATCATTGTTGTCACTGTAGGAAACTTGATCCTTCTCAAAAGCTGAATACTGCTTGAAGAGAGTGATTTGGTCAGGTTGAAAAACATCTGCTACGTGTGTCGCGCCTTCTTTGGTCAGGACCGTTGCATCAGGGTTGGCCACTTCCGTCCTGAACTCGGCACTGCGATGATCGCTGGCACGACTCAAAGTGAATTTTACTTTAGCCTGGCCACTTGCGATCGTGGTGGGAGCATTTTCTACAATCTGTGACTGGCCAGTGAGGTCCACAGTGAATTCGCCTTTTAGGCACAGGGCCAATGCTACAGAATGAATTGACAGAACACCTACTGTGCACAAGCAAAGTTGACTAACCATGCGCGACATGCGTGAAAAGAATGACATTTGATAATACATAGTGTCTCCCTCTAGCGATGAAAAAGGCATCGCTCAATTTTGTTTGCCCTGTTGGGCCTGCTACATTCATACATTTCAAGAGCCGTGCCGGTTTGGTCTGCCTAAATTGGCGAAGATCATATCAAAGTGAAACAGTTCTCCTGAATAACTTGGTCAGTAACACTTTTGGCCACAGAGTGACGGATCGCTATCACCTTCGCCTGAGTCCTCACCTCATCTTTCGCTTCATTTCTCTGTGAGCAAGGCATAGGAACAAAAGATGAGATTTTGTGAAAAAAGGTGGAGGCCCGCCTTGGGAATTGCGCTTTCTCATGTTTCTGTGTTAGAAATCCTGACAGGCGGTCTCTGTCGCAGACTGAGTTTGGTGCGAGTTCAAGATTGAGGAGGATCGATGAAATTCCAAAGAAAAATGAATCAATTGAAAGGTGTCGTTTTTTCAACCTTCGTTGCTGTCTCCGCTCTTCCTGGGGCTGGCATAGCGAATCCATTGTGGTCTGAAATTGAAAATGCCACCTACCGAGTCCCCGTTTCGAATGAGGACAATAGTGAATTTGCAACTTTTGCTTTAGAAGGTCTGCGGGTGGGTGCGCGTGGAAATGCAGTTCGAATCAAATACAAATTGCCATTTCTGCTCACAGGAGCTGATCAGAGCCTTTCGTTTCGTGGAACAATGCCTTCCGCATTGAATCCTTCCGGTGAGAACCCAGTTGTTTTGAATCTGACTTCTGTAAAAGGCAAAATGCAATGCGAACTTTTGGATTTGGATTTTGGCAATTGCCGTGTGAAATACGATTTGTCTCAGATCAGGCTTGACGAAGTGGCTTTGCGAACTCATCTTGAAAACTCAGGTGTTGCTGCAACAGAGATTGAGGCACGCATGCAGATTTTTGCCGACTTCTCAAATGACGGTGCCGGTTCCATTCGTTTTTCACGTTAGGATTTTGGACCGTCACCTGTCGCTGCCTGCAACTGATTAAGTACTTACAGATTTAGCTACTTACAGATATAAGCTCCCTACAGATAATAATGAAGCAGCAAGTACGCCTCTGTTGAGGTACCTTTGTTTCCTCCGCCAACCTCTTCGAAGAGTCCCATCAGTTCCCAGTGGGGCCGAGGAAGCCAGTTCAGGCCAATGCCCAAGCGTCTTTGGTTCGTGCTTTTTGTTTGGTTGGCTTTGTGCTGTGCCTGCAGGAGCGGTGTAAATCCCTTAAAGATCTGGTAGCCGAGTCTCAAAAACCCGAGCTCTTGCGATTGGTCCTGGGTCCAGTGTCGAGTGTATTCGATGATTGAGTAACTTTTCTCAGAAAAAGAAAGATGTGTGTTGAGGGTGAGGGCTTTGGTGAGCACGCCCTGCCCTTCGGTGTTCAGACCGCTCACGCCAATTCTAGAAATGTCTCCTAGGAGGTGGGAATAGTTTGCCACAAAGCCTGTGGCTTTGAGGGAGGTCGGTGTATTGGAGAGAGATTGAAAGCCGGCAAGGCTGGCAAACTGCTTTTCGCCTTCGAAAATAAATTCAAATCCATCCCGCTCGGACCACGGAACAAAGCCGAGTTCTGATTTTATCCAAAGATTGTGATCGGGCAGGCGCGAGCCATAAATCGGTTCAAATCGGCCACCGCGTATGTGCGTTTGTGCAATGGGGGCCCAAAGAAAGTAATATTCGCTCATGACTGGTCGCACATCCTGAGCGAGTCTAGGATTGTCAATTTTTCCGAGAGAAAACAAAAATTTAAGCTCGTCGAAAGCCAATCCCGCGCGCAGTTGGGCTTGCATCAAAAAGCCCTCGTTGACATCAACACTTTCACTCTTTGACTGTCTTGAGATATAGCGAACATCGCCACCAGCAAAGTACCTCTCAGCCAAATCATCGGGGATGCTGGCAAGCCCATGGAGGTGCTTCTCTTCGCCCGCAGCACTCCATGTGCTCATCAGCTCAGCGGAGAGACTGCGGCCGTAACTGTTGAGCAGTCCTCCTCCCGACGGAGAGACATGACAAGCCGTGCAGTTGACGTAGCCGTGTCGGATCATGTCGGGAAAGGCATTGACGTCTGAGGAGCCAAAACCGATGCAGGCCAAAGTTGTAAATAACAATCTAGAAAATGGATTCATATAACTCCCATAATTTTAGGACTTGTTTATAGGGCTTTGGTTTCTGATTTAAAGACCACGGTGACCTCTAAATCCACAGACTCGCTGATGGTCACCCCTAGGTATTTGGGGATTTCGATTTTGAAATCTGATACAAGCACTGAAAAATTGACTTTTGCTTTGTTGTCTTTGGCGGCGAATGTATATTTGCCCTTAACTTCCTTTTTGTTGCCATGAAGAGTTAGCATTCCGGTAAAGTCTCCACTCGAGTCAGAAGTTAGGCCTTCAGGCAGTTTGACTGGCTGAAGTTCAAGTTCTGCTGTTGGAAATTTTTCGACCTCCAAATATTTGTCTTTCATGTGTTTGTCTCGGAGGTCGATACCTGTTTTTAAATCGCTGAGATTAAAGCTCAATGTGCCTTTGATCTGGCCCTCCTCATGCAGCAAAACTCCCGTTGGTGCATTTGTGGACTCCCCACGCACTCTCAAAAAACCTGGATTCCCCACTGCCACAAAGTGAACTTCACCCTTGATGGGAACGAGTTGGGTTCTCGCTTTGTCTCTTGCCGCTGTGCCGGTCGCAGCGAAAAGCGCTAAGCTCTTGGCAAAAATCATGAACCCAATCATCATGCGGGTCCAACGATCGAAAGCGTTGCTGTTTGTCGTATCTCTTTTGCCGTTCATGTCGTGCCCCCTTTGTATTTGTGTTTGTATTTATGCTTACGTTTATGTTTATGTTTCCAATTTCAATTTCAATTTCAATTTCAATTGTGATTGTGATTGTGATTGTGATTGTGAATGCAATCGAACTTGAATTTTGTTTCTAAAAATTCAGATGCAGAAGTGAATCGTTAGCGGGAGGGGGGGCGACTTTGATCGCCCGCCCCTCAGAAGATTCCGGAGGCTACTCTGGCGCACCGGCGGCCACCCAATCATTGAGCATTGTGACGGCCGTCTCTGGCATATTTCCAGATCGAGGCATAAAACCGCTATTGACGGCATCCACAACAATCTGAATTTGATCCAAAACTGCCGAGTAGGTTTCGAGGTTGACACCACCGCGGTTGCCACCACTTTGAGAGTGACAGCGAAGGCAATGAGGAATAAAAACTTGGTCATTGACCTGTGCATAAAGGATTTCGTCGGGCTCTCCATTAGCAGCTCCGCCCGGATCCGGAGAGGCACCGCCACCTGGAGTGCGCACTGTTGTGTCATTGTATCCGCAGCTTGCGAAGAGCATCGCCAAAAGCAGTATTAGGTGTTTCATATACTACCTGGTCTTCTCGCAAACAAGGTGAATGGGCTGTGCTGTGTTCTCGTGACTGATAAGTACGATTTCCATTCGCCCTTGACCCCTTCGGCTTAGAGATTTGATTTCTGCTCGGTCTGCAGTGTTTGGGTCTACGACGATCGCCTCAGCATAGCCGCGATGGGTTTGGGATTCGACAATGACATCCATATCGTTTTCAGCTGTGTTGAGAGTGACTTTGAGCAGCTCTTCCAATCTCTTGGCCTTGACCTGATCGCCGCTCACTTTATCAATGATCAGCATTTCGCCGATGTCATCACCTCGGCTCTTTACGGTGAGAGCAAAATCTCCCGAGTCAAAGGTCGCAATGTTCGTTGAGCTGTGAAACTGCAGGATCGTTTTCTGAGTGATCACATCCTCACACTTGATAGTGCGGCCATCATCATTGGAACCATCGTTTTCGCCTTGACGGGCTTGAGCTGAATGGCCACCAAGCATAACTAGGGTTGATAGGTAAATAATTGCGTTTTTCATTTTGTCTCCGTTTTGTTGAAGTTGTTGATAAATTTTATTCGACCCAGATTGCGCCTGCCATACCGTCTCCTTCAGAGTCGCCATGGGCTGTGCAGAAGTACCCATAGATTCCGGGCACCGAATAGATTCTCGTTTGCGGTGTTGAGAACTCTTGGCTTCCCAATGTATTTTCGACTCCATCAATGGCATCCATTCCCATAAGAGGATGGCGGTTGCTGGCGTCAATAGTGACCTGCGCGCCGGCTTTGACCTTTAGGCACCTTGGGCTGTAGTTTGCACCTGCAGGTTGAATCAGACTCACTTGGTCGCCCATGACAAATTGATCAGCGGTGCAACCGGAGACGGTGGGCAAGCCTTGTGCGACCGATGGCAAAGCGTACCAAAGGCAGCTCGCAACAATTGAGAAAAGAACTTTCGATTTCATATAATAACCTCCAAATATTTTGTTTTGACGCCCATTCGCCCGCGATGGAGATGGCCCATCGGTGCAAAAGAGCGTCGTGATCTGTAACCAATATAGAGGCATTGCCTGCCTTCAGGAATGAAGGTCGACTTTTAAAATGGGAGGGATTTGGAGGGATTTAGAGCAATATAAACCAATAGTTACAGTTCTATATCCCAATCTTCAGAGTGGATGGACTCAAGAAAGCTCTGCCCTGTGAGCGAAAAGTTCTTTAGATTTTGTGGAATGATGGCTGAGTCGGGACGAAAAAACAAAGGCAAACTCGGCAGGTCTTGCAAATAGAGAGAAACGAGCTCTGCTGCGGCCTTTTTTCTTTTGGCAAAGCTAAACTCATGAGTGAGGACATGAATCAAATCATCCACCCTAGGACGATTCCAACCCATGATGTTTTGGCCCGACCAGGCATTCTGTTCGGTGGGAATGCTCTGCGAGTGAAAGACCGGTTTCGGTGACTCCTCTGGAGTGCTGGACCATGCGTAGAGAGTGAGGTCAAATTTCCTGTGTGGCAAGAGCTCCGAAAACAATTGTCGAGCCGGGACATTCTTTATCTGAAGATCCACACCCACCTGTCGCCACTGCGCTTGGATCACTGCTTCGATATGATCATTGAGTGGGATGCCTGAAGCCGCAGTAATTACAAGCGTGAGTCGCTCCCTTCCTTTGCGGCGAATTCCGTCTTGATTTTGGATCCACCCCGCCTCAGTGAGCAGCTCTTTCGCCGTCTTTTGATCGTGCACCTGGGCCTTTTCCGCCTTGCTTGGTCTTAAGGGGTCATTTGGACTTAGCCAATGCTCGGCAGGAAGGGCCTCCCCCATCAGGAGCCCATGCAAAAGTTCCTTTTTATCCAAGGCATGAGAGAGTGCCTGCCGAACCTTGAGATCCTTAAGTGTGGAGTTATGCAAATTGAAATCAATATGCGCATACATATTGCTTGGTTTCTGTAGCACGGTCAGCGGCGGTGAGCGCTTGCTGAGGCGATCTCGAAGTTGGCTGGCCTGATCAAACGGAATTCCGACCGACGCCGTCATATCGATGCCCTTTGCCAAAAGCTCAGTTTGCAAGCTGACGGCACTTGCAAAAGTGCGAATGATGATTCTTTTGATTTTTGGAGGTGATCCATAAAAGTGAGGATTCGCTTCGAGAATCAGATAATCACCTCGTGCTATCTTTGTGACGATATAGGGGCCGTTATAGAGACCCGCCTGAGTTGGATCTGCCAAATAGGTCGTGTTCTTTTCGTATCCCGAAGGCTCGTCCGCAAATTTTCGATAGACTTTATCTTCGAGTTTGGATGGCAAAGGATGGGGCAAATCGTGATAGAAGTTCCATCTGTTTTTTCGAAACAGAACCTGGCACTTTTTTGGTGAAGACTCATTCCAGGTGACGGACTCAATGTCGCCTGCAGATCCGTGATAGGTTGAAGAGATTCGCTCGTTTTTAGCCACTTCCCAACCGAGTTTCAGATCGCGGCAAGTGACCTCTGCGCCATCACCCCACTTGGCCTTGTCGCGGATCTTCCAAGTTGTGTCCAAGCGCGCTGACGCTCCTGTCCCAATAACTTTTGCTGTTCCATTTTGCAGAGATGGAATCTCTTGTGCAAGAAGTGGTTTCCAGGTTCCATCAGTGTGCAGATAGACCAAAGGACGGTAGATAAAATACAAAACATACTTTTCAGCCAACGTATTGGCCAAGACATAGTTCAGACTGTGAAACTCCTGTGCCATGCCTATTCTCAGAGACTTCGCTTCACGGGGCTCACGGTCCTCACGGGCCTCAAGAGACTCAGTGCTTGGACTCGCGAAAAAAATGAGACCTGCCAAAAGAAGCCGTTGTAGGCCAAGGAAGCTGCGCACACTAGAGCTCATCTCAAAAACACCTCTTGCTGCGAAAATCAAATCTACCAAACCATTCCGTCGATTTGTAGGTATTTCTGAGAGCTATTGATCTGTCAATGCAATAGAGATATAAAAAGTAAGAATTAGACAGTGTGTTTTAAATGTGTGTTGTAAAAAGTCAGTGAAATAGGAAGCGATGCAATTTTCTTCAGATTTTGTTAGAGGTGAGTACCGTCGTGTCGTTGAAAGTCAGTTTGACACAGTTGGCACCTCCTCGTCACGGTCACGACGAAAGGGCGCTGACGCCAGCACAGACATCAGCACTGTAGGTGCCCTGTGTTTTCTTGGTAGATATTCCGATGCGGTCGTGTTCTATGGCAAGTTGGCAAGTGAATTTGATGTTGACCACAAGTCTGCAGCGCAGTTTTTTTTAGGACTTGGTTGTATACGTCTTAGCAAGTATCGCAAAGCTGGCGATCACTTTAAAAAAGCCTGGAATTGCAGAAAAGAGACCAGGTCCCATGTCGCTTGGTTTTTTGCCTATCACAGTCTGGGCTTCTTATTTCACTACAAAGGCGAATTCTCGAAAAGTTATAAATATTCCCAAAAGGCAATTTCTCACGCGGTAGCTGGCGAATTTCTTTGGGGCAGGCCACTGGCTATGGATATTTTTGGCCATGCCCAGGTGCGCTTGGGAGAGATTCAGTCAGGAATAAGCACTCTTAAGGAGGCGCGAAAAATTCTCCTTGGGCTCGAAAATACGGCACTAGTGGGGTTTCTCACAGTTTCAATTTTGGAGTATGAATGTGCGCACGGGCTTAACGGAGAAAAGGCCATTGAGATTCTCAAGAAAGCAATGGCGAAGCTACGAGATCAAGACACAGTGTCGCGAATGAACATCTGGCTTGAGATGGCCCGGCAGACCACACTTGCAGGAAAGTTTCAGGAGACACGAAATATACTGAATGAACTTTCAAAAATGCTCTATGTGTTTCGCAACACTCGTCAGGAGATTACCTTTCACCTGCGCTTTGCCGAGCTTGAGTTTGTTTGCGGAAACACATCGCTGGCGCTCAATCACTTGCGCACGACAGAGTTATTTTTAAATTCCGAGATGGATCGGGAGCTTCATCTAAAAATTTTAGGACTTTTGCACAAAGTCTTGAGTGAACTGGGGCAAGAGGACCGCAAAGAAGAGATAATTCAACAACTGCTCCAGTTGTCGCCAGTTGTAGGAAGTGTTGTGAATCAGCGAATCATGTTGCGAAATCATTTGCTTGATGGCGAAACGATCCCCGCAAAGTACCTCCGGCAGGATCCCTTGGGCTCGTTGCTAGATGAACTGCAAAATCAGAAGCCCGAAACCTTGTTTAAAATTCAGAAATTTGGATATTGGTCTCTGCTCATTCCCTTTTTTAATTTGGAAAAAGGAAAAATGCATTTGATCTATTCCGCTGTGCTAAAAAAGCTAGTGTGCTGCACAGATCAGGGAATTTTTATATCGGAAAAGTCAATATCAGAGTTAAACCTAAAAATTCTATGGCATTTGTCGCAAGGAAGTCGTGACAAAGAGACCCTTCTCAAGAACGTTTGGGGCTACAGCTACGATCCGCTTCGTCACGATCCAATGATTTATTCTGCGATTGGCTCACTTCGTAAAGCCTTGACTGGCTTTCCTGAAATTATTTTACTTAGAGAGCAGCACTACAGCCTCTTGGATGGCCTACGAGTGCTCTTTTTTTTGAAACCCGCCCAAAACTCTCTGCTCGTAGACCCATCGAAAAAACTGCCGCAAGAGAAGCTTGTCCGGCCGCCACAATTTATAGAGTCCCTGGCTCTTGTAAAAGATGATCTCAATTTTCGGCAAGTTCTTGCGTTACGGGAGTTGCGGGAGCGAGAGTTTATGGACGTGCATGATTACATCGATCTTTTTGGTATTTCTGAAACAACGGCCAGTCGCGATCTCGCGGATATGACAAAAAAAGGCTATGTAAAAAGATTGGGCCGTGCCCGGGCGACCAAATATTTTTTACCCTCTGAGGATGCGTAGGTTTTTTTGACCGATGCTCAGGCAATTTGCCCAAACCAATATCAAGGGCAAAGCGGAGCTGAGGCTAGTCCTTAGGCAGCATTATAATTGACACAGCAAATACATTGTTAAGGCCTTGGCCAATATTCAAAATCCAATATCCAATATCCAATTTTCGGTTGAACAGTTGCGCCCTCAGGTTCAGACTTATATGTAACTCATTCATTATTTTGTCTAGGACATCCGAATTGAATGCTTTTTGGGAGTGAAACATCATGGACGACACAAGCAGCGCAGCTAACTCGCGACGAAAATTTATCAAGTTCATTGCCGCCTCTGGCTCAGCGGGACTGCTGAGCTATCCTTGGCAATCGCAAGCGCTGTTCAAAAAATTTTGGCGCCGCAAAAACCAAGGGTCCTATCTTTGGATGTGGGGGAGCAATAGCGAAGGTCAGCTAGGAGTCGGCGACATTGTGGATCGTTCATCCCCAGTCCTCGTGCCAGGCGGAGCGGCATGGAAACAGGTGGCGGTGGGCTTGACTTCTGTCATTGGCATCAAAGTGGATGGGACGATGTGGACCTGGGGGCGAAACCACCTCGGTCAATTGGGGCAAGGGGACAGTGTGGATCGCTCCACCCCAGTTCAAGTGGGGAGTCTTTCCGATTGGGCCGAAGTCGGGGCTGGAGAGGCCTACTGTTATGCAATCAACACAAGCGGCCAGCTATTCACCTGGGGCAGTCATGGATCTGGAGTGTCTGGGCATGGCCTGAGTTCAATAGACACGGCGTTTTCCACGCCAGTGCAGGTGGGCAGTGAAACTTATTGGGCCACGGCAAGGGTGGGAGGCGGCTGTATACATGCAACCACGACGGATGGGCGACTCTTCGGCTGGGGAAATGCTGACACTGGTCGCTTAGGAAACAGCTCTACGGTTAATATATCTTCTCCAGTTCAGGTTGGTTCATTGACCAATTGGAAATATGGCGATGCCGCCGGATCAGCAGGTTGCTTTCTAAAAACAGATGGAACGCTTTGGGGCTGTGGAACGGCTTTTGCGGGGGTACCAGGACTTGGGAGCAGTTATACGGCCAAAAGCTCTCCGATAATGATTGGTGCGGCGACAGATTGGACAAAACTGGCTGTGGCTGAAAGGCATTGCTTTGCGATCAAGTCGGGCAGTTCATTGCTTTTTGCCTGGGGATACAATGGTGTAGGTGCATTGTCATTGGGTAATACCACACATCGATCGGATCCCACGCAGGTGGGCACGGCTACGTGGCTTGCTGCGCAAGGCGCGGGGGTGGATACAACTTCGTACAGTTTGTTTTTGAAAACTGACGGAACACTCTGGTCATCAGGATACAACGGCAATGGTGAATTGGGCTTGGGCAGCACCACCAACTACTCGTCGATGATGCAAATAGGCTCTGCCACGGACTGGACGGACATTGTTAACAATCAGGTCGCACCGCGCGCAGGAGCATTCAGGAAAGGTTAAGGACCATTAGGTAATGATCGATGCCTATGTGAAGAAATTGATTGACCCGCCCTTAGAGCGGTCGGCACTTTTTCTGTCCCGTAAAAAAGTCAATGCCGATCACCTCACACTGATGGGGGCGGCGCTTGTTTTGCCCATTGTGATATTGCTATTCAATGCTTGGTTCAAAATGGCCATGGTTTTCATTCTTTTAAATCGGTTGCTAGACGGCTTGGACGGGCCCTTGGCGCGAATCAGTGGAGATTCAGATGCGGGTGGATTTTTGGACATCTGTTGTGATTTTTTCTTTTATGCCTCTGTGCCCCTTGCATTCGCATTCTATTCACCTGTCTCAAATGCTCTGCCAGCAGCATTTCTGCTATTTAGTTTTGTTGGCACTGGAATCACGTTTTTGGGATTTGCCATCATGGCGGATCGTCACGTCCTCAAGAGTCCCACCTATCCAAAGAAGTCCTTTTTCTATCTGGGTGGACTCACTGAGGGTGGGGAAACCATCTTGTGCTTCGTGGCTTTTTGTATTTGGCCGGATTCATTTCCCACACTCGCCTATATTTATGCGGGAATGTGCATTTACACTTCTGCCACGAGGCTTGTGTTTGGTTACCGCACACTAAAGAGAGTGCAGCATCAACAGGACGTTTGATCACATGATTGTATTGGATGACACAAGAGCTAGCCCCTTACTGTGCGGTCCATCCTCCGTCCATGGTGAGAATGGACCCTGTCATGCTCTGAGCCCCTTGTGAGCATAAGAATGTGGCCAGCGCTGCGATCTCATCGACGTTGACGAACGTTTTGCTGGGTTGTTTTTCGCCCAGCATGGCTTCGGTGGCCTGTGCAAAACTGATGTTATCTGCGGTGGCTCGTTTTTGTATTTGCGCTTCCACCAAGGGTGTTTTCACCCAACCTGGACAGATGGCATTGGCCGTGATGCCGCTGCCGGCAGTTTCTAGTGCGAGCGTCTTGGTAAAGCCAATCAGCCCATGTTTGGCCGCCACATAAGCTGATTTTTGCACTGAGGCCACAAGTCCATGCACCGAGGAGATGTTGATGATGCGCCCCCAACCCTTGGCGCGCATACTTGGTAGCAGACCCTTGCAGAATTGAAAAGGGGCAGTCAAATGAAGCTCCAGTAGCAATCGCCAGCTCTCAATTGGAAAATCCTCGATGCGCGAGGTGAATTGAACTCCGGCGTTGTTTACAAGTATGTCGGGAGCTGTTGAGTTTCTCTCGAGCTGATTCAGGAGGGACTTCACATCAGCCTCTTGCGTGAGATCCGCAGAGTGCGCGTGCACGGGAACATTGTATTCGAGGCGAAGATGCGTTGCCAACTCATCGAGTTCGGCTTGCTTTTCGATGCCGTGAACAATCAATCCAATGCCTCTGGCAGCAAAGGCTTTGGCGATGCCAAGTCCGATGCCGCTGGAAGAGCCTGTGATCAAGGCCATAGGTCCATTTTGCTCTTTAGAATTCATCGAATTGTGCACCAAAGCGCCTCCTTTATTTATTGGCCTGATGTTGGCTTATATGTTGGCTTATATGTTGGCCAGTACCAAAAACAATCATTTACAACTAATGCAAATCAGTCATATAGACAATGACCATGCTTGGAGTCATTGGAATTGTTTCTTCACTTTTGTTGTTGATGTATTTGGCGTATCGCGGAATCACAGTTCTGTTGCTTGCGCCCATCTTGGCTGCGTTTGCGGTGCTCCTCAATGGCGATCTGCCGCTTTTGGCCACCTACACCGAAGTCTTTATGAAAAGTTTTGCAGGATTTGCCAAGGCGTTTTTTCCGCTCTTTCTTTTGGGTGCAGTGTTTGGCAAAATGATGGACGCTTCGGGCAGTGCGCGCAGCATCTCGCAGTGGATCACGGGCCGCTTGGGTCCTTCTCATGCCATCTCCTCCATTGTGCTGTCGTGTGCAGTGCTCACATACGGTGGCGTGTCGCTCTTTGTGGTGGCCTTTGCCGTGTATCCCATTGCTGCAGCGATGTTTCGTGAGGCCAATATTCCCAAGCGACTCATACCAGGTGCCCTGGCCTTGGGATCCTTTACTTTTTCCATGACGGCACTTCCTGGCACACCACAGATCCAAAACTCCATTCCCATGCCCTACTTTGCCACCGACATTTACGCAGCACCCGTCATCGGTGTGGTCTGTGGACTGATCATGTGCGGACTGGGAATATTGTGGTTGAGTCAACGCGCTCGTCGCGCACAGCTTCGCGGCGAGGGTTATGGCGCTCATGCAGATGCGTTGAGTGCGAATGATGATGAGTCTGCTTCCACAGCCGCAGTTGCTCCCATAGCGACAGCCACAACCGCAGCCACAGCCACGGCGACACAGGCGAGTGCCACAGCTGCAAAGGCGAACGTAAATGCGAGTTCGCTGCCGCCGGTGTTGGTGGCGCTGCTGCCAATCTTTGTGATGCTTGGGCTCAATCTGTTTTTGACCAAAGTGTATTTTCCGTCAGTGGACACATCTTATCTGACCGCGGAGCCCTACCTCACCTCTAGCGACAAGGTGGTGGGCTTGTGGAGCCTGATCATCTCGATGACGGCAGCGATTCTCGCAGTCGTGCTACTGAATTTTCGTCGCTTTCGCAGTGCTGTTGAAAGTCTCAACGAAGGCGCCTACGGTTCGATGCTTGCCATCTTGAACACCAGCTCTGAAGTTGGCTATGGAAATGTGATTGCATCGCTCGCGGGATTTGTTGTGATCAAGGATGCCATGTTGGGGCTCTCTGATAATCCCCTCATTGCCGAATCGGTTTCCATCACGACGCTTGCTGGGATCACCGGGTCGGCCTCTGGCGGCTTGAGCATTGCTCTCGCTGCGCTTGGCGAAACTTATCTCTCGATGGCACATGCTGCCGGAATCTCGGCGGAAGTCTTGCACCGAATTGCCACGATCGCATGCGGTGGTATGGACTCTCTCCCTCACAATGGTGCGGTCATCACTTTGCTGGCGATCTGTGGTCTGACACATCGTCAATCCTATTTGGATATTGGAATGACCACTGTGGTGATCCCACTCTTCACTCTTGTTGTGGGCATTGGCCTTGCCATGATGGGTGTGGTCTAATGCAGTTTAACCTTAATCGGCTCCTGAAAAAGGAAAATGTGCTGTGTTCTCGGTGCCAAATCTCACTTCGACGTAGCACATACTGCGCCTACGTTCGATTTGGCACCTGCGGCTTTGCATCTTTACCTTTTTGAGGAGCTTGTCTCTGAGTCTTTCAGGAGCGTGTTAATTTCTGATGTCATTGCTCTTTTCACTTTCCCGCTCGATCTTTCTCAAACACTACGTAGGCAAATGATTGCCGGATTCTTTTAGCCATAAACTCTTCGCCAAATATTTTTCGCAACAGGTCCGGGAACCAAGGGAGTGGAAACTGGCGATCATGCTTTTTTCCTTCATCAAAAAGATAGCAAATTTCCTTTTGTTGCCAGCCGCAATTTCTAAAAAAACCAAACCAATCTTTAGGGAAAAACACAAATGGTGAATCACCCAAAAGGCGCTTCATTTGCGGTGACTGAAAGACGCGGTAAACTTCTGGGGAGTAATACTCGGTGATCCATAGCTCAAAATTGGCTTGATCTCGCAATTCGCTGGCAAGCTCGGCCACTGCGGCCTCCGACAAATAGGGGATCACGCCTTCGGTCAAAATCAAAGTTTTGCCGCACTCTCTGTTGAGACGTGCAAGAGTTTTGCTTCTGACCTCTTTGTTTGCAAGATCCAAGCCTATTCTTTGCAGTTGGCAAATGGGCACTTCGTTTTTTAGCTTCTCATTCTTGAGCGCGATCATTTCTGGAAAATCGATCTCTATCCATTGTAAGGTGTTGGGTAGCTTGAGGCGATAGGGTCGAGTGTCGAGTCCTGCGCCTATATTCAAAATGGTTTGATAGCCTTGGGCCACGGCCGCCAAAATGAATCTGTCAATCACACAGGTGCGCATGATCACTGACCAATAGGAAAATCGAGTCACTGACTTCATGGATTCGGTAATCTTTTGCCCATACTCTCCCACCAACACTTTAGCGAGGGGATCGCGAAACAAAGCATCTTCTCGGGCCGACTCATCCATGCGGTGGGTAGCCACCCAATATGCAGTGTCAGAAACGTGGTGAATTTTTTGTCCTGAATCCTTCATTTTGGAATTCTCTTCTCCCAGCCCTTGGCCAGGGGGCGATGGATCGCGGCGCTGTAGTCAATATCATGAGTGTGTGCTTTTGATTTTAAGAATATAAACCACTCTTCCGGTGGGAGCGCAGAAGCCTCCAGCCATGAGCGCGCGGCCTCGCGACCAAGAAATATCGGGCAGCGGTCATGGCCTGTTTCTGCAACGAAGGTGGGGGGCTCATCCGTGATGATGGCAAAGCTTTCGATGACTTCCCCTGTGCTACGATCGGTCCAGCTGTCCCAAATGCCAGCCGCGAACAGGACCTCGCCCGAAGTCTGTCCAAATTTTACCATATTGCCCGCCATATCTCCAATATAGATGGGCTCAATAAAGCGACTGATGGGGACAACACAGTGTTGAGTTTTAAAAGGTGTGCGCCAAGTTGGTTTTTTGTAAATCGGCTCTTTGCCATCTTCAGAGTTTAGGCGAGCATTGTGTGTGGCAAATTTGACTTTACGCTCTTTGGCCCACGAAGGCACCATCGAAAAATGCATCATTGCAAGTGCCTCCGTAACAAAAACGGGTGCCGGCGGTTTGTAAGGGAGCACCAAAAGATCAAAATTCAAATCTCCATCAAATTCTTCTGCAGAGGGCGTGATGGCCAGCCACCTCGCGGCCTGTTCTAAATTGGCCTTAATAATGAATTGTGCACACATGGAGGTGATTATATAAAGCTGCGCAGAAAAAGAAAGTGAAATAGTTCACCCCTGCAAATACTTGCGCGCAAGAAACAGTCAACTGTTCGCGAATGCCAATGAGCCCCTTATCCGCCATTGGTGGGGTAGGCATACATCTTTACATTGGACACAGTGCCGTTTTGGAAGGTGCAGGTGCCAGCAGCTTGGTAATCACCCTCGCCCTGGTAGGAGCCAAAGTTTGGCATATAGATGCAGGCCTCATTACTTTCACACAAGCCGTTGTTGTTGCCATTGGGGTTGAGGCGCCAGTTATCGATAATTTCGTAAGCGCTGATCAAGAAGGTCCTTGGATTGGTGGCCTGGTTGGTGATGGCCTGGTTGCCGTGCACTCCGCCGGGACAGGTGGAGCCAGCCACAAAGGCTGCATTGGGCGAAGCTCCCATGGCGGAACGGTCGCGAATCACATTGTCGGTGTTTGAAGTGTCAGTGGTAGACCTTGCCAACAAAGCTCGCCGAGAGATCCAAGGATGTGAGTAGGTATCAATGGAGTTACTGTTGCGGAAATGTTTCATTTTAAAACGAGATTTTCTAAAACGAGATTTGTTTAAAAAATATCAACAATGACAGTTGTTGAAAAAAAAAAGAATTGACCTGAGGGTTTGGCTTTTTCCTCAGGTCCTTGGTCTCCTGCAGTAGGATTGATGTCACTTGGATGGCTTTGGCAAATTTCTCTGCGCAAAACGACCGAAGTCTCTGGACCAAAATTGCGCCTTTCGTTCGATACACAATCGACACTGTAAGGCGATAACGCTGTCATCGTGTGCTTCGCGCTATATCTCGTCTGATCTTATCCTCATCAGAGAATTTTGCCTATCACACTTTGTGAAGTTGCCTTGGCAACGTTATGAGCAATCAAGATGCAGAGACTGTGCCAGCAGACCATGTCTACGTAAATTTGATTTTACTGTTGAAGGGCGGATTTTTAGAGGAAAAAAGTCACACAATCACAGAGAAGCCGGGCCATGAATGGAACTCAACAAATAGGGATCGCGGCAATGGCAGAGTGTCGCCTTGCCTCAAGCGTTAGGTCGAGGAAACAGGGTCATTGATCTGATTACTCTTGATCTGGGGGCTCTCGCTGAGCTCCGTGAGAAGCTGGTCCTTGGCAGTCCAAATGTCCTGAATCCATTTTTGAGTTTGGATGCGAACTTCTGCGCTCTCTGAATAACTTCCTGCCAGCAAATGCTCGGGGATGTCGAGTGCGCGAATCCTCAGAGTGATTCTCCTCAGCTTGCCACAGAGCAATTCCCACAGTGTCACCACACCATCTGGGTAATAAATGGTGATGTCCAGCAGTTTATCAAATTGCTCTCCCATGGCCTCTAGGACAAAGCCAACTCCGCCAGCCTTGGGAATCAATAGATGTTTGTAGAGTGAGGCCTGACGATCGTGTTTTGCTTGGGTGAAGCGAGTGCCTTCAAGAAAATTAAGAATCGAAATCGGTGCGCCTCGATACTTTTCACAAGTCTTGCGAGTGGTGGCAAGATCTTGACCACGCTTTTCAGGATGTTTCTTCAAATAGTCCTTGGTGTAGCGTTTCATAAACGGAAAATCCAAGCCCCACCAGGCCGCGCCCAGAAGCGGAACATAAATGAGCTCTTGCTTTAAAAAAAACCGCAACAGCGGAATTTTGCGATTGAAGGCCTTTTGCAACATCACAATGTCCACCCATGACTGATGATTGCTAATCACCAAATACGAGCCATTCATTGAGAGCTCTATCAGGTCAAAATTTATTCCGCTGATGTCGTAGGTGATGGATTGGGTGAGTTTGTCGTTGAGGTCATTGCATGTGATCCAACATTCGGCAATCACCACCATCACCTTGGTTAAAATTCTGCGAATTAAGGGAATGGGAATTATGACTTTTAAAAAGATCAAGGGGAGCAAAAGCCCACACCAAATGATGGTGTTGAGGGCAAAGAATGCTCCCGAAACCAGTCCCTTTAAAGTCGGAGGCAAAAACGCCATCATTTTTTTTGTACACCCATCAGGTCAACGGTCATATTGAATACCGGAAGTTCACTTGTGGAGTCCTCACTGTCGAGACAAAAATATCCCACTCTCTCAAACTGATAGCGCCGCTCGGTCGAAGCTTCGCGCAAGCTCCACTCAAGCCTGGCGTTTTTGTTCACCTTCAAAGAGTCCGGATTCAAATTGGCCCGAAAGTCCTGTCCCTCTTTAACTTCTTCAGGGTCGGGCACGCTAAAGAGGCGCCCGTAAACCCGCACTTCAGCGGCGATGCTTTTGGTTGCTGAGACCCAGTGAATGACGCCTTTGACTTTGCGTCCATCAGAAGTGGGCTTTCCGCCAAGAGTCGCTTTGTCATATTCGCAGTGCAAGGCGGTCACCTTTCCTGCGGAATCCTTCACAACCTGATTGCACCTGATCACATAGGCGTTTCGCAGTCGCACTTCTTTTCCGGGAGAGAGTCGATAGAAATCGGCATCAGGGTTTTCCATAAAGTCGTCTTGTTCAATATAGAGTTCTTTAGTGAAATGGATTTCACGGCGGCCCATGTCAGCATTCTTGGGATGAATGGCGCTGCCCAAGACCTCTTCGGTTCCTTCAGGCCAGTTGTCGACAATGACCTTCAGTGGATTCAATACGGCCATTGCCCGGTGGGCAATGGTGTCCAGATGCTCTCTCACGCATCCTTCAAGAGTTTCATACTCAATCAAACTGTCAGCCTTTGACACACCAATGCGCTTGGCAAAGAGGCGAATCGACTCTGGAGTGTAACCCCGCCGACGAATTCCCGAGATGGTCGGCATGCGTGGATCACTCCAGCCACTCACCAACTTTTCGCGCACCAACTGCAGCATTTTGCGTTTGCTCATGATGAGATAAGTCATGTTCATACGTGCAAATTCATACTGGCGAGGCGTCCCCGTTGTTGGGAGATTTTCGATGCACCAATCGTAAAAGGGGCGATGATCCTGAAATTCTAGCGAGCAAAGCGAGTGTGTGACATTCTCTATGGCATCAGAAAGCGGATGAGCATAGTCATACATAGGGTAAATGCTCCACTGGGTGCCGGTGCGATGATGGGCCGCTTTGCGAATTCGATAGAGGAGGGGATCGCGCAGATTCATATTGGGAGATTTCATGTCAATCTTTGCCCGCAGCACATGATCTCCCTCGTTGAACTCGCCTGCCTTCATGCGCCGAAACAGATCCAAGTTCTCTTCAACACTGCGATTGCGATAGGGGCTCTCTTTGCCAGGATGGGTGAAGTCGCCACGGTACTGGCGCAGCTCCTCTTCGTTGAGGCTGCACACATAGGCCTTGTCATTTTTAATCAGCAATTCTGCCCACTCGAAGAGCTGCTGAAAGTAATCAGAAGTAAAGTACAGGTGCTCGCCCCAGTCAAAACCCAGCCACTTGATATCATGCTGAATGGCATTCACATACTCTGTGTCTTCCGCCTCTGGATTGGTGTCGTCAAAGCGCAGATGACAGCGGCCATTGTACTCTTCGGCCAGAGTAAAATTAATGCAAATGGCCTTGGCGTGACCCAAGTGCAAATACCCATTGGGCTCGGGCGGAAAGCGCGTGACCACATGACCATTGTTTTTATTAGCAGCAATGTCTTTTTCAATGATTTGCTTTAAAAAATTATGGCCTTCGTGCTGATTTTCTGTGCCATTGCTTTTTTTGGTCATATCGCCTCTTTCAGTTGCCCCTACTATCGCTAGGAATTCACTCAATATTCAAGAGAAATTTGTTGATTTCGACGCTTGACCCGGGTGCCAATGTGTCAGCCTTTTCCAAAATTTGACATGTTCCCGCGAGCACGGATAGGTTTAACAAATGAAAATTGAAAAAACAAATTTTGATGGGGCTTTGTGTTTTGCCGTAGTGCTTGCAGTCTTTGCTTTATCTGGCTGTTCCTATCAGTGGTCATCGTCTGCAGACCCTGGGGCTCCGCAAGCTGGGCCACTGCAGGCAGGGTCTGCGTTCAATGCGGAAAGTGATCACCCAACCCAATCAGATAGTGGGAGCGCAGTCAGTGGTCAACACAAGGGCTTTCATTATCAGGTGCGGAGTCGCGAGCAGTTGAGTCATGATCTGAACCTTCGGCTTGATGTGCGTACAAAGCCTTTTGGCGCTTCTCATCAGCGGTCATTTGAATTTAAAGAAACTAACGATGAAAAGTGGGAGAGGATCCAGTGGCTGGACAAAGCGCTGCAGGTCATGCGGGGCTATGGACTCTTGGCCTCTGACCCGTTCGAAGAGCTCCTGGCGCTCCCCAGAGAAGAGCTGGTGGATTCTTATCTCGCGCGGCCCGAAATCGCGGAGAGCATTTATCATTTCAATCGCTTTTGGTTTGGGATGTATGGGGGCGAAAGTCTTCGCGATGCTCAAGGTCAATTTTCAATGGCGGAGTTTTCCAATCTGTTCAAAGGTGGGCCGACATTGCTGAAGTCTGCAACGGAGGCGGCCGCTGGCCGAGAGTACATCAAGGCCTTGTTTGCTGATAGCCCCAACAGATACATATTTCCACTTTCATCGCCCTCGGATTCAGCTCCCCAGCCAGGCGACACCCCCGCTATCCAGCGTTGGCGAGCCATTGCAAAATTTCGCCAAGAGTCTCTGTTGGAATGGAAGGCGATGGCGGAGCATCGCCCACCGCTGCCGAAGGAAGAGTACTGTGCAATGCTTTCAGGCGACTTTTTTTCCAAATGGTTTGAATTTGGCTATAAAGCCGGCCTCCCCAGTGATGTTGCCAATACGGGGGTCTATACTGCCTTTAATATTGTGTATTCCGAATGCGGCCCTGACCTGCCAAAAATGACCTTTGATCGTAGCGGGGCCTGGCGGCGCTTTGTCTCTGGGTTTGATCAAATTATGCATGAATGGGATGAATTTGAACCTGAAGTTTACAAGATCTCTAGCCTGTTTGATATTATGTACATGGATTATTTGAGTCGCTGGCCGCAGCTGAAGTACATCGCTTGGAGCAACGAGTTTCTTGAGGCAAAGCTGATCAATTCTTCCACCAATTTTAATCGAAAACGGGCGGCGTATTTTTTGAAACGATTTTTTTGTGAGGACTTGACTCCCATCGGAGTGGAAACTCCGGATCACGCCAGCGGTGGTCAGCATGGTTCGGACCCCTCCTGTTATGCATGTCATTACAAACTTGATCCTATGGCTGGTTTTTTTAAAGACATTGTTGGCTTCGGTTTTTATGCTTCTCAATCGAATCCGTTCATTTACTTTAGCGACGGTGCCACGGCGCTCAAAGCTGATTACGAAAAAAACTGGCTCGCTGCAGATGGTGCCGCACATAAGTTCAATATCGGATATATACGAGCCGTGAACAGACCCGAGCTCAATACTTATGGCGAAAATTTTGGTGATCTGTTAAATATTTTGGCCGAGGCTCCAGAAGTGCGATCATGCTTAACGGAAAGAGCACTGCAATTTGTCCTTGGCGAAAATCAATCCTACGATCGAGGCTATCAAGAGCAGCTATCAAGCAAATTTTCCCAAGACAGCACAAACGAAAACTCGGGATACGCGCTCAAACAGCTTCTTAAATCCATTGTGCTCAGCAAAGGTTTTGCGCAAGTGGATACTCAGCCTGGAGTCTGTTACGACTATCCCGACGGCTATGATCCCACGGATCGCCCGCCGTGTGCCGTTGCCGCCATTTTAGAAAAAAACTGTGCCACCTGCCATAAATCTGTGGAGTCCATGGGGCATCTGGATTTGCGCCACTGGCAACAGTTTACTGACGCGGATTCGGGAAAATCAGTTTGGGGTTTTCCTCATGTTGATGCCACTGGAAAACAAATTTCACCCGCAGACACCTTTCAGCTGATGATCCAGCGTATCTCCAGTTCTGATCCTGAGCTTCGTATGCCAAAAAAACGCACGATGGATGCCGGTCAACGTGAAGATCTGTTTTTGTGGTTGCAGGAGCAGTTTGCGGCAAGTCCTTAAATTTGCTTTTTTAGTCTATTGATTTTTTATACTGAGATCATTTGTGCTTTGATCATTTGAAAGGAGCAATATGAAGAGACTCGAGAGACTTTTGGTGGGCCTAACATTTGGAATTCTCACCACCAACACAAGTCCTGCAGAGGCTAGATACAAGGGTTACCGAGAAATCAATAACCAACTGTTTGCGCGAATTCTGCATCCCAACTCGCAGGAGCTGATTTTTATATTTCGAGATGACTTCGAAGATCCGAGTGGATCCATTGCGAATCTGCTGCTTCCTCTAATGGGCGGCTATGAAAGTGGCGGAAACAATGAATTTAAAAATGGAACTCCCAATGAGCTCAATGCAACAGTGTGGCACTTGGCATTGGAGATGCTTGGCGCGGACATCGCAGGAGTTTGTGAGGGTCGTAACCGCCAAGCCTACAGCCAAAACTTTAAAGATGTGGTCTTGAGTCTGTGCCAAAAGAGCAGGGGCGAAGCTTTTGACGAAATTCTATTGTCAAAATTCTGGGCGCTACTGGTGGCCTATGATGCGCCACCAGAGGAGTATCTTTACTGGCGTGATTTTTTAAATGCAGAATACCAAGATGCCGAACCTGACAGGTTTCTTGCAGCCATGACCTTTGCTGCCGGATTCTCTGCAGATTTTTTGCTTAGCAAAAGGAATTGAAGCCATGAGACGAAGAGCATTTATATCAAAAGGACTGTGTCTTTCAACGGCTGCTGGCGTGGCGCCGATGTTGAAACTTCAGCGGGCCTGGGGAGAAGAGAGTTCACAACCAATGGTGGCAAAAGAGCCGCATTTCTTTCTCGCTGTGACAATTCCCGGGGGAGTCGATGCGACCTACACCTTTGATGGTCGGCCCCTGGAGATGACCAAAGCAGGACTGCAGGCGAATTACCTGGGTGCAGAGCCAGAGATCTACACAGGGAAGAATGGCCAGAAATTGTTAATGGCCTCAACCGCAAGTGCGCTTGAGCCACACCTCAGTGATCTCGCCGTGATCAATGGCGTTCTTATGTCTCCAGGATTTGATGGTCATGATCAAAATCTGTATAAACTTTTTTCTGGAAATGAGTTTGGCGGCAATTCGTTTTTGCCGATCTTGAATCAAAAAAGCCTTGGAGTGCCTCGTATCATTGACGCTTTGGAAGTTGGTCAGTCACTCTACATTCAGTTTGATAATTACGACAAGGTCGTGAGACTCACGGCGGGCGCTTCTCGGCGCATCAGTCAGCTTCTTGAGTCTTCGACATTGACGGCACCCAAAGACCCCCTCTTTCATTTTGTTGAATCCAGATTGCGCGCTCGAGCCGGCGGCCAGGGGCGGTTTGCACAAAGTGCAAAGAAGCTTCACGAAGCCTATGGAAACTCTAGAGCATTGGCTGCAGTTCTCAAGGATGCGCAGCCTGAATCGACCGGTGATGGTTTCGAGAGTGCTTTGGAGCTAATCAAAACTTATTTCAAGGGTGGGATTGTTCGAACTGCAGAGTTGGGTCTGAGTGTGAATGATTTTTTTATGGACACTCACGCGGCGACGGACGCAAAGAAAATTCCTGAGGGCTATCCCAAATACACTAAGCAGATTGCTGAAGTCTTTGATTTTTTAAAGGCCACTCCTTACGACGAACGCAGGAGCCTTTTTGATGTGACCACAGTGATGGTGTCTTCTGAATTTTCGCGAACGATGCGGATTGAGGGCTCAGCCATTGATGATACTGGGACCAATCACAATGCACTCACCAATACCATAATTTTAGCCGGGAAAGGAATTCGCGGTGGGTATGTGCTCGGCAAAAGTGATTTTAATTCTTCAACGGAGAAGCTCAGTGCCACTCATTTGAAGCTGGACCCAAAAAAGGAGAAACAAATGTCGATGCCATTTGATTTTAACACCTTTACTGTGCGGTCTGATCTGCCACAGGAGTTTAAAGTTGTGGACTACTTGACTGTGGATTCGGTGGTGAACACACTTTATTGTAATTTTTCAGTTCCTACCACGGAGTATCGGACGCTGGGACGCAGCTTGCCTGCGGCGCCGATTCTGAAGCCGATACTAAAGAATATCTAGAGGCTATCCCAAAATTCAGATCTGCTCAAGGCGCTTGCTCAACCAGCGCCTTGAGCAGCAGGCGCCGATAGAACCATTGGCGCAAGCCGCCGGAGCTGTCGAGATTCATTCTTTGTATTTCGGATTCGAATTTTTCTGCCGGTGCGGTGCCCACGGGCGAAAAGGGAAGGAGTGCAGAAGCGATGGCTGCTAGGCGACCAGACCATCGATCTGTTTTCAACTTAAGATAGTGGAGGGCGCTGGTGAGGCGTTGCTCCTCTGAAGTAAAATCGCTGCCAAATGGGTAGGGTGAGAACTGCTTTTCAAGCCCCAGGCTGAGGGTTTTTTTGGCCAGTGAGTAAAGATCGTTGTCTTTGGACCACGTTGCCAAACGTGCATGCGCAGATATCTTTTTATGATCACGGGCCCACTTTAATAGCTCGTCCTGTGCGCTGACATCAGCGATCTGAATCATAGCCAGAACAGTTTCTTGGTCACTGGCATTTCGTGTGGAGGCCACTCCATATTCGGTGATGTAGTGGTCGCGCAGGTGCCGCGGGATCGTGGATTGAGTGTGGCCGGTCACAATGTTATTTGTAATCCTGCCGTGCGCATAGCGCTGAGAACGCAGCATGAGAATGGATTTGGCATCATCAAGCTCGTGAGCCATCGCCACAAAATTGTATTGGCCACCAACGCCACTCACGACTTCGCCATTGGTCAATGTTTCAGATGCAGCCGCGCCCAGAACGGTGGCCTGCATACAGGTATTGAAAAAGCGCGCATTCTGGCGCTGACGGCGAAGTGCCATTTCATTTTCGTCATAAAGATCATTCACCTTAGAAACGCGGGTCATGCCGATTTTGGCTCTTTCTGTATCTGGCAGTTCGCGCAAATACTGATAAAACTCTTTGGAACCCAAGAAAAAGGCCCCATGCAAAAAGTGTGGTCGATCTTTGTGCTGATCGAGCACTTCGCGAATCAAAATTTTGGCGCGGCGAAGATGCATGAACCCATCCATGATCATTTCGCTTGTGCCATAGAGGCCGCGCTGAAAGGTATTGAGATCTAGATAGCGGTAGAACTCATTGTCGCGCTCTGCCCAAAGCATTTGGCAGATTTTTTGATATTGAGCATTGTGCTCCTGACGAAAGATTGTGCTGCTAACCAGGGCATCGCTAAGTGAGCCAATGCCAATTTGTAAAGTGCCATTGTCCTGGATCAACTGACTTCCCCAAAAACCAATCCAGTGATCCTGAATCTGCAGCGGCAAGCGCGGCAAACTAAAAAGTGTGTGGTGCGCCTTGGGATCTTCAAGAATCACATCAAAATGATCCTCAGCGATAACCGCATCGCCCTCCATAAAGGGGAGATCCGGATGCACCACACCCACTAACAAATAGTGCTGTTTGTTGGCTTTGAGTTTGTCCATCAGATCAAGAGTGATGTCAGGATTGCAGCTAAGACTGTATTGCGTGGAAGAGCCTGGCAAATCCTGTTGCATTTTGAGCTGCAGCTCCTCGGTGTCGACAACACTGCGTTTGGCCACCATTTGCACAATAAGTGTGATTCCTTTTTGCGCCAGGGCGCGTGCGGCGTGAGTGTAGTTGAGACTTGTGTAGTGGGACTGCATGTGCGGATCATGCAGGTGGGCGCCTGCCACCATATAAAATTCATTGATGCTTATGTGCGAAGGCAGGCGATTCGTTTTTAAATCTTTAATGTAACTGAGGCTGGGATAGTCCTCGCCATAGTGCCTTTTAACAAAAGGGGAGAGAAATCTTTTTTCTAAAAACTGCTTGCCAGTTGGAAGCGCCAAAGACAGTGCGGTGTAAATGTTGAGGCGGCGCTTGGGTTGAGCTTTGCAATGCAAATAGATGGAATTAAGAAGCAAATTGGGTTTGCCCAAGCCCAGCGGAGTGGCCAAGTGAATCTCATCTTGGCAATGAGCCAAAATCCACTGGCTCGCCTCTTCGGTGTTGGAGAAAAATTGTGTGTCTTTGCCTTTATGGCCATTTAATGAGCTCATTTGCATTTAGCCTAAGCTCATATTTGATCCGTGTGAAGGCGAAAATGAACTATCAATATTTCCCGATTAGCAGGCTCCTGAAAACGGAAAATCTGCTGCTCTGAGTTTTTTCAGAAGCCCGTTAGGGCAATTCAACCTTGATGTTGCCAATCGACATTTTTGAGTTGTTCATCCAGTAAACCAACAGTTGAATCTGATGGTTGGCACGATTAGCTAAATTGAAATCCAGAGCAATGTTGCTAACAGCGCCTGCCGTCGCGATTTCCGAACGATGCAGATCATGAAGAGTCAATGTCTCGCGGCGGGTTTCGTCGAAAACAGCAAGTTTGGCGATGATTTCGTCATCTTTGCTTACGTCATCAATTGTGATTTCAAAGGTGGCGCGTCCCTTGCCGCTGCCCCAGTCTGTTGCGAAGGGGCCGTAAACCAAATAGTTGTAGGTTGTAGAAGCGGTGGGAGCTTGCACCCATTTTCCATCTATAAGACTGCCAATGTTGTGAAAGAGGCGTGAATCGTTGGCGGCGTAGATGATGGTTCTCACCTCTGTGCTTTCATTGCTGTCGGCTTCTTCAACGGTTTCCTCTTCAGCTTCAAAGACGATGTCGACATTTTCAGAGTCGGAGGTGACCTCGGGAGCTTCAGGTCCTGCTTCTGGCGCAGCGGGCGCAGTTGAGGGAGCTGTGCTTTGTTGCGAACATGCGACCTGCAGTAGGGCGATACAACAGAGACTGATGACTAAAATTTTTTTCATTTGAGAGTCCTTTCGCTGCGCGACCAAATTTTTAAAATTTCTATACAATAGTTCTTTACAAAGGTCGTGCCCACATCAGGAGCGCATAAACTGCGGGAGGGGGGAAGGGCAACATTTTTGCGCTGGACAATTGTCGAAAAACTAGTGTCTCAAAAATCGATTTCTCGAATTGAGAAAATTTAGAATCCATAAATGAGTCGTCGCCCAAAGCCAAAAAACAATTGCCAAGTGGCTCGCTTCGGCGAATCCTATTAGGGATGCGATTGCAAGAAAAGTGCAGTTGTGTTGTGAAGTTGAACTGTGAAGTTGTGTTAAGCAGTTGTGTTGAACAATTGTGCTGAAGCTTGCAATCGACCTGAGGAGGTGCCATGGCAGATCAGAAGAGAGAGCGCAGCGATGACAATGGTGCCGAGACCCCTCTTGTTGATCCGCGCGCCATCGCAAGACTAGAAAAGCTCAAAGCTGCGAGCCCCGGCGTATTGACTCATGGGTAGATCGTACTTAGGAGCAGGGTGATATTTTATCCTG
>CAYMBJ010000055.1:0-26492 GCA_964388665.1 uncultured Pseudobdellovibrionaceae bacterium | reverse complement strand
TTCTCCTTTTCTTTTTACGTTTGTTGTCACTGCCGCGGCAAGCGTGTCTGGCCTTTAACAATACTTACCCCGGCAGTTATAACCGAACTCAATTTGATGTGGAAGGGCGAGTGTAAGGTTTATTAAAGTGATTAATATTTTGACGGTAGTCTAGTTTTAACTAAGAACGCAAAGGCCTAAATGTACTGCCCTTTTCTCCTCGCTTGGGTGGCGCAGCCTGAGGAATAGCCAGTTGGGTAGGCTCCCATAGAATCATTTTGAAAGTTGGTAAGTCTCCGCAGAGTCGTGAGCCAAGTAGCAATTGGTTCAGCGATAAGGTTTTTTCAGGTTATACACAACAGGTAGACCATATACAGTGGTCAGTGGGTTGAGCAGGAGTAGTAGAAATCATTTTTTGCGGATGCCGTCGGGAGCCACGGTGATGATTCTTTGCTTGTAGAGGGCACCGAGGGCTATCTTGTATTTCTTCTTGCTGACGCCGAAAAGGTCATAGATTTCTTCGGCTGGTGTTTTGTCGTTGATTGGAAGAAATCCACCCTTTGTGTTGAGTAACTTTATTATTTTTTCGCCTATGCCCTGTGCCGCCTTGTGGCCTGTTTCAGCTAGGACCAGGTCTATCTTACCGTCTTCACGAATTTTTTTAATGAAGCCCTGACTTCTTTGGCCGCGGTGGAGGGGTTGAAACACTTCATCAGCATAGAGGAGTCCCTCATCTAGGTCGTTGATAATGGCCTTAAAGCCCAGATCCGTCGCTGCGGTTATGATTAGCTGCACCGCTTGACCTTCTGAGTATATGGTTTTGGGATTCGGAGCCATGTTCGTGATTGACGGGGTGGCCAAAACGGGTGGGGGACTCTGGCGAATAGGACTCTGCGGTCGCCTAAGAATGGATTTTGATGAGGTGTTTGGCTTATTTTGCATTGGCTTCGCTCCAGTCTTGGCGGGCTCTTATCCCGGTGTCGGGATAGTCTGTAAACACACCATCAATGCCCAAATTGAAAAAGGTTTGAAACTCTAACGCCGGGTCCTCCTGATAGTCTTTTGCCAAAAAGACCTTGTCGTTTCGAAAGGTATAGGCGTGAACCATCAAGCCGGCCTCGTGGGCTCTGGTGATCAGCTCTGTGGGCTCTTCGAGTTCTTGTTCTGCTGTTTGTGGATATATTGTGTTTTTCCAGGGACCAATGCCATCGGCGTAAATGGCCACTTCTTTGAGGCCAGCATCCGTGAGGAGATCACCATAGGTCCGCGACTGTCCTTTGGCGGCAATGTCGTAGGGCACCTCATGTTGATCGCTATAGAGCTGAATCAGGCGTAGGTGAGTGTGCGCGCGAAGAAACTTCAAACTCGTGGGCTCGAAAGATTGGATGATGATAGGGTCGGTCTTTTTCTCGTAACCATAATCTTTGAGGATGGCCAAAAGGCGCTCTTCAAGTGGCAAGCCAATGCTCTTGAAGTAGGTGGGGTGTTTGGTTTCTGGGTAAACACCAATCGTGCGACCGCGCTTTTTGCTCTCTGCCTTGGCGAGGTCGAGCACTTCGGTAAGTGTGGCAATCTTAAACTTGTCATTGTTGCTTTGATTGCGAAAGGGAAGGCGCTCTCGGGCTCTCAATTTTTGAATTTCCTTTAGAGTAAAGTCTTCAGAAAAATAGCCCTCTACAGTTTTGCCATCTATGGTCTTGGTGGTTTTTCTATTGGGAAAGACTTCGGCCACATTGGTGGTTTCGGTCAGATTGTTCTCGTGGCGAGCAATCAGTACGCCATCTTTGGTGGGCACAAGGTCAGGCTCAATGAAGTCGGCACCTTGTTCAATCGCCAGTTGATAGGCCTCGAGAGTCTCCTCGGGGAGGTGACCGGAAGCGCCTCGGTGGGCAATGATGATCGGGGGGGCTCCCGTGAGCGTTTTGGCTTGGGGTTTGAGGATCAGGCCGTCGTTGGCTTGCTCATGGGAGCGCGATTTTGCGCTTGAGCAGGCCATTTGCAGTGAGCCTAGGGCGAGCGCCAGCAGGGGAGTGAGCAACAGGGAATGGATGCGAGCTATTGACATTTGCGACCTCCTAATAAGTGGCTGGAGCCCACCTCATTTAGATTGAAAATAATATGAATGGTGTCAGGAATTTACGGTTCCCGAGAAATATATATTTTTCAGCGAAATAGTCAAAAGCGATTGCTAAATCTTGTCGGAATTACAATATAGAGCACTGCGCCAATTGGGTGGATTGAAGAGGGTGAGCTTGGACCGAGAATCCTGAGGGGCCCTCCAATTTGGTTGGCCAAAGGCGATCGTGGGTAATCTATTTATACCTTAATCGAAAAAGCGTTTGAAAGTGCTTGATGTGTGGCTGAAAATATCTATGCTCATTTCTGAACCTAGCTGGAGAAAGCACATTTTGCGTTTGAAGATTCATAAACCGATTAAGATGCACAGGAGCCTTGTGGCCGCCGCCTTCACTTTGTCGCTGTTGGTACTGAGCACATTTGTTTTCACCTCTTATACATTTATCTATTTGCCCTATAAGAAAAAGCTCGCGGCGGCAGAGTTAACTGAAGTTTCATCGCAAATCAGATCGTATATCGACAATCTATTGCGTCGAGTGGAGACGCTGGCAATGATCAGCCGCGACTGGGGCGTCTCTGGAATGATAGATTTTGAAGACCATGAAAGCTTTTTAAAACTTTATCGACCCGTGCTTTTAAAAGGCCCCAAGGTGTCTTCGGTGGTGCTGGCTGAAGACTCAGGGCGCGATCTGTTGCTCGTCTTATTGGACCGTGGACATTTTATGATTCGGCAAACGAATCCAGATGTGTGGGGTAAGATGGCCCGGTTTTCTTATTGGGATGCCGAGGGAAAGCTGGTGATAACTGAGACTGTGCCTACGGACTACGATGCACGAACGCGCCCGTGGTTTGAGACCGGCAAAAAGATTGTCAGTGAGCCTTTTTTGTGGAGTGAACCATTTGTTTTTAAATCCACACAAGAGGTCGGATTGACAGTTGTGACCACTTGGCGCAACGGTGGCCGGAATTTTATCCTGGGAGTGGATTTGCTCAGGTCCGATATCTCGAGTGCTATCAATGCAAAAAGGCCAGGGTCCAATGGATTTTCTGCAGTATTGAGTAGGGACGGTGAAGTGATTGGCTTACCTGGATTTGTGGCCGGAGGTGACGAAGGCGCTAAAGGTGCTCAGGCACGTAAATCCGTCGACGACCTGAAGCTGGAGTCTTTGTCGAGCGCGTTTAAGATTTGGCAACGCCATGCAGAGAAGAACATTGGCGATAAGGCGACAGAAGAAAACACGGGGAGCAATGTCATTGAGTTTCGTGTTGCTGGTGAAAAGTGGCTAGGAGTCATGAGTAAAGAGATGATGGGACAGTTGCCGATATGGATTGCAACGCTTGCGCCAGAGTCGGATTTCATTCCAGAAATTTCGAGTCAATTGAGTTGGCTGCTGATCAATGCACTGGTGATTTTATTGGTCGCGTGGCAATTGGCTGTTCGGCTGGCACATCGATTTACCCGTCCTATTGAAAAGCTGGCCAAACACAGTGCGCTCATAGGTGAATTGAAACTGGATGAGCCGGTGCCTGTGAGCGGCAGCTGGCTTGAGGTTGAAGAGTTGGAAAGGTCTCTGGAGTTCATGCGCAGGCGATTGCAAACTTCCACAAAAGAATTGCACAAGCTGAATCTTTCCCTAGAAAATAAGATAGCCCAGAGAACAAAGGCACTGGAGCTGAGTGAGTATCAGGCGCGAGATGCCGTTATCCAATTGGAAGCTGCCGCTCGTGAGAAGTCTGAATTTTTGGCGAGGGTCAGTCATGAGCTTCGCACGCCCATGACTGTCATTTCTGGATTGAGTCACTTGGGTCTTAAAAATATTTCGCACGAAAAACGCCTCAGTTATATTGAGAGAATCAATATAGCCTCGGGAAAGATTTCAAGAATTCTCGATGATCTGCTGGACATATCTAAGATTGAGTTTGGTAAATTGCAGATTCGCCCCAGCCCCTTTGATTTGCAGGAAACGATACTTCAAGTCAGCAAGCTCATGAGTTTTAAGGCGGAAGAAAAGAACCTTGATTTTGATTTGGATCTACCGCCGGCGCATGTGCGGTATTTGGTGGGTGATGCCGCCCGAGTTGGGCAGATCTTAGCTAATTTGATCGGCAATGCCATAAAATTTACTCAAGAAGGTGGAGTGCGATTGAAGATCGAGTTGCTCCAATACGAACCACTTCAGGAGCGATGTCGCCTTCGCTTTATTGTTAAAGACTCTGGCCCTGGAATAGCGCCGGAGGCGATACCACGACTCTTTATTTCCTTTAGTCAATTGAGTACGGCTCATCTTGATGCCTTCGGTGGTAGTGGCCTGGGGTTGGCCATATGCAAGCAGCTTGTGGAGCTAATGGAGGGAGTTATATCTGTTGAAAGTCAGGTGGGCGTGGGCAGTCAGTTTATTTTTGAATTGCCGTTTCTGATCGCTTCGTCAGACTTCAGTTTAGAAGTGCCAAAGACAGACCATGAGAATTCAGATTTAATTCCACTTTAGCGAAGGTGCTGAAATAGGTCTTGCGGTGGTGGAAGTGGAAATTCAAAGTCGCAGTTGAGATTGATCATCGGCTCGGTCGATTTACTGGTGTCGCTAAAAAAGCCGGTCGTAGATGATATGAGACCAGAGTTAAAAATTGAGCCGTCTTGTCCGTGCACGTAATAATCAGGTTTAAAATTGATCAGTTGCGTTTGAATGGGGGCTTGCTTTAGATTTGTAAATCCAGCAGAGGGTGTGGCAAAAGCCTGTAAATACTCTGGCTTAAGTTCAGAAGTGCTGACTGGTGCGATACCAGTCGTGAGACTCTTGGTTTCTTGAGACAGGATCAGGCCATTCTCCTGTGGCTTGCTCCAAGTCATCGTATTCATGTTCAGCGTGTATTTGGCAAGACTCAATGATGAAGTGGGATTAGCAACAACAGTTACCTGGGCCCAGGAGGTCGGAGTTGCACCCGAGCAGGCCTCTACTATATAACCGCTTGCAGTCGGGCCTGGCTTTTTTAGTAGTGAGGCGGCTATGTGAAATTTAAAATTAACAATGACCACGGCCACGCCATTGCCGTTGGCTGGCAAGTTGGGAATCTTTTCTGGACCAATTTCACGGGGCTGTATGTCTCTGCAGTTTTCGCGTACCTGGTAGTAACCATCATCCTGTGCGCTGATAACGCCGAATTCATTAGAGTCTGTGACTCCGGCCTTGGCGCAGGCCTCGCTGTCCAGGTCCAAAAAGAGTTTGCCATCATAACCGACGCCATTACCGCTACCGCCACCGGAGCTGTTCGCGGTCACGGGTAGTGTGGTAATCAGTGGGAGCGAGAGAGTTTCGTCAGTTGACTTTTGCGATTCAGGATTAGGAAAAGTAGATGAAGAATCAAGTCCACCCGATTGATTATTTTGGCAGTTTTGAAAGAGAACCATTGCGCAAAAACATGGAATGAATACAAAAATGAATTTTCGCAAGATTCCCCCCTTGAGCGCTGCAAACATTGGTCTCTAATCAATATACCAAATGTTGGTCAGAATTGTTATGGCAATGCCCTTGAGTCTCAGTCTGAAATGCTCTGTTGTCTCATTTCAAAACATCGCCGAAATGTTTCTGCAGTTCTCTTGGGGGCGAATCGGCAATTTTTCCAAAAAGCTTGAGGTCTAGGCACAGGCGCTCTGGTCAGGGGCGCTCTGGTCAGCGGTCTGTGGTCGGCGGTCTATGGTCGGCGGCGCTCAAGAATCGATCATTAGCGAGACTGGATGTTAGAAGGTTTCAAGATCCACTTCGGCAATGAGCTCCGCCGTTCTCTCGCTATCGAGGAGAGGAAGCACAGTTCCTGTGCTTCTAGAATCGCTGATCAACTTCAAATTGAGTTCGCCGATCACCATCATCTCTTGATTGGGAATGCCTTCAGCAAGGATGCCGTCACGCGAGAAAGCAAAATCACTGGGTGTCATGATGCTGGCCTGGCCATAGTTGAGGGAAACGGCCGGGACCATAGGCAGAGATCCCACAGTTGAAGATTGAATTACGTACATTTGGTTTTCGATTGCGCGGGCGTGGGCGCACATTCGAACTCGCAAATAGCCTTGGCGATCATCGGTGCAGCTAGGAACAACCAAGATGCAAGCTCCATCACGGGCCACAGCACGGGCTATCTCCGGAAACTCAACATCGTAGCAAATGGCCACGGCGACTTTACCAAAGTTGGTATCGAAAACTTTCAAACGATTGCCGCTTTTGACGATCCACTCTTCATTTTCAAACCGGGTCATGTGCAATTTATCTTGAAAGCCATAAGATCCTTCAAAATTAAAGAAATGACAGCGATTCTTAACATTCCCTGTTTGTGCATCCTCAACGGGAATGGTGCCGCCTACGATGTAGAGGTGATGCTTTTTTGCCAACTCAGCCATCATTTCGATAAATCGCGGTGCCTGCTTGGCGAGATCACGAACCTGGTCTTGAATCGGGCGTTTTACATTACCGAGAGTCAAAAGTTGCACGGTAAAGTACTCAGGAAACACGAGCAGGTGACATTTGTAATCGGCAGCGGTCTCGACCAGTGCGGCCACTTGATCATAGAATTGTTCAAAGGTGGTGACGGGCCGAATAAAATACTGAAGGGTAGCTACCCGAATCCGATCCATTTGTTCCATAGTGAAATTCCTCACGATACTAAAAAGCCAGTTGAGGAAATGCTAACACAAATACTGCTGGCGATGCCAACAGTATTTGCATGTGGTAACGAGTTCGAACTGTGAGCCCTCTATTGAGAGCTACCGCAACACATAGGTGACGTCGACACAACGAATTTTAGTTTTGACTTCCATTGTTTTTCCGCTGTCTAAAACAGAAATATTATGAGCCTGACAATCACTACCATCTTCATCACACTTTTCGCTGTCATAGAATGAAATCGTGTCAGAAGTTGACGTTGCCACCTGATCTAAATTCTTCAGCATCGAAAATTCAGTAGGTACGACTCTCGCCACACTCGACTTCGAGCCCAGGACGTGAAGATTGAGGTCTTCAGAAACTGAAACCTCGCGTATGTTAGACATGGGCATAACCATTGTATCGCCGCATTGGTAAGAAGGCACTTCCGAAGGCAAATGTGTGCTGCTTCCCTCAGTTGGATGGGTGATATTAATATTTTGCAAAACAAAATTGGTGCCGACAAGCTTCTTTAAGGCTTGATCTTTTCTTTCAAGCAACTCTTGGTGCAAATTTGTATTTCCTGCTTTCATTTTGGCATAGGAGTCTGCGCTGAATTTCTCCAGTGCATCCGTATCAAAAGACTGAGTGCCATCAGTGATTTTCAAATTGCCGTTGATCAGTCTCCATCGCGGATTCTGCTGGTGCTTGCGCTCTGACTCCAACTGCAGTCTTTTGGCCTCAACACAAAAGCTGTTGTGATTGCACGACTTTTCAAATTCAGGAGTGCGCCAAGCCAAGAAGCCCTCAATATTTGGCAGCAACTCCCCCATCATTTCGTTGAGGTGAATCAAGGTGCCCAGGTGATGCACAGCCACTGTGTTTGTTTTCACAACATACTGGTGCACAAAAAGATTATTGGATGCATCTACCTCAAAGGCAATGTCACTAAAATCCTCTGTAGAAATTCGCTGGCCGTCGGCTGAACCAATCAACACATCGCCCCAAAGTCCTTTGGACTGTTCCAAGGCCTGAGTCTTTTGATCGATGATGACCTGTTTTGTTCCATCCTGATTCTCTGTTTCATTTTTATTGCAGCCGACGGCGCCAATAAGGACCATGCTGGCGACGGTCAATGCAGAAAGTGCTTTTAGGTTTCGGTTTTTATTAAATTTCATATTTCCCCCGTGTAATTAAAAAAGATTGATTTCATTCCAGATTTGACTTTGGTTCTTATTCGGCCGGCAGATTCGTAATGTCATATACAAAGTCTCCCTTTACATGATTTTTAATTGGTAAGCTGGCCTCGCTCGTCGTTGGATTGAATTTAAATTCCAGTCCATTTGGACAAACTGTGAATTTAGACGCGCTCAATGAGCTCGGCGAAAAGTCAGGCATGTGCAACTTGCCTTCGCCATTGACAACCATGCAGCCGTTGCTATTTACGGCACCCGTAACGCTGGCTTCATAAAACGAGGGAAGTCCGGCGAAAGTCATCAGATAGCGCTCTGTCGGTGCGAGCTGGACGGCCATCGCCGGAGCGACGCTATTGCCAACTGAAGTGGTCTCTAAGTAGCGAGAGTATCTGCCAAGGACCGCGTATTCGGCAGGGCCCTCTTCAGATGTAGAGAATCTGTATTGATTGAGCTTAGCTCTATTCATAAAGGCCAACCCAGGATACTTTATCTCCGACAGCAAGTTGAGTGACTGGATCTCAGTAAGTGCAATTGATCTGTCATATTTGCTCAGTAGTTCACTTATCTCGCCAATGGCAGCGCCTGTGCGGACTCCATCAAACTGAAGCATTCTGGAGGAGCCAATGGCAGTGAGGCCTTCAAACATGGCTGCGCGCTGTTCGCTGCTGCAGTTGTTTTCAACAAGAGCATCCAGAGGAGTTCTGCGAACCATGGCATTTGCTACCCGCAGGCTGCCATCAAATTGATCCGGAGTATTGAAAGTGCTTGACCGCAACTGGACGCCGAGGATTTTCTTAAAGCTTACCGGCATACACTGTTTTGCGGCCAGAGCGAGAGGATTTAGGAGCTTTACCTTTTCGCCATTTTTACAATTAACAGGCGTTCCTTTAAACAAATTGGTGAAATTAGCTTGGTTCATGCTTTCGCCCAATGACTGGATCAAAAGCTCGCTTTCAAAATTTGTTCGTAAGGCAAAAGTAAGTATGTTTTCTTTTGGCATTGTTGCTTTTAAATCTGTATCTTTAGATTCTGACGCGACCTCGCAGTTGATGGCTGCCTTAAGCGCTCCATATTGATTTTCATAATATTCAATGGCGCTAGCGTCATCCTTGATGGAAACGTCGATCAGCTCTTGAGACCAGGTGAGACCAGAATTCAAAACCTCTTCGAGGAGTGAGGTGTTTTTTGCTTCAATGAGGGACAAAATGATATTCTTATCCAAACCCTGTGCCAAGGTGGATGCGTTCATTGGCAAGTTCCAGGCCCTGACGAAGCGGATGAAGAGCGCAGTGTCGCCATGAGTCTTATAAGCGGACTGCATATAAGTGAAAGCTTTGTTGGCATCAATCCACGACCTGTTGGCAAAGAATACTTGAATTTTATTTTTGTCGTCAGAGGCCAAAGCTTCGCCAAAAATATCAGTAACGGTATCTCTATCAAAAACTGCACCCGACTCATTGAAGATTCGAATCCAGTCTTGGCCCTTATCGATCAAAGCTGTGAAGAGTTGTTTGGTTAGCTCGCGGACGTCGCGTTTTCTTTGCAGTGCCGTTTTAAACCAAGTGATGTTATTGGCAGCAAGTGCGCCCAATACATCTTCAAAGTCTTGTGTGCCCTTTTTGCGCAACAGCTCAATCATTGCCGCTTCGCTTGCACACCGGGAGCCATAGTTGGCTCTTTCGCGAACGATATCAAGGGCATTTCTATTTTGAGAGTTCATGGCCGTGAACTTAATATCACTTTGACTTGCTAGAAGATTCAGTAACTCTAGACTGCAGTTGCGTGCGGCAATGAGCACCAGTTCATTTCGCTTGTTTGGAGCAATGCTCTTGTCCAAATCCAATGTGGGATTCTTTGAAAATATGGTATTGATAAGGCGAAAGTCCTCTAAAGATACAGCAAACTCTAAGGCTTGCATTTTTGGCGCAACCGGCTTGCTCAGGTCTGTCTCTGGTTTCTCTTTCAAGATAAAGTCCAAAACAGAGTAGAGCTTGCGTTTCATTATACTGCCAAGCCCAGAGACTTTGGTGTTGTCCAATTGATAAAATAACGAGTCAGAAAATTGGCTGTGCTTGATGATAGACTTGATCTGACTTTCATTTGCAGAGGGGTAATGTAAAAATGATCGCTCTTGAAAATCTATCGAATTTGGCTTTAGCTCCGAGATCTCTAAGAGTGTTTCCAAATATTTGCCGCCGTTTTCGAGATCCACAAGTAAGGGCGGTTGACCTTTGGCATTGGGAGCATTGATATTCCACGCGGCAAAGCTGAATTTGTTTTTTTCAAGCTCTTTGAAGAAATAAAGATTTCTTGCTTTAACTGCACAGGTCAAAGCTGTCTCCCCCATGATTCCAATCATGTTTGCGCTGATGGTGCTGGCAATTTCAGGCTTTAGCATTTTCGCAAAGTCATAAGTACTTTCGTCACAGATGTGCTGAATAAACAGCTCTCCAGCAGGAGGCAAAGTCTCTTTGCATTCGAATTTTCGTGTGCCGGCAGGTGCCTTTAGGTCTGCCGTGCCCTCGCCCAATGCGTTTAGTTTTAGGGTGATCTTTATGGATCTGCCGCCACTCGCTGACCAAATTCGATCCATGCGGCGAATGTTTGGCTGCAGGCTTGTTTGATCAGTAATGATTTGTGGTTCTGCGGCTCCAGGTTCAATATAAGCAACAGCTCGATCATTGAGATCAAACTGCAATTGCCGATTGCCAAATGCTTCTTGGCAACTGACTTTTTGTCGGTATGTCGATTTTTCTCCGGCGGGCTTGTATGGCGCTGGCGGTGGTGTGGCAGGCTTGTCCTCTGATGGACTGCATGCGGACAAAAGCCCCAATGCCATCCCGAGAGCAATCAGCGTTGTCGATGCCCAGCCATGCTTTTTACAGGCGGCTGGCTCAGTTTGTGACCGATAGTGTTTCATGGAACTCCCCTTTTGTTTTTAGAACTGCGAAGCAGCAGAAAGCATTAGATCCCCACCCTAGCTTCATCGCTTCATCAATTTTTCTAATGAATAGTCAAATCGCCACAGACATTGCCAGAATAGGCGCAGGCTCTCAAGTGAATTGGAACGCAACGTAATATTTCCGCAATTGTCGAGAGTCTGAATAGCATGTAAAAAGCACAGACGTGCTATTTACGTGCTGTTTAATGGAACAAAAAGGAGATTGGCAAAATGAGGACACGCCCTAGAATGAGGATGGGGCGTGCACAGTAGTCAGTTCGAGATTGAAGGGGAGTCGCGTGGAGGCTAGCGCTGCGTCTGAATGCTGAAGGCGACTTTCTTTATGCCTCCCTCTTTGACCGCATCGACGAGCTCGGTCACCATTTGCAAAGTGGCTTCTTTGTCCGCAACTAAGAGCGCTGAAGTTTCTGGATTGGCAACCAGAAACTTTTTTGTTTCGTTAGCAAGTTCGTCGACGGACAGGGACCTGTCATTCAAAAACACCTCGCCCTGCTTGCCAAGGACCACGCGCAAAGATTTTTTATCTTTGGCCTCTTCGGCTGATTTTGAACTTGGGAGGTTGATGTCGATCTTTGGTTGCATGACCAAGGGAGCTGCAACCATAAAGATGATGAGGACCACAAGAATGATATCAACAAGGGGAATGACGTTGATTTCGACAATGGCGTCGCCGCCATCACTCGAATTGATTGAGCCCGCCATAAATTAGCCCTTTCTCGTTTTGGTGTATGCGAGGCATAGATCTTTGGCCGCATCTACATTGTTTAATAATTGAGAGACCTTTTTTTGAAAGAGGTTAAAGCCGACAACAGCAGGAATGGCCACCGCCAGGCCAATGGCCGTTGCCACCAGTGCGTGGGCAATGCCGGCCATCACCACCTCATTGCCTTGCCCAGGTCCGTTAGCCAGATCGTTGAAGGCCTTCATGATGCCCATCACCGTTCCGAGGAGGCCAACATAGGGGGCATTAGAAGCAATGGTTCCCAGTATGTTTAAATTTTTTTCGAGTGCAGGTTTTTGAATTGTTCGGTAGCTTCGGAATATTTCATCAAGACCTTTTTCACCATGCGATTTTACGTGAGCCAAGCCATAGCCCAGCGCTCGGCCCTCTAGCGAAGTTTGATTTTGAGAAAAAGCCTCAATCTGATTGAGCGTCTGCGTTTCGATGGTGTCTTTGAACTGTGCTGCCATTAGAAGGCTAGAACTGCCTAGCTTTTTCAGTGCAAAAAATCTTTCGATCATAATGGCAAAGCTAACGACGCTCATGAGTCCCAAGAGGATAAGAATTCCTTGAGCTGATACTTCGGCGATTTTAAATAGTGATTCCATTTTTCATACTCCTTCTTTAAAGGTTTTTATTGATTGTTTTAGTTGGAGCTCGAGTCGGCCACGAAGTCATTTCTTAATGAAAAGTCTACGCGCACCTGATGATCGAGCTTCTTGATCGCATGCCCCTTGTCGTCCAAAAAGGGGCGGTACTTCCATTTGGACACCGCTCGGCGTGCTTCAGCTTGAAAGGTGTTTCGTTGTTCGCCATCAACGACGCGCACGTTTTCGACTTGGCCTGTTTCATCAATATCGATGAGCATCTGCACCCAACCTTCAAGGCCAGACACCAATGCCGAGCGCGGATATTTGGGCTTGATCTTGTAGTAGGGCGTCGCTGCCACTTGCCCACTGCTGGGTGCTTTGGCCGGCGCCGCAACCGGAGCGGACTGTGTACCGGTGACCTCGCTTTCTTGATCCTGGAGCTCTGTGTTTACGGTTTCTAGGTTTTTTACAGGCGCAGCCTGAACTTCTGAGTGTTCTTTTGCGGGAGTCTTCACTATGGGCTTTGGCGCTGGTTTTATCTCAGGTATTGGCGGCTCTTCATAGCTTTCATAACCCAAATCAATGGAATCCATGCTCACCAGCTCGACCTGCGGTTGGCGGCGCTCTAGGACATCTATGGCAAGCAGCACTGCTCCGGCCAACAGGACATGCCCAAGGATAGAAAAGAGAGTCGACCCAACTGAAGACTGCGGCGATAGCATTGGAGGGTCAACTTTTTTAGAATGCGATTTTGTAGCCAACATAATACTGTCTCCCGATTTGATCATAGAGTTTTGCATCCAAAGGTTTGTTGGGGTTGCTATCATCCAGTGGTGGCGTTTTGCCGTCTAAATTCTTTACTCCTAGAGTGAGCGACCCTAGATCTTTGGTTTGGCGCAGATATTGTAAATCAAATACTGTATAGCTCGGAAGGCGCCCCTCTTCTTTGACCAACTTGCTATGGCTTGCAATGGTGACTCCATCCAGAGAAAGCGAATTTCGATCATCAATTGCATAGCCTAGGCTGATGGTATTTCTCCAAGGTGGTTTAGCATTTTCACCAATTTTTTCTTTTTGTCCGGTTCCTGGAAAGCCCTCTTCTTTGAAGCTGAATATTTGAGAATGCTCCATGCCAATTTTAAACTTGCTGATCTGCCAAGAGGCGGAAAGATCAATGCCAGAGACACTTTGCGCAGCGAGATTCTGCAAGGGAGCTTCGACAGATTCAATGTAGCCTTGAGCGTCGCGCTTCACGATGACTCCGTGCTGAGCTAAATCCATTCCCTGCTGCTCCGCCAAGATGGCATCGCCATAATCAATGTCGACGACGTTTTTCATTTGCGTGATAAAGTAGTCGGCGCCAAAACTAAACTGGGTCGTCGGCTGATACACAGCTCCCAAGTTGATCGACTGTGATTTTTGCTCCTTGAGGCCGGGGTTGCCTCTGCTGGTGACCTCATACTGTTGCGGTGAGCACGAGCTTGTGTCGCCGCCTGCGGCCTGCTCGCGCGCGCAGCTAACATGGTCAATAAAGGTGGGGTATCCCTGAGAGCTGGCCGCGTAGAGGTCCTGCATCAATGGGGCTTTAAAACCAGTTCCAGCCGAAGCTCGCAATAGCAAAGTGGGAGTGGGATGAACGAGCAGCGCCACTTTGGGATTGGTCGACTTTCCGAAATCACTGTATTCGTCATAGCGGGCCGCCAATTGAATTTCTGTCTTTGTAGTAACGGGTAGGGATGCTTCGACAAACACAGCACGCGTGTCGCGGTCTCCGCCGCCGCTGCTGCCAGCGTTGCCAAAGACTTCGCCATTAACACTTTTCTCGTCAAATTCATCACGGTAACTCTGTTGGGTAAACTGACTTCCCACGGCCAGCCCCACCGGTCCCGAGCTCCACTCGGCGAGCTCGCCCGATACCTTCAACTCAGCGCTGTTCAAATCAGAGACGGTGTTCTCTTCCGGAACATAGCGGGACTGCTCGATACTGCCTTTCTGTCCCGCTGGGGCGAAGGGATTAAAGGCTCCCGACTCAATTGCCGAAGTGAGGGACTCAGTGAGCGCATAGCCATTGATGCCCTTGTCAGAATTTTTAACTTTGTTTGTTGCGGCATTGAGCTGCACTTCCCAGCCGCTCTCCAAAACATAGGTGCCTCCCAGGAGCAGATTGTAAGAATCAGTTTTGATTTTGGTGTCGCGCGACCCGAGCTCGAGCAGCCGGTAGCGGACTTGAACATCTTGTCCCGGCGTAGTGCCAGGCAGAGGTCCTCCTCCAGAGCCTAAGCCCGCGGCAACGCCACTGTCGATTTGAAATGATCCCGGCGCGGGCGCGTAGGACCACTGCGCATTTTTTTGAGTGAGGCCGACTCTGGCTTTTAGGCGCAGCTTTGCGTTGACCTCAATATTGGTTTCCGAAAGAAAACTCAATTGATTGAGAGCGGGAAGCTCTGTCGAGTAGTCGGAGAATTTGAAAGTACAAAAATTTCCGGCAGCAGTGACGCGAATTTGATCGGCAGGGCAGTTGGGGTCAGCGTTCCAGCTGGCGCCGGGATTGCGGTAGCTGCCAGGACTACCAATGAGGCTAACGCCGTTGTTGCTCCAGTCGCGATCTCGCGAATAAATCTTCTCATTGGTGCGGTAGTAAAGCACATTGACCATATTCCAGCGATCCATATTGACACCGTTGACGACGCTGATCTCTTGCTTAGCTCCGCCCTTTTTTTCTGGAAGAAGTGATTTGAGGGACACCTCTGTGCCCTTAAAATCTTTTCGCGTAATCACATTGACGACGCCGCCCAGTGCATCTGATCCATAGATTGCAGACGCTCCGTCCTTTAAGATTTCAATGCGCTCTACGGCAGCCATCGGAATTAAGTTGAGATCCACGGCTCCGGTCACAGCATCAGAAGGTAAGCGCTGGCCGTTGAGTAGCACAAGGGTGTTTGACGAGCCTAAGCCGCGCAGATTAACGTGTGCCACGCCTGCCGCATTGCTGCCGGATTCCTCGCGAACAGAACCGAAGGAATTCACAGCCACATCACGTAACACATCGGCCACAGAGTTTTGCCCAGTCTTCTCAAGCTCTTTGCGAGTGATTGTTTGTACTGGTGAGGCTCCCTCTATATCTATGCGCTTAATGTGCGAACCTGTGACTTCAATCCTTTCGATGCGTTCGACTGGGATGGTGTCAGTGGTTTTCGCCTGAGCAGGCGAAGCTTCGCTCTGTTCCGCAACCTCGGTCCCTTCTTCAGTTTGGGCCTGGGCGACACTGCCACTTGCTGCCAACGCCATAGCTAAAGCCAACGTAAAAATATAGCCAATCATTTTTCCCCCTCAGAAAATGCGATTCACTCGAAGTGTGATTGAAGAAATTGTGCAAGAGTCTGCGCTACGAATCGCTCTTAGGTAAGAGTGATCGATTCACTTCTGCAAATATGAGTTTGCAATAGAGATGCCATAAGTGGTGGTGCATTTTGCATTCCCCACTGTGGCTTATGGATGGTATTAGCCTCAACTCGAAAATAATTTTTGAGGCTAGCAGGCTCCTGAAAAAGGAAATTATGCCTGCTAAACTTAGAAGGCCTTTGTTGCTAGCAGATCAAGGCATTTCTAGAACGATCCAGTCTGCTAAAAGGCGCTTTTCTTCTATAGATAATTGATTTGGATTTGGTAGGCCTTCTGGATGATCCTTTGGCGCTGGAGGCATTGTTGATGCAATCACAGTAGCAAAATGGATGGTGGCGATGCTTGCCTTTACCAACTCCTTGCTTGAAAAGTCAGAAATTGCAAATTCGTTTCCCGCTCGGTGGCAACCGGCGCATTTGGCTTTAAAGAATGTGTCATTTATCAGTTGCCAATCAACAGCGACTTCAGGAGGCTTTGGTGGCGGAGCAGGCTCTCCTTCTGGAGCCCCTGCGTCGACCCAGATTTTTATTTTGAGAAGCTCGTCTTCGTTCAGTGGATGATTTTTTGGCATGCGCTTGAGATTCAAAACTTGCTCAATGACCACGGGTAGATTTTGTTGGTAATCGGAATAGGAGATCAAGATAGGTTTGTGGCGACTGTTATGGCAACCATAACAATTGGTTTTAAAGACAGATTGATTCAGTTCAGCGAAGCTCGGAGTGGGGGGCTTTGTCTCGCACTCTTTTTTATCTTGATCAATTTTATCTCCTGAGTTTGGGCCGCCCTGCGGCCTAAGTGTGATTGTGGTGGAGTGGGGTGTTCCTTGGTTGCAACCAGAAAGTTGTAGAAATAAAATCATTCCAAAACAAATAATGTTCACTCGTAGAAAACAGTTTGTAAACTTCCAAAATGTCATTGTCATTCTCCGATTCCCCATGGATTCCCCATGGATTCTCTTGCGATTCTCTGTTGTGAAGTTACTATTTGCCACAACGTCTACCTCAACGTCTAGAGGCGAGGGCGTAGCATGACTTCGAAAAATTTGGTACAATAAATTGATGGACTGTCTTATATGTCTATCACTTTAAAGGCGGTTCTATGAATGTACTTTTTCTTTGTGTTGCAAACTCGGCACGCAGTCAGATGGCTGAGGGCTTGGCGCGATCCATTTTAGGTGAAAGGGTTTGCGTTGAAAGTGCGGGGAGTGTTCCCGCAGAAAATGTCAATGCCTGCGCAGTGGAAGTGCTGAAGGAAATAGGCATAGACATTTCGCAGCACAAGACCAAGAGCATTGCCGACCTGCCAAAAGGTTTCGTTACGCAACTTGATTTGCTAGTCACGCTTTGCAAAGAAGAGCAGTGCCCGTTTTTGCCAGGAGATTTCAAAAGAGAAGATTGGTCGATGCCAGATCCTGCTGATTCCTCTATTTCTGAAGCCAATCGAATCGCGGCATTTCGGGAGACAAGAGACAAGCTCGTTGAGCGAATCAAAAAGTTGATATGACAGAGGCATCCACTCCACGTCGCTCATCTATCATGCAGCGCTGTATGGCCGGAGAAAAGAGAGGGTTTGGTTGAATTGTTGTTTTATTTAACAGAAATTTTCTAAAAAGGTATACATATAAACTTTTAAATACAAAAATTATCGAGTGGTCCATCACATTCAAGGCTTTCGCCAAATGGTAACCACCTGGAGTGTTATGACAAAAAAGTGGTCGGGAAGAATCGGTATTGTCGCGCTCATTGCCCTCGTGGTGATTGGCTATAGGTGGTTTGACGTTGGCCAGTATCTCTCACTGGAGAGCCTCAAGAGTCATCAGGAGTCACTTCAGTCTTACTATTCCGCAAATCCTATCCTTGTGATTGGGCTCTTTGCCTTGATTTATATCGTGTCTGTGGGTGTTTCGCTTCCTGGAGCAACGGTTTTGACTCTCGCTGCAGGGGCGATATTTGGTCTGGGCGTGGGGCTGGTTCTCGTGTCCATTTCGAGCACCATTGGCGCGACTCTGGCGTTTTTGGCCTCGCGGTTTTTATTGCGTGATTTTGTACAGAGCAAATTTAAAGATAAGTTGGCAAAGGTCAATCACGGAGTTGCTAGAGAGGGCGCCTTTTACCTCTTCACCCTGCGCCTTGTTCCTGTCTTTCCTTTTTTTATGATCAATCTGGTGATGGGTCTTACGCCCATTCGCACGCTAACCTTTTTTTTTGTAAGCCAAATTGGCATGCTCCCAGGCACGGCTGTGTATGTGAATGCCGGCACTCAACTGGCGCAGATCGAATCCTTGGCGGGAATACTTTCTCCTGAGATTCTGCTTTCTTTTGCTCTGATAGGAATCTTACCACTGCTTTCCAAATGGGTGGTGGGAGCACTCAAACGGGGGAGAAATCTGCGAAAATACACAAAGCCCAAGAATTTTGACTACAACATGGTCGTGATCGGCGCAGGGTCGGCAGGCCTGGTTTCTGCCTACATTGCCTCGGCAATAAAGGCGAAGGTGGCTCTTATTGAAAAACACAAAATGGGTGGCGATTGTCTCAACACCGGATGTGTTCCCAGCAAGGCGCTGATTCGCTCAGCCAAGATTTTGAAGTTCATTCAGCGATCCCAGGAGTTTGGTATTGAGACTGACGCACCAAGGATGGATTTTGCGAAAGTGATGGCGCGGGTACAGCGGGTGATAAAAGAGATCGAACCACATGATTCTGTCGAGCGCTACACTGAGCTGGGTGTTGAATGCATTCAAGGGGAGGCGATGATTCGGTCTCCATACGAAGTTGAAGTGAACGGAAAAGTTCTGACTACAAAAAATATTGTTGTGGCCACGGGGGCAGGCCCCTTGGTCCCTCCGATCCCAGGACTTTCTGAAATCTCCTTTTTAACTAGTGACAACGTATGGAATCTTCGAGAGTTGCCAAAGCGCCTGATTGTTCTTGGTGGTGGACCCATCGGTTGTGAGTTGGCCCAGAGTTTTTGTCGTTTTGGTTGCCAAGTGACGCTTGTGGAGATGGCACCGCGATTGATGATTCGTGAAGATGAAGATGCGGCGCAGTTGGTGACTGAAGGATTTAGAAAGGAAGGCCTGAACGTCCTTCTTGGCCACAAGGCATTGAGAATCGAAGGCGGAGCTGGCTCCGCTCAGGCAGAAAAAGTTTTGATCTGCCAGTACCAGGGAAAAGAAATTAAGGTCGGTTTTGATGAAATTCTCCTAGCTCTGGGAAGAAAAGCAAATGTAAAGGGCTTTGGACTAGAAAGTCTCAATATTGAAATTTCAAATCGAGGAACTGTTGTTGCCGATGAATATTTGCGCACCACCAATTTTCCTAATATTTTTGTGTGTGGCGATGTGACAGGGCCCTACCAGTTCACTCACACAGCGGCTCACCAGGCCTGGTATGTATCAGTGAATGCCCTCTTTAGTCCGTTCAAAAAATTTAAAGTTGATTACCGTGTTATCCCTTGGTGCACATTTACGGATCCGGAAGTGGCCCGCGTCGGTCTCAATGAGCTGGAAGCAAAGGAAAAGGACATTCCTTTTGAGGTCACGCGATATGAAATCAATGATTTGGATAGGGCGATTGCCGAAGGCGAAGCTCATGGTTTTGTCAAAGTGCTGACGCCCCCAAATAGCGATAAGATTTTGGGAGTGACCATTGTTGGTGATCATGCTGGAGACATCATTGCTGAATATGTTACGGCCATGAAATACAATTTGGGCCTGAATAAAATTCTAGGAACGATCCACATTTATCCAACTCTAGCTGAGGCCAATAAATACGCCGCCGGGGTTTGGAAAAAGGCCAATGCACCTAAAAAGGCGCTGGAATGGCTTGAAAAATTTCATACCTGGAGGAGGTGAGCATATGTCACTTGGAATTCTCTTCGCGCTGGCGGCGGGACTCTTTCTTGCGTTTGCAAACGGAGCCAATGACAACTTCAAGGGTGTTGCCACACTTCTTGGTAGTCGAACGACTTCGTATAAGATCGCACTGTTTTGGGCCACGGCCACGACTCTTGCGGGCTCTATGGCTGCATTTTTTCTGGCACAGAAGCTAATGGCCAACTTTTCTGGAAAAGGCTTGGTGCCAGATGATGTCGTCGGACTGACATCTTTTTCTGTTTCTGTGGCGCTCTCTGCGGCTTCAACTGTGTTTTTAGCGACTCGCTTGGGCTTTCCTATTTCCACCACTCATGCACTCATTGGTGCATTGATTGGGGCGGGTCTGTTGGCCTCTCCTGAGGGTGTCAATGGCAATAAATTGTTTTCTTCTTTCTTTTTGCCCTTGCTGCTGAGTCCGTTTCTGGCAATTGCTGGCGCAGCACTATTGTATCCCTTGTTTAGTTTTTTGCGCTCCCGCCTCGGAGTGTCGCGAGAGAGCTGTCTTTGTATCGGCCGCGAAGTCCTCGTTGTCGCTCCCGAAGGCGTGCCTAAAGGGGCCTCTGCGGCGGTACTGCAGTTCACTAGCGCGCCGCAAATTTCCGTCGGCACAAAGGTGACCTGCGAGGATCGCTACATTGGCCAAGTTGCAGGAATCAGTGCAAAGACGGTTTTGGATGCTGGTCACTTTATGAGCGCAGGGCTGGTGGGTTTTGCCAGAGGATTGAATGACACGCCTAAAATCGCAGCCATTCTCTTGGTGGGAGGCTCGTTCACGGCGATGCCGTCCATGGCCCTTGTTGCGGTGGCGATAGCGCTAGGTGGAGTTTTTTTTGCAAAACGAATAGCCCAAACCATGTCGTACCAGATTACTGAAATGAATGATGGCCAGGGTTTTTCGGCAAACATCGTCACGAGTGCGGTCGTAATCGGTGCTTCGCAGCTAGGATTGCCAGTGAGCACGACACACGTTTCTTGTGGATCGCTGTTCGGTATAGGCTCCGTCACCAAGCAAGCGCACTGGGGATTGATTTTAAAGATTGTTATGGCTTGGGTCATCACCTTGCCCATCGCCGGTGCGCTTGGTTACTTGTGTTTTGCGATGTTAAAAGGGATAATATGAGAACATTTCAAGAGTCCATAAGCCAACATGGGCTAAAGATTGAACGAACGCCGGTCGAAACACTTCAGGTCAATATTGGTCGACGCTGCAATCAGGCCTGTCACCATTGTCATGTGGAATCCGGGCCACTGCGAACGGAAAACATGGAGGGGGCAACCCTTGATCGTGTGATTGAGCTGATGCAGAACACGCCGACAATAAAGACGGTGGATATCACTGGCGGCGCACCAGAATTGAATCCCCATTTTCGTCGGTTGGTGGTTGCTGCCAGGGAGCTGAATAAAGAGGTTATCGATCGCTGCAACCTCACTGTGCTCTATGAGCCGGGTCAAGAGGAGACGGCGCAATTCTTAAAGGCGCTCGCTGTGCATGTGGTCGCATCCCTCCCGTGCTATTCTAAGGACAATGTTGAGAAGCAGCGTGGGCACGGAGTTTTTGGCAAGAGCATTGCGGCCTTGACGCTTTTTAACTCCCTTGGGTACGGAAAGGGTGATAAAAGTTTAAAGCTCGATTTGGTTTATAATCCGACGGGTCCCTTTTTGCCTCCGGCGCAGGAGAAGCTAGAAAAAGACTACAAGGCCGAATTGAAAGAGCTATTTAATATCGAATTTGATAATTTGTTTACGATCACCAATATGCCCATCAAGCGCTTTCTTCGCGACCTAGAAAGGTCTGGAAAGCTAACTGAGTATATGGAACTCTTGGCAAATAGTTTCAATCCGACGGCGGCGGAAGGTGTCATGTGTCGAAATCTCGTTTCTGTAAGTTGGAACGGTGAACTTTTTGACTGTGATTTTAATCAAATGCTGGAGCTGCCGCTGGGAGCTGGAAAGAAAACAATATGGGATATTTCTTCATTTGACGAATTGGATAAAAAGCAGATTGCCTTTGCAAACCATTGTTATGCATGCGCTGCAGGAGCGGGAAGCTCCTGCTCAGGCACTTTAATTTAAGGAGACACAAGTGGATCAAGCTATGAGAGGGTTGGAGAGCGTTAAGGAGTATTACGGTAAAATTCTTAAATCCAGTCAGGATTTAAAAACGAGCGCCTGTTGCACGGCCGAAAGTATGCCAGCACATTTGCGCGATATATTAAAAGATGTGCATGATGAAGTGAAGGACAAGTTCTATGGCTGTGGCTCGCCGATTCTCTCGGCATTGGCGGGAAAAACGATTCTAGATTTGGGGAGTGGCAGTGGACGTGATTGCTATTTGTTGTCAAAATTGGCTGGCCCTGCGGGCCAGGTGATCGGTGTCGATATGACAGATGAACAGATTGCGGTGGCGCAAAAACATCTCGACTATCACACCAAGAAATTTGGTTTTCACGAACCCAATGTGAAATTTGTTAAGGGCTATATCGAAGATCTTGAAAGTGCTGGAATCAAAAACAACTCGATTGATCTTGTTGTTTCTAACTGTGTCGTGAACCTTTCGCCGAGCAAAGAAAGAGTTTTTTCAGAAATCTTTCGGGTTCTCAAGCCGGGCGGCGAGCTATACTTTTCCGATGTTTTTGCTGGTCGCCGAATACCAAGCGAAGTGGCGCAAGATCCGACTCTTGTGGGTGAGTGCCTGGGTGGAGCCATGTATACAGAGGACTTTCGCCGATTGCTCTTGAGGCTGGGCTGCAGCGACTACCGCCTGATGTCGCGCACGCGGATCACTCTTAACAATGCCGAGATGGAGCGTAAGGCAGGAATGATTGATTTCTACTCGATGACGGTGCGAGCCTTTAAATTGGCGCTTGAAGATCGCTGCGAAGATCATGGCCAGGTTGCGATTTACCTGGGCGGAATCGACGAGAGTCCCAATGCCTTTGTTCTTGATGATCATCATACATTTGAAAAGGGCAAAGCGGTTCCGGTCTGTGGCAATACGGCAATGATGCTTGAGAAAACGCGATTCGGAGAGTACTTTAAGATTATTGGCGATATGAGCTCTCACTTTGGACTGTTTGACTGTGGTCCTACCGGTGCAGGAAGCTCGGCGACAGGGGCGTCCGCGGCAACAAGTGCCGTCACCATCGGCGCCTGTTGCTAACATCTGTGACCTCGTACCAATGGAGCCAGTAAATATGGGTTTGTCAGTTATTATTCCAGTTGCAGAGGGCGACTCCGCATGGAAAGAGCTATTGCCAGATCTTCGTTCGCTGGCGGTGGACGATGCCATTGTGATTTCTTCTAAAACGAATCTAGAAAAAGAGTTGCGCGGCGAGGCAGACAGGCTTGGTCTAGCGGCTTCTGTTCGTTGGGTGGGTACAGAGGTCGGCAGGGCCCGACAGCTCAATGCGGGCGCCCGCGCTGCACCGTCAGAGCACTACTGGTTTCTTCACTGCGACTCTAAATTGACAAAGCATGCTGTGTCCAATTTAAAAAGAAGCATTGGGCATCATCCACAGGCCATTCTTTTTTTTAATCTAAAATTTTTGAGCGATGGGCCCATTCAGATGCCCACCAATGAGTTCGGTGTTTGGCTTCGTTCACGTATTTTGCGTTTGCCTTTTGGCGATCAAGGATTTTGCATGCACAATAGCACTTTTAAAGAACTGGGTGGATTTAGTGAGACCGCGCCATACGGTGAGGACCATCTTTTGATTTGGTGCGCGCATCAGAAAAAGATCAAGCTGCACTGTGTGGGCGAGGCTCTTTATACAAGTGCAAGACGCTACCAAACTGAGGGTTGGGCCAAAACCACTGGCAAGCATTTGCGGCTCACGGCTCATCAAGCGATTCCGGAGTTGGGTCGCTTGATAAAAAATCGGATCATCCAAATGGGAAAAACTTTCCAGATTGGAAAAGCTCAATGAGCGACAGCTGTGCACTTGCAATTTTTGCCAAAACACCTGGGCTTTCGCCTGTAAAGACCCGTCTTGCCTCATCGGTCGGTCGGGAAGTTGCCAATCGCTTTTATGATCTGTCCCTTGCCGCCACGGCGGCGGTCGCAAAGAGTCTTCAAGCAAAAATTCCTAATCTGCAGATCTATTGGGCTGTGGCAGAAGCGGAAGGCGCACACGCCCCGATTTGGCGGGATTTTCCAGTGATCCAACAAGGGACGGGGGGCCTGGGGGACCGTCTGAACAAGGTCTACATGGAACTCCTCGCCAAACATCGCAGTGTTTGTTTTATAGGTTCGGACGCGCCCCATATCTCTGTTGAAGAAATTGCTCATGGAGTTCTTGAGACCATAAAATGGCAGAGTCAAAAATATGTGATTGGCGAGACAGAAGACGGAGGGTTTTATTTTTTTGGAAGTGGCCTTCCCATTGATCCAAGCCACTGGCTTGGCGTTGAATACAGCTCCGCAACAACGTCGGTGCAGTTGCAAAAGCTCCTGAGGAGCAGCGGTGAGATCGAGCGGATTGCTAGAAACTTTGATATTGATACACTCGAAGATCTCTATCACTATCAAAATGTTTTGCTCAACGAAAACGACCGCCTTCCTCAGCAAAACGAGCTGATTCATTGGGTCTGCTCAGAGGCGCTTCGCGAAGTTGCGCGTTTGAAAGCGTAGCAGCCGCTCGGCTATAGCCAGATTTGCCACCAGTGATCCTGTACATATCATGGGACGAACTTTTTCAGAATCTCGCTTTTGTTTTTCTTTTGATCTAGGAATTGACACTCGTGAGGATATTTCGATTCGAAGAAAACAAGGGTCCCGTTTTGTAAACGGTGAAATCCTTCATCAAGTAAGTACTTTGCTATCTCCTCTGGATGAAGGAGAGCCATCTTTTGCGTTTCAGATAGGTTGGCAACGGCATCAATGCCTTCTTCATTGTTGTGAATATCCATTATTTCTGAAAGTCCCAAATCATCAATTCTGTGCGGCTTTGCTGCGCCCTGACCATCAATAATTTCTATATCTTCAAAGTGTTTTCCTTTATAGATTTCTCTGAGCAAGAGATAGTATCTAGCTTTATCTGCGCCGTGAAAGTGGGTCAGCAGTCCAGAGAAAAGAAAATGCATAAGTGCATCTCGCGCGTCATCGTAAGTTCGATCGGTTTTGTTAGTCGAATGAGCGAGTGGGCACTGATTGTGCAATAGATCATAGACCAAGCTTGAAATGGGCAAAAGTGACAAGGCTATCTGTCTGTTTCTTGACAGAAAATAGGCTTCTATTTCTGACTTTTTTAACTGTTTTTTTGACTTGAGTTTTTCATAAAACAGATCCTGGAGGTAGCCGGTGAAAAGATTTGGCTCCTCAATGTTTACGTCAATATCTAGGTCAATGTTGCCGTGATTTGTCTTTATGTAAGAACCATTTGACGGCAGGGATAGAAAAAGGGCTGTAATCAATGAGCTTATCACAATTCGTGCTCCACATCGGACGAAAGGAGCAAGAGCAATGCCAATAGCGGAATCGCCTAAACAGAGGTCTGGTCTTGCCTGTATCTGTGGGAGCATAAATATTGCGGATCAGGTTTTACAATGGCATATTGGTCGAGATGGATAAACTGATTTGCGAAACCTCAAGACTGATCCTAAGGAAAATTGATCGCGACGACTTTGGAGCCTTCTTGGAGATCCTCGGCGATCCAGAAGTGATGAAGTTCTCTGTAAGGGGACCAGCCAACAGCGACGGCGTACAAAAATTTTTAGACGCCACCGAAAAACGCTACGAGCGGGATGGTGTTGCACAATGGGCTGTTGTCGAAAAAGAGTCGGGTGCAGTCATTGGTGAGTGCGGAATCTCAGTTCAGCATATTGATGGACTAAAGGAATATGAAATTGGCTACCGATTTTCTCGTCAAAAATGGGGAAAGGAATATGCGACCGAAGCCGCCATCGCCTGCCGCGACTACGGATTCAAAAAGTTAGGATTAAAGAGGATCATTTCAATTATTGAGGCTAAAAATCAAAGATCGATTCGAGTCGCTGAAAAGGTGGGAAAGAGAATTGAAAAAAATTCCACCTTTTATGACATACCCGTATGCGTCTACAGTATTGAAAATAAGGAGTCTGAATCCTAGTGCTTTGTCAGGGATGTTTTTTTTGGGGGGCTAATGAGTGTTTCGAAAATGACTTGGAAGATCCTTATCTTTTTGGTGGCTGGCCAGAGTGGCTTTGCTTCACCCTCAGCGTCGGCCTCTGGGGCCGTCGATTTGCCAAATCCATGTGGCGACTCTGGGCAATTCTGCTCAGCGCCTCAGGCACAAATCATGTCTAAATTTGAAAAGGCACAAGGGCCATCTGATGCGGGTTTGGACCAGCAAGTTTACATCGGAGACTGTTTCCATAAATCAGAAAATTATGACGGAAACCATGCCCATCATGGTGTGGCCTACTTTGCGGCAGCATTGAAGGGCGGGGATGACAACGGGGTTTCCTCGTTTGCACCGCACTTCTCTGCAAGATTTTCGTTCTTTTCGAAAACCAATCCCTTTAGCGACTGGACTCCTGAAGTTGCCAAGCAGCAGTTCCCGCATCATAGCGATCTCTCCAGACGCTTGGAGAGGTTTTCGAATTATGCGTACATTCAGTTTGATGATGAAACGCCCCCGATTTGGCGATATTGGTTGAGACAAGATCCATTGACTGGAGACCTGTACCTTCTCTCGTATTGGTCAGCGAATCACTTTCTCGTCTGTGAAATGCAACGTTGATGCCCCTATTCTAATTGTAAGGCCATTGGCCATTCCATCGCTGGGCGGGCTTTGCCCCAAATGTACATTAGATTCCACGCCTCACCTGTTGAGTACTCCGCTTGATCATTCCAGGCCTCAGCACCTTGTATGCTATCGTATCCATCTCGAAAGCCGTTTTCATTGGCCATCAAAAAGTAGCATAGCGCTGAACTTGAATTTTGAGCCTCTAGGTAATAGACCTTATTGGCCTGCAGTGAAACAGGAGCTGAAAAGGCCGCCGACTTGTAGCGCAAAACATATTTTCCTGAAGTGGCTTTGTCTGTAAAAATGTTGGTGTATTTGCCTCCGACATTAACA
>CAYMBJ010000054.1:0-26866 GCA_964388665.1 uncultured Pseudobdellovibrionaceae bacterium | reverse complement strand
CAACATTTTGATTTAAAAATCAAAAAATTATGAGTTTTTCAGGAGCCTGTTAATGGAAGTCGGCAGCACTGAGGTCGGTTACCAATTTCCCTATCCTATAAATGCTGATCCTGAGTTGGCTGCGAAGGTCTTTGAAAACATGCCTGTCTTGCGATCTGTGGTGGCCATTAGCACTCCAATTCCTCCCTTTCGAGCGACTGGAGTTTATCTTGGCAAATTTAAAGGTGAGTATTTGTTTGTGACTTCCCGTCATGTCGGAGACAAAAAGCCCCAGTCAGCACACCTAAGCCTTGGCTTTCGCGCCAACGGAGAGGAAAATCAATTTCACATTCCACTTGATCCAGAAATGCTATTTGCCAGTACCTTTGGAGACTTTGCCATTTTGAAAGCAAACACTAAATCTCTGAGCTTGCAGGATATTACTGAACTTTCGAACTTGGAGCCATTTGTCCTTTCTGCAATCAATATTAAGACGCTTGCTCCAATTGCTGATCTCCAAAGGGCCATAATTGCGGGAAGAACATTTTCTCCTTATTTTGATCGGGCACATGAAACAGATTCACTTTGGCCAAAGAATACCATCGAACTGAAATCCAAAATTCTTTCAGAAGCGGAACAGAATATGAGACCTGTAAAACCTGGAGATAAAGAAGTTGATGAGAATGCGGGTTTCATTTTTCAACGAAGAGGAGATGTATTGACATTGGCCGCCGCACCCATCCTTGGTGGAGGAGCGGAGCAGATCTTAGATCCAGATGGTCTTGTTATGAATGAATTTGGAGGCAGTGCATTTTTGCAGTCTGCAAGGAATTGGAAAGTTCAGTCTTATGCCACAAAAGCGATTGGCGTTGGACGAAACAGCGGCTCACCCTTGATTCTCCCAGTGGCAAACGGTTTTGTTGTCACAGGCTTACTTTGGACTGCTCCTGCTTTGTTAAATACGGGAAATGAGATTGAAGGATCCAAAGATATCTTTCCTGATATCATTTTGAAGGAAAATCCAGATACAGGAAAAGAGGAGTTGTTTGCCACAAATCAAGCCGTGGCAGGTAGCTACTCAGGCTCAGTATCAGCGGGTCTCGAGCAACTTCGGTTTGCTGTGAACAGCCTCAATGACACAGAAAAACTTGGCCACCTCGCGAGCATGGATATTCACATCAGTAAAAATGCAGAACCCGTACTCAGAGAACTTTTAAAAAAGGTTATTATCTCCGACACTAAGCTTCTAAAGCAATTAGAAGAGAAAAAGAAGCAATAACTTTCGCCAAAAAAAGTTGAGGGCAGATTTTATTAAAGCTACATTTGACCAATCAATCATTAACTGGTCCCTTCTTATGTGAAACCGATTTATGGATCGGAAAAGGTCTTAGCCGTGAATGATCTGATTGAGCTGTAATAAAGAAATTGCAGGCCTCAGCATGCGCGTTGATGAAAGGTCTCCAGTGAGAGCATGTAGTGTTTCAGGGGCGCAAGGGTTGTGTCGTTGGACAGGGCGAACTAAAGAAGATTGTTTTTGATCCCATCTTTAGCATCAATCACACCTGCGCCATGTTGCGGGCCAAAATCAATCGCTTGGCGAGAAAAACCTGGTGCACGACCAAGCGGCCCGATCGTTTGCTGAGTCATCTTTGGTTGTATGTTGCATATCACAACTTGTTTCTGTTGGCCATCCCCACCAAATAACCCATCTGATGAAAACGCAAAATCCAAAGTGGTAGTTCAATTCATCAAAATTGAATTGATGCTGATCTTTTCCTAACTTCACTTTAGGGGAACTAAAGCTTTGGCAGGCAAAAACTGTGGGCACCGCCGACTTGGTCATTGTGGCGCGCTTTGCCTCAAAGGTAATTGTCTCAATATTCGAGTTGAGACTAGGCACCATTAAAGTTAATCGTAGGATGTCGTTATCTTGAAACAATCAAGTGGACAAGTTCATAAAACGAAGGGATCGAGATAGCCGATCAATTCAAATGAAATTTCAACTTTTACAATTCCTGTTCGATTTCCAATTGTGATACGAATCATAGTTCGATTTCCAATTGTGATACGAATCTTAGTTAGTTTCTTTAAAAATGTATCTAGAGTGCTCAAGGAAATTCCCAGCCTATCCGATATTTAAAAGCGGAGAAGATGGCAGAATTTATGTGGCCTGGAGTATTTTCCAGACACTGGAATATAGGTTCCACATCGTACATTCTGCGTAGCATTATTACAGGAGTTCGCTTAGTTGACTGAGTATTATATGCGCTTTTTAGTTGAGTGCGGCAATAGGCTGCAGCGACGTGGCCAACGATACGGTGCTGGGATGGTTTTGCTGATTTCGCTTTTGAGTGGTTGCCTGCCACAGGAAACTCCAATGCCAACCAATGCAACTCAAGGTCCCTCTGTAAATCAATATCAAGATTTCGTGGGAGCAACAGTGGTAGAGACTGCTGCTTCAAATAAAGTTAGGATCAAATGGACGGCATCTAGCGATAGCCGGGTTGTTGCCTACAATATATATGACACTACGTTGAAATTTAAACCGACACTCATTAAAACAGTTCCAGCGCCAGCGGAAGAAGTCTTTCTTACCAATTTACTTGAACAGAAGCTTTACTATTTTAGAGTTAGGGCTGCTGATGCCGATGGTAAGGAGGACGGAAATAAATTGGATGTTCCTGGAATTCCCTATGGAGGCATTCTTTCTAGCGATATCTTAAATGGAAATTCTGCGATATTAAAGTACAACAGCGCCATGGATGCTGACTATGTGAATATTTATTGCAAAACTTCTGCAAGTGCCGAATTTGAATTGATGTATGAGCAAACCAACACAAGTGTAACTTCGTACACATTGAAAAATCTTGTTGCGGGCACTCGTTATATCTGCAAAACCGCGCTAGTCGTAGGCGGTGTTATTGATAACAACTCTGCGACAGTCAGCTTCACACCAATGGGTGAGGCAAGTCATTTGCAGTTTGAAATTCAACCAACGAGTTCAATTGCCGGTATCGCGCTGGCAAATCAACCAGTGGTCAAAATTTTAGATGCAGATGGAAATGTGATCACCGCCGGTGTCGATTCGACCGCCCCGATTACGCTCTCGTTGGCGGCGCTCTCTCCGACTCAGGGTACAATCTCTGGTGCGGCGACTGTCTCGGCCATTGCTGGCATTGCAACCTTTTCTGGTATCAATATACAGGAGGCAGGAACAAAGATCATTTCTGCGACAAAACCGGATACTTCGGCACAACTGAATGGCTCTCCGGAGCTCACAGTAGATTCAGAGCCTTTCACGATTGCACCGGGCAAGGTTTCGCCAACGCTCAGTTCAATAAAAATTACGCCAGAGGTTCCGCCAAGCCCGGTACTTACAGCCAATGGATTCTCGGCCTATTCGGTACAAATTACATTGCAAGATGACTATGGAAATGCGATTTCAGGAGTTAAGCCCACGTTCGCATCTTCCATTAGTGGAGATATCATTAGTCAGCCATCGCAAAATACCAATGCTTTGGGTGTTTCGTCTGGCGCCATTGCTTCAACAGTTGCAGATTCTCTTCCTCCGTACCGTACGCTGAGGATTTCTTCGCCTTCCGGGCTTACCGACGTGACAACTCTGGCACCTTTCGCGCCGGGCGTCGCCACTAAATTGGGATTTTCGCAACAGCCTGTGAACTCACCTTCGGGTGCAAATGGACTATCGCTAATCATGGTGGCCATCCAAGATGCGCAGGGAAATGTTGTAATGACAGGGCCTTCTGCCAACGCCGAAGTTTCACTTTCAATTGCCTCCAATACCAACGGGGCCTCACTTCTCGGGACAACGACAGTTGCTGCGGTAAATGGAATAGCGAGTTTTGTGGGTTTGGGCATCGACAAGACTCAAACGGGCTATAAAATTGTAGCAAGCGCGAGCTCACTGACAACCGCGTACAGCAATTCCTTCAATGTGACAGCTGGGACACCTAAGAAAATAAAAATCACTGGTCCAGAGAGTACTCTATCTGGTGCCTGTTCAGCGGCAATTACTGTACAACTCCAGGATGATGGTGGCAATCCAACCAATACATTGCAAAATACGCCGGTATTGCTATCTGGGCTGGGAAGTGCAGGACTGTATACGAGCAGCAGCTGTGCAGGATCACCGATTTCCTCTACTATCACTTTTACGGCTGGTACCAACACGAAAACCTACTATCTGAAAGACTCAAAATCTGAGTCTTCAAACTTAGCAGCCACAGATTCATCAGGCGTCATGGCCCCAGGGAGTTATGTATTTAAGATTTCACCTAGCAAGATCCGTCTCCTGGCTGAGGCGCCGCCACCAATGGCACCGGGCACTCCGCTCTCGGTCGTATCGGGAGAGTGCTCGTCACCGATAGTCATCACGCCGGCGGGCGAAAATGGGTCTTCGGGACCGCTCTTTGCAATTACTCCAGTTATCATAGGAGGCATTGTTGGCTCTAACGCTACCTTGTATTCTGACTCCGCTTGTACGATCCCTCTTGTGGCGACCAATGTTGAATTGCCGATCACATTTGGTGCAGGCACAGATATTTATGTGTATTTAAAAGATAACAAATCAGAAAGCCTCAATTTGAGTATAGCTGATGCCAGTGGAAATATGGTGGCTACATCGGGGCTACAGCCAGTGGAGATTTTGCCTTCGACAATCTTTTTTTCGGGTCCGTCGAGTGTGGTGGCGGGGCGATGCTCTAGCGCTTTTACAATTGCACTAAAAGATGCTGCTGGAAATCAAGTGCCTCCATCCAGCAATACGTCACTGGCTGTGGATGGCTTAACATCCAGTGCCTCTGCGATGTTTTATAGTTCTCCAACCTGTGGTGGCAGCGGCAGTCAGACCACGGTGGTGATTCCTCAGAATGCGACATCGACTGTGGTTTACTTGAAAGACAATTTAGCTGAAACCTTAAGTGTATTTTTGACAGATCCAGCCGGAAAGATGTCCAACTCTGATACCTTAAGTGTGGGTGTTTCGCCCTCGGCATTCGCTATCGTGGGACCCATTCCGGGTACTGCAGCCAATACAGTTTGCGCTGGACCCTTCAATATTGAAACTGTAGATGGAGTGGGAACGGTAACGGCAGCGATCACTCCCATCAACGGCACTTTGAATGGAGCAGGCACAGCGGGAGCTTTCTATTCTGACAGTGCCTGTGCAACGCCTATCACTAGCTTTGCTTTTACACAGGGCCAAAGTGTGTTTCCGTTCTATTTTAAAGGACAGTATCCTGAGGCTGGACTTAATTTTTCTGCAACTGATAATGAATCAATTTTAGATCCTGGAAGTTTTGCCTTTGCGGTGACTGCTGCTCCTGGGTGGATTGGTACTCAAGGCACAAATGTGGATTCAAATGGCAATCAATTTTGGTTCATGAGTGGCGGTTCTCCCGTAGCAGCACGTGCTGATGGTACTTCTAGTGTCTATGATATGACATTTGATGCGGCCAAGCGGTATCTCTATGTTGCCGATTACAACTCTCACCGCGTATTGAAATACGACTACCAGAATCAAACCTACGTTGGATGGGTAGGCGGATTCACGTCAGCAGGAGGCATCGGTGTTAAGGGGAGCTCGCTAGCAACTCCAAGTGCCGCACTTTGCATTGCGACAACAAATGCAACTGTACTGCCAGGTTGGTGCATCGGTGGCTCTTCCTATGCAAGCGGCAACAATGCCAATGGAGTTATGTACTATCCCAGAGGCGTTGCTGTTGATGAAACCTATGTTTACGTCGCGAGTTTTTATGGTCACACCATCATGCGATACCGAGCCGACACGGGAGCTTTTTCAGGATGGATAGGCACCGTCAATGCGCCTCCCACGGGTTCAGCGCCCGGTGGCCCGCCCGCCTGCACCTCAACGACTTCAGGAAATGCAACGCCCGGCTGGTGCATGGGCGGGTCGACAACCTACAATAATTTTCTTGGTGACGGAGGCTTTCGCTATCCCACCTCCTTGACCGTCCACAGTGGGTATTTGTATGCGGGAGTGCGTGGGGCCATCTATCGTTTTGATGCGGCGAGTGGCGCCTTCACTGGATGGATTGGAGTTGTGAATACGACGACGCCAACAGGAGGTGCGGCCAACTGTACGAGCACGGGTGGCAATTCGGTGACACCGGGGTGGTGCCTGGGCGGAGATTACAAACAGGTAAATCCTCGCAGCTATGCTGGGGGCGGTGGCGTAAACGATCCCCAGAGTCTAATTGTCATTGGAAACTCGTTGTACACTTCTTTTACTGACAGCGGCGGTGGGATCAATACCTACGATCTGACTTCGGGCGCATACACAGGTCTGTTGCCCAATTTGTCTTTCAATTGGACCAGTCCACTTGGCATGAAGTACGATGGCACAAACTTGATTGTGGCCGATTACAATAGAATCCTGAAGGTGGATCCAGCAACTGGCCTCGTATTGAGCTGGATGGGAAAGGTCAGCAACAATGCCTCGATGTCTGGCGCAGATCCCGGATGCTCGACACTCGCGCCAAACGACGATACCCCGGGCTGGTGCCTAGGTGGTACAGCCAAATACGGTCTATCTGAAAGGTCCTTTAGTCAGGCAACCGCGATCGCAATTGATCCTTTAGGAAATTTTTTAGTCGGCCAAGGGGGCAATCATCCAGCGATCAAGCGATATGACATCGACACCGGTACCTTTTCGGGAACTTTGGCTTTTCAAAGCACAAGTCCACTCAGTTGGTCCAATGACTCCACTGCGTTTGCACAGAAATATGGATTTGATGATCGCTCGATGTGGTCACCTGCAGGATCCTATACGGATGGGAACTTCATTTATCTGACAGAGATCAGTGCCAGCCGAGTTAAAAAAATAAATAAATTAACCGGCGAGTTGGTGGGCTCGATTGGTGGAATAACAAGTGTACCAACGGGAGGTGATCCTGGTTGCACATCGGCAATTGCCATGGGTCCGTCACCAGGTTGGTGCCTTGGAGCTCTTTTCAATCCAAGCTACTTGTGGAATTATATGATCAACTACACTACTCCGGGCCTCTTCTACACTCCCATTGGCATTACCGGCGACAGCACCTATTTGTATGTTGCAGATTTGTATTATCATCGAATCATGAGATTCAACAAAGCGACAGGTTTACCTGCTGGCTGGATTGGCAGGATTTCCATTTCGCCAACCTCGGGAGACGTGGGATGTTCGGGAGCCCCGGTGGGAACTTTCACGCCTGGCTGGTGCAATGCTGGAATCAGTACATCAGGCAGCGACGACGGCTCTTTAAGCGGTCCTACGGCAATCACCTACGTCAACGGGAATCTTTATGTTGTCGATAGCGGGAATCACAGAGTCGTGTCCTACAATGCGACCACTGGCGCCTTCAATGGTTGGGTGGGTCGAATCGGAACCAATCCGGTAAGTGGCTGCACCTATGGATCTAATGGCACCTATGACGTATCCACAGGTGGTTGGTGCATTGGCGGTACGGCGACCGTTGCCAACTATGGTGGTGACCGGGGCGGTGGATTTGCGTTTTGGGCCAATGGGCGCGGCGGAATATATAGTGATGGGTCCTTTCTCTACGTCTCAAATTACTACAATGGTCGGATTGATAAATATTCATTTGCCGGAAACTGGCTGGGAGCGGCGCGAACCTCAACTGGCAGCTACATCCACACTTGGACCAATGATGGAGCCATCTTGAGTGGCTGGAGCGATCAAAGCAATACAGGGATTTGGGGAGATGGAACTCACCTATACGGAACCACCTATAGTCGTGTTTGGAAAATGAATTTATCTACGGGCACAATGGTGGGATGGCGTGGGGCCGTCTATCCTGGCAATTCGCCCACGGCCGGAGAGTCTGGATGTGCAGGAGCCACCATCGTCACACCAGGTTGGTGCCAAGGCGGCAATGATACTGCTGGTTATCGGATGGGTCAATTTTCAAGCGCCCATGGAATCTCTGGAGATGCAAACTTCATCTATGTCTCAGATGAAGACAATCATCGATTAAATCGTCTTCCTAAATGACTCTAGTACTACACCGTTAGTTTGATTTGATATTTTTTTAGTCTTATGATTGTCCATGGGCCACGGAGGATCTGCAAATGAAAAACTCCGAATTCAACAAATTAAAGAAGAGGTTGGCAATAACGAGAATATTGCCGGATTGGGCTTTCTGGTTCGAGCTTTATCGTTTTTGGCCAAAAATTTTTGTCGAGTTGAGGCTATTATTGTTGGTCATCTGCAGTTTTTAATGGTGTACCCATTGTGTATATCCTGAAAAAACCTTACCCCTGAACCAATTGCTACTTTGCTCACGACTGCGCGGAGACTTACTAACTTTCACAGATGGTTTTCTTCCATTTTATTTCAGCGACTGCATCATGTGGATGCAGGCTTTCTATATGAACAAAACGAGCATTTAGGCTCAAGACTTGGGGTTCGCGTCGCAGTTTTTCACTCACAAGTCGAGCCGCATCTTCGCAAAACATTGGATTCATGCCGTTGAGGCGCGCAAATTCTTGCTCATCTTCTCGCTTCACCATCGTTTGCACAGCAGTGCCGAGAGCCTCTTCAACCCAAAGTGGCAGCAACGTATAATTAAAGTCTTCAGTCACGGCAACTTTGATTTTCGCTAGACTGCGCTGGGCGTGAGGGGTGGCAATTCCCGACTCATGACTCTTGAGCCAATCTTTAACTTCCTCAAGAATTAACTCTCGGTCGGCAAAGTTTTTTGCAAAAGTGTCGGCATTCAAGGCTCCAGAAAGAGCCATGGACGCCGGGCAGGTCGAGGAGTAATCCACAATTGTTTCCACCAGCAACTGGGTCTTTCCACTCTCAGAACGCAAAGCCTGAAGACGAAATTTAAAATACCTCTTTGTGGTTCGCTGTGATTTTAGAGTGGCTTTAATAATGGGTAAGGAAAATTCCAAAACAAGGCGTGCCTTGGAGGAGAGATCGCGATGGCTCTCCAAAAATAATTGCGTGACCTTGTTCATACTTTGTAGGCTCAATGTTTTGAGTGCCAAATGAAGGTCCAAGGCTTCGTAGAGCCGCGACATGTGAATGCCTCGTGAAGAACCTTTGTTTAAACTCACCTGTGCATGCGCATTGGCGAGAACCAAAATTTCTTTGCCCTCAAAGGGAAGCAGAATTTGCAATGGAATGTTCTGCATCCCCACCCACGCCAATCCACTCACGCGATTGTCAATTGCAGTTTCAGATCCTTTTGTGCCGGGCTTTGATTTAATGTAAGACTCTCCGGAAACATCGGGCAAATGATCCGCGCTCGGGCTTTGCCGATGCGACTTCGGCGGCGTGTTCTGTGCCATCATTTGTTGAGCTTTCTGGTGAGTCTTCTGGGGAATCTTTTGGGGGTACTTTTGGTCATATGACATGCAACCTTCTATGCCCTCTTGCAGCAAAAGACACCCCTTGACACGAGCTTTCATCTGCCGGCCAATAGAATAATGAAAATAATACTCGCCAGCACCTCGCCCTATCGTAAGGAATTGCTTGAAAAGGTCGGCTTGACCTTTGAAGCAAGAGCGCCCCAAATTGACGAAGCTGCATTTCAGAAAAAGATCAGTGATCCTCGCGAATTGGCGACCACCCTTGCCCAGGAAAAGGCCCTTTCCGTGCAGGCCGCTTATGCCAAAGCCCCGACCTCGGCACAATCCAGCAGTTCGCACTCCCATCCCAGCGTATTTATTGGCAGTGATCAGGTCGTCGCGCTTGGCCAGAAAATCTACGGCAAGGCCCATAAGCCAGAGTTGGCCCAGCAGCAGTTGCGGGAGCTCTCTGGCAAAACTCATCAGATTTTGACTGCGCTGTGTGTGGTCAGGGGTTCTTCGGTGTGGGGGCATCTCAATGTTTCCGAGATGTTTATGCGAAATCTTTCTGATGCCCAGATCGCCCGCTACGTGGAGCGAGATTCGCCGCTAGACTGTGCTGGCTCCTACAAAATCGAACAGTCCGGAATCAGTTTGTTTTCAAAAATCATTTGCGAAGATTTTACGGCCATTCAAGGACTGCCCATGATTGCCTTGTACAATCACTTGATTGAACTCGGCGCCAAGATTCCTTAAAGAAAGATCAAACCATGACAAAGAAGAGTTCGAAAAAGAAATTAGAAAAAAACACAAAGCAGCTCACGCAACAGATCAAGGCCGCCCGCAAGGCAGCACTGTCCGCCTACGCTCCCTACAGTGGCGCCACAATTGGCGCATCCGTTTTAACAAAATCCGGTGATATTCATTCAGGATGCAATGTTGAAAACTCTTCCTACGGAGCCACCATGTGTGCCGAACGCGTCGCGATTTTTAGCGCCGTCGCGGCCGCTGGCAATAAGACGAAAAAGAGCAGCCAATCCTTAATTTCAGAGATTTGCATTGTGAGCCCTGGAAATATTCCCTGGCCACCGTGTGGAATGTGTCGGCAAGTCCTTTCTGAATTTGCTTCATCAAGCACTAAAATTCACTTAGCCAATCTCAAAGGCGCTCACGTTGAAACATATGAGTTTGGCGATCTGTTTCCTATGATGTTTGAGAAGAAGTTTCTAAGGTCTCAACAAGATCGCGAGTCATAAAGTAGGTCATTCCCCAAAGTGGCGGATCCCCTTCAACGCGAATTGCTGGCAGACGCAGACTTTGGCCGGCATGCACCCACTCATGATGAGTTTGAGATTCACTGCTGGTCAACTGCGAAAGTGGGACCCAAAAAAAACTTGAGACTTCGCGCAAGTCTAGGGTCACACTGACTGGTCGTTCAAGAAAAAATACAAAAGGCCGCACAAAAAATTCAAGAGGGCTGGCTTGGCTGCGTATTTGAATGTCACCGAGCCGCCCAATGCAGTCGTTGCGATCGAGCTCAATACCCACTTCTTCTTTCACTTCACGCGCGGCAGTAGCCAAGTCATCGGCGTCTGTGGCCTCTTGCTTGCCACCAGGAAATGCAACTTGCCCCGACCACCGATCACCGGTGGTCACTGACCTGCGAATATAGGCCACTTCCAATTGCGACAGTTTTTCTCCTCGAAGAAGGACCCCCACGCAGGCCCTCAATTGAAATTGAGGAGATAAGTCCAGCGGATCCTTAGCCGAAAACAATTTGTTGAGTTCTTGGCGAAGTGATTGCATTTCCGGCTCCATTTTCAATTTGTCATAATATTGGTACTATTGGTCTTAGAAAAGCTTTGCCTGGCAGGCTGATTATCTCTGAGCCGACTCACCTGATTGTCTGAACGTAGATTCCAACCAATCGAAAGGTCAAGACCCAACCACTGCACATCTCGCTGCGAACCTGAGTTTGAATTTCTCGCTCCGCCCTCACTAACATCGGCGGCATTGATATTGATATCATTTAAAAAACGCCCGCCAATCCGGCCAACCCAGTTGCGCGACATATTGAATTCTTTTGCTACTGATAAACCAGCAAACAGAGCGTCGGCTTGATCTGCGCCAAAGCTGGAGCCCACATCAAAAATCGTTTTCTCCATTACGCCAATCTGCCAGCGATTGGCAAACTGATAGCGAAGCGCGACCTCACTGAAATTTGCACTGATGCGCGGATTCAGTTGTCGAGAACTCTTATCAAAACCTTGAATCGATTGTTGTGACTCCAAGTTCTCAAAAGACTGACTGAAGCGCCCCACGCCAAAGTCCGCAACGGCCCGTCCGCCCCAAAAGTAGATCGAACCAAGAAATTTTGCTGAATAGGGAACACTCGCCAAACTAAATTCCTTCTGTCCAGAGGTGTAGCCTCCTGAACTCAGTTCCAAAAAAGGGACCACGCCTACCTGAATTGGAAATTCATAGTACTGTATTCCATATTGTGAGATCGAAGTCTCCACGCTGACAGGCTCCTGGGCCAGAGTCGGACCGCCGCACAACCAGATTGGCGCTGCCAATACTGCAACTTTCAACAGTTTAAGCAAGAGTCTAAAATGATTCCCGAAAATCACAGTTTGCAATTTCACCACCCTCAAGAGCCTATACTCTTTCATATTCAGATTTCTCTTAATGGAAGAATCCCGACAATGCAACTGCTGAGCCGCCCATGGGCGGTCATCGTCAAAAGATTACTCTGTTCAATCACTTTGCTCTGTTTAATCTATAAAGCGACTTCGCTCTGGTGGGGTGGGCAAGCGACAGGTTTCCTTGCGACCAAACCACCTATAGCGACTCTTTGCCACCCAATCGTAGATGAGATCCAAAATTGAGCGAGGTATGACCTTAAAAATATTCAAAATTTTCCAAATGCCACCAAGGTGGTCAAGCACAACAAAAACAGCAGCAGATTTTTGATAAATTCGATCATCCTCCCACAAAACCAAGGTGGAGAGATTGGCGGTCAGCTCTTTTGGCAGTTTTACCTTCGCCGCCTCTCCCTGAAGTGGCGCGAATTTGATTCGCTGGCCAAAATCTTCGACCATGACAAAGTCAACGGCGGCACTGCACAGCCCACAAACCCCATCAAAAAACAAAATTGGCGCGGCCACCGACCGACGCTTTTCTAGCCAGCGACCGTCAAAAGTGAAAATTCCCAGAGCCAGATTTGTAAAAAACCAAATGCCCGGTCCAAAAATGATCGCATAGGTAAAATTGATCATCTGAAATAGAGTCCAGGCCAACAATCGGGTTCTCTGCCACAGCACAAAGGGCAACATCCACAATTGGGCTGCTAGCAAGGCATAGCTAGCTCCCGAGAGCAAGGACTCTGGCAAACTCAGCAGCGACCTATGGAGCTGAGTATCCAGAGCGGCGGGGTGATTTAACAAATGAACGAGGGCTTTGCCACGCATCCATGATGGATTTTGCAACTTTTGAATCGCCTCAACAGTCAGACTGGCACCAATATAAACATAGCTGCCCCAAAATAGCAGAGGTGGAAAACGCCACTCCCTATCGAATCTAGGCACCAACAGGCTTGCCACCAAAAGCCATGCCATCGGTCCAATGTCGCCCCAGCATGACCGAGAGCTGCAATTGACAAAAAAAACGATCAACAGTACGACCAAATAAAGTCGCAGGAATACGAACTGCCATCGCGAGTATTCTAATTCGCCGACACCAACCTCAGATAAAAAAATATTTGCTTTGTTTGTGTTGGCATCCTTCATCATGGCTTTATTCTTGACTGCGCTCATGAGGCCAAAATTGAAATAGAGGTTGGTACCCGCCAACAGAGCCCTCAACGGAGTGGGGGGTTCGAAGTGGCCAGGCAAAGATCCCCCAGACCACCAAAAGCAAAATTAAGATGCTGCGAACATCGGCCTTCTTAAATTCCAATTTTACCCTGAATGTATGTCTTAGCAAACTCAGTAAGGGTTCGTCCTCTGGGAGTCTTTTGCACCAGTCCCTCTTGAAGCAAAAAGGGCTCGTAGACCTCTTCAAGAGTGCCCTTTTCTTCGCTCAATGCAGCAGATAGTGTTTCAATACCCACCGGACCACCATTGTATTTGTCAAACATCAGTTGCAAAATTCGCCGATCCATAAAGTCGAGGCCCATTTCGTCTACACCCAGCTTATCAAGCGCGTATATGGCCATCTCTTCGTTCACCACACCCTTTCCCAATACCTGTGCGTAATCGCGAACTCGTTTTAAGAGACGATTTACGATCCGCGGAGTGCCGCGCGCACGTTTAGCCACTTCGCGCGCACCTTCTGGAGTCACCTCAATGTCGAGAATGCCACCGGAGCGCATACATATTTTTTCGAGATCTGCTCGAGAATAAAACTGAAGTCTTTCCATAATCCCAAAGCGATCTCGAAAAGGAGCGTTCAGAAGCCCAGCACGGGTCGTAGCACCCACTAATGTAAAGGGCACAAGTTGAAACTTCATGGCTCGCGAACCTAAGCCCTCGCCGGCAATGATATCGATATAAAAATCTTCCATTGCTGTGTATAGGTACTCTTCGATGCTGCGATTGAGACGATGAATCTCATCAATAAACAGAACCGAAAAGGGTCGAAGGCCCGTCAACAGCGCCGCCAAGTCACCTTTTTTTTCAATGGCAGGCGCTGCCGCCATACGACAGTCCACTTCCATCTCTTCTGCGATGATCTTGGCCATGGTTGTTTTACCCAGACCGGGAGGACCACATAAAAGTGTGTGATCGAGCGCTTCTTTTCGGGCTCTGGCAGCCTTGGAGAAAATCATGATCTTTTCTTTAAATTCATCTTGTCCGGCAAAATCAGCAAAACGTTGTGGTCGCAATTCATTTTCAATTTTTGCTTCGGCCTCGCCCAATGTGGATCCACCCAAAAATGGAGAGCTCACAGAAGCGTCAGAGCCAATCTCTAAGGACACGGACTCGGTGATTTTGGTGTATTCGTTATTCATTGCCATCCTTCGTAGTGAATCTGCACTTCAACTCTAAAAGCGCACAGCCTAAAAGCTCAAATTGTTTCCCAGCTCTACGGATTGCGCCAATGCCTTCAAACCCTTGCGCACACCTTCTTCTAAAGTGACGTCAGCTTTGAGTTCGCGCACAAACTCTTCGACCTTTTGCGGCTTGAAACCCAAATTCATCAGCGCCGAAGCAATCGCTTTCTTTTCATGAGAAAGTGGCGCAGGTCCTTCGACTTTCACGGGCGCCTCTATGACCACAAGCTTTCCTTTTAAAGTCAGTATCATCTGCTCAGCGGTCTTCTTGCCGATCTTTGGCAATGCCGCCAAGGCCTTTGCATCCCCGTTATTGATCCATTCTTCGATTTGCTCGGTGCTGGCTCCAGACATCAGCGTCAGAGCTGATTTCGGACCAATGCCATTGACCTTCAAAAGGGATAAAAACAAATTCTTATCTTGTTGGGTCAGAAAGCCAAACAGGTGCAATTGATCTTCACGCACGTGTGTGTAGATTAACAATTTTGTTTCATTCGCCGCGGGACCCTTGTTCGCTAATCTGTCTTTGTCGGCTTGTAAGTCCATCAATGCGCGGTTTGATAGCAGCACCTCGTAGCCCACGCCCTGCACTTCGAGAATTGCAGACTCTTCTTGAATTTCGGTTATAACGCCTCTAAGTGAACCAATCATGCTTTCATCCCATCATAGGTCGCGGGCATTTGCAAAAAGAGAACGGTTTCGACTGACGATGGCGTGATGACAGGCCATCGCCAGAGCATCTGAAGCATCCAATGGTTCTACCTTTTCAACTCTTAAAAGGCTGCGTAAAAACCATTCCACTTGATCCTTTTGTGCTGCGCCCGATCCTGTGAGCGACTTCTTCACGCTACGAGTGGCATATTCGAACACTTGAACTGGCTTGAGCCCTGCTTCATAGATTAGCACGCCACGCGCATGCCCGAGTTTAAATGCAGAATCGGGATTTTTACCTAAAAAGATACTTTCCACCACAACTGCGTCAACCTGATACTGCGCCATGATTTCGCGAAAGGCCTGACCCAAAAGGGGCAGTCGCTCATTGAGATTCAGATCAACACTTTTAAGATCAATCACACCATGTGCAACATGCATGATCTGAGTGCCATCACTGGCCACAACTCCAAAGCCCGTGACTCGCGAGCCGGGGTCAACACCCATAATTCTTAAGGGAGCATGAGTCACCTGGCCTCCTTCAAATATTCATCTGCACACTGCAGAGTCTCACTGCCGATTCTACTAAATATCATCGCCATTACTCAATCGAAAAACATGAAAGTTCGCGTTTCAAAGCCCATCTGCCAAAGTTTTAAGTTGATAAGAAACCAACTCTCGCATTAGCATTAAACATAATGGCAAAATGGTCCGAAGAGTCCTTAAAGAGATTTCAAGCAATTTTTGAAAAAGACCCGCACTCCCCTGTTTTTGCGCCATTGGCCGACGCCTATCTTGAGCTCAATATGCTGGAACAGGCGGAGCAGACCGTGCGGCGGGGTTTGCAAAACAATCCCAATCTGGCTTCGGGCGAAGTGGTGCTCGGAAAAATTTTGCTAGCAAGAAAGAGACCACAAGAGGCCATTGAACATTTAGAAAAGGCCGCCCAGTTGGACCCATCAAACGTGCAGGCCCAATTGCTTCTGGGGCACACCTATTCAGAATTAAAAAATCCCAAAAAGGCCCTGAAGGCTTATAAGGTAATTTTATTTTACAATCCTCACTACGAAAAGATTCAGAAAGCCGTTGAGAAACTCGAAAGCCTCACGGCCGACGAGTATGACGAAGAGACCTTTAGCACAGCCACCCTCGAGGCGCTGCGTGAGAAAATAAAAGAAGAAGCCGAAAATCTGCGGCAGCAAGAATTGCAGATGCAAAAAGACGATCCACAATCGAAGCACCTCCTGGCTGGGCCAGCTACAAACTCCCGAATCAAGATTCCTTCGGATTTTGTCACAAATATTCCGAATCAATTGCAAAGAGTTTTGGCCTTGATCGACGCGCTGATTTTGCGCAATGACCTGCAAAAGGCTCATGTGCTACTGAAGGACGCAAAGATTGAATTTAACGACCATGATGAAATTATCCAAAGAGTGCAAATGCTTGAAGAGCGCCTACTGCCAAGCTCAGGTGACGACACAACCTCTGGCGATGAAAGCGCACATCCTGTGGAAATGTCCGCGCAGCATGCCCAAAAGGGCACCACCGCTTCTGCGACAAAGAGCCCACTGCACGAAAGGCCTCCATCTCACGCAAGCCCACTGCATGAAACCATGGCGCCGCAAAACCAAGCGCCGCCCCCCTTGGGTAAACGCAGCAAGGCGGTTCAATTGGAAAAGCTCCGACGGCTACAGTTGCTGCTGCGCAAAACTAGCGAGTTTCAAAAGGATTCTTAGCTAAAAGGCGAAAAGACCAACTTGATGGACCTCCAGCCTCAATTCGACAATTTTTATTGTTGCGATTCCAGGCCATCTTTGAGTAGTGTCGATGCATAATCTAGTCCGTCACCTTGGAGCATTAAATGTTAGAAACCTCGGATTTCCGCAAAGGCTTAAAACTTCTTATCGACAATGATCCCTACACCGTTGTGGATTTTCAGCACGTCAAGCCTGGCAAAGGAAACCAATTCACCCGAACCAAACTCCGCAACCTACTCACGGGACAGAATCTAGAGCGCACTTTCAAAAGTGGCGAAAAGTTTGGGGTTCCCAATGTGGAAACCAAGGATATGTCCTATCTGTACCGTGATGACAATGGTTTTAACTTTATGGACAAGTCCAACTACGAGCAACTCATGATGACTCCCGATGAGGTGGGCGATCAGTCCAACTACCTTACGGAAAATCTGGAAGTGAGCATTTTGTTTTTTAATGAAAAGGCCGTCGCCGTTGAGGTGCCAAAATCGGTGAATTTGAAGGTCGCCCAGACCGATCCTGGCATAAAAGGGGACCGGGTCACAGGAGCCACAAAGCCAGCAACTTTGGAGACGGGTCTAGTTGTCAATGTGCCACTGCACATCAATGAGGGTGATCTATTGAAAGTGGATACCACCAGCGGCGCCTATGTAGAGCGAGTTTCACAAAAATAGTCGCTTCGTTTTGGCTCTGACTTTTTCGAACTTCTTTCTGCTGGTCAGTGGTCTAGGAAAAAATCGATCTGACCGGCTGGGCGAGTGGCCTACCCAAGTGTAATCTTTAGTGAATTATTCTTTAATTTGAGTGAAAATATCAGTTCATGCAGAAGTTTGAATTGGTTATTCGCGACCTTCTAAAAGAACATCCAGATGTCAATATTGTTGCCGACAGGGCCCTGCGAACGATGGAGTCTGAAGACCTCTATTTTGGCGAAGAGTCGATCCGCACTATGTCACAATTTTTACATCATTCAGGTCTCTACTTGACCCTCGTGCAGTTTGTAATTCGTAACTTTCGCAGGCCGCGCTTCAAGGTGCCATGGTACCTTTTTTTAGAATCGCTAGCTAAAGGCTTGCCGGCAGATCGTGATCATTTGCCGGATCAATTGTTGCAGGCCATACTCACCGGAATCGAAGCTGATCAAGCGCATGCCGAAGCTGCCCAAGCCCGCTCAATCCGCAAATTTTTGCCAATTATGGAAACCTGGGGTAAACAGGAAGAAAAGGAATTTAAAGCTTTCGCTCAAAGCCGGCGCGACGAATTGATTCAACAGGCACACACTCTCAAAGCAGCCATGCTATATGAAAAGGCCAATATTCTTATCAACCAACTCTTGCGACTCTTTCCAAACGATCGCGAAGTCATGCTACTAAAAGATGAAGCTGTCCAGCAAGCTGCGTATGATACTCTCCAGCGACGCTCGCTACGAAAGACAGAGGTTACTTTCGTCGAAGAAGTCATGGATGCACAAGAGCAAGGGATTCTCAACTCGGTTGGGCGCTCTCTCTATCAAGCGGCGTTGACTCTACCACATCTCAGTTTTGATTTGGCCTCAAGTGCGATTCTTCTTGATGATCACGAGACGGCCCTAAAAATATTGAATCATGCCGAACCGGAATTCAGAATTGATTGGTTGAGGGTCGAATCATTGCTTCAGCTCCGACGATTTCTTGAAGCACTCGATTGGCTTGTTTATCTGGAGATTCATTACGCACATAAGGCAGAAATTGCTGCGGCCATAATGATCGTTCGCGCAAGAGCATTATGGGGAATGGGTGAAAGGCACATCGCGCATGAACTGCTCGAAGCCATCGTCGCCAATCACCCTGGGCAAACAGAAGCCAGTATGCTATTGAATACTTGGAGAAACCAGTGAAGCGCTGGCTGTATTATTTTTTTCTACCGATAGTTCTCATCACCACTGCTTTTTTCGCTACTAAATTGTATATCTTCCCTGCGATCGAAGCCGCCGCCATTCAAAAAATTCGCACTTTGAGCGAATCAACTGCGATTGCCAAAATCGACATTGGCGACATCATTGTGCATGTCCTTTCTCTCTCAGTGGAATGTCTTGATATTAAGGTTGAGATTCTTGATCCGTTCTTGGCCGAAAATTTCTCAAAGATCGAGATCGAGCGGGCCCAGGGATTTTTAGATGTTTTGGATCTATTCACTGGTCAATTTGAAATCAATACCCTCTATATTCAAAAACTCAAGACATCAATCAATGTGGATTCATGGTTAAAAGGAAAGAGCGACAATCTAGAAATTCCAGTAGACCAGATCTTTTCGATATTGCGCCAGATTCCCCTACGGAGAGTCATGCTTTCCGACTGGGATGTCGACGTGGAATCACGGGAGCATCAAATTCGCAACGAATTGCGCGGATTAAAAGGTCTATTTTCATTTTTGCGTGAAAAGCTGACGGCCCGAATAGATGTTGAATCTCTAACGGCGTTTTCCCCATTTACGCAGATCAAAGATGGCGCGTTGCAAATTCGTGTCCAACTGGAACCGGACAACTTAAATATAAACAACATTCAAGTTCAAATCGACAAATCATTTCTCAATTTGCAGGGACAGTTTCGCGACTGGAAAAAAATATTAATTGTCCCCGTCGGAAGCTTTAAAATTGATACCGATATTGATCTTGAAAAAATTTCTGAATTGGCAAAGCCAGTGATCCACAATCTTCCAACAGTCAAAGGCCAACTCAAACTCTCAGGACAACTTGCAGTTGAATCAAAAACAAACGTCACCGGCGAGATGAACATTGAGACCAATAGCGTAAGCATAGATCAGTTTAAACTTGGAGATGCTCGACTAGAAGGAAAGTTCGCCGCGGGAAAGGTGCAGCTCTCTGAAATTTCGTTCGAGCATCCAGCAGGAAAGGTTCGCCTTACAGAAACGGAACTATCTCTCGGCGAACAAATTCCATTCAAGACAACAGCTGATGTCCAGTCAATTGATCTCCAAGCGCTCTTTCGCTCGCTGAATCTCAATCGCATTCCCGTGTACCTGTTACTTCAAGGAAAGTTAGAATGCAGTGGAGGCGTTCAGGACTTTACGGTGACCTGTTCTGGAAATGCCACTGGCAAAGATCTTCGCGTAGACAACGACATGAATTCTTCTGCTCTAAATATTGTAAAACTAGATCAAATTGCAGCCACAGGTTCCGTTACAGTGGATCAGGAAAAAGTTGCTTACGAGGCCGACCTGTTCGTAAAAGACGACAGCGGAAAGTCGTCGGGGATTATCAGCTATGAAACTGGATTCACAATTGATTTTGAAACACCAAAAGTGCAAATTGAGTATCTGCGTAATTTGGTGGGACTCAAGAGCGAAGGGACTGTCGCTATTCGCGGTCAAACCAGCGGCAACTCGGACACTGCCATTCTATCAATGAAGATAAATTCTCCAGATTTCACCTTTGAGGATTTTCAACTTGGCGAACTCGAAACGGACTTGACCTACGCCTCAGGGATCTTGGCCTTTGACAATGTTCTTGGAAAACTTCCTCATAGCGCTTACTCGGGTGCATTCGAGATCAATTTGCGAAAAGACACTATCTCTGGACAATTTGAGTCTCCGCAGATCGAACTCGAGGATTTTTTCTACGCGATCAAGAGAAAATATGATTTTCCTTTGACTACGTCGGGCATCGGTTTTGCGCGGGCACGTTTTTCTGGACCTCTAGATATCTGGAAAATGGACTATTTGCTGCAAAGCCAAATCCGTAACGGTAAGATTGGTCCAGATTCCTATGACGCCTTGGACGTTATCTTAAATGGCGAGAACGGCAATTTGCAAATTGATCGTGCTGCGATTCGCAAGGGCAAGTCAAAAATCGAAGCCAAAGGAGGAATTTCTTCCGACCGAAAGTATGGTATTAATATCGAAACTCAAAACCTGCGTCTCGAGGATTCTGAGTGGGTTCTGCAAAACAACAGTCAAGTTCAGGGCGACATTGAGCTCAGCGGCAAACTCAAGGGCGAATTGCTATCTCCTGATCTTAAAGTTGAGGGAGCCTTAAAAAAACTCTATTTGGCAGAGGACAGCTTTCCTGAGTCCACATTTGCATTTTCAATCAACGAGAATCGCTTTGTCCTTGATACGAAACTTTTCTCACAAAGAATCATCGGCCATTTGCAAATTCCTTTTAATGACAAGGGTGAAGGAATCGCTATTGATGCCGACATCAACTCTTGGGACTATTTCAAACTCACACCCCTTCTGATACCAAATGAAATTCATTCAGAATATGACTCCTATGCTTCGGGAAAAATACAATTGAGTTCGCCAAACAGTGATTGGAATCGCTTGAGTGGCAAAGTTGAGATACGCAATCTTTTTTTAAGGCGAGGTGATCTATTTTTGAGAAACCTAAAGCCTGCCATAGCGATTTTTAAGAATGGTCGCATTCAACTTCAGGATTTTGAATTTCGGGGGGTCGGCAATCGACTGCAGCTGACAGGAACTGATTTTGAATTAGAAAAATTAGACGTCGATGCAAATGCAGCAGGAGAACTGCGGTTTTTTCAAATCATGATCCCCAATTTGGATGACCTTTCAGGATTTGCCAATCTCAATGCACACATTACCGGGTCTTGGCTCAAGCCAAACATTGATGGAACTGCTGATGTGAAGGATGGCTTTATCAAGATCACTGGTTTTCCTCATCCCATAGAAAAAGGCAGCGCTCAAGTCCGCTTTTCAAAAACCAAGGCATTTATTAGTGACATCCGCGGACAGATTTCAGGCGGCTCGATTTCTGGAAAAGGTGAAATCGAATTTGTTAGTCTAGGCGACATACCCATACAAATTGATGGCGTGATTGAAGGAACCAACTTTAGTGTTCCCGACAAAGTGCAGACTCAAGGGCGTCTGACTTTGAGTCTATCCGGACGCTGGTTTCCTTATGTCCTATCTGGTAAGTACGAAGTCAGCTCTGGTCTCGTTACCAAAGAATTCGGTGACACCAATAATGCGATCATAGGCGTTCGTCAAAGCTCCCTGTTGCCGCAATTTGCCAGGGAAAGAACTGTATCCCAGCTCAATTTGGATATCCAGGTGGAACTGCAGCGACCATTGCTGGTCAAAAACTCTCAGGCGGAGGGATCCGTCACGGGCAATCTCCGTGTAGTCGGGCCAATCACAAAGCCGAACCTACTCGGGCCGCTACAAATTGAAAAGGGCACGCGGCTTATTTTTCGGGACAAACAATTTGATCTCGTGGTGGGTAAGGTCAATTTTGACAAACCCGACGAGGTCAATCCTGAGCTATACATAAATGCGCAAGCCAGGATCAATCAGTACGATGTCAATTTGTTGATTCAAGGACCGGCAAAAAACCCAAACTTTAAGCTGACCAGTATTCCTCCCTTGAGTGACCGGGAATTAATCTCACTTCTTGCCCTGGGAGTCACTGACTCGCAGCTCGACGGAAATGTATCTTCTAAAGAACAGGTTAATCAAACCTACTCTGAAATTGGCGCGTTTCTACTCAATCAGGCACCTATCAATAGACCTTTGAAAGACACGCTAGGGATCGAAGTGCAAATCACCTCGTCTTTTGATAATGCGAAAAATGTGAGTGTGCCCAAGGCCAATTTCTCGAGAAAAATTAATAAGAAACTCAACGCAGTCTTTTCTCGTGCCCTTTCAGATAAAGGCAATAATGAATTCAAACTGCAGTATATCATTGATCCCAACCTATCGGCAGTCGGCTCCTGGGAGGGCGCGGAAGCACAGGACGGCACCATTGACAACAATTTGCAGAAATCTGATATCTTGGGATTGGACCTAGAGTACAAGAGGGACTTTAAGTGAAGCGGTTTTTCCTTTGCCTCTTTCTTATTCCTCAGCTGAGTCTTGCCGCTGAACTCTACCAATTGGCGAATCCAGAGAAGGCCTTGCACAAAGACGAAATTAGCGCCCTAAAGACACACAATGCCTCTTGGTTTTCGCGCGGAGTGTCGCCCGCCGAAACCGACGAACTCATAGAGCAAATACATCTTTTTCCCGGAATTTTGCGAGTGTCACTCTATACTGACGAAAACTCACAGCTCAGACTAGACATTCAAAGACAGCACAGTATTGGAGAAATCAAGTTTGAAGGAAATTCTGTCTATTCGGACTCGGAACTTCGCGATCGACTCACTCTAAAAGAGGGCGACTATATCGATGACATTAAACCCGAAGTCGCTGCACAAACTATCGTACAGGCCTACCGCAATCTTGGTTACCTGGGCACTCAAGTGGAGTTTGCCATCAAGAACGACCCAGACGAAGACAAAAAATCTGTTCTCGTCATTAAGATCAACGAATCACTAGCCACTAAAATCAGAAATGTAAAAATCGAATCTAACAATCTAAATCTTGCCGGTAGATTGCAGTTACTGTTTAGTTTAAAAATGAATGTGCCGCTGACAGATGTTAGCATCAGTGAAATCGAAAAGGACATCAAGGATTACCTCGTTCAAAATCGCTATTACCGAGCCGAGGTCGTTGGACCTAAGGTGCAAATCAATGATAAGACCAAAGAAGCCACTCTCGTCTATCGTCTGGAGCGACCAGATGAACTGATCATATCCTTTCGGGGCAACGACAAAGACTCTTCAAGAAATCTACTAAAGGCCCTGGATCTCGAGAACTTTTATTCTTCGAATCCGAATATAATTCCAGAACTCACGCAACGGCTCAAGACTCATTACCTTAAGAAGGGCTTTGCCAGAGTCGAAATCAACGGCGAAGAGCTGCTGACGGAAGATCCCTACCGTTACCGCGTGGTGTTCAATATTAAAGAGGGCGCCAAGATCAAAATCAATAGCTTTGTACTGCAAGGAAGTTTCGGTCGCTCTCAGGACAAATACATCGACTTTATTCAATCACATGGTTCGGCAACCTTGAAAAAGGGCTACTACATCAAAGAAGATTTGGACAATGGCCTGACGAATTTAATCACCCAATTGCAAAACGAAGGCTATTTGACCGCAAAAGTGATTTCGACGCGTGTCCAATACAATTCTGAAAAGTCCGCAGTCGATATCATGATCAATCTTGAAGAGGGTCCCGCCACCAATCTCAATCAGATTGATTTTATAGGAAACACCTCTTTTTCTAAAAATGAACTTCTCGAAGTGGCTGCACTGCCAAACTCTAAAACTCTTCATCTTGATCAACTTGAAGCCGCCATTGTTAATGTGAAGAACTTTTATCATGAAGCCGGATTTATCGAAATGAAAATTCTAAATGAAGGCTCAGATATGATTCAATATTTTGATGAAAATCGCCAGGCCAATGTCATTGTAAAGATCAATGAAGGTCCCAAAGTTTTCGTAAAAACCATTTCTCTTGAGGGCAATAGCTTTACAAGAGACTCGGTTATTCTTAACGAGCTTGAACTCGCTCCCGGAGAGGTCATTACCCAAACTAAATTAGAAGAGAGTCGCTTACGATTGGAGCGAACCGGATATTTTAGTACAATTGAAGTGCGCACTCTCGAAGAGCAATCCAATGAATCGCAGCGCACGCTTTTGATCAAAGTGACCGAGCGGGATCCTGGAACTTTTTCCATGGGCTTTGGAGTGACCAACGAGCGAGATCTGACCTACCGGGGCTATCTTGGCGTTGTGTATCGAAATCTCTACGGCACTGGCCGATCTGTGTCAACCCGCCTAGACGGGAACTACAACGAAGCCCACATACGCTATCTTGAAAACAAACTCACGCTCGGGTATTTGGAACCCTACCTGCTTGACACTAAAAACCGAATGCGAATCAATATATCGCGCTCCAAATCGGTGGTGGACTATGAACTTCAAAAAGTATCCGAGGTCAATCAGGGAACACTTTCCCTAGAGCGAGCCATCACCTCTCATGTCACTTTTATTTTTGATCTTTGGGGGCTGGCCAGCGTTCGCGACTTTTTGCTTGAAAATGGCCGCGAGAGAAACCTCACGGCCATTTACTTTGGAACGATCGGCCCGACACTCGATCTTGACTATCGAGACAATCCCTTTAACCCAAGTGCTGGCCATGTTTCCCGATTTAATATTGAGTATTCATCTCCTAATTTGGGCAGTTCTGAGCTTATTGAGTACGTAAAGACCAACGCCAGCCTCACCTACTATTGGACGATTCCGCAATCGCGAATTGTGTGGGCCAATCAGTATCGTTTTGGTCTATTGAGAAATTTGAGCTCTCGCGTTGGCGGTGGCGTGCCCTATGATAAAAAAGGATTCATATTGGGTGGGCGATCAACAATTCGCGGTTTTGAAGCCGGAACCTCTGAAGTCTTCCCGAGCCGCAGTGACCTGAAGACTGATGACACCTTTACACTCACAGGTACAGCCTACATGAACTTAATAAAATCGGAGTTTCGAATCCCCGTATGGGGCAACTTCGCTTTGGCTCTGTTTTACGATGGCGGCAATGTCGCCGTCGAAAATGTTCATTTTGATGATTGGTACCGCGACTCCGTTGGAGTCGGGTTTCATTATGTTACTCCATTGGGACCACTCAACATTGAATACGGATATAAATTGGATCGAAAAGATGGCGAAGACACTGGTAAGCTTCACCTGTCTGTGGGATCCTTTTGAGCGACTGCGGAGGTAGAAAATATGCAACGCGATCTTAAAACCACACTCAGACGCTGGTCCAAGGCTCAAAGCACTGTCCTTAACTGGCTGACCGGAATGGGCAAAGCCTATGGCTACTACGTTCCTTACTCTTACGTCGAAGATCTACGAAACCGCGATCAAAATTACATTTTCCAATGGCTCTTTGACAAATGGGAACAGGACAGCAGCGAATTTTTGAGTTGGATAGATTGCGCCCGACAGCATAATGATCTTTTTAAAAGCTGGCAGCGAGAAAACCCCCAAGACCCGCACGGTCCTCGATTTGACCAAGACTGGTTTCCCGGTCTGGATGGCGCGATGGCCTATTCGATTGTTCGCAAAATCAAACCTTCAAAAATTATTGAAATCGGCTCTGGTCATTCAACTCGTTTTCTTGCCAAAGCCATCAATGATGGCGGCCTCACGACTCACCTTCACTCCATCGATCCAGTTCCTCGACGTGAAATCGACAAACTCTGCGCTCAAGTGACCAGAAAGACAGTAGACAAGGTCGCAGTCACCGAAATCATTCAACTTCGCGCCCGTGATATTCTGTTCATTGATGCCAGCCATTTGCTCATGCCTGGGACCGATGTGGACATACTTTTTCACGAGGTGATTCCGCAACTCCCTGCCGGAGTATTCATTCACATTCACGACATATTTCTGCCCTTTGAATATCCGGATGAGTGGCGGTGGCGCAACTACAATGAACAACACGCGCTCCTTGGCCTGCTTGCAGGAGGCCGTCTAAAAACGCTGACCGCACACCACTATTTTCGCCGCCATCACCCCGAATGGCTCAAAGGCCTCGATATCAATCCGCCAAAGGGCGCCAAGGAGGCCAGCATTTGGCTAGAGATCACTTGAGTCGCAATCCATCCATCTATTTATTGTCCCACCTTCTCAATGGCGATGCGGCAAGCACTCTTGCTGCTACTAGTACTATGGTCAGCCGTAAAATTTATTCTTTCAGCATAAGGCCGCCAGGGCGCTAGCTTCAGGAGTGCTCGTTCAATTGTTGTTTGCGCATTGCCAACAGCCCGCCACTGGTCGACGAGCGCTTCCGCAGCGGGGCGATCTTTAGTAGCTAAATTTTTAATATATTCAGCTAACAGAGTCTTTTGATGACCAGAGCGCAGTATGTCCTCAATGATCTCCTTGAGATCTCGCGCTCTGCCTTGCAAAGCCTCTTTTAATGAGGAAGAACCGTATCCATAAGTGCGTCGCCCTTGAAGAACGTCTTCAATGACTAAGGCAGTCCCATTTGCAGAGCGGAGCAAAGGCTTGATATATCTAGGTTGAACTCTATCCATTTGAATCAGCAGAGATGCGTATCTTCGAGGGTCCAATCGATCGGCCAGCGTTTGATAGTGTTCTTCAAAAATTTCTCTACCATTGGCATGTTTAGACATGAACTTCCCCCGATTTGACGGACACTTTTCTAGCATCTGACGCCCCTAAAAAGA
>CAYMBJ010000053.1:20179-27296 GCA_964388665.1 uncultured Pseudobdellovibrionaceae bacterium | reverse complement strand
CGATTTAAACCCATTCTCACAATTTTGATGCTCTAACTCCAGAAAATATTTTAAATGACATTACCTGAGAGCAATTTACTTACTTTTCGTGCCAAGATGAAACACTTGGGCCATCTTCTTCATTTCCACAGGTAATCATCGTTCCTGAAAGGTGAGCCAATTGTCCTGGATTATTTTGTAGAGGATTCCATTTTGAGGGCAGTGCCTCTGATAGGTGAACTTGTGATCTAGAGGTGCAGCGCCCATGCGGAAAGAGCACCTGCAATGACTGATTGATTGCAAGCCACACAATTGGGCTTCAGCGCACTCAGGATTGCGAGAGTTCTGCACCAGATCCGGATACACTTGTAGCCAGAAATCGCCTGAACCTCAGTTCCTTGGGCGCTGAAAGAATGACCCCTTCGCGTTTCTAGGTCACCAATACCCCCTCCCAGATGCGAGTTCGGCTTTTCTTAAGAGATCGAAACCGAGGCTTCTCATTTGCAATTGAATTTCCCGTCGATCTCTTAAGAAAAACGTATGTCTGAGCAGCTGGGAGGGGGTATTGGTGACCCCACCCCGACTTGAACGGGGATCATCCGTTTAGGAAACGGGTGCTCTATCCAGTTGAGCTATGGGGTCGATTTAATTGATTCTGGCGAATGGACATTCGCAGATTCGATAAACCTACAAGAATTGCCTCAAATTAAGATGAAGTCAAAGATTTGGATGAGGTGAGCATCAATTATATAATAGATATGCGCGCCGCCAATGGGCCGCCCATAAGGCTCAAGACCCAAAGTATATAAAAAATAGTCAATTCAGCGCATTAATTGTCATTATGGATGAGGCGATGCGGCTTCTTGTGGGTCTCAGCTCATGATACTCTGGTACAGATAATGCAACTGATGAAAAGCATAGAAGCTGAAATCAGCATGCTATCTTAAACACTATAGAAGGAGAAAAACCATGAACAAAATTTTATCACTAGTAGCAGTATCTGCGATGCTTTCTTTGACTGTTGCCTGCAGCAGCAAGCAAGCCACTGAAGAAGTTGCTTCTGAGCCTATGATCGAGCAAACAGCTTCTGTTGAAGAAGCAGCACCAGCGCCAATGCAAGAAGAAGTTGCCGCTCCTGCTTATGACAACAGCGGAAATTTGGGCGCGAGCTCATCTGGTCTTGGTCACTAATTACTGACTTAGGATAGCAAACGGGGGGTCTCCTGCTAACGGGAGCCCTCTGTGGGTCCTCCTGACAGAGCACTAGCCGTTTTTTCCACTAGAGTGTCTCAAAATCGTTCAAAAAAATCCCGTAATTTGCGATCCCTTTTGATAAGAGGAGCTACGAATCGCACTTCTGAAGTCTTTTTCACATTTCATTTGCAAGAGTGAATCTAGCGCTGCCAAAGAGTTATAAATAGCATATTCATAGTATATCAACTGTCGACTGGTAATGAGTCCCAACTTTGGTCTTTCTTCGATGATCTGTTCAGCGAAGTGTTTGGTGGACGCGCACGAAAACAGCCCCAAGAGCTGTATTTTTTCAGATTTAATATTGGCGTTGTTGTCAATGAAGGCCTTGAGGATTTTAACAAGTCCTGGCGTTTCACGCTCATAGTAGGTGTAGTCGACATGTCCGTCTGCGGTTAGCAGAGGCGGAAAGAAGTCAGGTCCTCCGCCGTTACGAGAGTGACCATTGTAAAAGACCACATCGGCCTTCACCAGACCTTCTAAAAAGAGTCTTTCTGTTTCTTTGGATTTCCACTTTTGGTATTTGTCCACCTGATTCTTTTCATCATCCGAGGAAACGGAGCTGTTGCTCACCACCACCCTGACCTGAATGGGTTCGCCTTCGGGGCCCTTGATAATTTTAAAAAAATCGTCAGAATTCTCTTCTGATTGCGAAAACCCACAGGCCTCTTCGCGGCCATTGCAGGGGCGAAGCAGGTGCTGAGTGAAAATCACTCTTTCATGGCGATCACCGACAAAACGGGCGGGTCGCGAATCTTTATAGCCAAAGATCATGCGTAATTCAAGCACACCGCGGTCATAGAGCCTCTTGTAGGTGCTTAGACACGGAGACTTCTCGGTGCTGGCCACAGCACGAGGCACTGATTTTTCCGCAAAACCCGACGAAAGACCAGTGCTCTCTGCGCTGGATATGAATGTGGGGGTGCTCAGAGCTAGCAACACAAAAAAAGCGTGTGGAAAGTAGATCATCATTCCGAGATACCCTTTGTACTTGATGGCTTTGCAGAATTTCTCTTTGTATTAGCATTAGCATTTATAGCGGCGCCGCAAATCCTTTGAATCTCTTTTTTAGTGTTCTGCTGACAGGTATTCAAAATGTCTGCGTATTTGGGACTATCACGAAATTCAGAGATCAAAAATGCAGTCTGAGTGCGAATTTGCTGTGAGGGTGAGTTGAGCCCTAAAAGCAAGAGATCCTCAGAAGGTCGCAAGCGATAGTCATGATACATCACCCGCAAAAAGGTCAGTGCGGCGGAACGAACTTCATAATAGGGATGATCAAATAGTTTTATCCAAAGCGCCGTGGGAATCTTCTTTCCCATTCGACCGAGGGCATCCAGCATGGCAACAATATTTGCAGCAGAGAGCTGCCGCAATTGGTTTGTGATGAGGGCCAAATACTGATTGCTGATTTTTTCTTTATTGGCAGACGAGAGCAGGCCATTGATTGCCAAAAAAAAAGTTCCGTCGCGATCGGAAAGGCCCAATTCCATCAGTTCAGGAATAAAATTTTCAAGACCGAGCGCCACAATGACATCGAGAGCCAAATTCTTTTCATCACCTTGCAAGGCCTTTGTGAGCGTTTCGTTCAGATCTTTTATCTTTCTCAACTCAGCGACGCTTTTGTCGCGGACTTGGCGATTTTCGCCGATGAGCTTTTTGCCCCAGCGCATCCAGTCGGGATCGCGGGCAAAAGCAGTTGGTGAAAAGCTAAGATTCAGTATTACAAGTACAATAAGCAATCGCATTGCTTAGAATATTAAGATCCAGACTGGAAAATTTCAAGCAATACCAATTCCACTCTAGCCGCAGACCTTTGTTGCTCAATCGGTTGGCTTGGTCTCCGACTCAATTGAACCTGGTATAAAATGTCTGCCGCTTATTTTTTATTAATCACTGCGAACTTTAACTCCTGGACTCCGGCCTGCGAAGCCGCAATGAGCAGGGGATTAAGGACCGTAAATGGCAAGTTTCTGTCAGCAAGCACAATCAATGAGGGTTTTACTAGTGAGTCTTCTTGGCGCATCTCATCTGGAAAGGCGGTTCCAAGACGCTCAGACAATTGGTCAGAGCCCACCTCTTCGTCATTTAAGTAATAACGCGATTCCCTTATCTTGAGCACTGGCGATTTTTCGAGCTGCTGGCCGGCTAGAGCTGCTGGCAGCTTGATTTTTGAATCCAACTTGACTTGGTATGATGAAGAGGAGTTCATGATCAAAAATATTACCAATATCGAAAACGAATCCACCAGACTTGTTAGCAGCAGTCCTGTTGAGATTTTCTTTTTTTGCGCGCCTCGTGGCGGCCGCAACAGTGACTGGCTGGTGATTGGACTTCCGAAAACGGTTCTTGAAATTGCAGATTCTTTTATTCCAGACACTTGATCCCTCCTAATATTGAGCCATTAGGCTCCACTCTGAGCGCGATCTCGATAGATCGGCCCCACCACGACGACCTTGCATTCCCACTTGCTCTTAGAGCGGGGCAATCCCCACTTTAACGATTTGCTGATCTTTGAATTGCCCCATGAGGCCCATCAGATCCTCATAGCGAGAATTGCCTTTGGGCATTATAATGGCGGCACTCAGCTCTGGTGATTCTCTCTTAACAACCAACAGATAATTCTTTACTCGCAGCCAATCACCCTCTGAAGTCATATTTCCTGCATTAAAATCAGGAATCTTCTTAGCGAGTTCAGGTGAATTTTTTAAACGAAAATTCAAATCTCCGCTGTCGCTAAACTCAGCCTCTATCAATGGCGCCTCTGCTGTTGCCGGATCTGCCTCTGAGCCAACGGCCTGTTGGGTGGAGAGACCCTTTAAGTTGATCCACATCGTGGTCATCAACAAAAAGCAAATGCAGGTCGATAGAATATCTATAAATGGTACCAAATTCAGTTCGAAATTGGATTTGCTCTTTCCACCGGCAACCATTTTATGCCTCTGCGTTCGAAGAAGCCTTGCGAGTTCGTGAAACTCTCACGGGCAGAGACTCACAATGAAAACTCAACAAGTTAAATACATAAGTCGCACCTTGAACCAAGTCATGGCTCAATTTAGACGCGCGATTTTGTAAAATAGAGTACATGACCAATGCAGGGATTGCAGTAATCAATCCATAGGCGGTGGCATTCATTGCTTCGGCGATACCTGCAGAAAGCAAAGCGGCTTTTGCCATTTCATCTGCTTGTGAAATTGAAGCAAACGATCGAATCATGCCCACGATTGTGCCCAATAGACCCAAAAGTGTGGCCACGTTACCCAGCATTGCCAAGAAGTCCGTACGTTCATCTAAGCGCGATTGTTCTTTCGTGATCACGTGATCCATTTTGGCTTGTATCTCTTCGCGACCGCCGAGGTTCATTGCGGATTGCGCTCCAGCTTGAATTGCGGTTCCAAGAGCTGATGAAGCAGAGAATGTATGTCTCGTCTTTTCTACAACAGCTTCAAGTTGTCCTTTACGGATGTCCCCTTCAAGACTGCGCGCGAAACGCTCCTGTCCAAGTTGTCTCTTGATATAAAGAGTGTAAACTCGCTCTGCGATGATCGCAATGGATACGATCTGCACGGTCAAAATTGGATACATCCAAAATCCACCCTCTTTAAACATATGAAAAATTGATACGATGATACCACCACTAGCCACAAATTCCTCCTCAGACGCCAATTAAGTTAATTGATTGCGACGGCGCCTCCCTATGGACGAGTAGATATGCAAAGCCAGTGCCTAGTGTAAAACTTGTGATCGACTGTTTATTTTTAATTCAGAGTGAAGTGGCGTCGATGTGGTGACAATTCCAGGCGCATTTGCCAAAATTGGGATTTGCAGAGCCTGTTCATCTAGTGATCGAATATAAAATAATTACACGCGCCCTTTCGGGCTACGTGGATATTGGGGTGTCTTATTTTATTCCTGTTTTTGCGTTGGCGGCAGGATATTTGTACCACTTTCTCACGTGTGCCGGAGCGGTGGCATTGGGATTGGTGAGAGTTTGTAACAAATATTTTCGATATTGCGGAAAGTAAGGATATACCGTGTCTATATGAACTTTTTCTGCGGGCCATTTCCAATTGGTAGGAATTACGAAACCAAACGGAAAGCCATTGGCGTCGATTTGCTTAGAAACATTGATCAGATCTATGTCTTTGTTCGTGTTCTTAACCGCCAAAATCAAGCGAAACCTAGAAAGGTCCACTTCCTTGCGGCTGCCAACAGCATTGAGTTCTGGATTTTTGAGTTCAATTGCGACCCGTGCAGTCACCACTGGTTGCACTTGTGCGACATCGGGACGAACATTGATCGAGCCTTTTGTAACATTAAAGACGGCGTGAGTGCTTGAAAATATTTCTACGTCCTTATCTTTAGGTAGGTTCTTCTTTTCAGAAACAATTCGTCCACCTTTGTCATAGTGAATGAGTGAGATGTTCGCGCTGCCATTAAAAAGAGCTGCTGTCTTGCTGGTAATGTTAGACGGCTGATCTTTGATTCCATCTAGTGATAGCAACAAGCGGTGATCATAGCCAGCGCCCGTCGCGCGGGGCACAAAGTCGATTACGATCTTGCTAACCTGGCCCGCAGCGTTCACCACTTCGGTGATCTTAAAGTTGGTGATGAAGTCGTTGTAGTCAGCATCACCAGCTTTTGGAAATAGATCTTCGTATGCGACAGAAGCAATGTTGTCGAGGCTTGGGTACTGAATGATGTTCTCTGCATACCAGGATGTGGTCTTCTGTGCTTGATTACCGGCACGGTCAGTGGCGATGATGTTGAACTGATGCTGACCTTCTGTCTGGGAAGCAAGTGTCTGCTCTGAACGAAGTGGGCAGCTCTTTAGGGCGCTGTCAAAACCGCACTTAGTGGCATCCACTGGTCCTGAGAGAGAATCTTGCACGGCATACTCAACAACGGCAGGGGAGATGCGGCTCATTTTTGCTGGTGGGAACTCAATCAAGGTGATCGTTGGCGGTGTTAGATCCACAGTCCAAGTGTAGGATGCGGGCTCAGACTTGCGACCGGCAGAATCCACAGATTTTACTCGGAAAGTATGAGTACCCTCGTTCACGCCGAGATAGCTTGGGTGATCGTTACATTGGACATACTGGGTTTCAGAATCTATGGCGCAGAGAAATTGTGTCAGTGGCTTTCCTGCGATTTCGCCACTGATGCTAAAGTTGGCTGTGGTTTGATTGGTAAACTCCTTTGGACCAGAAAGAATCTTTACGCTGGGTAGTCCCAGTAGTGTGTTCCAGTTGACAGATTTTGGTACAGCTGGATTTCCGGCCAAGTCTGTGGCGCCTATGGTGATGCTGTGACTTCCAGAATTCAACTGTGGAGTCACAACAGGGCTAGTGCAGGCGACCTGCGCTTGTTGATCAAGACCACATGTTTGCTCCTTAATGCCACTGCCGTTTTCTATGATTGCATACTTGATTGTCTCAGTTGGGTTTTGACTTGTGGCTGGCGGGCTCTGAATAATGTCAATCACAGGTGCAATGTCGTCGTGTACAATCTGTGCATGTAAACAGGCAGAGACCTTGTTGGAGTTTCGATATCGTATATACACGGCCACCAATTTGTTTTTTGAAGCTAAGGTCCAAGATTGCTGAGCCGAAACCGGTGTCCATTGACCTTGAGAGTTGCAGGTGGAGTCGTTGGTCACATACATTTCGCTGGCGTGCTCCCAGGTCAAATTTAGAATGACATTTTGACTGTTGGTCGCGTGCGCGCCGTTGTTGATTTTTATAGTTCCCATAGGCACGGTTTGATCGCCAGGGTTGGCGCCGGGATTACCACCGCCGCCGCCACCACCGCCAGGGTTGTCGCCGGGATTACCACCGCCGCCGCCGCCACCGCCAGGGTTGTCGCCGGGATTACCACCGCCGCCGCC
>CAYMBJ010000053.1:0-20079 GCA_964388665.1 uncultured Pseudobdellovibrionaceae bacterium | reverse complement strand
CGCCGCCGCCACCACCGCCAGGGTTGTCGCCGGGATTACCACCGCCGCCGCCACCGCCAGGGTTGTCGCCGGGATTACCGCCGCCGCCACCACCGCCAGGGTTGTCGCCGGGATTACCACCGCCGCCGCCACCATCGCCAGGGTTGTTCCCTAGATCATCATTCGGGTTGTTGTTGGAATTGTCATTTGGGTTGTCGGCATTTGTCGCCGCCACTGTTGCTGGAGCTTGTGAGGGAAGGCTGAATTTTTGCGGAACGCAGTTCTGGACAAAAGGAAGCATGAAAATTAAAAACAGATAGGAGTATTTTGCGTTTTTCAAACGACTTCTAACATCAGCAGTGTTCTTGGCCTCAGTTGTTTGATTCACGGTTACTGTTGTTTTCATAAACTCCCTCACTTGTTATTCCCTTATATAGGAGTACAATCTCCGTACCTGTCTCACCCAGGTGGCTAAGTGGGTGAAAATCAACGTCAATCTCGTCTTGATACAATTCTTCAAATGCATTTGTATCGGGGCATGCCTAAAAACGGCCGGTTGGTGCCTATAAACTGGTATACAATGGTGGTCCCGAGGTAGAGGTCTGGGGGCTTGTGGGCGCAACTTTTGCTCTTGTCAGGCGCATGTCTTTGAGCTGTCCCTATTGTCAATTTTCAGAGCGCAGTTTGTCCGAGGGCCAGGCCCTCCCTAATCCTGCGGCAATTTCCGATTCGACTACAAAAAGAATTGGTTCCTATTTTCGAAAGTCAGATCGCCAAACCAATTGCCGCCATCGCTGCAAAAAGTGTTTATGAAGTTTTCATCGGCGACATTGGACCCAAGGATTCATCAAAACAAACGACAAATCAGTGATACTATTGCATGGCTCCTCTGTTCCGGGATTTCCCAGCGACGGCTGGCACAACCATGACAAATCATTGCTGTTGAGCTCTTTCTAACTGTTTAAGAATTTACTACGTTAAGGCCGTAGGAAAAAAACAGCATCATTTCAATCGAATCCCCAAAATCAAGGGCACGAAAAGTTGTGGGACCACGATTGACTACCAGTTTTAACTATTTCAGTATGGACTCCACAGTTTTAAAGAAGGCTTCAACCTCTGCGGATGGTTTACCAATAGTGATTGCGGTTACTGGCTTAACAAATTCAGGGTGTTTGGGTTTGTTGACGTCGCCAAAGTTCGAAAGCGGCGAACCAAAGCTGATAGCGCCTTTGGTCTTGGCAACGAAAGCTGGAATCTCGTCTGCTTCCATCATTTTGACTCCTTTGCGAAAGATGTCTTTCCCATCCAAAATTGTAGCAGAGATTGTCTTTTGAGTGGAGGGAGTGTTGAAAGGCAAAACAATTTGCACGGGAGCATCTTCAGATCCGAGGAGTTTCCAATTTTTGATCTTGCCAGTCAATACATCTTTGAGTTGATCCTTGGATAGCGTTGCCGGTCCACCTTTAAAAGTCATGAATATCAATTTATCATTGCCTAAGAATTTCGAAACAATTTTGTCCATATTTTTAATATCTAGGTTTTTTTCTTTTACCAAGATCTGCATATTCTCCCAGGAGTTGCCAGAAATCCCAACTTCTGCAGTTCCATCATCAACGGCCTTTAAAATATTGTTTGCGGCAAGACCCTTTTCATTAAAAGCCACAAATTTTGTTTCAGAAGTGTGAGTAGCAAGTGCTTTTGTCAGGTAATTCGCAATCGACGCGCCAAAAGCGACTTTGATTTCATTTGTATTTCCAAGACTAGGAACACATAGTGACCCAACAATGATCCACACTAAGGTTTGCAGTAGCTTCATTTGATTCCCCTTTATGATAACCGACGGTTGTGTATCGAAATTGATGTAGGCCATAAGCGGATGGCACTGATCTCAATAACTTCTATGGTGTACGAGGTGCCCTCAGAGGGCAATTGAAATTTTATAGTGATCAGTGAAATTTATCAGGCCGAGTTTTGCCTAGATGAATAGCAAAGCTGTGTGCAGCAAGGTTGATAAAGGTTCTGCGCCATAAATATTATCAGCGGAGTTCTATAAGGCAGATGTTGCTAAAACTAATTTAGCTTATATCTCAAAATGGGCTCTATGAAAAAGGCAGGACCTTTCGCAAAAAATCGTGAAGAGCCCTGCCTATGATGATATCTACGGTCTATAATTATTCACTACGCAATCGACGCGATTTGCAATCTAACTTGATAGATGCTCCTTCAATCAGATCCAATAGAGTGTCGGCATCAGAAATGCTAATTGAACCCTTTTTAACGAGGTGCCCAATGTGAATCATGCTTACATCGAGAGAGGCGCAACTCAGTCGGCTTTTGCCTCTTGCGATGCCTTTAAGGGCGGCGTTAAGTTCAATATTTAAAAGAAAAGTAGCTAGTTTGGGTAGAGGCAAGGCATTGACTTCTGCAATTGCATCACCAATGAGCTCTTCTGCTGAGGGATCTGCAGGTGGCGGTGGTGGTGGTGGCGGTGGTGGTGGTGGCGGTGGCGGGTAGTCCGAACAGAGTCGGGGAGCACAACCGGAAGACGCACACGCTATGCTAAAGGGATTATTCAGACTGTCATACATGACAACGCGCCACAATCCAGACTCTGGCTGCGCTGGCGAATTGCAATAGCTCACCATAAGCGCTTCATACTCGGCGTCACCACAGGCCACGATCGTTGAGTATTCGTCCAAAGTATCAAGCACCGTCTTTTGTATATACTCGGGTCCAGCGATCACCTCTCCAAGAGGCGCTGGTGGTATTGGGGCTGCGGTCATTGAGTTGGCGTAAATTGAACATGTTCCGGACCCTTCGGTAGCCGATTGTGCATTCAGGCCAAAACCGATTGCAATCATGGTTAATGACAGCATCAGGCTTCTATTTTTGATTATCACTGTTGTTCCTCCCACAATGAGTTTAAGATTTAACCAACCCTGCACCTAAAAGTAGAATAGAGGAGTTTCCCAATAGCCATGAGCGTTATTTAGGTTGTTCCCATTTAGATTCAGGGACTGTGTCGAAAAATGAGAAAATATTGCAGTTGCGCCTCAAAGCTCTACATTTCATTTTAGTATATGACGATATGTGATTCAGGGTGATTCACAGCAAAGTTTCTCGATAGCTAGACTAAGGGCTGCTAGACTATGGGTTATCTGTGAGTTTCGATAGGATTGGCGGAGGACTGAGAATTATGAAATCAAGATCCATTCAATGTTTGATCCTTGTGAGTGGGGTATTGTGTTTTCAGAATTGTGGCAACAGCTTGGACGCCTGGCGCGCGGAGGAGCCCGAATCCCTAATTGCTTCTTGTAAATTGGCCAACGTGGACTGTCAGAGTGAAGGCAGTACCTTACTGAATACCGGAGGAAACAGCGATTTTGGTAAGCCAGATGTGCGCTGTCAAGAGCATGAGGTGTTGGTGGCAGGTCAATGTCGCTTGCGCAATCGTCCTTGCTCAGTCCCCTTTGGCTGGGGAATGCAAAGTCTTGTTAATCAACGATATGGAGCCTGTGCCGCCATCAATTGTGATGAAGGATTTCATTTGGAGAGCGGTGCCTGTTTTGCCAACCTCAAAGATTGCGATATGGATCACCGGCGCGGCGTTCAGCGATGGCTTGGCGATGGCTATTCAGACTGTGCGTTGAGCGATGCCTGCGTTGTCGACTATCATTTAGAGGACAGTGCCTGCGTTTTAAATTATCATGAGTGCGAGCTCCCCAATGGACTGGGGCAGCGGTATTGGGGTGGCGAAAACTACAGTAGCTGCCAGGCCGAGCACTGCAACGAAGGCTATGAGGTCAGAGGCAGCCGGTGCATACGCAATCTGAACAATGTACTTGGGAAAAATTTTGTATCGGCATGCCGCAAGGACAAGGGGTCGTCCTACAGCTACAAAACGGCGGTGAAGGTCGGTTGGAACCAAGAATTGACCCAATCAACATTAAAGTATGGTGATGCAAAATGCACGCAACCGGCTCTAGTCATTGAAGAAAAGTTTGAGTACGAGATAGAGAGAATGGTCGATGAGGTTGCCGGCGTCTTTGCGATCAACCTTTTTATCGTGAATTCGAAAGTGACCCTATTTAATGATGGCGTCGCAAAAAAGATGAACAAGGAAAAATACTGTGGAGTCACCAATTGGGTGAAGGGCGCAGAGTATATATTTAATGGTAAAAGCGCGTGCATGAAGCAAAGAGGAGTGTCCTTTCAGATTGGCCGTGCCCTTGACAATCAGTTTTGGCTAGGCGCCATGCGTGGTCGCAACAATGGGAGTTCTGAAAAGCGGCGCCCGCGACAATTGGGTCCAGCCATGATTGGCGAGTGATCAGTTTTCAGCATCCTCATCGCGTAGGTACTCAGTTCTGGCCAGTGCCGCACCTTGGGGCGACGTTGTGAGAATGCCGTTGACCCCAAGCTGCATAAAGTAGAGGTACTCGCGCAGCGAGACGCCCATAGCCTCTGTGATCATCTCGCCGGGGTTTTCGGACATTAAATAGGGAATGATTTTGAGTCCTTTGGCTTGGGCCATGTGCAGCCAATCCTGGAGCCCTTCTTTAAGCGGTCCATTGCCAGTGAGGTAGGTCTTGGCAAGACCAATTCCGTAGGCGTATTCACGAATGTCTCGCAGGCCACCTTCAGAAATCAGATTCCTGTTGAGAGTGACGCTGTTTGCCTCATTTTTTGAATTTGTGGGTGGGTCTGAAATCAACTGTATCAATTCAATCTTTGGAGATTGCTTTTTGATTTGCTTCAGGGCTTCGGTGTCGAGACTTTGGACAAATAGACGATCTGGCGTTTTTAATATTGGCGAAGCTTCAATGTCGGCTAAAAGGGCAGTCAATGCATTTTTGTTTATTCGCTTGAGTGAATGACCACTTCTGAGTTCTGGAGCAAGGCCAATCCGTCTGTTGAGATGGCGCTCCTGATCTTCGCGCCATGCGAGAATTTCGGCAAACGATGCAATTCGATCTTCCTGGCTGCGAAGCTCATTGAGTTCTGCAAAAGTAAAGTCCTCTATAAAGTAGCCTTCGACCTCGTGACCATCAATGCTCTTTTTTGTTTTTCGGCCCCTATGCTTTTCAAGATCTAAGGTGTTTTCGCTAAGTGTGAGATGTGGATGCGCCACCAGCACTTGGTCTTTGGTCAATGTTAGGATGGGCACAACAAAATCAGCGCCACTTTGAACTGCCGCTTGAAAGGCGGCAAGGCTCTGATCGTCACCTTTCGCAAAAATCAATATTTCATCAAGAACAAGGTCTTTTTGCAATTCCCCTGTGGGCTCTCCAGTGCTAGCTCTATCGAGGTCTGCAGAATGAAGTGGCAATGGTCCTTTTGCCATATTCACGCAAGCGGATGAGCTTCCTAAAAAGAGTAAGAAGGTCAGGCCGTGAAGGCAACGTGCGTTCATGGCTTTGCTTTTTCCTTAAGATGCTGATTGAAAAAATTGAGAGTGTGCCCAATCTGCAAAATGGAGTTGTCACGATTTTGCGAGCCATGGCCTTCGTCGCTAAAGAGAATCAGTTCAGAAAGCTTTTTCTTGTTCAAGAGTTTGTGCATTTGCAAGGCCTCACCTACTGGGACTCTTGGGTCATTGGCGCCTTGAATGATCAAGATGGGATCTTGAACTTTTTGTATGTAAGTAACCGGAGATAGGCGCACCAGGGATTCACGGTCCTTTATTAGATCTCCATACTCAGAGGTGCGAAGGTGGCGTCGGTAGGGTGCTGTGTTTTCAAGAAAGGTCACAAGATTGCTCATGCCCACGATGGCCACGCCAGCATCATAAGCGCCGGCAAACTTAGTCATGGCCATAAAGGTGGCGTAGCCTCCATAGCTGCCGCCAGTCACGCCCACTTTGGTTGCTGACCAGTTCTTTTTTATAAACTGAGCGCAGTCCTCAATGTCAGTGATTACTTTTTCGCGCAATGGACCATTGTCGCTGTCTAACCAAGCTTTACCGTACCCCACGGAGCCTCGCACATTGGGTTCGACAAAAATAAACCCCTCGTCAACAAAGAGCTGAGCGAAGGGAGAAAAGCCCGCCGTGCTCTGACCTTCGGGGCCACCATGAAAACTCACAACCACTGGGCAAGCCTCTTTCTTGCAGTGGCGAGGTCGGTGCACGAACATGGGAATCTTCACGCCATCTCGCGTAGTGTACTCTTCAAGTTTCTCGTCGACAAAGTTGGTCAAATCCACTTCCGGCGCGCTGGGCTGCACCCACTGCGTGTATTTCATGGTTTTCCAATCCAGAGCGTAACTGGTGCTTGGATTCTGCGCCGTCACGACACGCAACATTGTGTAACGGCCATCCTTGGTCGTGATGCCAGGAATGACGTGCTTGGCATTAGGAAATTTTTTTGCAAAATCTGCGTCTTTTATAGGTTTAAATGTTTTTGCGTCCAAGGCGATCAGCTTGGTGTAGCCTCCCTCATTGATGTTGATGAGGATGCGCTGGCGCCTTTTATCGATCGTGCTACCAGAAACATCCCAATTGACATCGGGACTGATTTTTTTCCACTGACCTTCTTTGAATTGATACAGGCGATTGAAGTCATCAAACTTATCGGTTTTTACTAGAAACTCTTTGTCTCCAGCTCCAAATTTAACATCGTAGCTTTGTGATTCATTTTGCCCGAGCAGCGCTACCAGGCGTTTGTTCGCTAAAGAAAAGAGATAGACCTCTGTCGAGCGACTTCCGGTGTATTTATGCAGTAAGAGATCTTGACCTTTTTGATCGGCAAGGCTCCAGGTGCCTTTTTCGCTGACCAGAGATTCCAAGACCTTGGTCTTGAGAAAGTACTGATAGATCGTGAAGCTCTCAGGGTCCTTGTCATTGGCGCGGTAGAAAAAACTATCGCCGGTTTCGGAGAAGCCCATAAAGGCAGACTGTACCTTTTCTTTTTGAAAAAAGGTTTCGAGCAAGCCCGAGTTTAAGTCCAAAAACAAGATTCCTGGATTTTCCTGACCCTGGTGATCTCGCGAGAGCACCAATTTGCTGCCGTCGGGAAAGATATCCGCAATGTAAGTGGGGTCTTTGCCACTGGTCAATTGAATCGGAAAGCTGCCGAGTGAATCCATTTTCCAGACCTGGTTATTGCCGCTGATCCTCCAAGTAAAATAAAGCGATTTTCCATCGGGGCTGAGCATTCCGACTCCGGGCGCAGTGATCTCCACTTTTTTTTGAATTCTGTCGGCAAGTTCGGGTCGGAGCGGTGGCGGGGCATATTTTTTGAGCTCTTGTGCGGTGACACTGTCCTTGCCAAGGCCTTTGTATGTCTTGGTGGCGGCAGCGCTTTGCAGGGTGAAGGAAAATGTTAAAAACAAGGCTGCGATACTAGCGATCCAATTCATGCAGAACTCCCAATGATGAAGGCTTACGTGCTGACTATTTGACCCAATCCGAAAATAATTCCAGCAGCAAAGTGTGCATTGCCACGACTCATAGACAATGCATGCTTTGCGCGACGGTCCTATTTTTGGAATAGGTTCTAAAACGCTAATACAATGATTTTAGTTAATCAAAAGAAAAGGGGGTCTGTTAAGACCCCCTTTTTAGAGAAAAAGTTCCCCAACTTTTTCTCTGAACCAAACTTCCCCTAAACCCTTGATTCGATCGCGCTCGATATGTTGAGGCGATGAACAGAAGATATACGAAGCGACAGTTTGCGACCACTGTTAAAAACTAGACAGCAAAATTTACCAAAACTCGGCAACGACTTCGGAAATTAAGGATAGGCGGTATGAGGACACGCCCTAGTGCTTTGTCAGGCTAGTCTTTTTTGATTTCAAGTGACTGATAAAACTGAGAGTTGTCTTTGTCATTGGCGGGGGTTCTCTTTTGGGCTTTGGTGCTGAGGCACGTGATTTTAGATTGATCAGAAGCAGAGTCACGACAGCTTGCCAATGCCTTTTTAGAAATGAATTTATTTTTTTGCGAATCAAGACAGGCCATCTTTTGAGAGTCCTCGGCCATCGCGGCGCAAAGATGAACTGTATCAACTTGAAAAATGCCTTTGTTGATATTGAGGATGCATTTTTCGTAGTCTTTGTCTTGTGTCAAGCTGTTGCATACGGAAGAGGCGTACCAATCGAGCTCAAGGGTGGCGATTTTTTTCTCGCAAATTTGCTGCTGTCGCTTGGTCAAATAGCGACCACAGTAGGTGATGGGATTATTGATTTCTTCAGCTTTTAAAATCATCGGAGCCGGTAGTGCAAAGTAGCTAATCAATCCGGCCGTAAGGGCGTGCGAAAGTCGCTTTGCTGCCATCTTTTTCAAGGTCGCTCGATCGCCGATATGATTAAGAGTTTTTCTCATACATCTTGCCTCATCTGCAGCATTCCTATCATAGCTGCACGGTTCAAGTTAAGCAGCATTCAGAAGTGATAATATCGATTGTAGCGCGCGGAGCATGGCTGGGTCATATCGGCCAGCTAGCTTTTCTTTCATCATTGTAATGGCTTCGGCAGGGCGCATTGGGACATTGTATGATCTCTGAGTGGTCATCGCGTCATAGGTGTCAGTGATGGCAACAATGCGCGCAAAGGGATGAATTTCATTACCAACCAGCTGCTGAGGGTAGCCGTTTCCAGACCAGCTTTCGTGATGCTCATAGCAGGCGGCCTTCATGGCGTCAGAAATATTGGGATTTTCATTTAAAATGATCAATCCATATTGGGGATGTTTGCGCATTTGCTCCCATTCCGCTTCACTCAATGGCCCGGACTTGCACAGGATGTCCAATTGCACATTGCGTTTGCCAATGTCATGAAACAAGGCGCTGACACCCAGCTCTTCTAGGTCTGCCTCGCCAAAGCCCAACTCTTTTGCCAAACCTAGTGAGTAAATGCCTACATCCAGTGAATGGTTGTAGGTATAAAAATCGTGCCCAGAAAGTGTTAGAAGATATTGCATTGCTTCGGGGGACTCATCCATCAAACTCATAAAGTCTTTGATCACGGGGCGAGATTCATCTAGCGCCATGTTGATATCTGGGTTTTCGAAAAGGTCTTCAATGATCGCCAAGGAGCTTTCGCGCAAGATTTGGGCTTTGCTGATGGGATCATTAAGGTTTGAATTGATCTCTGCTTTGATCCAAGCTCTATAGGTGGGTTTGTCTTCGTTCTTTACAAAAAACGAGTCGCCAGTGTCGCGCCGGTGGAGAGTGTGCACCTTGGCAGAGGACATTTTGTCGCCAGCCTTTAGATAGAGGATTATTCTGCCGTCAACAAGAATATAAATATTAAAATTCGTTTCTTTTTCAGGACGAATCGTGCTCAAGCGAATGCGAAAAAAGCCCAATGTGTTCATGACTTCCAGCTTACTACTGATTCATTGACCTGAAAATCAAAAGGTGCAAAATGAAAACTTATGGCCCTAGGTCTTGATAGCCCCATTCAGTACATTCGTGGTGTTGGCCCGAAAATAGGCAATATTTTTCGCGATCATGGCATTGCTACGGTTCGCGATTTGCTTTGGAATTTGCCGAGAACCTTTGAAATTCAAAGAGTAATTCATGATGTCCAACCTGAGCACAATGACAAAGTGGTGCAAATCACCGGATACATTGCGGGCTCGCACGCGCTTCACCTTGGAGCGGGTCGAATGGGGCACCAAATATCACTGAAACTCGACAATGGCCAAGCCTTGGTCAAGTTTTTTAGAGCTCCCTTTCGCGGCTATTTTCAGAAGTTGCAGGTGGGCACAATGGTGCATCTTACCGGCAAAGCCCAAATCGAGGGCGCGAAGCTTTGGTTGATTCATCCCAACCTCGAATTTATTGCCCAGCAAACGCAAAGTTCTGAACATTTCACTCCTGAAGACAAGATCATTCCTGTCTATTCAGAGATTGGCGGACTGTCGTCGACCAAGATCGGCAAGATCATTCAACAGGCGTGGTCGGATTTAGAAGACAAAGAGTCCTTGGATTTGATTCCGCAGTCTTTGAAAGAAAAATTTCATCTCACCTCAGAACGCACTTCAGCGCGCACTTCAGAGAATTCTTCAGAGCTCACCTCAGAGCTCATTTCGCTGGCGACCGCCATTGGCGAGATTCACCAGCCCAAAATCACTTGGCCTGAATCTTGGCTGGGAGTGGGCAATCCCTATCGAAAGCGATTGGCATTTGAAGAATTTTTTAACTATCAGTTGGGCTTGGCAGTCTCTCGTCTCCGTCGTGAAACAACAAGGAGTGAGACCCTGAAGCTCAAGGACCCATCGCTGTTGCCCGCATTCATCGCGCAGTTGCCCTTTGCACTCACTGGCGATCAAGAGAGAGTGTTTTCTGAGATTCAAGCAGATTTGGCTTTACCGCATCCCATGCAGCGCCTTTTGCAGGGAGATGTGGGATCGGGAAAAACCGTGGTCAGCTTTCTTACGGCCGCACATGTGATTGCTTGTGGCGGCCAGGTTGCCATGATGGCACCAACTGAAGTATTGGCCGAGCAGCATTTTTTGTTGGCACAAAAATGGCTGGCACCTTTGCTAACCCCCCTTGGAATTCACATCGATTTGCTATTGGGGCGCGCTTCGGCTGTCCATCGAGCAGCTCTGCTCGCCGGGACGGCAAAGGGCCAGGTGGGCTTGCTGATTGGCACTCATGCGCTGCTAGAAGATCGCGTGCGATTCAAAAAGTTGCAATTGGTCATCATAGATGAGCAGCATCGTTTTGGTGTAGAGCAGCGTGGGCGGCTCCAAGCTAAAAGCGCCTTAGCTCCGCACGTCCTATTGATGTCTGCGACTCCCATACCCAGAACGCTTGGCCTCACTCTTTTTGGTGATCTTTCAATTTCAAGCCTGAGGCAAAAACCTCAAGGGCGTCAGCAGATTCAAACACGGGCCACGGGCTGGCAAAATCGAGACGCGGCATTTGATTTTGTTCACAAGCAGGTTCAAAAAGGACGTCAGGCCTACATCATCTATCCGCAAATCAATGAGTCAGAGATCGCTGCAAAGGAAATCACGCAAAAGACCAAAAAAAATCTAGTCAAAGAGTTTAAAGTCTTGCAAGAAAAATTTCCGCAAGTGCGGGTGGGGCTATTGCATGGCCAACTCTCAGCAGACGAAAAAGAGCAGGTCTTTTCAGACTTCCGCGCTGGTAACATAACAATTCTTATGAGCACCACTGTGATTGAAGTGGGTGTGGATGTGGCCAACGCCAATGTTATTTTGATAGAGCACGCCGAGAATTTTGGCATGTCACAATTGCATCAGTTGCGTGGACGGGTCGGGCGCGGGGAACACAAAAGCTATTGCATTTTGTTGCTTGGCCCGGAGGCTTCTGCCGAGGCCATGGCCAGAGCGAAGTTTTTAGAAACAAATACCGATGGTTTCGCGATTGCAGAAAAAGATTTAGAAATGCGCGGTGCCGGTCAATTTTTGGGAGCCAGCCAAAGCGGGAAGAGCAGCTTTCGGGTGGCCTGCTTGGTGCATGACAAAGAGCTTCTCCCCGCAGCAAAAGAGCTTGCTGACGAGTCGCTCCTACTTATGGCAAAAGAAATTCGTCAGAACAAAAAGGTCACGCGCCTTTCGCCACTTCAGGAAAAGTTTATCGAGATACGCTGATCTATAAATGAAACGACCAAAAATCAATCAGCAACACGGTAGTTGTAGCTTGTAAGATGGGAAGCCTTGCCTCAATGTGCCCTATCAAAAGGGCACATTTTCAGATTCCGAGTGCATGTCAAAAAAAATTGCGTCGCTGATGAGTTGTTTTGGGACGGAGTTGTCTCAAGAGTCTCTGTTTGTAACTAAAGTAAATTCAGTTTGGTTCCGAACTCTTGGCGTGATGATGATCAAAAGATATTCTATTTTGTTTGCTTTGGGTGGAACTGTGCTAATGGGTGCTGGGTGCCAGCGAGCGGCCAAAGAGGGCAGCACCGCCATCAGCATCCAAATGCCAAGCTCTGCTGCGATCTTTGGTGAAGGGCCAAGTGCTATGAGTGCCTTGCCTGCGGGACAGAAGGTCTGCTTTGGTGTGAGCGTCACGGGTCCTGGTATCAATCAGCTGCAGGCGAGCTGCAGTCCAACAGTGGGATTGGTCGCAGGTTTTGTAGAGAGTGGCGCCAACGTTGAACTCTCAGTTCCCTACGGTACCGATCGAAATATTGATCTTTATATGTACTTGATGAATGCTGGTGAGAGCAATCCTTGTCCCATCATGGGTCAGAATCTCTCTGGTGCTGCACTGGCACAGACTTATTTGGTGGGATCTGTTTCTGGAATTGCACTGCAAAACGAGGTGGAGACAGTTTCGATCCCCATCAACTTTATTGGAATTGACAATAACATCGCCAAGCATCTTCAGTTGCCAGAGACCTGTCTGCCAACTGTGTCCAATCCCGTACCTTCACCGGGCACGACTCCCTCGCCCTCGCCTGGGACAAGTCCTTCCCCTTCGCCCGGAACAATTCCTGGTGTGGCCGTATTTCCTTCAACAAAGAGAATATCAAATGCTGCAGGTGTCTCGGCAGGTTCTGGAATAAGACTGTCGGGTCGTATCAATGGTGCCGCACCCGGAGTGGTGGCAACAGCGCCCGGAATAAAGCTGTATCGTAAGTAGTTCGTAAAAAATAAAGAACTGTTTGAGAAACGTAAATAAGGAGATTTGATTTTGAAAAAGGTAATGATTGCTTTTTTAGCCTTGGGTTTAGCAAGAGCGGCACATGCTGTTGATCTCTCTCAGTCCTTTCATTTTGATGGGCAGCTCGTCAATGATTCAACTGGAGTTCCACTTGCAAGTCCCGTGAGTGCCGTTTTTAAAATTTTGGATCCTTCTGGCAATTGTCTTCTTTATGAAGAGAGTCACGCTGCCCTTGCACTCGACAGTCAGGGAGGCTTTTCTGTAAAGATTGGGCCTGGCGGCTCTGGCGTACGGAACACTTCAGCCGACGGCGGCCTTCTTTGGAAAATTATTTTTCAAAACTTAAGTCAACTGCGCAGCCCTGGTGCGCCGTCTTGCTCACCCGGCTACACTCCGGCGGCAGGCGATGGGCGAAAGTTGAGAGTTGTCATTAACGGCAGTGCGCTTTCTCCTGACTATGCGATGGCAAGTACGCCAATGGCGACCGTCGCTGAATCGTTGCAAGGAAAGGTCCCCACAGATTTTTTGCCCAGCTCGGGAAACATTGCTCTGAACGGAAATTTTAAATTGAATGCCCAATCAGAAATGCGCTTTTCTGATGCGAGCACTTACTATGTCGGCCTGCGGGCGCCGGCTTCGCTGGGTAGCAACCAAATTTGGACCTTGCCCAATGCTGACGGCACTGCCGGGCAGTGTTTGCAAACAGACGGTGTTGGCAATTTAAGTTGGGCCACGGTTTCTGGTGGTGGCGGCACCATGAGTTCGCTCAATGGCATCGCGACGGCAACGCAGAGCTTTGCGGTGGGCAGCTCTGGAATTTCGCCAGCATGGAGTTCTGGTGGTTCCACACACACGTTGCAGATACCCATGGCCAGCGCTGCGGCCGTGACTGCGGGTCTGATTTCCAAAGCGGACTATGACAATTTCAACAGCAAAATGTCCAACGCTGGCGGAGTGCTCACGGGAAATTTAACCACCACAGGAAGTTTTCAATCCGCATCAGGCAGTGCTGCTAATGTTGGCTTTCAGTCCGGCGCTGCCAACACCGGGATGTTTTCGCCAGCGGCGAATTCCCTTGGGTTCAGTGCGGGTGGAGTTGAAAGTGTTCGAATTGATGCCTCTGGCAATGTTGGAGTCGGCACGACTTCTCCAGTCGCCAGGCTCGAAGTGGCAGGGCAGGTGAAAATTTCCGGCGGCAGTCCCGGTTCAGGTAAAGTTCTGACCTCAGATGCCACCGGTCTGGCAAATTGGCAGACTCCCGCAGCACCACTTTCAGGATCAACGGCTGTTGGAACCTATACGACTCTTGGAGCCAATGCCAATGGAACTGGTACAGCTCACACTGCAGTTGGCTACCAGGCAGGCTATAATTATACGGGCGGCAACTCGGTCATTGTGGGTTACCAGGCGGCTGGCGCGGGCGGTAGTGGAGCGGGCAACACCTTGGTGGGGGCTTCGGTCAATTACCTAACAGCTGTGAGTGGCAATTTTAATACGGTGGTTGGTAATAGCGCCAATGTCTCTGCAAGCGTCAGCAATGCAATTGCCATCGGTAAAGGTGCGCAGGTGAACGGCAGTGGTGGTGTGGCTATCGGTGTGGGAGCGGTCGCTCCGGCAAATAGCATCGTTATCGGAACAAACAATGGTGGCTTTCAAGAGCGAATGCGCATTGACCCTGCCGGCAATGTTGGCATTGGTACCTCCACACCCACGGCGGTTTTGGATGTCGCGGGTCCAGTTTCGTTGGGATCTGGTGGCCCTGAGGTTCGTGTGGGCGGCCCATCTGTAGCGCCGATTTCAATGGTGGACTCTCAGACTGTGAATAATACGGGTGGCTTTGGCTTGAGCGGGAGTGTTGGTACTGGCGCATCTGCGCAGGGCTCCGCTTCAATGAGTGGCAATATGACTGCTGTCAGCCCGGGCGACAATGTCATCTGCAGTCCCTTTGCCGGCTCAGGAGCTGTGTCTGGCTTTATCACTTGGTCCTGCTACGTTTCTTCTCCTGGGAATATTTCAATCCAGGTCTCGTGCGGTTCGGGTGGAGGCTCTTGCACTCTGCCCACTGACTGGCGCGTGACAGTGATCAGGTGGTAATCAATAGTTCATTAGTTCGCTTTAAAAATGCAAAGAATACAAAAACAGTAAAAACAGTAAAAACAGTAAAAACAGTAAATTTCAACTTTCATCTGTGCAGATGAGCAATGAAAAAAATTCACATTTGATTTTTTTATTGCTCTCTGTCACATTCTCCGTTCCACTCTGCTAGAACTCACCTCTACAGCCGAATAAAAGTTATAATGCTTCCCGTAGCATGTTGATAATCTGTGTCAAATCTGATACAACTTTAATCCTTAGTGGGTTTTCCGTTGGGTAAAGCCTTTCTCGAAGGCTTTTTTAACAGCAAAAAAAGGGGCGGGATTAAAGTGAAAAAAACTTGGGATTCCGAAAAGATTCGTTCTGACGTGGTGTCGTCAATGGCCATCCAGTTTAATATTGGAGATGTGGCTGTTTATCCGGGGCATGGGGTAGGTCGCGTAACAGCGATTGAGACGATAGAAATGCTTGGAATGAAGCAGAATTTTTACGTGATCAACATGCTCGAAACAGGATGCAACGTAAAAATACCGAAAGACAACGTACACAGTGTTGGCCTCAGGCCAATCATCTCTAAAGACCAGGCGCAAGAGGTCATCACGATCCTTAAAGAAAAAAGCGTCAAGGTCGATAAGCAGACCTGGAATCGTCGACACCGTGAGTACATGGTGAAGATCAATACCGGTTCCGTTTTTGAAATTGCTGAAGTTTTGCGCGATCTCTTTTTGATGAAGGAAGATAAGCAGACCTTGAGTGATGGTGAAAAGCGCATGCTTGAAAAGGCGCGCAAGCGTTTGCTCAAAGAGTTAACTTTGGCGACTAGCCAAGAAGAGCTTTTTAAGGAAGATGAAATGCGCGAAATTTTTGGAGTGATGTGATAAGTCCGTTTTCAGGTGGGCTCCAAAACAAAAATCAGCTATTCTTCTGAAATTCGCTATGGGTACCTTTGGTGCTTTGCCAGGGAAGTTTTCTGACAAAGCACTGGGTTTATTAGCCCGAGGGCCTGGCGGATCAGAAGGAGTTCTTAAGAATGTCATTACAATCTGGTGCTAATAAAAAGGTTCGGGTGCGTTTTGCGCCGTCACCAACGGGATATTTGCATGTGGGTGGGGCTCGCACGGCCTTTTTTAATTTTCTCTACGCACGCAAACATCATGGACAATTTATAGTTAGAGTTGAAGACACGGATGTCGAAAGATCGACCTTTGCGTCTTTGCAAATGGTGCTTGAGGATCTGACCTGGCTGGGCTTGCAGTGGGACGAAGGGCCAGTGGTGGGTTCAACCTCAGAAATTGGTTCCCATGGTCCCTACAAGCAGTCGCAAAGACTCAGTATCTATAAAAAAATCGCTCACGAAATTTTAGAGCGCGGTCAGGCCTACTACTGTTTTATGACTGACGAAGAGATTGATGCCAATCGCGAAAAGGCAATGGCGTCTGGGCAGCAGCCCCATGTGCAAAGTCCCTATGAGGATTGGACGTTGGAGCAAGCCCATGCTGAAATTGCCAAGGGTCGCACCGCCGTTGTTCGCTTTAAAACAAAGCATCTCAAAAAAGACTACATCTTTAATGATCTCAATCGCGGCGAAGTAAAATTTCCTTCCGACATGGTTGGTGATTTCGTATTGCTTCGAAGCGATGGCATGCCTGTTTATAACTTTTGCTGTGCCGTCGATGATCATCTGATGGAGATCACTCATGTGCTGCGGGCCGAAGAGCACCTCTCGAATACCCTGCGACAGTTGATGATTTACGAAAGCATGGGCTGGACTCCTCCCGAGTTTGGCCATGTTTCTTTGGTGTTGGACGAAGATCGTCAAAAACTCTCGAAGCGAAAAGGCGCCACCAGCTGTCATCAGTTTCGCGAGGAAGGCTACCTTCCAGAAGCTTTGCTGAATTACATTGTCCTCTTGGGCTGGAGTCATCCAGAAGAAAAAGAGATCATGAGCGTCGACGAAATCACCAGCGCTTTTTCCATCGATCGGCTCAACCTCTCTGGTGCCGTGTTTGATGGCGTAAAGCTCAAATGGATGAATGCCCAATATCTGCGGGCAAAGAGCGACACTGACCTTTGGCAGTTGATCGAACCCTTTCTCGTGAAACATAATGTTTCTTTCTTGAGAGATTCGGCCTGGCAGAACCGAGCGGTGCAAGTTTTTCGCCCGTATATGGAAACTTTAATGGATGCAGTGGAGCTCTTTCGCTTGCTCGACGACAAGTCATTTTTGATTCACGAAGACTCAGCAGAGTTTTTAAAAATCGAGACGACCCCTGGGGTCCTGAGCCAATGGCGAGACCTTTTGCAGAAGGAAAAGAGTGAACGGGGAGTGGATGAGCTCACCGAAGCCGACTTTTTGCGGCTGCAAGAAGAGGTCAAAAAAACCTCTGGCACCAAGGGCAAAAATCTGTTTATGCCCATGCGTGTGGCGGTGATTGGCAAACCACATGGAACAGAGTTAAAGATTCTCGTACCCCTCTTAAGTATTGGGTCATTGCTGAGTCGGGTTGACCAAGTCTTGAGTTTTTCGCAAAATTGATCGAGAGAGCCGGACGATAATGCCAGCCAGTTCATAGACGTCATAGATGTCATAGACGTTATAGATGGGAGTCGTAAAGATGTTGCGGGTGTACAACTCAAAAACGCAGACCAAAGAAGATTTTGTAAGCCTAGAAAAAAACAGAGTCAAAATGTACGTTTGCGGCCCCACTGTTTACAACTTTCTTCATGTGGGCAATTTTCGTGGCCCGGTTTTTTTCAATCTGGTGAGAAATTTTTTGGAATTTTCTGGATATCAGGTCCAGTACATTTTTAATTTTACGGATGTGGACGACAGAATCATTGAGCGGGCTAAGCAAGACGGGGTAGAAGCCAGCGCCATAAGCGAAAAGTACATTGCTGAGTTCAAGAGCGACTTCGAGCAGCTCAAGCTGCGCAAGCACTCGGCCAATCCAAAAGTGACCGAGCACATGGAAGGCATTATCGACTTCATTCAGCTTTTGATGAAAAAGGGCAAAGCCTACGAAGTCAAAGGTGATGTTTACTTTTCCATTGCTGAATTTCCAGAGTATGGCAGCCTCTCGCACCGAAAGGTTGAGGATCTCATTCAGGGCGTGCGCGTAGATGTGCATGAGGGCAAACGGAGTCCGGGCGATTTTGCACTGTGGAAGGCGGCCAAGCCGGGCGAGCCTTTTTGGCCAGCACCTTGGGGGCAAGGGCGACCGGGCTGGCACATCGAGTGCTCGGCCATGATTTATGCTCTTTGCGGAGAGAGCATCGACATTCATGGTGGCGGTTTGGATTTGCTCTTTCCACATCATGAAAATGAAATTGCACAGAGTGAAGGGGCAACGGGAAAACCTTTTGTTAGATACTGGATGCACAACAATATGTTGCAGACTGGTGGGCAGAAGATGTCAAAATCCTTAGGTAATTTTGTAACCCTACGTGAGTTTTTGCAAAAGTATCACCCCGAAATCTACAAGTGGATGATCCTGTCGGTGCACTATCGTTCCATCAGCGATTTTAGCGACGAAGGTCTGGCGCGCTCCGTGCAAATGCTGGCAAAATTTTACTCTGGACTGAACCTGGCGTACGAAGCTCTCGGTCTAGACAAGTTGTCGCCAGTCAATTTTCACAAGTGGGGTGAGGGCTTAGCTGAAAATCTCAATCTGCTTTCTGCAAATCAAGCCAATGTCCAGGTCCTGCCTTACGCTCTAGAGAGCACCGAGTTTAAAGGTTTTGCGGCAAAAATTTCGGCGGCACTTGAAGACGATTTTAACACTCCACAAGCGGTGGCTGTACTTCACGAAGCCTTGCATTTGCTTTCTGCAAACCTAAAGCGTGGCCAAAAGGCCAGCGCCAAGGCTCAGCAAATTGCTAAGGAGCTGATCGGTCTTTTTTCTTGGTTTGGCAATCTGACGTCGCTCTTTGAAGAAAACCCTAAAGAGTTTTTAGCTTATTTGGACAATATGCTGTTAGCACAGAAAAAAATAGATCGCGCCCAGGTCGAGACTTTGGTGCAAAAGCGGGCCGCCGCCCGCAAAGAAAAAAACTTCGCGCTGTCGGACAGTTTGCGCGACGAGCTCCAAACCCTGGGCATACAAGTCTGCGACACTGCCCAAGGAAGTCTCTGGGAAGTGGAGAAGTCGTAAAAGGTTTCTTTACTCTATGAAGCAGATCATTGACTCGCATTGGTGATAGAGCAACCCGTAAATAGCGGTTTTATTTGAACACCGTCGATATACATTAGCTTTACTGGGCAGCCATAGCCTTCGAAATTGAGTCCATACTGGATGATGTAAGGGCGTCCGGTCTTAGCGACTATGGTACCTAATCCGCTATAACCTATAGACTCGAGCGAATGGATTGTATGAATCGAGCCACTCGCAATAAAGTAAGTCCCAAATAGATGATCAGCATAAACAAATGCATTTTGCTCGCTTTGATTTATCTCTATTGGGAAGATTTCACGGCTGATGTCATCTTCGATCACAATCTTTAAGCCTGAATTGCTGAGAATCGAAGCTTTCATCCTTCCTTTTGGCTCCCTGCCCATAAAAACTTTGAACGTCTCACTTGGACTGCCATCTAAATTGCCATTAAGTGTCATATGACTGCGCCAATTAAAATATAAAATTCTACTACCATCAATCTGCGGTGGACTGCGAAGTGAATGGTATGATGACAGATCTTCCTTCATTATCGTACCTGACACATGTTTCACTCCAAGGACATGACCAAGTTCATGAGTTAAAATGGCCTGCAAGGCAAAGGTTCGTGACCAGTCCGGAAATTTCGCGGTGCCAGCTGAATCAACCAAACTGCCTGATCGTGCAACCCAAATAAAACCACTTCCGAATCCTATTTGCGGATCGTAGGTCTCGCGAATAGCGAAGGCATAGGGTTTATAGAATTTTTTCTTGGCCGATAGAACTGCCGGAGTATTTACACCAAAATAGAGTCGCACCTGTTCGCCGCCAGAGCAGGCTCCATGGAATTGAAAGTTTAGATTGAGATTTCTGTCATTTGGCATGGACGTATGAATTTTCCTTTGTTCGACATATTTGCGCCAAGTTTCAACAGCTCCTTCAAAGTCCCTTTGGGCGTCTTCTCGAGTTCGACCAAAATCAGTACTCACTTCAATGCAATAAGAAATTGGCTTTGATCCTAGAAACCAAGCTGTATCCAATGTTGATAAATGCAGATCGGCACCACCACCACTGTAGCCTCCGGCATAGGCCAAATTTGAAATTGAAAACGCCATTAAAAAAATAAGCTGTGTTCGCTTCTTTCGCATTTTTTCCCCTTTATATGAGTCCCAAGTCAGCTATAGAAGTACCAGGACTTAATGAGGCAATATAGATATATTTAGAGCCTATCCGAAAACTCCGGCGGCTTTAAAAGCAATGACAGCTGATAC
>CAYMBJ010000052.1:0-27979 GCA_964388665.1 uncultured Pseudobdellovibrionaceae bacterium | reverse complement strand
ATGGGTGGTCAAATGTGGTGAAACCGGGGTGGTCAGATCGGTGAAATCGGACAATTCTTGGGAACTTACTGAGGTGAGACCAATAAAATCATCAGATCGCAAAGTTTTGGCGGCTCGCGGAATTTATGAAGTGGATTTTGAGGCCACTTTTCAAAGGTATTAAAGAAATGATCGAATTCCTCCCACTCGAAGAAAACCATATTCAACTTCTTCGCAAATGGCTGAAGGAGCCCCATGTCACGGAGTTTTGGCAAGAAACAGAAGACGAAGAAGAATTCCGAAGTAAATTTCTAGACAAACTTCCTGCACGAGGGGTCGTACCTTTTATCATTTCAGTTAACTCTAAGCCTGTCGGCTATATCCAGTACTACGACGCCTGCAAAGTTGGTGGTGGTTGGTGGCCCGACGCAAAGGAAGGGACCTTTGGTGTAGATCAATTTATTGGTGATCCCGAGTTGATCGGCAAAGGCTTCGGAACGGAGATCATTAAGAATTTTGTTCACAACCTCTTTTCACAATCAAAAGTTAAAGAAGTCATCACTGACCCAGAACCAAAAAATAGAAGAGCTATTCGCGCTTATGAAAAAGTTGGATTTAAAACCGTTGGAGAAATAAAAACTCCAGGGGGTGATGCTCTTCTTATGCGAATGGCGCGTCATATTGTGTCTTCTACATCGTCGATTGAGGATTTCCTAAAGTCATTCCATCGAAAATATCCTGGTTGTACACCGGCATCTTTTTCAAACGGGAAAACTCAAAATCATCAAACATCCTACGATGTCGTCGTCTCGGTGCTGCCGGATAATGAGGACATTGTTGTTTTAGATCTCGCCTGTGGTGATGGAGTATTGCTTCACCAGATTTCTAGTTCTGGCCTTAAACAACAAAATTTAATCGGCGTCGACATGAGCAGAGGCGAGCTCGAAGCCGCTCACAAGAGGCTTGGCACTTCCCCAGTTCAATTTCTTGAAGGGCGCGCACAGAAAATTCCTCTTGGTAGAAATTCAGTGGATTTCGTTCTCTGTCACATGGCTTTCATGCTGATGGATGAAATTGAACAGGTTGTTTCGGAAATACATCGAGTTCTCAAACCTGGCGGTACTTTCTCTGCTGTCGTAGGCGGAGGATATAAAGAGACGCCTGCAATGAAATCTTTCCTGACTCTCCTCGATGAGGCCCTTCGCGAAGAAGGAGTATCATGGCTTAAAAACCTGGGGGACAAAAGAACTCGCAGTGAAGATGGGTTGAGATCTCTTTTTGCCGGGCATCGGTTCGTTCAGCCGGGATTGATTAAGGACTTCACAATTGAATTTAATGATAAACCAGAAAACTTGATGAATTTCTTCATGTTAATGTACGACGTCGCCCTACTTTCGCCAAACAGACAAACTATTCTAGGGGATGCCCTCTTAAATAAACTCAGAGAATTAGCCACTGCCGATGGCAAAATGACTCATTCGATGGGACTTCGTCATATCAGCTTCGAGAAATCTACATGAGGTCTCCCAACCACTTAGAAATCAAAAAACTTTGTCAGGAATCCATTCCGCAGCTTATGGCGAAACACCAGCTAGGAGCACCGACGCGTATTGTAGTAGATGAATCTGGTTGGGTAAATCCCTGCATTTTTGTGAACGATGAATTTGTTTTTCGGTTTAATGCACGAGATCCAAATCTGCCAAAATATCAGAGAGAGAAAATTGCTTTCGAATTACTTAAGGGCACTGAGGTACCTGTTCCACATGAAGTGATACTTGATGATTCGAGGGACATTGCCCCTTTTGATGTCTTGATCACCGAACGTCTTCCTGGACGAAATCTGGAGACCGATTGGTCAGGCCTACAAAGTTCACAAAAAGAAGACCTAGCGAACAAAGCCGGGCGACTTCTGACCCTCGTGAGTTCTGTGCATCTTCCTTTTTTTGGAGAGCTTAGCGGACAAGGGCCTCTTCCGCAAACCCAGAGTTGGGTTGAATATTTGACCGCCAAACTTGCGTTCCATATAAAAGATGCTCGAGACTTGGGTATCTTTGATGAATCATCTATTGAGCTGTTTTTACGGGCCCTTCAAGCCCGCATCTCCGCGTTGAAAGAGGTTGGATCGGCAAAGTTAGTCCACGTCAACTATCACTTTGGAAATCTGCTTTACGAAGGCCAAGAAATTACAGGAGTTTTTGACTTCGAATGGGCATTCGCTGGTGACCCTCTTTATGACTACTGCCGATGGACACAAGGGGAAGAGGAATGGCCCGGTAGTCGCCAGTCATTCCTCCTGGGCTGTAGTCGCGAAACCTTTACGAAATCCGAAACCGATCGTATGGCATTGTACCAGATGATAAGAAACATTGAACTCTGCGCAGTTGCCAAACTCCACTTTGATGACAGTGAAGCTCAGTCGTTCAAGGAAATAACTCTTGCTCAGGTGAACAAGCTATGAAGAATTTAAACTTCAGGCTTAGCGAGACTCAGCTTCACCAGGCTACCTCGACGCTTGCAAAGCTGCGATGGACAAACTAAATGATCTTGAAGCTAGTCAATGAAATTGGAGCTGGAGGCCGCAGATGAAGACAATACTTTCACAACTAAATGAGATGCTCGGAACTTACATAGGCGAAGGCATAAATCACGAGGGCCAGCCTTTCGTCGGGCGCTTCGAACTTCAGTCCCTGCTTGGTGGCAGAGGCTTTCAAGTAAAATTCTCGGCGACAGGCAAAGATGGAACTCTCTACCATAAAGAAGAGTCGACGATTGCTCCGTCTGTTCAAGAAAAGTTGACTCTTTGAAATTTCAACATCAATACACCTGGGCTAGTACCTCACGATTTACGAAGCGCCGAAGCTAAATCAGGAGCCTTGGCATCCATCACGAATTTCTTCCTCCGGGGCGGCGAACATCGTGGCCTCATGCTGAAAGTGCCGAAGAAGAGTTTGTCTACATCATTGAAGGAAATCCTGATGCTTGGATCAACGGAGACATCCACCGTTTGAACCCCGGCGATGCCGTAGGTTTCCCGAGTGGTACGGGCATCAGCCACACTTTCATTAATAACACTGATACGGACGTTCGGCTTCTCGTTGTTGGGGAGACCTCGAAGAAGGAAATTAGAATTTACTATCCACTTAATCCAAGCCGCCGCGACCCATGTAAGGACTCCTGGTGGTATGACAGGCCCAAGCACAATCATGGGCCACACGATGGATTGCCTGACAGATTGCGAAGCTCGATGGCGCTAGGGCCGCTCAACTATACTGGTGAAATCATCGTCGAAAGTCTTCTAGACAGGTCTATTTTGGATATTCTTGAGCCATTCAAAATCAAGAGTCGACGAGTGGATATGCCAAACGAATCGGTGAAAGTCTGGAACATCAACAGATATTGCCTCGATGAGCAAACACTTGGTGAAGTGATCCCACGGATTGAGAAATCCTTCGGGCCTGGCGGGTGGTACATCCATTTTTTTAGCGATTTGGATAATAAGCTTTATGTCATTTTCAAAGGTAAACACTTCTTGGTTTCAAAGAAGAAGGATTCTTCATGGGATGAGATGATCCGCTTTGGAGAGTCTGTCGGCGTCGAACGACGCTGGACAGCGACAATTCCAGTAAGCTTTCGAGTATGACGATGTGTACCGCCCCACATATTTTGACCACCTGAAACCATGCACCTGACAGAATTTGGTGACTAGTTTTTAATCGCCGCTAAATTCAGATCCCAATTCAGAAGTGCGGCAAAGATGATCAATCTAGGCGAATAAATATTGGTATTACCGGATCTCGGGTTTGCATTGCCGGAAAAAGTGAGGATACTCTATAATTCTTGTTTTTTCTGCACAGAAACCGCAATTGGAGGCTTTGGTGGAGAGTCGATTACAGCAAAGGCTAACGGATCCGGAAGAGGCCAAGCTTTGGGCACAACTGATTGCCTTTGCCCCATTTGTGTTTCAGCTGGCACGTTGCCTGAAAGAATTTAAAATCCTTAAGGCGATCAACAGCTCAATAAAGGGCTTAAGCTTTTCGGAGCTTCAGCAGCGAATCGATCTTAGCGAATACAGCCTTAGCGTCCTATTAGATGCCGGAGAAAGCAGTGGCATACTAAAGACAGAAGATGGAAAATTCTTTTTGTCTTTGGTGGGGCGATTGCTATTAAAGGATAAGATGACCGAGGTGAACCTGAATTTTACCCATGACGTTTGCTACAAGGGGCTTTTTTCTTTGGACCGCTCGTTACAGAAAAATGCACCAACGGGTTTAAAGGAATTTGGCGATTGGCCAAATATTTACCAGGGGCTCAGTGAGCTGCCACCACAGGTCTTGAAAAGCTGGCTTGAGTTTGATCATTTCTATTCAGATGAGGTCTTTCCTCAAGCTCTGCCAATCGTCTTTACAAACCAACCCAAGAGCATCATGGACATTGGGGGCAATACAGGAAAGTTTGCTGTTGCTTGCGGAGAGTATCATCCTGAGGTCCAAGTGACCATTCTGGACTATCCAAAACAGCTGGAACTTGCAGAAAAAAACGCTCGTGAACATGGACTGGAGAAACGAGTCCATTTTAGGGCTTTTGATCTCCTTGATCATGAGCGTCCCTTCCCTCAAAATCACGAGGTCATTTGGATGAGTCAGTTTTTAGACTGTTTTTCAAAAAAAGATATCGCGCAATTGTTGAAGCGTGCTCACGCCGCTCTTCCCGACAAGGGGCAGCTTTTCATTATGGAAACATTTATAGATCAACAAAAACATGAAATCGCGAAATTTTGTTTAGATATGATATCTCTTTATTTTACCAATATGGCCAATGGCAACAGTCGGATGTACAGAGTGACAGAGTTCAGGACCCTGCTTGCGGAGGCAAATTTTGAGATCGTGGAGGAGTTTAAAAATATTGGGCTGAGCCATACTATTTTAAAGTGTCAAAAAAAAGGAAGGTTTTAGGCGCAGTACCATTTATGAATAAAATTGAGTCACCAATTCAAATTGACAAAATGAAAGACTTTGATCTTTCTTGAGTAAGTGAACTTGCTGGGCAGCTTGGTTATCCTTCAAGCCTTGAGAACCTTGTTCGAAGGATTCAAGCACTTCACACGACCACATCACAAGCGCTGTTTGTAGCGCGCTATAATGGCAAAGTTGTCAGTGGACTACATACTTTGATTGTCTTTTGCAAAGGTAAAACGTAAATGGAAAAACATTATTGTCCCGACGCGAATACACGTCTTCTATTTGCTGACAGGATCATCCGATATTTTACTGTCGTAAATTCTTAGGACCACTCGACGATTTTTTTCTCGATTTTCTGGAATGACTACACCGAGTTCATTGTGTTCGGGAAAGGCGGGTTTGGTTTCACCCCAGCCAATTATAGTCATTTTCATTCGATCCATGCCGTTGTCTTCAAGGATTTGGGCAATGCGAGCGGCGCGAATGCCTGAAAGCTCCCAATTGCTTGCGATCACACCCTGGCTGATGGGAACGCTATCTGTGTGGCCTTCAACAAGTGCGCTGTATTGATTTTTTTCTTTCTGAATCGCGGCGGACAGTTGAGTCATGAGATATGCCCCACGCTCCTTTACCCTGTATTCACCTGATTCAAAAAAGAGTGTCCCAGAAAAGGTGAGTTGAACTCCATTTACGCCGACTTCAATGTCCACGAGATCTTCAAGATTGTTTTCTTTGATGAACTTTTTCAGACTTTCACCGAGTTCTTCATAAGGCTTTTCATATTCGCCGCCAAAGGCTTGGGCTGCCGACTGTTTTGCGGTTTCAAAATTTTCTTTATTAATTGTGGACATGCTGGCAATCAGTGCAAAGAATCCCATTAAAAGAGTCATTAGATCCGCGTAGCTAACTAGCCAGGGGCCTTCACCTTCTTCAACATTGATGACAACAGCTTCCTCGAAAGAATCTGCTAGATCCGAAGACTCATCTGATTTTGAAGTAGATTCTAGATTAGGTGCACCCATGGCCGTTAACTCGCCTTTTTCTTCCTGAGCGGCTCTCGTTCAGATGGCAGTATGAGACTCAGAATACTTTCTTCCACAACGAGGGGGTGCTTCTTCATGCGAATGAGTTTGACACCATAGAGAACCATCTTACGGATAATGGAGTCCATTTTGTTGAGCTTGTGTAGATTTTCTCCAAGCGGCAAAAAGATAAAATTGGCGATTGCGATTCCGTAGAGGGTGGCGACGAGGGCAACAGCAAGAGAGGGACCTACGCTGGCCATTGCGTCCGCGCCCCCTAGATTTTGCATCATTGCAATCATGCCCATCACGGCGCCCATTAGGCCAAAGGCTGGTGGGAATTTGGAAAGCGCCTTGAACATTTCAGCGTCTTGTTCATGACGGTGGTGGATCGCGTCCGCTCTCATCCTAAGAATACCATCTAGTTCGGCAGGGTCGATACCACCTTTTACCATGAGTTCGATGGCTTCACGAAGAAAGTGACATTTTAGAGTGCCCACTTTGTCTTTTAAATACTTTTCATTCTCGCGATACCCTTTTGCTAAATCAACGATCTCATTGAAAGCAACTTTGATTTCTTGTTGTCGGCCAAGAACTTTGACGAAGAATACTTTGAAAAGACCCACAAGTTTTGGGCCGGAGAAACTGATGAGCGAGGCTGCGATTGTGCCGCCTACGACAATTAGCATGGCATGCCAATCTAAAAAAACCTTCCAGTTTTTTGTAGCTGTGGCCGCAGCGCCGATCGCGATCGATAGTGCCATGAGCAGCCCAAATAGAGAAGATACATTCATATTTAACCTCTGGTGAGCCTATCGGAAAATACACACCAAAAATTGAGGTTGGTGATGGGAATGCCGGTGAGGTCTCGACGTTGGTCTCGATCGAGAACAGGCCAAATATCCAATCGGAGCTCAAGCAATAGGCTAGGAACTCGAGGTTACGGATGAATATGTTCTAACGGACTTGCATTTGCAGGCCCGTCAGAAAATGTAATTAATAAATTACCAGCCCCATGCATACTGTCTAGGGTGACCGGGGCCCAATTTGTAGCCACCATCGGCATCCCAAGTGTTGTTTCTGCGCGTGTCATAGCAGAAACTGCCCCAAGTGTATTGACGGGCTTTTTGAAAACAAGCTTGGCGAGCTTCTTCACATCCCTCTGCTCGACTCACAGAAGTGATATAGTATGCATACCTGTCATACAGCTCCACTGTACATTTCGCTGCGTTGGCATCTGTGCTCATCATCATACTCGCTGCCATAGTGATTGCGGCAATAAACAATTTGTTCATTTTTCCTCCCTTTTTGTAAATCCGGTTTATTTTTTACCCGACGTTTTTTTTGCCCAGTTTAGATGTACCGAACAGTCAAACCGGAGAAGCAAAGTATGTGCCAGCAAATTCAAGGGATTCGGTGATCTTTTGACCCCACCACAGTCAGAGCAGGAGTGCTTGCAATAAAGAATGCCAGCTCCGCTCAGAGCTGGCTACAGCCCGTCTCAGTTGTCGGGAGAGACGTGCAATTGGGGAAGAGCGTGGGGGGGACGTACTCAAATTCCTAATGCTGTGACAGATTGTCTCAGTATCGAGGCTGTAAACGCTTCTGTTCGAAGGCGGTGAGTTTGAATCTTGGCACAGAATTCGCAAATTTTGTTAGTGCTAGTAGAACGGAGGAAAAAATGAACGTGAAACTTTCAAGTTTGAGTTCTCAACAAAAAGAAACATTGGGCTCTGTTAATAGTCAAAACCTGAAGTCACTTAATTTTTCAGATAACAGCGAAGAAATGAGCACAGATTTCAATGCTGAGGTTGTGCTTTTTGGTGATGACGATTACAGAAAGATCAATGTCAGCTCGTTCAAGCGGAGCTTTTCGAGGCTTCAAAAAAATTATCTTTCAGAAAACCGAAAATCAAAAAAGGACTCCCTTAGGTAAGAGGAGATCCGTCACAGGACAACGCTAACATGATAGGTTTTTCCATCATCTCTCAAGGGGATGATGGAATTCTCAAGAGTTTGTCCATCCATTGCAATTCTTGCCACTTGAGCTTGCTCGCTCGCTCCCCGTTTGACTTGAATTTTGTAGAGGCTTGAGCCAAATTTATAATCAATCTGAAATTCAGATATGGATTGAGGAAGGCAAGGAGCAATTCGAAGATGGCTTCCCTCGCGGTATATCCCCAAAATTGATTCAGTTAGGGCCCGATAGTACCATCCGGCTGAGCCAGTATACCAGGTCCAACCTCCTCGCCCAACATGCGCGGGGTTGGAGTACACATCTGCTGCGATCACATAGGGCTCCACTCCATAGACAAGCGCTTCTTTTTTTGATCGTGCGTGGTTTATTGGGTTTAAAATTGAAAGCAATTTAAATGCCTGATCGCCATCCCCATGTGCAGCAAAACCCATCGCCGCCCATACGGCTGCGTGGGTGTATTGCCCGCCGTTTTCGCGAATTCCTGGAAGATAGCCTTTAACGTATCCCGGATTGAGCTCGGTATTGTCAAAGGGGGGCGTAAACAACAGGACCAATTGATCTGCTTCATTAACAAGATTTTCGCTAAGAGATTTCAAAGACAATTTGAGATGCTCTGGGTTGGCTGCACCAGAGAGTGCAGCCCAGGATTGTGTAATCGAATCGATTTTGCATTCGTCACTTGCTGCAGAGCCCAGTGGCTGACCATCATCAAAATACGCTCTTTTGTACCACTGTCCATCCCAGCCTGTGGTCTCTAGAGCTTGCCCAAGTTTTTCAATGTGGCTCTGGTAAACGGCAATTCGGTCAACATCGTTTTTGTATTCACAAAGTTTGATAAAGGATTTCAATATAGAAATCAAAAACCAGGCCATCCACACACTTTCGCCTTTGCCCTTTGCACCAACCTGATTCATGCCATCATTCCAGTCGCCGGTTCCCATCAAAGGCAAACCATGGGTGCCAAGCTTTAAACTCCTATCGATGGCTCTCACGCAGTGTTCATAAATTGACGCCGACGTCTGACTTTTTTGTGGTGCAAAGTACATGTCCTCTTGTTCAAGCGAAAGTTCAGGGCCCTCAATAAATGGAACCACTTCGTCAACAAGTGAAAGCTCACCTACAACCTTAATATAGGTTGCCACGGAGTAGGGAAGCCACAGCAGATCATCAGAAAAGTGCGTGCGAACGCCTTTGTTTGAGGGCGGATGCCACCAGTGCAACACATCGCCTTCAACAAATTGGCAGCTTGCCGCTAGCAAAATCTGTTGGCGAGCGATTTTTGGCGTCGTGTGAAGTAGTGCGGTCACGTCTTGCAGTTGATCCCTGAATCCAAAGGCCCCTCCGGATTGATAAAAGGCCGTTCTGGCCCAAATCCGACAAGACAGATTTTGATACAATAGCCAGCGATTTATTAAAAAATCAAATTCTGGAAAAGCAGTTGTGACCTGCACTGCGCTTAAAATGTCATCCCAATACTTTATCACGCTGTTGAATTCCTTCGCGACCCCATCTGTGCGAAAAATTTCTGCGACAACAGGATTGATTTCGGCCTCAGACGAGGCCTGGCCCAAAAGAAAGCTGACCTCCTTTTCTTGCTGTGGCGCCAATTCGATCACCAATTCCAGCGCCACGCAGGAATCAAGTGCAGCTCCAATCCGCTGATCTAGCTTCTTTTCATTGAGGCCAGATGGGTTTTGATAATCACCTTTTGGTCCCAAAAAGCTTCGGCGATCACAGGTAAAAGATGAAAAGGGTTCGCTTGCCGCCACATAGGTGATGCGTTTTCCAAAATCATCATTGTAAGGATTTCGGGCAAGGATTAGGTTTTGAGTTTTGTCTCGCGAAGTCACGATGTGATCAACTGTTTTGGCCCGCTGATAGCCAAGAACCAATTCCACATAATAAAAAATCGCCAGTCGACGAGTGGATGTGCTTTCGTTCTTCAACTTCAGTTGGCAAACTTTTACTTCTTTGTCCACCGAACAAAACATAGATAATTTTTGGCGTATTTCGTAATTGTTGTTTTCAAAGTGAGTGTAGCCTTGTCCATGGCGAACCAAATAAGGATCTGGGCCCTTGCTGGGGCCGGGTGTGGGTGACCACTTTTCGCTGGTGTCCAGATCAGAGATATAAATACTCTCGCCTGAGGGATCGGAAACTGGGTCATTGCTCCAGGGAGTGATGCGATTTTCTCGGCTATTTTTAGACCAGGTATAGGAGCTGCCCCGCTCTGAAACTAGGAAGCCAAATTCCTGTTCGTTGGCAATGACATTGCACCAAGGCGCGGGTGTGGAATGGCTGGATTCCAGATAAATGACATACTCCTTGCCATCTTCTGTGAATCCTCCGTAGCCGTTCTCAAATTGCCTTTTTGGAATATCTAAAGCAATCGCTTTGCGTTTGACCTTGGGTGCACGCACTCTGAAGGAACTCTCTTTTAAAGGAGTTCCGCTCAATTTTAAACGCTCCAACTGTTCCTTTAGGTTGCCATTTTCCGCAGTAATGTATATTCGCGCTATGACTCGAAACAATGACAGATCCTCAGCCGGAATGATCTCCTTTCTTAAGATAAAGATTCCGCCATGTTTATCGAGTAAAGCCTGTTGGCCTGCCATTCTCACTTGATGTACAAGCTCGTCCTGAAGAGACAGGCGATAAGAACTCGTTTCTGCGTTAAAAATTACCAAATCGTACTTGAGGCCCTTGAACCTAAAGTATTCGTGGGCATGGAGGAGTTGACGAATGAGGTTGATTTCATGTTTATTTTTTATGACGACAAAAAGAATGGGATTGTCGCCACTGATGCCGTAGGCCCAGAGTGCCGACTGAGACTTTGAGCACAATTCATGCTTCGCAAGTGTTGATCTCATTGGCCCACAGGGATACAGCAAGCTATTGCCCAATTCTTGAAAATACCGGGCTTCGTCAAAACTAATATTCAGGTGCCGCAGCTCAGCCTGGCTTTGCGTCCAGCCCATTTCATCTTCTCGATCAAAAACATGGTGGTCATGATAGCGATCAATGAGTCTCAGTGCATCCTCACGGGAATGGGTCACTCCAGATACAAAGCACAAGCGAACGGTCGCATGTGGCGCCAGCTTGACTTGTTTTCTCAACGAAAGAATTGGATCCAAAACTCCACCAACTGTGTTTGATAGCGAATTTCGAGCACCAATCATCTTTGGCGCTGATATATTGTTTGCGCGCCCAATAAAATTGTTTCTGTTTGTTTCATATTCGACAGCTTGCGTCTGCTCTCCGTCAAAGGTCACCAAATGGACCCCCCAAATTTCTTTCTCAGTCTCGGTCCTCTTTCTTCTGCTGGCGAGAAGTGCCGTTTTGGAAGGGATGTATTCGGTTTCAATGAACAGATTGCTGAAGGCACGGTGGGCAATGTCAGCGTTATGAGAGGTCAAAATCGGCTCGAGATAGCTGGTGAGATTCAGTGTGTGCACCACATCAGAATGGTTGATCAGAGTGATTCTTCGCATTTCGACGTCATCTTCAGAAGAAACAATGACTTCAGTGTGCGAGGCAATTTCGTTTTTATTGCACCAAAACTCTGCTTTGTGTTCAGAGAAGGAGGTCTTATATGCCTCTGGCTGACTGTTCATCGGCTCAAAGCTTGCAGACCAATACAAGTTGGTGGTGACATCTTCAATAAAGATATAGCTTCCATGACTATTGCTCATAGAGTCCTCATTCCACCTGGAGAGCGAAATGTTTTCGCATCGAGAATATCCCGAGCCGGCTGCGGTTAGCATCACAGTGTATCTGCCATTCGAAAGCACTTGGGTTATGGGATGTGAGGTGTTTACGAATTTTATATGTCGTAGATTGGGATGTTTGTCGAAAGCTTCAGATTTCTCGATGCGGGTCTCTTCGGCTCGAGGATGAGAGATGCTAACTCTCTTTGGAGTCCGCTCTTGCAATAGCAGTTCTGAAGAACGGATCATCAAATCCTGATGAAAGCGTTTCTGCAAGACATTTTCATTTATGACGTTGTCAAGCGCAGTCAGAATCATCCCTTGATGATGGACCATAAAGTTTCTTACGATGGCATGATTCTGTCCCGGTTGAATGCGGCCTTTTGTGTAATCGATTGACTCATAAAATCCAAAATCAGTTAACAGATTTTCACTCATCAGACGATTAAAATTACTGTATATATCCTGGGTAGAAACCATTGCGGCCAGGGCTGTTGAGTAAGGTGATACGACCAGGTCATCACTTAAACCTCGCTTGAGTCCCATGCCAGGGACTCCAAAAGGTCCATACTGATAGTTCATTTGTAGATCTCTTGCATTATACGCCGACTCCGAGATTCCCCAAGGAAGTCCGTGCCTTTTGCAATAGATCATCTGCTGCCTAATTACAGCCAACTGGGTTTCATTTAGCAGAGTGTCTGGGTAGTTCTTCATGACCAGCAGGGGCATAAGATATTCAAACATTGATGCCGACCATGAAATCAAGACTCTCTGTTTATAAACGGATGTCATTTGACGCCCTAAATGAAACCAATGACTTTGAGGGACATCTCCTTTGGCAATTGCAATGAAGCTGGCCAAGCGTGATTCGGAGGCCAGGAGGTCATAGTAAGAGTTGTCAAGAGTGCCATGTTCAACATTGTAGCCTATGGAAAATAGCTTTCGCTGACCATTGAACAAAACTTTGAAGTCCATAGTGGTCGCAAGCTCATTGCAGGTTTCGGACAACTCTTCGGCACCCTTGGTCAATTGACTACAAAAGTCAGTGACAGAAAGAAATGCTTCCCGAATCTGCGACAGATTGTGCGTCGGTGGGATGACTTGATGATCACTCGGCGCGCTCTGTGCTTGGCCAATTGCGATCAGGTCCGATAAGTTTTTGCACAGACTCTGATGGTCTTTAAGACTTTTGATAGAACCCAAGGAGCTAATCAGGATCTGCCACTTTGAGAACAGATTTGAGTCCTGTTCATTGAACAAAGGAAATATGGCGGCCAGATCTTTTTCTGAGTATGGCAAAAGGCTATCGATTTGATTGATGCATGCTTTTGTCATTTGCAGAGAACTGTTGAGCCACATTGATATGGCTTGGTAATGAGTCTCTCCGTGATCGTGGCTGAGAGAATCAATAAACTGATTCAGGGCCTCAATGTTTTTTTGAACTTCAAGCAAAGCGAATCGATAATTGAACAAAGTCGACCCATCTTCGCAGACACAGGAGTCTAGGCATTCCCGAATTCTAATCGTGAGGAGGTCATTGTCGAATCCAGATCGTCCTTCATGTGACGCTTGAAGACTGCTTTCCAATTTTTTGATATTTTCTTCAGCAATCTTGAGAGTGTCGATGATTCCTAAGAAGCTCTGCCGTGAGAAAATGGGTTCATCCATAACTGAAAGGCAAATCTGTTTGACTGTGATCAAGTGGCCCGCCAAATTGCCACTATCGACTGTCGAAATGTACTTTGGTGCCAGAGGTTGCAAGGATTGGGTGTCATACCAATTGTAGTAGTGCCCAAAGCAACGATCTAATTTCAACATCGAAGAAAGTGTACGCCTCAAACGCTCAAGCATCTCAATGGGTGTAATGTAGCCAAAGTCATAGGCCGAACAGGTGGAGAGCAGGAGCAAACCTAAATTAGTAGGTGAGGTTCGATGCGCGATCAATGGTTTGGGGTCCTCCTGAAAATTGTCTGGAGGTAGCCAATTCTCTTTGTCAGTCACAAATGTTTCAAAAAAATTCCAGGTCTTTCTTGCAACATTGCGGATCTGATCAATTTCCATTGGCTCCAATATGGGCCTATGTTTTAATCGTGACCGACTCATTTGTTTTGCGACAATGGGAAACAAAGCCCAGCTTATTAGAAGCGGAGAGGCTGCAAAAAGTGACCATGGATAAAAATAAAACAAATATCCATATAGACCCAATGAGCCAAGTATTGGTACGGCAATAATTTGCGCGGATGTTTGGCCCCGCGTGCTCATCCTAGACTCAACATCAGCTGCCGTTTGCCAATTGAGTAAATTCTGTTTAGAAACAAACACCCGATAGAGGGTCCTTACAATTGCATCGCTATGTACGTAGGCCTGATGGGGAATACAAATAAACGAGACTAGAAACTGCGCAGTGTTTATTCTAATATCTCCCCAAACATTCCAAAAATGGCTGGTCCAAGGAATTCCACGGGGGTGTAGCAAAAGATTATTTGTTGCATGAACGTAAGATGGAAAGGCCAATACCAGAAGGGCAATGAGTGTCCAAATTCCTGCGGGCCCAGGGAGTATCGTCCATCCCAAGACCAGCCACAAAAGGACCATTGTAGAAACCAAGCTTCGACGCAAATTATCAAAGATCTTCCATCTAGAAATAAAAGGGAGCTGATTGGGAACCTTGTTGCCATTGGAGTCAGGTACACGCGGGAATAGCCAGGGCAATATCTGCCAATCCCCCCGCGACCATCGATGTTGTCTTTTAGAAAAGGCTTCATATTGTGTTGGATAGTCATCTAAGAATTCAATTTCGGTAACAAGAGCTGTTCGCGCAAATAGGCCCTCAAATAGGTCATGACTGAGTAGGGCATTTTCAGGAATTCTTCCCGCTAGAGCTTTTTCAAAACAGTCGACAACATACAGGCCTTTTCCCGTATAAATGCCTTCACCAAACAGATCCTGATAGACGTCAGAGACAGCCGTTGTATAGGGGTCGATTCCCGTGTGACCTGAGAATATTCTTGCAAACCAGGAGCGCTCTGAACTTTCTGGGGTAATACTTATGCGCGGCTGTAAGATGCCATAGCCGCTGATCACTCGTCCTGACTGTGGATCGAGCTGCGGCTGGCACAGTGGATGAAGTATTGTGCCGAGAAGCTTTTTTGCAGATCCTCTGGGCAGCTGCGTGTCGGAGTCCAATGTAATGACGTATCGAATATTAGAAAATAGATCCCCAAAGGGTGGTGCAACAATAAAACTGGTGTCCGTTGCTCCACGCAAGAATCGATTGAATTCATGAATTTTGCCACGTTTTCGCTCCCAACCCATCCACTGATTTTCTGAGCCATTCCATAAGCGTTTTCTGTGAAATAGAAAGAACTTCTTGTGCTGAGTGCTGTACTTTTGGTTAAGTTCATCGATACCATTGACAAGAAACTCGAGCAGCTCGTCATCTTCTTGAGTCGATTCAGTATTAGAATCGGCGAAGTCACTCAATAAGCCAAAGAAAAGATTACTTTCCTGATTGGATAAATAGCGAATTTCCAAACCATCCAAGACCCTAGATGCTGCATTTTTGTCTGCGAGAATGGTAGGAACAATTACAAATGCGTTCTCTGAGTTTGGAAGCTCTTTATCCAAATCGATCTTAGGCAAAATTCTAGGTTTTACTATGCGAGTGACAATGAGGTTCAATAGATTTAGGCAACTGTCGCTGATCGGAACAATTGCCGCTAGGGCAATGAGAGCCAAGCTCCATAATGGGGCATTTTGGCGATAGGCATAAAACAGCAGTGGTGACAAAAATAGAAAAGTCAAAATAAACAAAACAGAAAGGTAAAATCTTGTAGGGTGATCAAGAATTTGGCGTTTTACTTTCTCCAAAAAAGAGGGGCGATAGCCAATTCGTTTCTCCAAGCTTCTTAGGCCATTTTCAATCAGGTAATATCCAACGTGGTGCTTTCGTAGGTCGTCTGATTCGGACCGCTGCGCTTCTGTCGCCAAAGCCAACACATCTTTGGCAATTTCTAATTCACTGACGCCGGTCCTTTTTTGTATTTTTTCAATGGTGTGGCGGTACCTGTCTCGACTGGCGAAATCCATAATCCCATAGGCCCGGGCGGGGTCCATTTCTAAAATAGGGTCCACCAGATTGACTCTCTCAAAGAATTCTTGCCAGTCTATATTCGAGAGCAGTCGCATGCTCGTGACAATATTACTGATGGTGACTTGAGATGCTGCCTGCCTTTGGTATTCAGCGTGTAATACGTGCTCAAAGTTTAGATCCTGACTGGTCAGGTGCTGCTCCAGGCAGTCAGAAATCGGCAGGACCTTAGAGGACTGATCTCGTAAGCGCCGAGAGAGCTGAACAATTATAAAACAATCTGAAGTGTCGGGCTTTTGCAATTCTTTAGAAAGTTCTTGTTTAATTTCTTGAACTTTATCTTCAGACACTTTGGAAGCCGAAAGAATCTGATCAGCACAATCATCCGCCCATTCCTGAATCTCCTGAAAGTGGACTATCTGATTGGCAAGTCTTCGCAAATTTTCAATGAGAGCGAGCCTCAAAGCAATGGCAATGGCCCAGACCTCTCCAATCAAGAGGGGACTTGCAGTTTGGTATTTATCAAGAAACCTTTTTACAACTTCGACATCAATGTGACTGTCTTGGTGAGCGATCAAGGCGATGGCAACGGCGTACACTCTTGGGTATCCAGCCAAATCACCTTTTAATATTTTTGGAAGTTCACGATAATAAGATTCGGGCAAATCTTCACGGACCTCTCTGACCTGATCCTCGATGATATGGAAATTATCAATGAGCCATTCGCCTCCGGGAGAAACGCTGATTCCTCTCTGAACCGATTTTGTGAGCTTCTTATAGGCGCGCACGAGACATTGATAGTTTTCCTCTAGTCGCGGTAGTAGCGAACGCCCCCGTTTTCTCGTTGCCGAAATTGAGAGCTCTGACGCCAAGTAGAGTGCGTATTGCTCAAGCCTTTCCGGGCTGAATATTTCATCCCTAATAGGACTTTCGAATTCAAGATTGGGTGGCATTTCAAGAAAATTATTATCTTTGATTGTCTTTCGATTCATTTGACAAGCTCTTTGCGTGTTGAGTTCATTTCTCTTCTTTGTTTTGGGTTAGATTTGGGATAACTGGCCCCGTATAACTTCATGTTGATGCACTCCTTTGTGGGCGTTTGAACAAAGCTTCATATCCGGCGATAACATCAAAAAGTTCCTCGTCAATTTCGCCCTGACGCAAGCGATGATAGGTGCCTCGAAGGGCTTCCAGTAGCTCTTCAATGTTCTTATCGGCTCGCTGCATGGCCGCCAGGCGACTGGCGTTTTCACTGGCTAGGGATTCGGTGCAAGCTCGAAAGAGAGTGACAAAAAAATACTCTCGAATCAGTTTGCTCAAGGTTGTGAGGCCTGGATTCACGACTTGCGGCAAATTTGCAGTTGGCCATTGTTTCTCGATAAGATCCTGTTGCCAGTCCTTATCTAAAGGAAAGAGTCGTTGGCTCACGGGCTCAAAAGCTGCGCCAGAGGTTCTCTGATTGTAGATCAAATGCAGCTCATCACAAGCGCCCTCTTCGCCATGGGCATTGACCTCAATGAGAATCTGTCCCACGAGGGGAGTGATGCCATTCAAAGATTTTGGCAAAGGAAATGCTCCCGCGGATTCCACACCTGCGTCAAGCAGACGCGCGCGAACACGCTCTCCGACCGACCAGACGCGGTGTTTGCCAGATAGATTACCAAGAGTTTTTACTGCGAACTTAGAGACAAGCTCATTGAATTGCCCCACCAGCCCTTGATCCGTACCAAACACCACGACGGCAATCGTGTATTCATTTTTTGCTTGGTAGGAACTCAAAGACTTCATCGAAAATTGTTCGCCCGTATATTGACGAAAACATGCACTGAGCCCCAACTCGACAGTGCGATAGTAATCAGCCAGCGACTGCGCAGATTTTTCATATTGTCCAATACTGGAAGCGGCCATGGCCTTCATGGTGCGCACTACGGTTTGCAGGTCGCCCGCGACTTTTGCTTTTCTCTGGAGATGTGCAACTGTTTGACTCATGCCAATGCTCCTTCATCACTTTGAAAAGTGGTGAGGGCCTTTCTCGCAATCTCCACAATAGATTTGCGATGCTCGTCTGTCAGCTTTTCGCCATTGGCTATCTGCTCAAGGATCTCTGAAGGCAAGCCTTCAGAGGCTTTCAATAGGCTTTTCTCTGCGTTTGAAATTTTCTCGAGTGGCACGAAGTCGAGCAGTTGATTCGAAAGAGCCAGCAAAAGAACAATCTGTGCTGGGACTGAGAGTGGTGAGAATTCCGGTTGTTTGAGGCAGGCGCGTATTCGCTTCCCATGCTCAATGATCTCGCTCGTGTCTTCGTCCATGCGGGCGCCAAACTTCGCAAAAGTCTCCAGCTCTTCAAATTGGGCATATGCGAGTTTCAAATTGCCAGTCACTGCGCGATAGGCCGCAAGCTGAGCCTTTCCGCCGACACGTGACACAGACTTCCCAACATCAATGGCTGGCAGTACGCCGAGTTCAAAGAGAGACGGGGAGAGATAAATTTGCCCGTCTGTTATCGAGATCAGATTCGTGGGAATGTAAGCCGAAATATTTTGCGCTTCAGTCTCAATGATAGGTAGCGCAGTGAGCGATCCTCCGCCGAGATCCTGAGCCAAATGCGTGGCCCGTTCGAGAAGCCGCGAATGAATATAAAAAATGTCTCCAGGAAAGGCTTCGCGCCCCGGAGGACGACGAAGCAACAGAGATATCTCGCGATAAGCCCTGGCGTGATGTGTTAGGTCATCATAAATGATCAAGACGTCCAGACCCTGCTCCATAAAGTTCTCAGCAATACTGGTCGCAGCATAGGGCGCGATAAAAGTTAAACCAGGGGGATCGCCTCCCTCGGTTACGACCACCACTGTGTAGTCCATGGCGCCTTTTTCTTGAAGGGTAGCGATCGACTTTGCTATCGACGAAGTTCTCTGGCCAATGGCACAGTAGACACAGATAACACCGGTCCCTCTCTGATTGAGAATTGTATCGAAGGCAATTGTGGACTTTCCCGTCTGACGATCGCCCAATATCAATTCGCGCTGGCCTCGCCCAATGGGGATTAGCGCATCTATGACCTTAATTCCTGTTTGCAGTGGAACCGCAACTGGCGCACGATTCATAATGGGCGTTGCGGCTCGTTCGATCGGTAAGCGTTGATCTGTCACTATCGGACCTTTGCCATCGAGCACACGACCAAGAGGGTCAATGACTCGGCCAAGTAGCTTATCTCCCACGGGCACATCTGTAACTTGACCGGTTCTGTGAACCTCATCTCCTGCTTGTAGGTGCGAATATTCACCAAGCAATACGACGCCGATTTGATCAGCATCAACATCAAACGCAATACCAAGAACATCACGTGGAAAGATCAGTAGCTCATCGGCCCCAACACCCGGCAAGCCTGAAACCATGGCGATGCCAGTGGAAACACTGACAATATGGCCCACCTCTTGGAGTGCCATTTTCGGTGAGTGCGACATCCGCACCTTGCGCAAATCAGAAAAGGCTCTCTCGATCGTGTCGAATAAGTTTATTGATTCATTTTTCATGGTGACTGCGCTTCTGAAGTCAACAAACTATGGACTTCTTTTTCAATAGTGGCCAGATAACTGTCAATGTTCCACGCTAGCTTTTGGCCGTTAACAACAAGCTCGATTCCACTCAATAGCTCCGGTACGACTTCAAAGTGAAGTTTGCTACTATTGCCAGAAAGTTCACAAATTGCATTTTCAATTTCTGTGCGCTGCTTTGGTGTCAGTTCAAAGCTTGATCGCAAGACGCCTGATTTTTCCCGTGAATTGTCTCCTGAATTGCCTTTGGTCCTGGCTACAAAATTATTTTTTGGTGTGAGCGTCGCCGCCAGTTGTTTCTTTTTTTTGTCATCGAGTTCGATCAGCCGCTGCAGGAAAACATTAACCATTTGTGCTTCCAATGTCGTGCCTGAGAGATCGATCAATACCTTTCGCGTGAGTTCGAACACTTCTTTTTGCGTTTGCTCAGCAAGGGCTTTCTGAATCTGCGCTTCTTCACGCTTAAAAGCCGCATGTCGTTTATTGCCAAAATCTTCTGCGGCCTTCCTTGCTTCTTCTAGAAGTCTCTCGCGTTCAGCCTGCGCCTCATCGGTCGCTTTTCTTAACAGTGAGGCACGTTGATCGTCGATCTTCTTTATTTTATCTTTAAGTTCTGCACTCTCTTTTTTGGCATCGGCTTGAATCTTTTCGGCGTTTTCAAGTCTTGCCGCAATTTTTGCTTCGCGCTCATCAATGGCGTGAAGAATCGGTTTATAAAGAAAGCGTTTCAATAGCCAAACCAAAACGAGAAAATTAAAGACCTGAGCAACAACGGTGAACCAATCAATCAACACGGCGCTATTTTCCAACAGATTGAGAGATAAAATGATTCCAAAATGGATTGGCAAAAATGAGAATCATCGAAACCACAAGGCAGTAAATCGCCGTGGATTCAATCATTGCTAAGCCAACAAACAAGGTTCGAGTGATCGTAGCTGATGCGTCCGGCTGCTGGGCCAGAGAAGTGAGCGCTGTGGCGACGGCTCTGCCTTCTGCCAAGGCCGGCCCAATCGCTCCAAAACTTGTACTGATGCCAGCAATTACAATTGATACTGCGGCTATGGTTGTCGCGCTATCCATACATGTTCTCCTTTTCTCTTTTCGTTTTGAAATTCATCTTTCACGCGGCCTCCGGTGGCTTTGAGGTGGCTTCGGATTTTAATTTACGAGAGCGAGTCGCGGCAGCTATATAGACGGCTGCTAGAATACTAAAAATATAGGCCTGTACCATTCCAGTGAGGAGCCCCAGGACAGTCATTAAAATTGGCAAAAAGAGCGGCGCTATGCCGATCAGTATTGCCACGATCATAGAGCCGCTCATCATGTTGCCGAAGAGGCGTACAGCAAGAGCCAGCGTACGGGACATTTCACTAATGATATTAAATGGCAACATAATCACCGTTGGCTTCATATAGGATTTGAGGTACTCGCGAATTCCTCTCTCGCCAATTCCAAAAAAAGGCACCGCCACAAACACACACAGTGCTAGCGCTGCCGTCGTCGACAGTGAACCCGTTGGGGGCTCATAACCTGGAAGAATTGTGAAGAGGCTAGACGCTGCAATAAAAAGAAAAAGCGTTCCAATAAATCCGATATATTTTTCTGGCTGCGCAAGACCGACTTCGCTTATCTGCTTATTGATATTGCTCACGAGCACTTCGATTAGGTTCTGCCAGCGCGATCGCTCAATATCAGTGGAAAGTTTGCCCGCAATGAGTTTTGAGACAATCGTTAGCATTGCCATCAGACCCCAGGTGACGACAATCGTCGCATTGAGTTTAAAAAATCCATGCTGCCAATAGATGAAACCATCAGGACTAAGATGCATGCTGCACTTCTTTCTCGGCGGCCGCCAGTCTCTGAGGCACGCCAAGTATCTTTGTAATTGCAAAACGCGCAACTACAAAACCCAGCAGGCAAAGCAGCAGATTGGCTAGGCGATTCTGGGAGCTGTGTATTGCAACTAGGTAAAAACCAGACAAGGTAATCGCTAAGCGCAAAATTGCGCTGCCAAAAAGCCAAAGGGCAGGGGACTTTGCAGTTGTGAGCTTTTCGACGGTTCGCCATAGTCCGTAAAAAAAGATCGTCCCCAGTGCAAGACCGGCAATCAGTGGCAATAAAAAATTTAAAGAAAGACTCAAAGTATGACTCCAATAATGATTTAAAGAGACATTCAAAAAAGGATTGGAAAAGAGATTAAAACTGTCATTCATCATGATTCTCCTGTTCTTCTTGCATGTCCTGATGTTGTCTGCTCATCCAGCGCCACGCATTTAAACAGCCAATGCACAAACCCGCAATAAGGAGGGACAATGTCCATGAGTGACTGTCTGAATAGTGCTTGTCCAGCCAGATCCCCAATGCGGCGCCAAGGAGCGCCGGTATGATCACTGACCAACCGATCAGGCCCATCATTCCCAGTCCAAACCAGACGCCTGAGGAGTCTTTCCGTGCCCTGAGCTTTCGTTTCTCCTTCTTTCCCACATTGAGACTGAATTCTTTTGATTTACTTAGGCCCGGAGCCTTTAAATCTTCATTCAATTCGCATCTCCGCTAGTCGTTGGATAAAACTGCTCTCCATCTTTTCCATGGCAGTCTGAACACGCCTTTGTTCCTCATCAAAAATCAGGTACTCCTGTGCCACTGCTTCGCGAAGTTGACCGAGGCCTTTTCCGGCAATGGCGTTGCGAACCGAGATATTTACGTCCAAGCCAGTTTTGACAAGTACGCCCTCGTCAATTGCGATGAAGCACTCTCCCCCTTGTTGGCTTTCATAGGTCAAAATTCCCGGCACGAGCGTCGCCACACAATCCAAGCGATGAGGCAATAGACCAAAAGAGGCAAGATTTCCTTCAGCAACAATTCTTAAGACATCCTTTTTTTCAAGAAAAACCTTAGACGGCAGGAGAATCTTGAGTTTCATTTGTGCTGGCAGCATGCTTGTCCTCCAATTTCTTTTTTGCCTCTTCAATTGTTCCAATCATGTACAAAGAGCTCTCTGGGTAGTCTTTAAATTCATCCCCTAAAATGCGCTCACAACCATCAAGAGAATCTTTCAGGTTCACTGCCTGTCCTGTGATTCCACTGAATTGTTCGGTAGTAAAGAACGGCTGAGTTAAAAATCGCTCCAGCCGCCTGGCCCGACCAACAACATCACGATCTTCCTGGGCCAGCTGTTCAAGTCCAAGCATTGCAATTATATCTTTAAGCTCCTCATAGCGAGCGAGTGTTCGCCGGATTTCCTGAGCCAAGCTATAGTGCCTTTGACCAACTGTACCTGGCGTTGTCATTTTTGAACTGGACTGCAGAAGATCGATAGCAGGGTAGAGGCCTTCACTTGCTCGCTTTCGCGAGAGCACAATCGAGGCTGAAAGATGCGAAAAGGTGTGGACAGCAGCGGGGTCGGTCAGATCGTCTGCCGGCACATAAACTGCCTGAATGGATGTGATGGAGCCAGTGTCTGTATTGGCAATGCGTTCTTCCAGCCCAGAGAGCTCTGTTCCCAATGTCGGCTGATATCCTAAACGAGAAGGCATTTGTCCCATCAATCCAGAAACTTCCATGCCGGCCTGAATAAAGCGGAAAATATTGTCAATCAATAGAAGCACGTCACGATGTTCGTCATCACGAAAGTATTCGGCCATAGTAAGGGCAGTATGACCCACACGAAAGCGACTTCCTGGCGATTCGTTCATCTGACCAAACACCATCACCATATTTGGCAAAACTCCGGCATCCTGCATTTCGCGGTAAAGCTCTTCGCCTTCACGGCATCGCTCGCCAATTCCACAAAAAATACTTACGCCCTTTTGATGGCGAATCATGTTGTGAATGATTTCTGTGAGCAAAACAGTTTTACCAACGCCGGCCCCGCCAAAAAGTCCGGCCTTGCCGCCTCGTTCAATTGGCATCAGTACATCAATAACTTTGATGCCCGTCTCAAAAATTTGCGACTTGGTAGAGCGTCGCGCCAGGGGTGGTGGCGATCCATGGATCGAGCGCCACTCGACATTCTTTGGAGCTTCTTTTCGATCGATGGCCTCACCAAAAACGTTGAACATTCGTGAGAGGATTTCCTTGCCAACAGGGGCTTTCAAGGGCCCGCCGGTGTCCACCACCTCCTCGTCGCGGCTCAGGCCAGGGGCGGGTGTGAGCGCAATGCCTCGCACGCAGTGAGAATTGAGATGTGCCAAGACCTCAATAGATATTTTGCCCTTTTTTGCATGTAGCAACGAAAAAATAGGTGGCAAGTGTTTTCCGAAGTCCACATCAATCACACTTCCGCGTACAGAAATCACTTTGCCAACATTCGGCAAATGGGCCTTTGCATCGGCCTTTCCATTTCCACTTGAATTCGATTTTAGGAGTGTGTGTTCTGCCGTTTTTATTGACATAGTGTTTTCATTTCTGCTTGGCTTCAAATTCAACAATTCGCTTTGTTGTTTTAAGTACCGCGTCGGGGTTTAGAGAAATGCTATCTATTCCGTCTTTCACCAAAAATTCGGCAAACTCTGGAAAGTCGCTTGGTGCCTGGCCACAGATCCCGATTTTTTTATTCATCTCCTTAGCAATCTGAATAACACTTGCAATCATGCCCTTTACGGCTTCGTTTCTTTCGTCAAAAATGTGAGAAATGATTTCGGAATCTCTGTCAACACCCAAAATAAGCTGGGTCAGATCATTCGAACCAATCGAAAAGCCATCAAAGATTTTGAAAAACTCCCTGGCCAATATCACATTGCTCGGAATTTCACACATGACATAAATTTCCAATGCATTTGTTCCCCTTTTGAGACCATTCTTACTCATTTCATTGATGACCTTTTTGCCCTCTTCAACAGTGCGACAAAATGGAATCATCAGTTTCACATTGGTTAGACCCATTTCATCGCGGACTTTTTTCATTGCCTTGCATTCCAATGCAAAGCCCTGTTGGTACCTAGGATCGTAGTAGCGAGAGGCTCCGCGAAATCCGATCATGGGGTTTTCTTCTTTGGGTTCAAATTCCTCCCCGCCGATTAGCTTCATGTATTCATTCGACTTAAAGTCGCTCATACGCACAATGACATCTTTGGGATAGAATCCTGCGGCAATCATAGCGACACCTTCAGCGAGCTTGTCGACAAAGAATTCGGACTTATCTTGGTAACCAAAGGTTTGCTCCGCGATGGCCTCTTTAACCTGTGGATCTTTGAGAGTATTATAATTTACGAGCGCCAGTGGATGAATTTTGATGGTGTTTCCAATAATAAATTCCATTCTAGCCAGACCAACTCCGCTGTTAGGCAAGAATGACAAATGAAATGCCTCATCTGGATTAGCGAGATTTAGCATCATAGACGTCGACGGTTGTTTGAACTCTTTGATCGCAAATTTTTCAATTTCAAATGGTAGCTTACCTTCGTAGACAATACCGGAATCACCCTCGGCGCAGCTCACTGTTACCAATTTTCCGTCCTTGAGAACTTCGGTTCCATGTTTGGTGCCAACAATTGCCGGAAGCCCGAGTTCTCGACTTACGATGGCGGCATGACAAGTCCGACCACCGCGGTTGGTAACGATGGCTGAGGCTTTTTTCATCGCAGGCTCCCAGTCAGGGTCCGTCTTTTCTGTAACCAATACCTCTCCCTGCTGAAGTTTCCCCAGATCTTGGGGGCTTTGGATCACCCGCACCGGACCAGAAGCAATTTTTTCTCCGACACTTCTGCCTTTGATCAGGATCGGACTTCGCTCTTTGAGGTGATAGGTTTCAATCACCTCAATTTGTTTTTGTGACTGTACGGTTTCTGGGCGGGCCTGTACGATAAACAGCTCTCCGCTTTCTCCATCTTTTGCCCACTCCATGTCCATAGGAGAAAAACTGCCGCGTTTTTTTGAATAGTGATCTTCAATAGTGCATGCCCACTTAGCCAATTGCAAAATGTCGTCATCAGAGATGGAAAACCGGTTTCGCTCATCAATGGATACTGGTGTATTCTTGACCATTTTTGAACCACCCATGTCGTAGACCATTTTGACTTCTTTTGATCCTAACTGCTTGCGCAAAATGGGTTGGTATCCGCTTTTGAGTGTGGGTTTGAAGACATAAAATTCATCCGGATTGACGGTACCTTGAACAACATTTTCACCCAGCCCGTAGGCGGAATTTATCAAGACGGCATCCTTAAAGCCACTTTCTGTGTCAATAGAAAACATGACTCCTGACGAAGCTAAATCCGAGCGAACCATCTTTTGTACGCCAATAGAAAGAGCTATTTTGAAGTGTCCAAAATTTTTGTGTTCACGATACGATATAGCCCTGTCCGTAAACAACGAAGCAAAACACTTTCGACAGGCCTCCAATAGGCCTGAGACCCCTTGAACATTGAGATAGGTTTCTTGTTGGCCGGCAAAGCTTGCATCTGGCAGATCTTCGGCTGTGGCACTGCTTCTGACTGCGACATCAGGATTTTTAAAATACTTTTCACCAAGTTTGAGATATGCGGTTTCGATGGCTGACTCAAGGTCATCAGGAAGATTCGCATGCAAAATCATTTGACGAATGCTATGTCCGCATTCTCTTAAGCTTTCAATGCTTTTTGACTCCACTTGAGCAAGCTTGTTTTGAATTTTTTCTGCCAGATCGTTGGAATCAATGAAGTGTTGGTAGGCCTGTGCGGTAATGGCAAAGCCATTCGGAATTTTGACACCTTTTGGAGTTAAACTCTGAAACATTTCACCAAGTGAAGCGTTTTTTCCCCCCACTAGGGGTACATCGTCAATCGAAATATCACTGAACCATTTTATGTGCGCTAAATCAGACATTGTTGACTCCTTCCATAAAGTTTTTCGGATCCAGGGCTTGATCATAGGCGACTGATCCGCTTTTTTTGAATTCGGCTATATTATTTAAGGTTGTCATTGCAATTGATTGGAGGGCCTCTGCGGTCAAAAAGGCCTGGTGTGAAGTGACCAAGACGTTAGGGAAAGTGAGCAGCCTTGCCAAAATATCATCTTGTAGAATTTTGCTAGATAGATCTTTAAAGAATACATTTTCTTCTTCTTCGTAGACATCCAGTGCAGCTCCCGCTATTTTTCCAGTTTTGAGGCCTTCGATCAGGGCCGACGAATCAATCAATGCGCCTCTTCCTGTATTTATGATTGTAACACCATTTTTCATTTTATTGATGCTTTCATGATCAATGAGGTGATGGGTTTCAGGTGTTAGCGGTAGATGAAGAGAAATGACATCGGACTGTGTATATAAAGTTGAAAGATCTGTGTAATCAATATTCGAATGCTTTTCTAGGTCAGAATCTTTTTTTTTGTCATAGATCAAAACTTTTGATCCAAATGCAGCCATGAGCTGTGCGAATATTTTTCCAATCTTTCCAGCTCCGACGACTCCTATGGTTTTTTTATAAAGATTGAACCCGACGAGACCATCGAGAGAAAAATTGAATTCCCTAACGCGAATGTACGCTCTGTGAACCTTGCGATTCAAACACAACAGCATGGCGGTCGCAAATTCTGCAACTGCATGCGGTGAATACGAGGGCACTCTTACCACTTCAATACCGTGTCTCTGTGCCGACACAAGGTCAACGTGATTAAATCCAGCCGATCTCAATGCGATCAGGTTTACGCCGAGGCTTTGGAGTGTGGCAATGCAATTGTCATCAATCTTATCATTTACAAAAGAGCAGACGACACTTGAGCCCTGTGCCAAGCGCGCCGTTTTGGAATTCAAGCAGGCTTCTTGAAACTCTATATCGAAATTAAATTTCTTGTTTACCTCAACAAAAATGTCTTTATCAAATTGATGAGTGTCAAAAAAGGTGATTTTCATTTTAGGGTCTCCATGTTCGAACGGGAATGCTGACTACCCCGTTTAGGGTCTGCAAGTCAGGATCCAAATTCATAGGGAGATCAGTCTGCCATCCATGTAGATGATATCTATCCTAAATTTAGCATGTGAATTATTCCCAACATGTTTGGCTTGGGACAGATTCGGCCAGGTTGGGGCAATTTGTCACAATGGAGTGGGCTGATTTGTACGAATTAGCCCACTCCTCGATAGCGCTCTGAGTCTTTCAGAATCAATCGCAAGTCGTTAGGTGTGTCGCTTAGATGTGGCATCCTTTTTGTGTCGGTCGTCAGATTGGTTTTGCTTGCCAAACTTTGGCTGACCAGTTTCGGAACCTTGTTTGGGAGCATCTGCTCTTTTTCCTGACTGATTGCTTTCAGATTTCCCAGCCTTTTGCGGATTTGAAGTAGAAGTGGAAGCTGAGCGATTCCCTTTGTTCATTGAGTTTTCTCTATCTGAATTCATAACTGCTCCTTGTTAATGTTTGATTGAAGTCTCTTGACTTCGTCGTTCGTCCAAATGCAATACCGTTGCCAGCAGCCAGACTCTCGCTGCAGCGATCTGGCTTCAATAGTTAAAGGATTTACATTTCTTTATGGGTCTTTGTGCCTCGTCATGATCTAAAAATACCCATGCGTCGCGCAGCAAAAACAAGGACATCTGTGTAAACAGTGACTTTGCTGCATTTGCCCAACAAATGCAAAACTCGGTGCTATGACAGAAATGATTTACCCGTGTTTGAGGTGAGCAATTTGGGGTTTTCTTTAAGAAGTTCGGCCAGTTTCAATACATACTGACCAGGCCATTTGCTAGTGGACATATTTGATTTGTTATGATTTTCTTTG
>CAYMBJ010000051.1:0-28042 GCA_964388665.1 uncultured Pseudobdellovibrionaceae bacterium | reverse complement strand
GCTGTTTATATAGCTGATTGGGGATTGCGAGCTAAGAGAACTCAATTGAACCAATGGGCACTTCCAGGCGCGAATAGCACCTTGGCCACTCTACTGTTCAGCATTTTATTTTTCCTTTCATCCTCAATATCTCAGCATATGGAGAAAAATTGGCGCGCCAGGAGCAACGCTCCATAACGGCCAAGGGGACCAGTTTAGACATTTTTGGGCATATGTAAAAATCTTCAACGATTGCGATTTTTGAACATCGCCGTCTGGATAGCCAAAATGGCTAAAACGCGCTGCCAGGTTTAATTTTGCACCGAAAATCAGAGTCGACCTCGGCAAGGCTTGTGCATAGCCAAAAGATATGAATGGACGTAAATGGACTCCCCTTTTCTCATCTGCATTTAAAAAGTTGGCAAGAGTTGGTTTGGGCGCCTGCCTCATTGGTGTTGTTCAGGCATGCAGTGACAATAATAAGAGCTTAAGGGGACAATCAAATGGCGATGGAAAACCTGGCGTCATTGAAGGGGCTCCCCAAGAAATACGCAATAAGCCAAAAGAGTATCATGTTACTGAGTACACACCGACTCTACCGACCGCTAACTTTGAGAACCCAGTAATTAAAATGAAGGGAAGTCTTCCTATTGCTTCGGGCTTGATGTCTATGCGGGACACACAGCTCTCTTTAAAGGACGGGAGCTTTCAGTTTTCTGGTGAACTCACTTTGAAGTTTATTGATGCCACTTCAAAAAAGGAAGTCATCGCATTTCGAGACCGCATTGAGTTGGTGAGCAGTGATGACACCAGCGACGGGGAAGCGACGCTCTTGCCAAATGAATCCACGAGAGGCAGAATTCAAGATACGCTTCGTCTCGGTGGTAAAGTTTTTTGCTTGAATCCACTCCCAGATGGCAGCCTGTCTTGCGAAAAAAACTTCGTTGATCTTTACGCCAAATACAAAGGCCAATTCTACAAATTACAAATCGAATCGACTCAGGGTATTGGAGACGACAAGGTGAGGTCCGACGCAGAGGAGCTCGACTCAGCCGAAGCAGAGGCACAAAAGAATTTGACTCCAGAAATTTTGGCAGAAAATAAAGAGTTTGATGAGGCCCATGAAGGCATGAATGATGAACCTCTGGGCGAGTACGTAGGCCCAACCGAAGCCGAGATTCGCGAGTTACTTAGTGATAAAATGCTTCGTGGAGTGAAGGAAAAGAAGCCGCCGCAAAATCCTACTGTAGAGTCTAATGAGAATTTTCAGGGTCCCGAGGAACCTACCCCGCCTGAATCGGCAGTGCCAGGCAAAGAGCCCACGCCCCCTCCAGCGCAACAGCCTGCTCAACCTATGGAAACGCCACGAGCGCAACAGCCTGCAGAACCTGAGGAAGCGCCACCAGCGCAACAGCCTGCAGAACCTGAGGAAGCGCCACAAGCGCAGCAACCTGCAGAACCTGAGGAAGCGCCACAAGTACAGCCATTGCCTGATGAGGGAAGACCGCCGGTGGTATCAAGTGGGACGGAGGTAACTTCTGAACCAACTGTTGAACCAACTGTTGTACCAACTACTAAGCCGACAGGTGAACTGAGCGATGCCAAAACTGAAGATCCACCACAGACCGAAGATGAAAATGAGGTCGACGAATCCGCGGAGGGAATCAGTACTCCTGTCACCACGAGCAATCCTGTCGACACCCATCGTAAAACAATGAACTTTCCATTTCTGGCAAACACCAAGCCCCTAGCCAAATTGCCTCCAGAAGATGTGCTACGGGATCTATATGGTACTGCCAATTCTACTCGTCCAAATCGCTGGGGCGATAAATTGCGCCCTTGCACCAGTGATCAAATTTGTAATGCTCAATTGAGCGCTCGCCCACAAGATCAGGCGATTGGCCATGCAGCATCAGGATCTCTCCGAAATGCTTCCAGCCTTTTGGAAAAGGTCTCTGAGCTCGGAAATCGAGGACGCATACATCTTCCCAGGCAGGATCGCAAAAGCTATTTTGGAACCTACGAACTGGTCCAGTTGATTTCAGTGATGGCAAAAAAACTATTTTCCCTTTCGCCAAATACGCCCATGTGGATACATGATCTTTCGGGATCTAAAGGACGTATCCCTGGAACCTCTCACAAGAGTCACGCCAACGGCACCGATGCAGACATTGCCTATATTCTTAGTGACGATTCAGGCGCCTCACACTTTCGCAATATTGTGAACGGTGGCCGAGCTCGAGACCTCGACATATCTACGCAGTGGAAGATGTTCAAATACACGGTCTCTACCGGCTGGGTTGATCGCATTTTTGTAGATCCGGCAGTCAAACGAGAGATGTGTCAATTCACCTCAACCCTGCAAGAATCCGGGATTGAGAGGGAGTGGACCAAAGTAACTTTAAAAAGGTTGATTCACAGATACACCTCGGGACCTTTGGTTACGGGCCACAACAATCATTTTCACATGAGAATTGCCTGCTCCAGCGTACAGCGTCTCTGCAGAAATATGGTGGACCCGCCCGAGGCGAGCTGCCCGCGATAGAGCACTGAAAAGGATATAAGGCTATTAGGAGGCGTGTTTGTTCTCGATGTAGTCGTTGCAGCAGATAAGGAGTCCAAATCCCAAATTTGGCATTTTAGCTTCCTCCCAGGTTTGCGCTGCAGGCCCTCCTACTGACTTAAGACTCCCTTTAGAGCTCGTAAGTGCCATCGCTAATGATATGCATCTTTCACTGACTCTCAGTTTCGGGGGCCAGGCCAACGAAGACGATGCTTTAAAATTCCCGCATCGTCTTTGGATAAAATGATATTCACATTTCAATTGCACCTACTGACACACTCCCAGCGGGCCATTGACGGCAAGAATGTCTAACGTGATGGAGGAGCCGTCATCACAAAGGGGCTTGCTTGATGTAATGTAAGAAGCCCAACTGCTGGTCACGTTAAAAAATGAATTTGCACCGCCCACAAACAAAAGGGGCGTCACTGATGCACAGCTATCTGTTGAGCCTTCACACTTAGAGGCGTTGACCGTATCAGTAGCACCGTCATTTCTGCTCATGGATTTGTACAGATAACCACTGGCTGCAGTTCCCATCACGCTTGCCCCGAAATAATTGTTATTCGATCCAGAAACGGCATTGAAGCCCATAGAGCTATTTATCAAAAAACCCTCAAGTGCATTCAGAGCCGTAAATTCGTATGAAGAATTCACAGTTCCTGTCACTCGCATTCGCATCAAACGCCGATAGCTATCTGATGAGCGGTCTCTATCATCAATCATATTCACCAGGAGCTCGCCGTTGGTCATATCTAGTGTCATGAGAGTCACTCCGCCGACACCATTGTTTTGCCCATCTTCACGTTTTTTAAAACCAATCTTGCCTCCCGAATTGAAAAAATCAAGGGAGTACAGTCCTAATTCTGCCCCAGTAAAGCTGAGATTGTACTGAAAGCCATCCAAAGTCGAATCCAACTGAGTGGCGACCATGTCATTCAATACAACTTCGGTCATACCATCAGGCAATCCTTGTGGCCAACAGGCCGTTGTCAAAGGCACCGTAACTGGGCTGCTCGCATCAATCAAATCGTTGCCGGCAGTGGTGTAAGTGATATTGCCCATGGCCGCTTCCACTGAACATTACACGCTTTTAAGTTGCTTTAAAGATCCACGAACGGTCTCTGGAGACCCTAAGTCGGCCGAGAGCTTACAGTAAAACAAAGTCGGCGAATATTCGACATTGGACTGATCCATTTGGTTTCCGCCAGAGTAAGGAGTTCCGTGCTCGCCGCACCGAGGATCAGCAGACGTTCCCTCAGATAGAGAAGACACTGAGGAGGCCGAGAAGCCAGAACTGCCCATAGACGATAAGGTGGTATCCACCGCCGACATTATGGCACTTGGCGAATTTAAAGTGGCTGCGACGGTGGTTGATTCACTGTCTTTTGTGGCTGAACAGGCCATCAAACCTAAACAAAGCATCAAACAGAGTCCATATTGGTATTGTCTTTTCACAATTACCTCACATTTGTTTTTACGTACTTGTTATGATCCAGTTGCCAAGAAAGCTTCTGCACTAGGCCTTTAGAGTGATCTATCGGACGCAAATAAATGTGATAAAGACATTAAGAAAATTTCACTGGCACATTGTCTCAAGAAAATGCGGACTGGAGGTGGAATTCTCAGACTGAAGCACCTTTCGCTTTTACTCTATGTGATGTGTGTGATGTGTGTGATGTATGATATAAAGGTTGGACACGCCCGAGGCGAGCTCTCCACGAAGAGAACTGAGCGGGACTTCTAGGAGGCGTGTTTACTCTCGATATAGTTGTTGCGAATCCACAGGCGAATTTCTTTTAAAGAAGTGTCTGTGACCCCAAAATACACAAATTGATTCTGGATAAGACCATCAGAACCTGCAGTCGAACTGTGGCAAACAGCATGGACCTCTTGCATTTCTTGCTCATTGGGTTTCCACATTAAAAAGCGACGAAAGCTTCCTCGGGCAATTGGCCTCTTGTACTCCATCATCAGAGCGGCTTCTGAAATTTCGGTGATCTTGATAGGATTGGCTACGCGGATGATATGGGGAAATTCAATTGTGGCAGTTTCAAAATGCTCTTTTTCAGACAAGCCTGCAATGTAACTCGTGAGTTTGCGAAAGACGTAGGTTGTATCCAGAGGCATCAAAAACACATCCGAAATCAAAGGCGCAAACTTTAGGCTGGCTTCGTAACTCAGCTCGTCTTTGCACACATAAAAGATCGGAACACCGGCTTCGCCAGGCGTTTTAGAGCGGTACCTGGTAAGAGCACCTTGCACCACATTGAGGACTCGGTCCTGATCCCCACCAAAGGCATCGCTGATCAAAAACATCATATCCACTTTGCGCGGCAGGGTGCTATTGGCTTGCATAAATGCAGCAATTTCATCCTCAGTGGCCTCTCTGGTTTCAACAATGTACACATCTTTGGTGCCCGGCCTCTGCTTTTGCTCGATGGTGAGAACTTTTATAAAAAACCGTGCCGTCTTGGTGTGAATTACAAAAATATCTTTATCTTTTTGAATTGTCTTTTGGCCCACAGTGCGAATCCACAAACCTTTTTGATTGTCTTGCACCAGCGTCGCAAAGTCGACGGTTTTTAAATCATCCTCGGTATGCGAAAGCCAGCGACCTGAACCCATTGCTGGCTCAGAACCCAAGACGAAACTACCCCCGGCATCAAAATGCAATTTGACAGGGTTGGACGTAGGAAATGCCTTCTCGGCGCTCTTTTGTTCTTTAACTAAATCTATAGTTTGCACTTCGTAAAGAAAGTCGGCGGGCTTTCGGTAACCACAAAAATTAATATTGCTGTATTGATTTTTCAATCGCATCATCAAGTCTTGCCCATCAGGAGTGCCTGAACCAACTATGATCGCAGTCTTTGGGGTGGTTGGACCTTCTAGATTCCATTGAAAAGGAACATTAAAAAATGCAGACCTCTTGATCAGTTTTTTCAATTGCGAAATTTGCACGACATTGTTGCCGAAATAAGAAAACAAAGCCTGAAATTCGCCTTTATGAACCGGATGCGGAATGCACTCCACGCATTTTGCAAAAACACTTGTCCTGGTAGGGCTGGTAAAATTGGCGCCATAGTACTTTCCAAACGAGCCCACATCGATCATACGTTTAGCTCTTGTGGTAAAGCCCAAATCAGATATGTGCTCTAGCTCGACATCTTTGAGCATTTCAACCACAGCATCAGTTTGCAAATTATAGACTTCGGCCTTGGCCGGCGACTTGCCAGGAGAGAGTGCAAAACTGATCAATTGGGTCAAAATCAGCTGGTCAAATGGCTTGAACAAAACATTTGTAATCTCAGGCGTCTGCAGCGGCATGAAGTCAAAGTTTGGACTTTCAAAGGCTGTTACCAAAAAGGAAGGCAGATGATCAGGGTTACTTGCCCCCTTTTGTTTGACCATTTCTAAAAACCTGCGAATCAACTTGATATGCTGACTTCCAAAGATCTCATTGTCAGAAATAATCAAAGCCAACCGGTCGTCATCCGAAATCACCGCATCAATTCGCGATTCCTTTCGCAGTGGGGTACCAGCAACTGCGAGCGCCTGAGGTCCGCTTTCGAGAAACATCTTAATCCATTTAGAAAACTGCTCAAGACTGGGAAATACAGCCACCTGCAGCTTTTTGTCGACCTTGAAGATGGCATCGCCAAGCTCATTTTGAATCTTTGGATCATCTTCGATCAAAAACACATATTGCATGAATGACTGTACCTATTCCTTAGGGCTCAGCGGAGCACTCCAGCTTTCAGTGTAATCGATATGTGTGAGAAACCCAATATTTTCATTAAAAACCCAGTCCTAATACCTAGAATAAAATAGGGTTCGTGTCCTGACTCAGGAAACGAGTTATTGGCTCGACCACGTTAACAAGCTCGCTAATGGTTTGGCACTTCACAGCTCAGATAGAAAGTCTTGGCTCGGCGCTGATTGGACCCAGGGTTTAAAGTGAAAATAACTTGATCCAGAACACTCTGAGCCGTCTTCACTTCGTCACAATACATACCCAATCGCTGTGCAAAAATCGCAGGTGGGGACTCCAACAGACCTCGCTGATTGGAAACAATCGTCCAGCGTCGGTAGTTCAATCCCCCCTTATGTTTCATTTTTTCCAGCTGCTCCAATTGTTGCATTTCACTCGCCTTTGAAAAGAAGACAAACTGATCACCCGGCTGCAAAAAGAACTCCTTTATCCAACTCTCTTCAATGGCAGTGCCCATATCAATAAACAAAGTCGGCACATCCACTTCCGACTCGGCAACCAAGGGTTCTATGATTCCGCTCTGCGGATTTGAAAATGCAATTGCTAACGTGCCAACCGAGCAAAGCAGAATGACGAAGGGCTTTAATAGAAATCGAAAATAGATGCCATCAAACCCAGGGTCAAACTTTCTCAGTTCACTTTCAGAAAGAAGTCGAGCTAAGGCAATCAAAAGCAACGGCAGCACTGGATACAAAAAACGTTCCTCTTTGTGTGGAATCAGCGAGTGGATCAGGACAAAAAACAATATGAGAATCCAAAGATGACGATCCTTTTTATAAACATTCGTTTTCATGTTGGCGAACAATGGCAAAGTGAAGGGCACCAGCATAAAACCCGCCACTGTAGCCCAGGTCGAATACCAAGGGGTCACTCCATACTTTTGCGCACCTCCTGCATTTTCAAGTAAATAGTTTAGAATGGTACCAAGTGGAGCCCGATCAACTGAAAAATCCAAAACGCTCTGAATTCCTAAAGCCAAAACGGCCATAAGACTCAAGGTCTTAAAGCTCTTCATATCACGGCGCCAAATCAAATTCACCATCACCGGTAAAAGCCAAATTCCAGCCTGAAAACGAAAAAAGCACGCCACAATAAAGCACAGCATAGATAGACTAAAGTAGCGACTGCGCTGATAACCCGTAAGAGCAAATGCCGTCCAGGAGCCAAACGCAATCAGAACAAATGGAATGGCTGCGCTTTCGCCAAAGGCCCTCGTGGTTGCAAAGGGCAAAACCGGATACAATGCATATAGCCACAGACTCCAATGTTCAAATGCACGCGATTCCCGAGCATGCCGAAAATAAAGAGCCAAGCCGAAAAAGCCGATCAACGACATGATCGCCAGGCCCAATTCAATAGCCTGAGCCTGGCGCTGAGGTGAATTGAGCCCCAACAGATGCGCAAATTGACTCCAGGGACTCAGATAGTAAGTGAGAAATGGGGAGCGATAATTCGGAAGTTGAACTTTTTGTTCGGGTGTACTTAGAACCCACTCCACAGTGGGAATCACACCGTGTTTGTAATCGTCAATGGCCTGAGGCCCATAGGCGAAAATGGCCGTTAGCACACGAACAAAAAGTGCTACGCCAATACATAAGAACCACAGGTGCCGCTGGCTAAAACCACGCAGAGTCATAGAATTTTGTTCTTCCGCTTTTTCAAATTGCATGCATCCACCACAGTTGCGAAATTGCCAAACACCGCACCCACTTTAACAAAAATAATTGCCGAAATGAGCCCTGGAAGGCAAAATTTAAATTGCCTCATGAAAAGATCAGATGGATTCTAGTGACTATGAATTCAAGCGGCAAGATAAAAACTAGCGCCAAGAAACCGAAAGAGCTGTCCCGACTTGTGCTTTGTCAGGGAAGTTTTTTCTAGACGCGAGGAGGAAGCTGTATGAATAATACCGCGACGACGAAGCAACAACGAAAAAGCTTTCCTGACAAAGCACTAGAAACTGCAATGAGCGACCTGCCAAGTTGGGATTTGACTTCGGAATATTCGGATTTTGGAGACTCGCGATACAGTTCCGACGTCGCGGAACTGCAAGCGCTCATTTCCCATTTTCAAGTTTTCAATGAAAAACATGGGTATTGGCTCAGCACTTCGCTTGCTGAAGGCAGCGTTTTGAACACTGATTCCAAAGAAAGAATCTCTGAGTTGGCACAAGACTTTGAGGCGCGAGAAAAGGCCCGAACATTGATTCGTCAGTTGGTGACCTACTGTCGTTGCCTGGTCAGCGTAGACTCTCGCTCGCAGGAAGCACAAAAGCAGCACTCGCTGATGATCAAGATTGGCTCCCAGCTGGATTTGACTCTAGCTCCGATCGAGCACTGGTTTCAAAAAGCACCTGAGTCCTTTATCACCGAATACTTGCGTGCGAGTCCGCAAACTGCGGCCGAAGACTATCGCATTCGACATTATCGATTGAGTTCAAAGTTCTCGCTGAGCTTAGAACAAGAAAAAGTGATCAAAGCCTTTGAGGTAGAGGGCATCAGCGCTTGGGGCAATCTGTACAATGCAATTCAGGGAGAAATGAGTTGCAAATTGCAAAATGCAAATGGCGAGACCTCCACAATAGGCCTCACAGAGGCTACACAGCGGCTCCGAGAGGGCAATGAGCTGGTGCGCAAAGAGGCCTTCCTGGCCATTGATAGCTGTTGGCGCGAGCGAGAGTCCACCTGTAGCCAGATATTGAACTCCATCAGCGGCTGGCGATGGGCCAACTATCAATTGCGTGAAAAGCAAAGTGGTCACGTAATTGACGAGCTGACTTACTCTTTGCATCACTCACACATTCAGCGCAGCACTCTTAAGGCCATGAATAAGGCAATTTTGGACTTTCGACCAAAAGTGCAAGCGCGGATGAAGGTGTTTGCCAAAGCACTTGGTAAAATGAAAATTGACCCTTGGGATACATTTGCTCCTTCGCCGTTTAGTGCCAATGTTCGCACTTTTTCCGATGCGATGAAGGACATCAGTGAAAGTTTTTCCGCAGTTGATTCTGAGTTGAGTGATTTCGCTAAAATGGCCTATCAGGAGTCGTGGATTGAAGCGCGGATGCTGCCAAATAAAACACAAGGCGCCTACTGCGCGAGCTTTCCCAAATCAAAAACTTCGCGAGTTTTTATGACCTACAGTGGGTCTTATAAAGACATGTCCACTCTTGCTCATGAGCTTGGACATGGCTTTCATGCATTGATCATGCGTGATTTGCCGAGGTGCCAAAACTCTTATCCTATGACTCTTGCGGAAACAGCCAGTGTTTTTGCTGAACAGGCGCTAGCAGAAGGACTCTCACAGAATTCTGACATGGCAACCAAACGAGAGCTCGCGTGGCAGAGTTTTGGCGAGGCCATGAGTTTTCTGATCAACATTCCCATGCGATTTGAATTCGAAAGTGAAGTTTATCTGCGTCGCCGCCAATCTCCACTGACTGGCAGCGAATTGAATCAAATGATGGAGAAATATTGGCACGAATGGTACGGAGAACACTCTCAAGGAGTCGATCAACATTTTTGGTGCTCTAAACTGCACTTTTATTTGCCACACATATCCTTTTACAATTATCCCTATGCCTTTGGTTATTTGTTTTCACTGAGTATTTTCGCGTTAAGAAAAAAACACGATAAAAAGACCTTTTTTGATATTTACAAGAGAATTTTACTAGACAGTGGCCGCATGTCTTGTGAAGATTTGGTCGAGAAGCACCTAGGGCAAAGCATTTCGCAGCCTGAGTTTTGGCAAAATGCGCTCGCATTGATTGAATCGAAGCTAGAGCTCTTTGACCAAATCTACAATTAGCAGGTTAACCAAAAATAGATCCGCAGTGAAAAGTATTTTTGAGATAGGCTCTTGGTATCAATTTGACTATTGTCGTTTAGCAATTGAGAATCCCAACATGGAGGTTACCCAACTATGAAAAAAATAAAAATAATTGCAATCCTAGCGTCTCTGACTCTTGGCCTTTCCGCGAGGGCAGGAATATTGATTGAGCCTTATATGACATATGAATCATCAACTCAGGACATCGTTTCCAAAATTGGAAGCATCGATGTCGGAGGAAAAACTACAGGCTTGGGACTTGGCGCGCGCCTGGGATACACTTTGCCAGTTTTGTTTTGGTTTGCACTTGATTACAGCCTAATGTCGGATGGCACATTTTCACCAAGCCAATCAAGCTCCACAGCAGACAAAGTGGACCGCTCTGACCTCTATCTCACTGCAGGATTCGATTTCCCGATCATGTTTCGAGCGTGGTTCGGCTATGGCCTCATGAACAAAGCCACAGTGAAAGATTCCAGTGGCAATGCTGAATTATCCGGGGGCACAAACATTAAGCTCGGTGGCTCGTTCACTGGTTTACCTATTGTCTGCATCAATTTGGAGTACTTTCAAAATGACTTCGGCAATTACAAAGCTTCTGGAGTTGACGGAAGCGCCAGCGATACCTTTTCAACGAGCAAGGAATCAGGATTCAGATTGGGCGTTTCGGCACCTTTTGATCTTTAGTCCTATTTTTGAGATAGACTCTTAGCCTCAACTCGACAATAATTTTTGTCGAGTTGAGGTTAGTTCTAATCGGGGCCATCGCGGCCCCGCAATTTACTGCCCTGGCCATTTGCCAGCTTGGCGTATTATTTTGGACATTTGTATTTGATTTGAATCTCTCTTCCGGCAGGAATCTTCGGCGTAAAGATCAATGCTTGGTTTTCGATCCTGGTGGTCATCTGACTGACCTCGGGTGTGACCTTAACATTCACTTCTGCACCAATGGGGTCGCACTCAAGTGGAACCGAAGCCAAAGAGCTAACAATGCGATCTTTAAAATATTTGAGATTGGTTGAATAGTCCTTTTCACAAATACTTGTAACTCCACCACTGGTCAACTCGCTGAGCTCCTTGTACTTGTAGCCATAATGACTCGTGGGACCCGATGCATCCTGTTGTTTTTTGCAAGCGAGGTCTCCGGGTCTCACAATGATGGAGTTGACCACCAAACGCTTGTCAGCACCAAAAATATTTTGCACCTGTTTAACGTAGTTGGCCGGGATGTCTTCCATTTCGAGTGGCTTACATTCTCCGGTATAAACCGCCTGAGTGCAGTCTCCCCCCACTGAAAACTCATCTTCATCAGATAGGATGATTACAGCCAGCCCGGCCTTTTTTCGGTAGCAGCCACTGGCATCAGCGGCGCTGGGGTCGCCATTGTACGCATGGTGGTAGGCCGCCTTGATGGCTCGCTCCTCATCAAACAGAACACTTTCGGGAAAGGCCTTAATGGTATTAACAATTATACTGTAGACATTGGCCTGGCCCTTTTTCAAAACCATTTTGTTTCCTGTGGTCAGCCCCTTCCAAAAGATGCTCCCGCCCCAAAAGTAGGTGTCCTTGGTACCGATGTCCACAGCATGAGTGAGCGTCATGCACATCTGCCAGTTGATTCCAGAAGCTTCAAGATCAGTAACAAAACCCTGCAGACGCGTGGAGATGTGCTGATTGTCGACAGACATTGAGTTAGAGTCGTCCATCACCAACAAGATATCGACGTCGTTGTCATCAGCGCCCACTGTTTTGGTGAATGTGACATCGCGATAGCCTCCGCCCGCTGTGCCGATATTAATAATCAATGGAGTCGTCTGCAGATAGGGATCATATTGATCTTTTGCTGCATTTAGAAATATTTCGTACTTGCCTGGCGGTAGACCTGTCAGATCCCCTGTTCCTCCACTACCCGAGAGACCCGGGATTGCAACGGTCGCACCGCTCGGATTTTTCACGGTCCACGTGTAAGAGACATCTGTTGGATTGCAATTGGCAGCAAACACCGGATTGGCATTTCCCGAAACCCAGGCTATGGAACTTTGTGAACCGTTGATGTTTGGACTGCAGGCGATGTCAGGTAGATCCCCAGCACCATAGTTAAGAACGACGGTGAGCGGAGCTGGCGATTGAAAATTCAAATAACCATTGGCCGAAGCCGTTAAGCTAATTTCATAGGCGCCGTTCCCATAGGCCGTGAAATCAGGATATGAGGTGTCATTCTCAAGACCATTGATAGTGATATCTGAACCATCCTTTTTAACTGACCAGCTATAAGTCACAGCGCTAGGATTGCAATTGGCAGTGATCTTTGGCTTAGGCATGCCAGTTGTGTAGGTGATCTGTGTTTGCGTATCATTTATTTTTGGTCCGCAGGCAATTGCAGTTTCGCCGCCACCAGCACCGCCGCCACCAGCACCGCCGCCACCACCGCCGGGATTGCCACATTCAGCTCCAACGCAGTCTGGAGCACTTTCTTTTGAACTGAAAAACTTTACAGGTGCGCAACCAGAAACCAGAAATGACGAAAGCGCATACACAAAAAAAACTGCCGACAATTTTTTAATGATCATTTGATCCTTCTTTTTTCGTTTTTCAGAAATCCTCTTTATTGTATCTAGGTTCTGCGCTTCTGCAAACCTAGACAGCCCCCAAAGTCTAGAAAGAATCGAGCTTTCTCGCGCTGGCCATGGCAAATTCAGTCCTTTGTGGTTTAGACTAAAAATCAATAAGGGGGACTTTGATGGTTTGGCTAGCCCTAAGCGCTTTGTGTTTATTACAGGTTGCGCTTTTTGGTATTATCTTCAGAAAAATTGCAGTCAAGAAGACCAGTGATCCGCGCCTTCACGAAAGTGCTGTGCTCTTAGAAAGCAAAATTTTGGCTCTGCATGATTTCTTGGAAAGCTCAGACAGCAAAATCCGCTCTATGATGAACCACATTGATTCGAAAATTAAAGAGATTACTGTGCAAAAGGCCGAACTCGAAAAGGAACAAAAAAGTATTGAGCATTGCCTCGCTCAAGCCAAGGACACAATGGAACTCTTTCAAGAAAAGATTCCCAATGAAGAGTATCTTGATCGAACCACTAGCCAAAAGTACATGCAGGCCGCTAAACTTTCTAATGAAGGTCTATCACTCGACGAAATTGCTGCCAAAATTGATATTCCCAAGAACGAAATTGAACTGATTTTTAAATTGAACAGCCAGACCTTTTCTTATGCCCAAGATTCTGAAAGCGCCGAGGAGCCCGCCGAATTCGCCGCCAAAAGTTCGCTTAGGCCAATCACGAATTCTCATCCGGGACTGACCGATATCGGCGATCGCATTCGTCAGCACCTGCAAAATGACTTGCAAAATGGCCAACAATCTCAGACTTCCAATAGCACAACACAACCGACTTCTCAAAAGCCAGGCAGCCTCACAGCTAAACAGAACAACTCTACAAAGCCCGCCAATGGATCCAAAACCTTAGTTGGCAAGAATGCTCAAGGAAAAGAGATCAAGGTAACAAAATTCGAGTTTCCGCGTTTGAGCAAATAGGCCAGCAGATTTTCCTTTTTAGGGAGCCTGCTAATTATTTTGCCGACTCTCGCACATAAAGACTCGTGTAGTGCCTGACCAAATTATCTAGCGCAAACTTATGCCCCTTAAAAACCCACTCCACTTCGCCAAAGGCACCGACTTGCGAATCAATCACATGCTCTTCCATTAGAGTTTGGGCACCACTGCCATGAATCTGTGGCTCCGGATCACGCGCAGTTGGAATGTAGGAAGCGCCAATAAAGTTGAATCGTATCGAGATCTTTCCCGGGGCCTTGAGTCCAAATATCATCTTGTAGCCATTACGAAAAAGCATAAAGTCCGCGTGAGTTTTGGCGATTCCGTATATTTTAATTCGACCTACTGGTGAGGACTTTAAATCATTGAACGTTGTCGCCGCTTCAATAAATGAATTTTTCAAAGATTGCAAAAAACGCAAAGTTTCGGTCACAAGAATTCGATCCTTATCGACATGCATCTCAGCATCGACAATTCCCTCTTGCTCCATATCTTCCTCTGCGCGCACCAAATCTTTTATCCACGAGGTTCTGTCAACATCCATGTTCAAAGAACACCTCCTCCAAATTCATTGTGCTAATTCACCTGTCAAAATGTCAACGCTCTGGACAGAAATCCAGCGCGACTGAGACTTAAATCTGGCATTTTAGCAAAACCGACCTAGAAAAGGTCCAGGGCATCTCCTAGCTTTTGGCCTAGCTCTCCTATTCAGCATTCACTTCTTAAAATATTTTTCCGAGTCCGAGAGCAAATCCCACCGAAGGGTCTTTGCGGAACTCCGTATTCAGCGGAACGTAGTACCCCAAAATAAAAGTCAGCGGAAAAACATAGCCCACAGTGGTGTCCAGCTTGATCTCAGCGCCAGCCGAAGCCACCGTTGTGGTCAATTGAAGACGCTGACTTCTTAAATTTTCTTCAGAATAGCCAATGCCCTTGAGCTGAACAGCATCGTAAAATACAGCGGCGTGCAAGCGGTCCATATAGAAGGGTTTGGTGCCATAGCCCTTTTTAATTTTAAACAGTGGAAAGCGATACTCAATATTTGTCGACAGCATCTGCGTTCCATGAAATTGGTTATTGGCGTAGCCCCGCAAAACATGGCGTGCCGTCATGCCATCGGCGTTGAGTTGCAGAGAATCTGTGGCCACGCCATTGTAGGCATTAACGTCGTCATTAGGAATATAAAAGCCATTGACCTTCCAACTGATCGCGTGTCGAGCCGGAAGCCATTTCGAAAAGTAGTAGTTCCACCCACCATAATACAAATCATAGCCCAAAAGATTTTCACCGCGCTCGAAAGTCACAGCGCCCAAATAAGTCCCCCAACCCGACTCAGGAGAAATCTGTGCAGCTGTGCGACTATAATCCACGTAGGTAAAAAGGGTATAGGGTCCACGTTGAATTCCTTCATCGACATTTATCGAAGTCGTAGAAACTCCTACGACTGACTGATTGCCATAGCGATACCCTATCTCCATGCCTAAGTTGCTACTTAGACTATACAGACTTGGTAAAAATCCCACAGAAGAGTAGGTTTGCACCAATCGCTCAGGATCTGCTGTGGCGGCCAGCGCCTGAGTGCTCTGATAGGCTGAAATCTTCCACGGAACTCGGTAACTGGAGTTGGCGTAACTGAAACTGTAGTCATTGGAATTGATTCCCGTATCGTGCAAATAGGACAAAGTGTACTGATGCCTTTGCAAAGGATCATTTCCGGCAATGAGCACCTGAACAGCAACACCCTCACTGGCAGAAGTGCCGCCGACAAAAGGGACCCAATAGCGCGGCCACAGATAGGACCAGGGGCTGTAGTCCTCAGCTACATAGTCAGCTTTTTCTACGAATGCCAACTCAGCCTCTTCGTCTGATTTCTTTGGCTCAACTGGTTCACTTTCTAATTTTAATTCATAACTCGAAACTCGTGTTGCGACTGGCAAAGTTTGTGGCAGTCTCTCCTGCTCCTCTTTGGAAATTTTAACGATTTGGGGCCCCCTTGCGGTCATCAACGTGGTGTACAAGTCTTGGGTCTGCGTGTCGCGTGCAAAGGTGTAGCTTCCTGTTAAAAGGTGCGTGAGCGGCATTGCCGTTTCAAGGTCTGCGGAGGCATAGATGTTTCTTAAACCTGAAGCTGCTGAACTGAACAGAAGCCCGCCGCTGGATCTAACAAAGCCACTGGCGTCAGCAAAATCCGCAAGTATGACCCTAAAAGTTTTAGTTTTTAGATCCATGATCTCAACACTGTCTTTTCCCTGCGCGTTCCGTCGCGAATAGATGAGCTGATCCTGATCCCAGTACACTGGCCCTGAGAACCTTTCAAAAAACTCCCCTTCGATGAGTTTTTCCACTTTCAAAGTTTCTGGATTGAGAGTGGCCAGATAAGTTTTTGCATTACCTAGACCAACGAATGCAATTTGCTGGTCATCAGGAGCAACTGTCGCCTCTCGTGCACGCAACCCGTGCGTGAGCTGTTTGCCTTTTTTTGTTTCAGGATTGTAGATGTAAAGATCAGAGTAGTTTTCATATTCATTGATACCATCCACTTTGTCGTAAAGCAGATTTCGTGAATTATGATACCACTGCATTCGGTAAATACTCCCTGACGGAGGTGCATCTTTAATTTGATTTTCTGAATCAATCTTTTCGTTCTCAATCTGACCCTGCTGGACAAAGCCTCGCTTGGGATCTTTTTTCCAAATTTGCAGATTGCGATTTCCCACTTGGTCTCGTGCAGAAAAAGCCAAGTAGACGCCATCAATTGAAATCGCGGGTCCAGTGGTGGCTTTGAACTTCTGACTTAAAAACGTGTACTCTGAAGGCGTGACCATCTTGAGCTTTTCAGTGTCTTGACGTATTTTTTCAGTCAATGACACCAACTTAGCCTGATAAAGGCCCGCGTAGTCTTCGCCCACCTGATTGACCACGGGTGAATTGATAAAAAAGGGCATGCGTCCACCTTGAGCCTGCGGAACCTTATCGATAACTTTTGCTCCGCCCTTTGCAACCATCTCGGACCAGATGACTGAGCCAAAGAGATACGGCTTTAAACCTTCAGGCCAGAGCTCATCAACTTCGTTGATGTCAGCAATCTCCAGATCCTTCCACGCTCCCTCCAAAGCGATGGCGCGCAAAACTGATTCTTGATAATCTGAATTGAGGCGCCCGCCCCCATCCATGCTTTCAACGGCGACAGCAATTCCTTCTTTCCACCACAATGGCATCAGCAGGTTTGGCGCCACGACACTGCCCAAAACGTACCGAAGGGCCTTTAAAAAATTTCGTGTCGGCACAAAACTCATCACATGCGTGAGTTCGTGGCCCAACAACTCAAATCCCCAATCCCGGTAACCACTGAGTGAATCATTGCTCAATGGCAACACCGGATAGAGCACAATCAAGGGATAGGGAACAACAGTTGCGTATCCGTTGGGCAGATCTGTGCGATCGGTGATCACCACCGTGACCTTTTCTGGCCACTGAGAAAAAAACAACCCGACCTTTTGGATGGTTTCCTCCGCCCGTGCGGCATAATATCTTCCCAACTCTTGTTGCTCGGCATTAAAGACAATTCGAAAATGCGGGGTCTCGATTACCTTGAAATCCCACCAGGACGGGGCTTCTGCGGCTTTCAAGTTTGCGCTTCCGACCACAATAAAAAAAGAAACTGATAGAAAAATCTTGAAATATTTTGGATACATAATGAAATTCTATGCAGAAAGCATTGCTGCAGCAAACTGAGATTGTCTTGGAGCGCTCTGCAGAAACTTTAAACGCAATTTTTTAATATGCGTTGTTGGGATTGTGATTTTAAAGGTGTTTTAAAATTGCGAGCTCGCCACGCAGACGATTTTTATCTTTAGTTCTTGAGGAGGACACATGTTTCGCAAACTGACTATTTCTGCCGCTGCCCTAGCTCTACTTTTGATGGTTGGATGTAGTTCTAAACCAAAAGCCACCGATGACACGGGAAGCTCTGAGCCTGCAATCACCAACGAGCCCATGGGATTTAATCCACAAGGCTCTGACAGTGGTGAAATTGCTGGCCTCAACACGATCTATTTTGATTACGACAAAGCCGTTCTCAGCCCAGATGCCAAAGCCACCTTGGCAGGCAATGCCAACTGGATGAAAGCCAATCCCAATGCTCGCCTTGAGATTGAAGGGCATTGTGACAGCCGTGGCACAAACGAGTACAATCTTGCATTGGGTGAGCGTCGCGCCAACACTGTGAGAAACTACTTGGCCTCTATGGGTGTTTCCAATGATCGCCTCTCTGTCGTTTCTTACGGCGAAGAGAAACCCATCATGGACGGCGACTCTGAAGCCGCATATGCCAAAAATCGCCGCGCGAACTTCGTGCCTCGATAAGGAGCGCTATGAGGATGTCAGCGCTTTTGCGCCAGAGCATCAAGCTGAGCATCAAGCTGAGCATCACGTTGTCCTGTCTTTTGATTTTGAACTGTCAATCCATTCCAGCGCCTCAGCTGGAATATGCCCTGGCCCGAGCTGCACAAGAGGCAGCTCAGGCGGTTGAGGGCTCTCGCCATTCACCTGGCTACTGGGGCCAAGGCGAAGAGGCCTATCGCCAAGCCCAAATCTTTTATCGGGATCGCTACTGGGACAAAGCAAAAAAATATTTTATTAAAGCTCGCATTGCCTATGAAAGGGCCGAAAACTCAGCGCGCCTCATTCGCCAAAAAACAGGAGAGTTTTTATGATGAATTTTTCTCAAACAAAATTGCCTCGGTATAGCAGATCCAGGACCTTTGGCCTGATCTTTTTATGCTTGGCGCTCACCACAGCCGGCTGCTTAAAAACAAGAAACGACTCCCGCGACAACGAATCGCGAAATGTTATGGGTTCGGTTCAGCGAGCCAACTCCGACAGCGTCAACCGCCTGAGTGAACTCGAAGACCAGATGCGCGGACTCAATGGACGATTAGAGGTCATTGAAAACAACCAAAGGCAATCAGAAGGTGACTCGGGCAGCACTCGCCAAATGATCGGCGAAGCCAATGCGGGAATAAATCAGCGTCTCGAGACCCTACAGCTGGCAATGACCCAGATGGAAACAAAGATCGCCGAGCTTAGCCATGAGATTGAGGCCATCAAAGAACAAGATAGCAAAAAATCAAAGCCACCAGAAAAGAGCGCTGACGGAAAGACACGCGAAAAAAATAGCTTCACTCTTGCCGAAGAGAGCTTTGCCCAGAAGGACTGGAAAAAAGCGATTCTGACATACAAGCAGTATCGCGATGACAACCCCAAAGGAAAGGCTTACGCAGAAGCAACCTATAAGATTGGCGTGTGTTTTCAAGAGTTGGGCATGACCAATGAAGCAAAGATCTTTTTTGAAGAGGTCATCAGCCGGTTTCCCAAAGGCAATGAGGCCAAGAGGGCGAAGATCCGATTAAAAACCTTGAAAAAATAGGCATCTCATAAGAAGAAGAGATGTGAATGACCAAGCTTCCACTAAACTTGAATCAAAATTCGTACTAGCTATTGAAACTTCGTGTGATGACACGTCTGTGGCCGTTCTCCGCTGTCCAATATCTCCTGAAAGTCAGATTAATGAATCTGGTGGTGACTCGCAGCCCATAGAAGTCATGAGCTGCGTCTCACAGGCACAAGACCTCCATCATGCCCCGCACGGCGGAATTGTGCCCGAGATTGCCAGTCGCAACCATCTGGCCAATTTGCACCCCCTGATTCAGGTAGCATTGAGCAAAGCCGGACTCGAGCTTAGCGAAATAGACGCTTTCGCGGCCACCAATCGCCCGGGCCTGATCGGCTCGCTCATTGTTGGCGTGGTCACGGCTAAGACTTTGGCGCAGATGTTGTCAAAACCTTGGATCGCCGTAAACCATTTAGAAGGGCACATTTGGGCGCCGTTTTTACGTGACAGCGAATATCAACCCGAATTCGGATTTGAAAAATTCATTGCGTTAGCCGTCAGTGGCGGGCACACAAGTTTTTATTTGGTTTCTGGCTTTGGACAATACAAAGTCTTAGGCGCCACACGAGATGATGCAGCTGGCGAAGCCTTGGATAAATTTGCAAAGGCCATTGGTTTGGGCTTTCCTGGCGGCGCTCAAGTGGACCGCCTCAGTCAAGGTGGAAACACCGAAGCCTATGATTTTCCAAAGGCCAGCTTGGACGAAAATTCCTGCGAAATGAGCTTTTCGGGGCTAAAGAGCTCTGCCATGAGGCTCCTCGATTCACTTTCAAGTGAAGAGATCTCCAAGCACAAAGCAGATCTTTGCGCTTCCTTTCAAGAGTCGGTGGTGAGTTTGCTAACAGATAAAATGCAGACTGCTATTTCCATTACTGGTTGCCGCAATCTGGTCCTTACGGGTGGAGTGTCTGCCAACACGCGCCTGCGCCAGCAAATGCAGGAGCTTGCCGTATCACAAAAATGTCGACTGATGCTGCCACCTCTTCGCTATTGCACAGACAATGCGGCGATGGTGGGCTATGTCGGCATGAAAAGATTCTTGCTGCAAGAATTTGCCGAATTGAGCACCGGGCCTCAGGCCACTAGTTATGAAAATGATTTTGACTATAGTTTTTATCAAAAATTCACGCGCAAAAGAGCGGCGTCGAAATGACGGCAAAGGCACTGATTGAAAAATTTCTTGCGCGTGAGCAGTTTGCCAAAAAATCTTTGGGACAAAACTTTTTAGTCAATGATCAAGTGATCGCAAAGATCATCGACGCGGTCAACGCAACGGCCACCTCTGCTGCTCCCAATGCAGAAGAGATTCGCCATATCATTGAAATCGGACCAGGCCCAGGAGCACTCACTGAACACCTGAGGCAGATGCGCACCGCTGCTCCTGATCTTACACTTCAACTGCTGGAGCTCGATGCCGATTTTTCTCAGCACTGGCGTGAGCAAAATGAAAATGTCATCGAAATCGATGCGCTTCAGTGGGATTGGAAATTGCCTGAGCCAGAGAGAACTCTTCTGGTCTCGAACCTTCCTTATCAAATTGCCTCACGATTGATGATTGAAAGGTCTCTCGATACCGTGCCACTGGCTGCAATGATCTTGATGATGCAACGAGAAGTCGCTGAGCGAGTGCAGGCGCGAGCTCATGATTCACAGTATGGCCTTCTCTCAGCGGTGATTCAGACTTTTTGGCACGCTTCGCGTGTCACCGACGCCGGAACGCGTGACTTTTTTCCCTCGCCCAAAGTGAATTCAAGAATCTTAAAGCTGACTTCCAAGAATTTGCCAGCGGTTGTTGCCAAGAACAAGAAACGTTATTTTCATTTTTTAAAGACTTGTTTTGCTCAAAAACGCAAGCTCCTCCGTTCGAACCTAAAAGGCTATCAACCTCTGAACCCCCAAGGCCAGGCAAGTGGACCACCTCCGATCGAAGCCTGGATCAAAGGCGCAGGTCTGATTGCCACAGTGCGCGCCGAAGAGATGACTTGCGAGGAACTCGCACGGCTTTATCAAATCATCGATTTCGGCACGGGTTAATAAGTTGCGCGCCCAGTGAGGAAAGTGCTACAACTTTATTCCGATGAACATTGTCCTCATTCAAGATAATAAAAAAGCATATCATGATTTTGAAATCTTCGAGAAATTTGAAGCGGGCCTGATGTTATTGGGCAGCGAAGTCAAATCTTTGCGAAACAAGAATGTTCAATTGAAAGACTCCTACGTTTCGTTTCAAGGTCAGGAAGCCTACTTACAAAATGCCCACATAGCTGAATACAAGTGGAGCAGCTACAACAACCATCATCCAGAACGGCTGCGCAAATTGCTCCTAAATAAAAAGGAGATTGCCAAGATCGCCGGCGCTATGCAGGAGCGAGGGCTAACCTGCGTCCCATTAAAGATTTACTTTAAAAATGGTTGGGCCAAGGTGGAGCTTGGGCTTGCACGTGGAAAAAAATTACACGATAAGCGCGAAGCGCTGAAGACCAAAGAGGTGAAGAACCGCTTACGCCAAACCATGATGAAATCTCGCCATTGATTTTTTCTATTACAATTCTAAAGTCTTTTTAATTGATAATTCCTGGCTCTGCCATTAGTATCCGCGCTCTGGGCTCTTTTCGCCGTTATCATGGCACGATTCTTGTTGGGGGATGGGGGTACAGATGAGCGGCGGAGTCAATTTGTCTCCATCGGGCGCACAGCGATGACTTAAACGACTTACTTTATTTACTTAAAAGGGGAGGATTCATGAGTAACATCACCAAGGCAAGTCTCTTGTCTTTAATCGGAACCGCATTCATTTTACAGGCATGTGGAGTCAAAGACAGCCAATTGTGGAAGAAAATTACCGGTGATGACCCCTCCATAGTGAGCACTCGACCGACAAACTTTAAGGAATTCATGGCTGTATTGCGATTGCAGCAGCCGCCACTTCTTAGCACTGTGACGAGCACAAAGGGTGCGCGCTCAATTGAGCCTGCTGCCGCAGAAGCCGTGGAGAAAGAGCAGACCGACTTGATTGCAGAGCTGCAGCTTTTGAGTCCTGAAATTAAGATTTTGGCACGCTACCGTCTTGTTGTTAATGGCATTGCCATTTTGGCTCCCATTGAACTGGAATCAAAAATCAAGGGCCTGGCCTCCATTGCTTCCGTTTCTAGCGTGGGTGACTTTGGTCGTCCCATCTTGGCAGAAGCAAAAGCAAACGCGGCCAACCCCTTTGGTAACAACACTTCAGTTAAATTCATTGGCGCAGAAGCCGCATGGAACAAAGGCATCAAAGGGCAGGGTATGAAAGTCGGCATCATTGATACTGGTATTGATTACACTCACGCCATGTTTTTGGGTGAAGGCACAGAGGAGGCTTACAAGGCCGTCAATCCTGACTTGCCAAATGCTGGATTTCCCAATTCAAGAGTGGTGGGCGGAATTGATTTGGTCGGTACAAAGTATGATGCCGCCTCAGCAATTTTTGCAGAGCGAATTCCACAACCCGATGCCAATCCTTTGGATGAAGGTGGCCACGGATCTCACGTAGCTGGCACGGTTGCTGGGCGTGGCGACAACATCAATACTTATGATGGCGTTGCTCCCGAAGCCGTTCTGCATGCCATCAAGGTGTTTGGCGCAAAAGGTTCCACAAGCGATGCCGTTGTCGTCTCCGCACTTGAATATGCTGCCGATCCCAATGGTGATTTGAACTTGGATGATCAACTTGATGTGGTCAATCTCTCGTTGGGTTCTGGTTATGGCCAACCTCACAATATGTATGCCGAAGCTGTGAAAACACTTTCTGACAGCGGCACCATCGTGGTCGCCTCTGCCGGAAATTCCAGTGACATTCCTTACATCACCGGATCTCCAGGTACGAGTGCTGAAGCCATCAGTGTTGCTGCCAGCATTGATGACATGAATATCAACTGGAAATTTGATGCTTCGCTCTTTGTTACTCCCACACTTGGCAATATTTTGGCTGAAGCCATACAAGGACCAATTTCAAAGCCCGTACAAGAGGCGGATGGCGTAGTGGGCGAGCTCCTTTTTATTGGCTTAGCATCTGAAGAATTGAGTGACGAGGTCAAAGCGCAACTCGATGGCAAAGTGGCCCTGATTGACCGCGGTTTGGTGGCATTTGCTGATAAGGTTCGTCGTGCTGCTGAAGCCGGAGCTGTGGGTGTGGTTGTGGCCAACAATACAGACGGAGCCCCATTTGCAATGGGAGGCGACGGCCACTGGGAAATTCCCGCAATCATGATCACAAAAGCCTTGGGCGAAAAATTGAAATCAGAAATGCCAAAAGGTGCTGTGACTATTACATTTAAGACAAACGAAAAATTTGAAAAGCCTGAGCTGATCGATACCATCACAGATTTCTCTTCACGCGGTCCTCGCAGTGTTGATGCACTCTTGAAACCTGAGATTTCGGCGCCCGGAAGCAACACCATTTCTGCAGCCATGGGGAAAGGCAAAGAGGGCGTGCCCTTTTCTGGCACTTCAATGGCAGCTCCGCATATGGCAGGAGTAATGGCCTTGATAAAGCAGGCCTTTCCTGGGTTGAACAGCAAAGAGTACAAGTCACTTGTTATGGGCACCAGCAAGACCATTGCTGATTCGGATAAGAATGTGTACTCCACTTCTCGCCAGGGTGCTGGGCGTGTGCAAATCGCAAAAGCCCTTGATGCACGCATCCTCACTTCCGAAGCGAGCATCTCGTTGGGCGAATTCCCGTTGGAGAATCGCAAGGTATTGCGCAAAAATATCACTCTCAAGGCGATCAATGGTGAATCCCTCCAGGACCTGACTGTCAAATGGACGGGCTCAAAAGCAGTGCAGTTGCTCTCTCAGCTTAAGCAAACTGGCGAGACCAGCGCTGAACTGGCACTTGCCTTTACATTTTCAGCTGCTGAGTTGACGGATCCAGTGAGCGAAGTGCAAGGAATGGTGACACTTGAACGTGCCGGTCAAGAGATCTCTCGCTTGCCGACCTTAGCTCTGGTGGACAGAATTGCCAAAGTGGATGCAGCATCATTGGTGGTGCGCTCAACATCCATCGATGATTCTTTTGCTGCGGCTGTGGATCTGACACTGATCAATGATGGTGCTCATCCCTCCGAAGTGTTGCTATTCAATTACATGGGCGGCGACGCGCGCAAGGCCAGCGACGATCACTCACCTTATTTGAGCCGCAACTGTGATCTCCAAGCTGCTGGGTACCGACTCGTGGAAAAGGATCTCGGACAAGGTGTTGAGCCGGTGCTCCAAGTGGGCGTTAAGGTTTATGACACTATGACCACCTGGAATATGTGCGACATTTCAGTTTTGATGGATGCGGACGGCGACGAATTGCCAGAACAAGAGCTGGTGGCCACCACTGAAGAGAACATCAAGCCACTGACTGCGCACACCATGGCCAATATTCTTTTGGATGCTACCAAGACCCGTGAGCTGCGCAAAAAGTACGAAACTGATGTGCAAAACCAGGTTGAAGATGCTGTGGAAAATTATTCCGATGCAATGCTTTTTAAGAGTCCATTCTTGGCTTTTGACTCTTCATCAGTGGCCGTCCTGGAAGTACCTGTGAGCGCGCTTAAGCTTCGTCCCACTGGTGAGCTTGCCATCAAGGTTTTGACCAGCTATCTCGATTCTTCAAACATAGAGTCCGATGATTATTTGGCGCAGTCACAAACCAAATGGAAAAAGTTGGATCTGACTCCTGCAGCACAGGCCTTTGTTGGCCTGCCGGATTCACTTCGACTCAATGCTGGAGAAACCAAGCTTGTTGAGTTGAGCAAGGGCTCTTCTCGGGACAAACTGATGATTTTGGCGCCAAGAAATCGTGGCAGTCTTGCTGGTCTCACACCAGATGCACAATTGATCATTCCCGAAATCACTTTTTCGGCGAAATAATATTGCGGGAGTCCTTTGGATTCAACAATCCACGGACTCCCCGACCGAAATTAGCAACGGATTGATGACGTCCCAGAATTTGAGATCGGATACAGACTCGGACTTATGTAGACGTTTACAGCCTCAACATTCATAGCTGTGTTTAGATGTCGACGAAGCCGACGGGTGGAATTCTAAAATAATGATAAAATCCAGGTAGACACTTCGGCGATTGCTCTGGAAAGAAAAAACGGATGCTCAAAGACCCTTCTGGCGCAAAAGGTAACCGGAATCTACTGGGATTTATTCGTGTATCCAGAAAAGGATCTGAGCTGTGATTAAATATTCAAATGAATGGCGAATAGAGCTTCACTTGGCCCAGCTGTACATTACCACAAGCGCTGAGCTCTTTTCCACTTAGGAGTATAAACAAATAATGGACGATCGTACTTTTGACGAACAGACTGCGCAAGATTGGATCCGAGCTATAGAAGGCACTGAAAAATAGTTTAGAGACGACTTCGTTTATCCAAAGTTAAGCTCATTCATTCAAGAGAAAGTGCCATCAAGAGTTCTCGATATCGGATGCGGGCAGGGCCTTTGCTCTGAGAAAATCAAATTAAAGAATTGCAGCTATACTAGAGTGGCGCCCTCTCGATTTTTACTTCATCGCGCAAAGCAACTTTATTTGAGTAGGAAGAGAGATTTCTTATTGGGGAGTGCTTACCGTCTGCCTGTTTCAGACCAAAGCTTTGACGTAATTTTTTCGATTATGGTCTGGCATCTCCTAAGCGATCTAGAAAAAGCTGCCTCAGAACTAAATCGAGCTCTGGCTGACGATGGGAAATTTTTGATAATTACGGCCAACCCCGACGCATATATTGGATGGAAAGCTCTTTACTCCGCCGCCAAAATCACAGGAAACAGACTTGAGGGCACAATGCAGCTGGGTGAAGCGATCTCCCGTGATGTGCTTTATTTACATACTCTTGATGAGTTGAAGGACTCGTTTCGAAATGTCGGGTTAAGCATAACCTTGACTGAAACATTTTTTCCGACAAAGGATTCACCTAAACTGGATTTGCTGATCGCAATTCAGGGGAAGCGGTCTGCTAAATTCTGATCACTCTCCCATTTGTACATGACCGAATAGGTAAAACTCGGCAGGATACGAGTATCGAGGCTAGTATAGAAATCAACACCAAAATATAAAGATTGCTAGCGGTTTCCCGAAGAACAATAATGGCAATTATCGCTACCAGACTCGACGTTCGATTTTTATGAGTTCTTTCAGTTGAAGACGATACGCAAATATATATTTTTTCTGATCGTCGCGACGGCATCATTGTACAGATTTATCGAGCAGAGTTAAAATCTTATTTTAACTCTGCGCTGGCATGAATCCTAGATTTAAGATCTCGATAACTTGAAAAAGCAGAGGTGATTTTTTCAGCTTCGAAGAGGTAGACGAATCTCTTTGGCATCCCTGAGGCCGCTTCTGGATTTTCGACGATTCGATGAACTAGATATCGATTCTCTGAAATTCTATCAATTGTGAAGGTTTCCTCACTTATTATTTTGCTCGAGGAATCGCGTTTTTGCTGTCGGTAGTGGAAAAAATCATCAGACAGGTCTAAAAATTGATAATTTCTCGTAGGGCTCCAATCGCACATTCCATAAGTCTTCGAAAGCAAACTAACAATCGTTCCATCGTCAGAAGTGATTTTAAAGTATTGTGCGGCGGCGAGGTTTGTCCTAGCACATTCTGGCAAATTCTCCGGAGATACAATCGCGAAATCAAAACCGAACTCAGTGAGGTTCTTAAAATTAGCTCCATTAGGTAGTTGGAAATTTTCACAAAGAATGCACTTGGTCACCCTAAAGGTTCCCTTCCACACATCTGAATACTTCGTGCCTTTGACAGGCTCGAGCTTTGGCAATCCATCCGTTTGGATAGATGCTATCGCTAGTTGAGCAAATAAAGTAAGCGAAACGTAAAAACTCCATCGACGCATATAAAATCCCCTTTGATATATCGTTCAACACAAAAATTTTAGACAGAGGCAGGCACAGAAGTCAAAAATCAACTTTGCCAATTGCGACTGGTGTCCTTTTACCTTGCTGTGAAATAATACCGAATTAATCGAGCTCGCCCGTTTCGGAAAGAAGTGCCATTCGATCGCTTATCTTAAAATGTTAGCCCGGGTCTGAAAAAGTTCTAACCCGACCAACTATTCACTGTTGGCAATTCGCATTGGAGCCATCTCGCCATTTTCGTTTTACTATTTCTTTCCTGGTGACCCTGACATCATTTTCGTTTGCATTATAAAAATGTGCAGTCTCACGGTTATCTAAAAAATATGCCTCGGCATCCTTAAATCGAGACTTTCTAAACTCAATTCCAGGGACTTTCAATATTTTGTGGTGAAGTCTATCGTAAAATTTCATCCCTAGTGTAGGTCAACGTCCCAATAAATCTGAATATGGTGACCATCGGGGTCTACGCAACCAAAATCGCCCCATGATCCATTGTCTTTAATTTCTGTCTGCTCTAGCAGGCGAGGGTATTTGGTTTTAAATTTTTCAAGCAAATCTTCGACCTTTTTTCTGCTATCTAGAGCAAAGCCAAAATGAATGCCGTCCGGCATAGGCTTGACCGATTCAACTCTATCAAGAGCTAAATCAAACCCTGACTCGTCTTGTAGAAACAGAAAATCATCTGAGAACTTTACTTTCTCTCTAAAGCCAAACATCGAACAGTAAAATTCGACGCTTCTCCCAACGTCGGAAACTTTTAAGTGCAAGTGATTTATCGTCATTTTACCTTCCGTTTTTTCTGAGACTAGCAAGGAGTGACGTGCCGGGCTAGACAAAAAAATATAGGATCGATGTGCCGACCTCATTTTGCTATGTATGTTGGCAAGCACGCCTACCAAACTCCACGCCAGCGTCTACGGAGTTCTATTAACAGGCTCCTGAAAAACTCATATTTTTTTGATTTTTTCGGTTTTCAACTTC
>CAYMBJ010000050.1:0-28454 GCA_964388665.1 uncultured Pseudobdellovibrionaceae bacterium | reverse complement strand
ATGGGTGGTCAAATGTGGTGAAACCGGGGTGGTCAGATCGGTGAAATCGGACACAAATTCAAAAGGCTACAATCAGCGCACGATCATTCGCGAGCTGCCCAACAAAATGCAGTCTGAAATTTTTCTCTTTTTAAACAGAAAGATCATCCAAAAAGTACCTCTGCTTTGTGGTGCCAGTGAGGAATTGCTCGAAGACATTATGCATGAACTTGAGCCGAAGATCTTTGTACCCACAGAAAAGATCTTTCGCATCGATGATCAGGGCGATGCCATGTACTTTGTCCACAGCGGCGAGGTTGCAATTGTTGCGCGTGACGGACAAACCATTGTCACTCTCGGCGAAGGGTCTTTTTTTGGCGAGATGGCTCTGATCACTGACCAAGATCGAAACGCGACGGCAGTTGCCATTACATACTGTGATTTGTACCGCCTGCCAAAAAAGAAATTTGAGCAGGTGACGCGCGCCTATCCAAGCTTCAAAGAGCATCTTGATGACATCGCCGCCTCCCGCAAGAGCGAAAACCAAAGGGCAGGCTAATCAGGATCTATCTCTGTTCGCTCATAGAAAACAGAAAATAATCACGAAAATCTGCCAACTTGACAGAGCCGCAGCGGGAGCCTATTCGATGCTCTCCATGTCGTCTTGCATGGGAGAAAAGGGTTTCTGTTAAAATCATGAAAATATCGAATCAGATTGGGATTTTTAAAATTTGGACGCTGCTATTTTTGTCTGTGCTGCACTGTAAGTCAGCAATTGCGGGAGTCACCGTTGGGAATGGTGGAGATGCCGTGCGCTGCGAAGTCTCGGACAATTCTAGCTATGCGGGGTACTACTCCTTTGATTACCTAATGACCCTTCGAGAAGATAACTCAGATCTTCAAGAGTTGGCCACCTGGGGGGACCAAAGGGAGCGTCTTTTGGGGCTCTTTGAGCAAAAATATCCTGATCTTGAGCGCTTTTTTAGGGACTTTTTGGCCAGAATTCCAGGAGAAGATGCAGTTCCACCTGAGCAGATTTATTTGCAGGAACGCCTTTGGCTTGAGGCCATTTATGGGCTCGTAGACCTCGAAGATGAGCAGGCCATTCGAAAACTGCCGCCCAATTGTTACAAAAAGGGAGCTGAAAAGAATCATCTTGAGGTCCTTCAGGCGGTCATTCGCCAAAAAAATGAGTCCGCGACCATCTACAATTACGATCCTGAAGTGTTGAGGCAACTGCGTTATAGGCCATTGCAATACTCATTTTTGATTGTCCATGAATGGCTTTGGGATTTTGTCGAAGACCCCGAGGCCTTGCGACGGATCAATCGCTTTCTCCATTCGGCACAAGCAGAGACCCTATCCAAGGTGGATTTTCAGAACTCACTCAAGAATTTGGGACTCAGTTTGCATCCGCGAAAGTTCGTACCTGTCTGTCAGCGAACTCCTGGAATTCAAGAGTCCATTGTATTGGCGCTAAAGGCCCCCTGTGAATTGCTGACAGAGGGTGATCTTGCGGCCGGCATGCAGGGCGGGAGACTTGAGACCAGGGGCAGCATTCTTAGTGGCTTTTTTTCGTCAAGTTGGAAGGATATAGAGAGGTTTTATCTTGAGCACTACCTTGAGTCTGCCCGTCAAATTGAAGGTCCATTTGTCAATGCTGGACTTACGACGCTTCTCCCTGGGGATCTTACGGCCTTTGAGTCTCGCACAGTCATGACCTTTTCTGGAAATCGCATTGATCATATTTTTAAAGACAGCCTTTATGGGCTCCTGCGCCTGGAATATTTGGATTTTTCCTTCAATCGAATTGCGAGTCTTCAGGGAGATCTGTTTGACCAAACTCCCAACCTTCGCGCTTTTGATGTGGCTGGGAATGCCCTGACAGAAATCAAATTCACTGGGAGTAAGGTCTTGGAGTTTTTGAGACTGTTTGTGGCAAATGAGAATAGACTCGATATCTTTCCAGAGTTTTTTGACAAGACTCCTAATTTGGAAGCAATCGGTTTAAGAAACAACCAGATTCACGGCGCACTAAGTCCTTCTCTGCTCAATTCATTGTCTTTGTTGGATCTTGGGCAAAATCAGATTTCGGAGTTTCCCAGTTTGGCTTTGGCGCCGAATCTAAAGCATCTGTATTTGGACCAAAATCAGATCTCTCGATTGAGCATTCAGGACTTGGTGGCAGTACGTTTGCAAGAGCTTTTTGTGAATCTCGCCAATAACAGAATATCCGAGCTTTCCGCAGAAGAGTTTGCGGAGTTGGCCTTTATAGGAAGTGAAAAAGTGAATGTGACTGACAATCTGATTGAAGAGATTCCCTATTTGAGCTCTGAAGTGGCAGAAAAAATTGTTTCCCGGAAGAAATTTGATCTTGATCTGCGGGGAAATCCCATGAGTCGATTTGATTTGTCTGATCTGATGCCAATTTGCAGTGCATGCGAAAGGCTCGGCGAGACTTTTGCTGACAAATATGGAGATGGGAGGGCGACTTTGCGCCTGAGAAAGGCGCCTGTAAGTAGTGAAGAGATAGCATCCTTCGCTCGTGTCTGTCGTTGCAAGATTTCCATTTACAATTATGTAGAGTAAGAAAGAAGCCTTTGGTTGCCATCTTTCTCAGTGGCGGTTTCAATGTGACTCAATCCGCTTACAAGAGTCCAAAGAAAAAGATATTTGATCTTAAGGCCAAGGGCTATTTGCAGCCAATCAAGAGAGGTCAATACTTCAATCTAAAATCTAGCTTTCTGAAAAGCACTCCCTATGATGTGATTGCAAACTCATTGTATTTTCCCTCTTATGTCTCGATGGAGTGGGCTCTTCAATATTACGGACTCATCATGGATCGAGTCACCACAGTGACCTCTGTGACAACATTGCGCTCGAAAACTTTCACAACTCCGCTTGCGCCATTTTCATACAGTCACATCAACAAAAACAGGTATCCCATTGGGTACCTCTCTCGCACCAATGAGGCCGGAGACAGTTTTTTTATCGCCAGACCCGAAAAAGCGCTCCTTGATTATATCAATCTCAAAACCAAGAGTTTGGTCATCAAGAGCGAAAAGGACATTCATGAGTTTTTAGAAGACGATCTCCGTCTTGAGATGACGCAATTTTTTGATCTGATTAGTGTAAAAGACTTAGAAGAGATTCGTCCCTCCTATCACCGGAACTCAAAAGAACATCGCATACTTAAATGGATCATCAACCGAAAGGAAGAATCAACTTGAGTGGAGCCATAGATTCCTTGCTCGCGAAATATCAACCAAAGACTCCTCTGGAAATCGAAAATGCACTCAAAGAGATTATCCAAGAAATCACGTTAGCGGGGCTAGCCCGCGGAAAGTTTTTTGATAAAGCCGCCTTTTATGGCGGCACGGCTTTAAGAATTTTCTATGGACTCCCTAGATTTTCAGAAGATTTGGACTTTACACTCCTGGCGAAACAGTCTGATTTCTCTTTGAAAACATATTTTAGCGCCGTTGCCAACACATTGGAATCATTTGGGCTCGAAGTTGATATCGAAGAGGTCGACAAAATCAAGTCCACTAACGTTGAATCCGCATTCCTAAAGGCAAATACAAAAATGCATTTTTTGCGAATTGAGGCAGGACAAAAGTTTGCAGAAAAGATTCAAAACAATAAAGAGCTGAGCATTAAATTTGAAGTCGATATAACGCCGCCGCTTGGATTTGAAACAGAAGTTAAAGTTTTATTTCCACCAATCACAGCATCCATAAGAGTTTTAAAACCCTCTTATCTGTTTAGCGGCAAAATGCATATAATCTTGTTTCGCAAATGGAAGCAGCGAATTAAGGGGCGGGATTTTTATGATCTCCTCTGGTATCTGGGCCAAAATATTCCGGTCAAATTGGCCTATCTTGAAGCAAAAATGCGTGAAGGCAAAAGATGGCCAGCAAATAAAAAGATGACAAGAGAGGATCTACTGCACCTATTGGAAGCAAGAATCAAAAGTATTGATTTCCAAAATGCCGCTCAAGATGGCGGGAGTTCATCTTCTAGCTCGCGCAATGTCGTTCGTGCATTTGCAAAAAAAGGTGTTTCGATCGGTCTCGGTTTTTTCAAAGCAGAGACGGATTTAAGTGTCACCGTGAAGTGGAAGTCAACTGGCAACTTGCAAACCATTAAGGGCTCATCAGATAGGTCGCCGGAATACACAGCACTCAATGCTCAGTATGAAAGAGTACCCATGCAGGGCTTTGGCTGGCAAGCTGGCCTTAGCATCGCAAAGGAATCGAATCGCGACAAAGACACTTCCGACTACACTTTATTTAGAGGCGAGGGCAATGGAACTTTTTCTCTGGATGTTGGCAATCAGAACGCAGTCTATTTTTTGAGTGGACCCAATATTCAGTACCTTGACCAATCACAAAAGGTGATTGGTGCCGGAGTTGGTCTGCAGCTTGGTGCGGGAGTGACCATTAAACAGAAATTCAATTTGGAACTTGCTCACTACATCACCCGCCACTCAATTCAAAAAGATGTTGTTGAATCGGATGATATAGAAGTTACTGATAACTCTTATCTGGAAGTGAAAAGTACTATGTTCAAAGCTGGATTTGTTTTTTAAGAGAACTTTGTTTCGCTTGTACGGGTTTCCCCTCTACCTGGGGCGAAATCCAAGAGCTATGAATCTTAAGGCGTTGAGCCACGCATCGACAGCATCGTGATTGTGAGCGTCTATAAGTTTCTAGAAATTCAGACCGAGAATAAATACCAAATCTATGATGTCACCACTGATGGTCTTTTCTAATTTTTGATCTGTAAGGATAAAGCCCTTGTTTTCGTCGTTGAAATTCACCAAATGATAGACCGCTTGGATGCCCAGATAGCCTTTTTTGCGCATCATCGGAATCTCGAGGCCGGCGCCAAAATCCACACCCACGGTGGAGTCTGTGTCTGTACCGTTGTCAATGCCATCTAGGGTGTAAGCCCGCGACCACTGTGAAAAGCCCAACAACAAATACGGATTCAGGTCGGCAAGCCCCCGGGTGATGTTTTGGGTGTTGAAGTAGTGCTTATAATCCAAGTTGAGTGCCGTGAGTGAAACATTGCCGGCATAGGAACCAGAAGGAAGGGTGCGCAAATCCACAGAGTGATCGCCAGTGAGAAAACCAAACATAAGAGCTGAGCGCAAATCAAAAAAGTAACTCAAGTAAAGTCCGTAGGTGGCGCCCGAGCCGTATATGGAGGTCATGTTTTCGGTGAAAATGCGTGGACCAATGACAAAGCCAGCCGTTAAAAAGCGGCCATTCTTAAAAAAGTAGATGTCGGCCTCTTCGTCGGAAGCTTCGTCAAATTCGCTATAGTCAGCAAAGGGGTCATAGGCCTCGTCCGGGTCCATTTGCGCCAAAGACACTTTGGGAATGAACAGACATAGCGAAAAGCAAAGCAGAGATGCCACAAGCGCCTTGGCAGAGCCTCGCAAAACCTCAATCATCAATCGTGAAACAAGGGTGCAATTTTTCATCAGAGTTCTTATCGGCAGGAACTGGGCACCATTTGAGGTCCTATTTAGGTCCAGCCGAGTGGCGATGGCGCTTTGATACCCAATTGATATCGAAACTGACGCATAATTGAGCTAGGTAGCGATACATAATACTTTTTTCGTGATGGGCGCTTTTTTTGTTCAGTCAAATCGCAATTCGTGTTTTATTTCAGGAGCATGAAACAAACATATAAAAATTCTGGTGTGGACGTAGAGGCAGGGGATCGGCTGGTGGAGTGGTTGCAAAAAGATCCTGGCAATCAGGCTTGGCAATCACGGCTTGTGGATGGCGTTGGTGGATTTGCGGCGCTGTTTCGCGCGGATTTTCCGCAAATGAAAAAGCCCTGTATGGTGGCCTGCACCGATGGCGTGGGGACCAAGGTGATTTTGGCCGCAGAACACCAGCGCCTGCGTGGCATTGGTCAGGATCTGGTGGCCATGTGTGTGAACGACCTGATCTGCACTGGCGGCGTGCCTCTGTTTTTTTTAGATTACTATGCTGTGGCCAAGCTCGATGAGGAGCAGGCCAAAGAGTTCTTAACTTCGGTTCGGCAGGCCTGCGTAGAGGCGGAGTGCGCGCTGATTGGCGGCGAAACCGCCGAGATGCCAGGTGTGTACCGTGCGCCCCATTTTGACTGTGCTGGCTTTGCCATAGGCATGGTGGACGAAGATGAGCGGCTGGGAGCTCAGCGCGTTCGCGTGGGCGATGTGCTGCTGGGGGTGAGTTCCTCAGGCTTTCATTCCAATGGATATTCGTTGCTGCGGAAACTCTTTGAAAAGGATCTCGCCGCCTGGCTAGACATACTTATGAAGCCCACAGCTCTTTATGTGAAATTGGCTAAAGCCTTGATGGCCAGCCAGTTGGTAAATGCGATAGCCCACATCACGGGAGGCGGGATGGAAAATGTCCCACGTGTGTTACCAAAGGGAACTCAGGCCCTACTAAAAACTTGGCCGTTTCCGGAGCCCTTTTTAGAAGTGCAGAGGCGCTCGGAAATGTCAGCCCAAGAGATGCTGGAATCTCTCAACTGCGGTGTCGGCTTGGTTTTGGCGGTTTCGCCAATCAATGAGCCCCTGGCTCGTGCGGTGATTGAAAATGCCGGCTTTGAAGCCATTGCCGTGGGCCGCGTGATTGATTTAGAAGATCCATCGCAGGAGGCAAGTGTGGATTACAGTGCGTGGACTGAGCTTTGAGAATGAGATCGGCTCTTAAATCACGCCAAAGGTGGGCGGTCTGGATTTCTGGGCGCGGCTCCAATTTGCAAGCTGTCTTAGATTTACAAGAAAGTTTTGCTGTGGGATTGGTGATTTCAAGTCGAGCCCAAGCTCCGGGAGTAAAAAAGGCGCGGCGCATGGGAGTGCCGGTGGAGCTGATGTCCCATCAGCAACCCGATTGGCAGCGACTGCAATCTGTATTGCAAGAATATGGCATCACTCATGTTTTTTTATTGGGTTTTATGCGAATTGTTCCAGCGGAGGTGATTGCTGCCTTTGCCGGTCGCATGATCAACCTGCATCCTTCACTATTGCCGCAGCACAAAGGATTGAATGCCATTGAAAAGAGCTTTGCCACGCAAACAGGCGTTGGCGCAAGCGTGCATCTGGTGACGCCTGGGCTTGATGAGGGGGCGGTCCTCAGTCAAAGGGCTCTAGAGCCTCTTCCGCAGAGCTTGGATCAGGCAAAGTTTTTAATTGCCACCATTGAGCAGCGACTTGTGCGTCAATGTGCAAGTTTTTTGCAGATCACATAGGGTCATCGGTTGAGCTTGCGTAGGGATTTTGTTTTTGACCGAATGTCGCAGTTACAGTTACACTTCGGCCCTCTATGAAAACAGATTTTGATCTCTTTATTGTAAGTGCTTTTGGCAGAGGTCAGCATTTGGCGTTGCAGGCTCGAAAGTTGGGTCTCAGCGTCGGTTTTTTGGATCTTACTCATGATCTTGGTAATTGGTCCACAGAAGATTTTGAAGGTCCTTTTGGAATTGCCGGATTAGAATCTCATCCAGAATGGAAATCTCGATTGGAGTTGGATGGGCAGATCATTGAACAGGGCGGTGGAATTTGTGCCTGGCTTGCAGATGGTCCCTACGAAATGAAGGGGCCCATGGCAAACTTCTATCTGGAGCGCTCGACTGCAGACATTCAAAATAAACGCGGTCCCTTCAATCGGAGAAAAGCGGATCGAAGAGCGCAGGCCTCCGCGTCTGCTCACGCCTCCACCTCCGGGCCCGTGACCACGAGCTTGAATGCCGAGCCGGCTTTTTTTGCTAAGTACTGGCTTGAGTACTTTAACGAAATTTGGGGGAGCACTCGCGAAATGAGCTTTCGCAGGGTGATTGATTGGGACAAGAAATCACAGCGACGTATTCGCCAGAGCTTTTCCTTTCGGCAGTTTAATCTTTCTGACTATGCCAAGGCTCTGGAGATGCTCAAACAGGATGGCATACAGGTTTCTAGCCACAGCGTTTTTAAAGACGTCGCTTTGAAGTCGCATCCCGAGAGTTTTTTTGCCATTGAAACCACGGGCGAGTGGGTGGGGCTCACGAAGTCTTTGGCCGCGGTGTGGATGCTCACCAGTGAAGAGACTTACTTTTTATCGCAGTCGGCGGGCAAAACCCTATATGGGCAAACGGGGCGAGATCCAGAGTCTTGCTGGTTGCGATACGAATTCACTTTGAAAGACGTCGAGTACTTTAATAAATTTCCGGATCATTTTGTGTTTATTGGCGATCCTGATTTGTTTTGGTCTCGAGAAAATTATCTGATCGTGCAAAAAGCAATGAGCCAACACACCTGGGCAATTTGGGCAAAAGCTCCCTTTGTACAAAGATTCAACTCTGATTACTTAAAAGCATTGGGCGAAAAGATCTCTGCGGCCATCAATCATAGGATGGGGAAAGTGGATTTCGTGCAACTTAAAGACTATCCGCGTGAGTTTCGTCATACTTACAAAGAGATTGGGCCACCACGATTTCCGGTTTACCGCGAAGATTCGGTGGGACGGCCGCGTCTGGCAAAAATGGTCATCGGCAGTTCGCCGGAGCAGTGGTCTTATTACTCCTGGTCAGACATGGCGCAAGTGCAGAATGAAGATTTGGAAGAATTGGCAGGATGGATTCGGTTGAGGAAGGAAAAAGATCGTGATCGAACGTTACACCCGAGCTGAAATGGGAGTCCTTTGGGACTTAGAGCATCGCTTTGGCAAAATGCTAGAAGTAGAAACTCAAGTCGCATTGGCGCAAGCAGAGCTTGGAATCATACCCAAAGCGGCCGCGCGCAGTATCCGTGCCAAAGCCAAGTTCTCTGTAAAAAGAATTCAAGAGATTGAAAAGATCACCAAGCATGATGTGATTGCCTTTGTGTCTTCAGTTGCAGAGAATGTGGGGCCCCACGGAAAGTTTGTTCATTTCGGTATGACCTCATCTGATGTTCTAGACACAGCTTTTAGCTTGCAGGTTTGGGAAGCCACAGACCTGCTGATGGCCGGGGTCCAGCGGTTGGAACGATCCTTGTCAAAGTTGGTGAAAAAGCACGAGTCGACCATTTGCCCAGGGCGAACCCACGGCATGTTTGCTGAGCCAACGAGTTTCGGGATCAAGATGGCGGGATTCTTGATGGAGCTCAAACGCAATCATCGGCGCTTGGAGCTCGCTCTCGATAATTTTAAAATTTGCAAACTCTCAGGTGCGGTTGGCACCTATTCGAGTCAGCCTCCTGAAGTAGAGAAAAAAGTGGCCAAGCGTTTAGGTTTGCAGGCAGAGAGTGTTGCCACACAGGTGATCCCTCGCGATCGGCATGCCGAAATGATCGGTGCGCTGAGCTTTGTGATGGCAGGGCTCGAGCGCTTGGCCGTCGAGCTTCGGCATTTGCAGAGATCTGAAGTGAGTGAAGTGGTCGAAGGATTTACGGTTGGTCAAAAGGGCAGCTCGGCCATGCCTCATAAAAAAAATCCCATCAGCGCCGAAAATATCACCGGGCTTGCGCGCTTGGTGCGAGGCTATTTTTTGTCGGCGCTAGAAAACATTGCTCTCTGGCACGAGCGTGACATCTCGCACTCCTCAGTTGAGAGGGTGATCTTTCCAGATGCTTTTATTGTGGTAGACTATGCTTTACACCGCATGGCCGACCTTTTGGATGGCTTGCATGTTAATAAAAAGAAGATGCTTGAAAACCTGGAACTCTCACAGGGCACGCTCTTTAGCTCACATCTGCTGTTGCATTTGGTAAAGCAGGGGTTCTCGCGTGAAGAGGCCTATAAGCACGTGCAGCGAGTGGCGCATTCGCTCGGGCGCGGCGATCATATGCGCGATTTGATTTTAAAAGACAGCGTGCTGAGCAAGCACTTTTCGAAAACCGAATTGGACTCTATTTTCTCGGGTCAAGGTCATCAAAAGGCATTTAAACAATTAGTGAAGAGGATCAATCTATGAATTCAATAAACACAGACAAGATGAAGGAGCGTTTCGGTCAGCTGATTTACGAAGGTAAGGCAAAAAAGATTTATCAAGATCCCAATGTTCCCCGCCAGGTGTGGATGGAGTTCAAAGATGATCTCACTGCCTTCAATGCGCAAAAAAAGGGAAGCTTTGCTGATAAAGGGCGACTCAATGGCGAAATGGCGACCTTGATTTTTCGTTATTTGCGCCGCAAAGGCATCGCCTCGCACTTTGTGCAATGGCAAACCGAGCGCTATATGCAGGTGGAAAAGGTCAAAATCGTTCCACTCGAAGTTGTGGTGCGAAATTCTGTGGCGGGTTCGCTCGCGAAGCGATTTCATCGCCCGGAAGGTGGTGCGCTGACTCGACCTGTGGTGGAGTTTTATTTTAAAGATGATGGACTAAGCGACCCCTTTGTTTCTGATGATCAGATTTTGGCGATGGGCCTAGCTCCCGAGGTGGATCTGATGGCGCTCAAGACCGCCGCTCTCGAAGTGAATGTGCATTTAAAGGATATTTTTGGCGATCTTGGTTTTCGCTTGATTGATTTTAAGCTGGAATTCGGTCGTGATGCTGACGGAAAACTCCTATTGGCTGACGAGATAACGCCGGACTGCTGTCGCCTGTGGGACGCAAAGACCCTGGAGAAGTATGACAAGGATCGTTTTCGCAATGATTTGGGAGGCGTGGCCGAAGCCTATGCAGAGGTGCACAAGCGCCTGTGCACCTATATGAGTCACATTGGCGTTGAGCTTTAGTAATTTTTAAAGGAGAAAGAGACCGTGAAATTTGGAGTTCGCATTATGCCCAGAAGTGTACTGCTCGATACGCAGGGGCGCACCGTTGAAAAGTTGCTTAAAGACAATCACTATGAGCTAGAAAACTGCCGAATCGGTAAGTACGTCGAAATCGAAGTGGACGAAACCGATGTTGAGAAAGCCGAGAGCAAGGTCAAGGCCATGACGGAGTTCGTTCTTTACAACCCATTGCTTGAGACCTTTGTGATCGAAAGGCAATCCGAATGAAAATAGGAGTGCTGCGATTTCCTGGGACCAACTGTGACCGTGACGTATGGCAGATGGTGAGCGCTCGCGGGCACACCCCCGTGTGGTGCTGGCACAAGGATCACTTTGAAGTTTCTGGTTTGGATGCAGTGATTGTACCAGGTGGCTTTTCGTATGGGGACTATCTGCGCTGTGGCGCCATGGCGGCCAAAAGTCAGGCCATGACCTCGGTGCGCGCCTTTGCCAAGGCAGGCAAGCCGGTATTGGGTATATGCAATGGCTTTCAAGTTCTGTGCGAATCCGGACTGCTGCCGGGAGCTTTGATTCGCAATTCAAATTTGCGTTTTATTGATGATTGGGTGCAGGTCAAATTGCAGAACTCTGCCAAGGGCTTTTTGCCGCAAGCTAAGACCGGGCAAAGGTTCAATTTGCCCATTGCCCATGGTGAGGGGCGCTTTGTTTGTGAAAAGGATCAGCTCAAAAGATTGTGGGACAAAGACATGGTGTGGTTCACCTACGAAGACAATCCCAATGGCTCATTAGATGATGTCGCAGGAGTCATGAATGAAAAGAAAAATGTTATGGCCTTGATGCCTCATCCGGAACGTGCACTTTTTGCCTGGATGGGAAGTCAGGATGGAGCTCTGTTTGTATGAATATTGAAGCCAGATTAAAGCACTATCGCCTCAATTCCCACGAGTACGAATTGATCAAATCCTTACTGGGACGTGAGCCCAAGGGTGTCGAATGGGCCCTGTTCTCGGCGCTCTGGAGTGAACACTGCAGTTACAAGAGCTCTAAAATTCATTTGCGAAAATTCAGTTACCGCAACTCTCGCACCATGGAGTCTGAGGGTGAAAATGCTGGCGTGATCGATTTGGGGCAGGGAGAAAAGGTTGCCTTCAAAATGGAAAGCCACAACCATCCTTCCTTTATTGAACCCTACCAGGGGGCCGCGACTGGTGTGGGCGGCATCTTGCGTGACATCTTTACGATGGGAGCAAGGCCCATCGCGCTCGCAGACTTTTTGTGTTTTGGTGAAGTGACGGCGCCGCGTATGCCGAGCATCATCGAGGGCGTGGTCAAGGGGATTGGCGGTTATGGCAATTGCGTAGGTGTGCCCACCGTCACTGGACAGACCGAGTTTCATAGCTCCTACAACACCAACGTGCTTGTCAATGCGATGGCGGTCGGGTTGATTGAAGAAGGCATGCCTATGGCATTGAGCGGAGCTCAGGGGCCAGGAAATTTAGTGGTCTATGTCGGCGCCAAAACGGGGCGCGATGGCGTTCACGGCGCCAGTATGGCGAGCGAGAGTTTTTCTGATGATACCGAAAGTAAAAAACCCAATGTGCAGATCGGTGATCCATTTTTCGAAAAGCTGCTGATCGAAGCCTGTCTCGAGGCGCTGCAAACAAAAAAGATTGTGGCGATGCAGGATATGGGTGCAGCGGGCCTCACCTCAAGCTCTTTTGAAATGGCCGCCAAAGGAGGCGTTGGCCTGACTTTGGATTTGGATAAGGTTCCCGTGCGCGACAGCAGCATCTCTGCCGAAGAGATTTTGCTCAGCGAGTCCCAAGAGCGCATGCTGTTGATTTTAAAGCCCGAAGATTTTGACGAGGTGGCGGCAATTTTTAATCGATGGGATTTGGACGCGGCGGTTTTGGGTCAGGTCACTCAGGATCCCCACATAGTGATCTCCCACCATGGCGAAGTTTTAACAAAAATCAAACCCAGCCTCATTGTTGACTCCGCTCCTAAGTACGACCGAGCTGTGGGGCTTCCGCGCAAACAGGGGCGCAATCTGCCCTTGAGCGAAATGAGCAACACGTTTGGCTATGTCGAGCGCGTTTTTGCCGAGCTTTCTAAATCGCCCGTCTTTCAGAGCAAAAAAGAGATTTACCGTCAGTACGACCAACGCGTGGGTGGGCGCACGGTTCGTGATTGCAGTGAGAGCCTGGCCATATTGCGACTGCCCTCTGGGCGCGCCTTGAGTGTGGCGGTGGGGTGTCGTCCCGCATTTATGCGCATGAACCCAGAGCTAGGTGCCTTTGATGCCGTCTTTTATCCAGCCCTGCAAATGGCGGTGAAGGGATTTTTGCCAATGGCTGTGACGGACTGTCTGAATTTTGGTAACCCCGAAAAGGCAGGCATAATGGCTGAGTTTGTCACTTCTGTTGAGTGCATCGCCAAAGCGGCAAAGACTTTGGATGCCCCTGTAGTGAGTGGCAATGTCAGCTTTTACAACGAAACCTTTGGTCAAAACATCACCTCGACTCCTGCAACTGGCATGATTGGCCTGAGCGAAATCGACCTCAATGCGATTCCGCGCGATCATTTTGTTGGTGAGGGAAGGCTCTTGTGGGTGCGCTGTCCGCAGGTCAAGGCAGTGGCTCAAATCTCAGAAGCGCTCAAGGTAGAGTCCATCTATGAGGGGCAGTTTGATTGCGAGACCGGCTATCACTTTTTAAAAACCATTCGCGAAATGATTTTAGAAAATTGCGACACCATCGCCACCACCAGAAGTGTCGGCGTGGGCGGGCTCTTTTGGACCCTCATGAAGATGTGCACACAGGATTTGGGTTTTGAGATCACCGAAAAGGTTCTCGAGTCCTTTGAGTCGCCGACCGAGCTCATGAGTGAAGATATGTATTCGGCCGTTTTTGTAGTGAAGGCCTCTGAGGTCAATGCGGTCAGTGCTCAGCTCAAAGAAAAGTTTTCAAATGTGGGCTTGAGTGTGACCGAAAGGGTGGGGGCGTCTTCGGCCACCGAAGCCCTGCAGATCATGAACATAGGTGAAGTTCAACGAAAACATGTGACCTGGGGCAGAGAGTTTGCTATTTCCACAGCCGAGTGGTGTGATAACCGCAAAGAGGTTTCATGGATCTAAATTCGGAAATCGAGAGAGCATCTATCGGCATATCTTACGGCGCACCTGGTGGGGAGTCTCGCGCCGGATTTGGCGGGCTATCTAGCGGGATATTTGGCGGGGTAAAAGAGTCTAAGGGTTGGAAAGATGAATGCGGAGTGTTCGCGATATGGAATCATCCGCAGGCTTCACAAATTTCTTATCTCGGTCTGTTTTCGATGCAGCATCGCGGGCAAGAGTCTGCGGGTCTGGTGACACTCCAAGCGGATGGAACTCATTTGCACCACAAGGGCTTGGGTCTTGTTTCTGAAGTGTTCAATGAAACCAACCTCAACCGTATCAGCGGTCATGCAGCCATTGGCCATGTTCGCTACTCCACCACGGGGCAAAATCTGATCGCCAATGCTCAGCCGCTCACTGCAAATCTGATCAATGGTTCTGTGGCCGTTGCCCACAACGGAAACCTGATCAATTACCGTGCCTTAAAGCAAGAACTGCAGAAATCAGGCGCGATCTTTCAAGGGAGCTCCGACACCGAGGTGGTGCTGCACTTTCTTTCTCGGCACCCTTCGGATGATTTTGTCACTGCGCTTGCAGATATTCTGCCCCGGCTCGACGGTGCCTACAGTATGGTGCTGATGAGTGATTCTCAAGTGGTGGTGGCGCGCGATCCCTATGGTTTTCGTCCTCTTGTGATGGGCCGAATGAAATATGAAGATGCCAAAGGCGAAACTCAAGAGTCCTATGTGTTTGCCAGTGAAACCTGTGCCTTTGATCTCATCGGTGCCGAATACATTCGGGAAGTGGCGCCTGGTGAATTGGTGGTCGTGGACAAGCAGGGTCTGCGCTCGCAGACCTTTCAAAAAGCACCGCGACGTGCTCACTGTGTCTTTGAACACGTTTATTTTGCGCGGCCTGATAGTTTGGTGTTTGATCGCAGCGTTTATGAAGCCCGCAAGGCCTTTGGCAAGCAGCTAGCCAAAGAGTTTTCTGTGGATGCGGACCTGGTGATCCCTGTCCCCGACAGTGGAGTGGCGGCCGCAATTGGTTATGCTCAAGAGAGCGGAATCGATTTTGAATTGGGCATCATCCGCAATCATTACATAGGCCGAACCTTTATTCAGCCCACCCAAGACATTCGTGATTTCGGTGTGCGCATCAAGCTCAATCCGCAAAGCTCTGTGCTCAAAGGAAAACGAGTGATTGTGATTGATGACTCCCTGGTGCGAGGGACCACCAGTCGCAAGATTGTGGGACTGATTCGCCAGGCTGGCGCCAAAGAGGTGCACATTCGCATTGCCGCACCACCCACGGTCGGTCCGTGCTTCTATGGCGTCGATACTCCCATGAAATCGCAACTGATTGCTTCACGCTACACCTGCGAAGAGATTTGCAAATTCATCGAAGCCGACAGTTTAAAATATCTGTCCATTGCTGGAATGTTCAAAGCCCTGGAAAAATCCTCCCAGGACTTTTGCGCCGCCTGCTTTGATGGCAAATACCCCACCGATCTGCACGAATTCGCCAAAGAGGTTTGACACCGAAGTCCATTCACTCAGCATCAAGAATGCTGGTAGGGCATGAGAAGTTTGGATTTTCTGGCACTGGATTTTTCAATTCAGCCACCTTTTGGCGGAAAATATTTTTCCAGTTGGCGAGTTCAATAGCAGTTTGTGTTTTGAGATTTTGGTCATATTCACGAGTCAGCTTATAGTACTCTTGTAAATCTTTGGCCTGGGATGCTCTGGTGAGTTCAGCGTTTAAGCGAATTCTCGCCATGCGAATATCAGCGCGGCTCTTAGTAAACAAAGCTGTCAGTCGTTCCTCGCCATTGCTGCCGTCGATGAATCCACTTAATAGTGTGGCCAAAAACTGCCGACCTTCCTCTGAAATGATCGGATCGTCCATCTTTTCTGTGTGGGCAGAATTCAAGTTTGCACGGCATGTGGCTGCGTCATTCCAGAAGGGAGATTGGTTCCAGCCATCTGCATTCATTTTTGCTGACTCAAGGATCACTTTCGAGGGGATCGAGGTAAAAAAGTTCATGATTGGATTTTCAGGAATGGTCCAAGATCCTATACCAAAAGTGGCGCCAACGTCTTGAATTAAGGCGTAGAGTTTGCCCTCTTTGCAATCATCGATAGTGATGCTTGATTTATCTTCGCTCCCATCTTTCAGTTTACAGGCAAGTCTTTGTTGAGCACTCTTGTTGTCACCATGTTGCAAAAACACTGCAAGCAATCGAAGCGCTTCACGCTGTGTTTTGCGTTTAATGGCGATGTCTTGATCTTCACGAGGGAGGCGTTCAATATCTTGGCGCAAAAATCCATTAAAGAGTGTGCCCATGTCAAATCCCTTTGATTCGTTGTAGGCGATATTGGTAGCCGGATTCATCTCAATTTCTTCAGCGTCAAACTTTTGTTCGGCCACTACATTTTCAAAAACAACTTGGTTGTCGCCAAATTTACTCAAGCTGTAAGTCTCTTGATTCCTCCATGGATTACCATCGGGGCAGCCAAGGCAAGTCAGTTTTTTAACAGAATACATTTTGTCTGCTTTAAATCCCAGAGCCCACATCAATCGTGTTGCAGCCATTTCTGAATAGGCTTCGCCGTTGTCATACTTGATTTTGATAGTTTTGGTCTTATTTTCAATCCCATCATTTGTGGTTTTGGTGTATTTTAAATCGCAATAGAATTTAGGCGTGAATCCTGAGGTCTTTTTGCTTCGTTGCGTTCGCTCGTCGTTATAGATGCATTCGACGTTTTCCTCGCTCAGAGCCTTAGCGATGCTAGAGTCACGATCAGGACCCAGTTCAATAAATTCACCATTGGTCTGTATTGCTGAATCAACGCCTTTTTTAGACAGTTGGTAAGAGTCTAAAAACTTGTGAGTGTCCTTTTCGATCCAATCAGGACGGTCCCAAACGTCGGCTTGTTTCAAAAGTTCAGCTCTCTCGTCCAAGGTGTTAATTAGAATTTCGGAACTTGCTGCAGTCGAAATTAGGTTTGCAGTGGCAAATATTGATGTAAGAATTAAAGATCTTTTCATAAAGTGGCCCTTTCAAGATTCAGGTTTTTGTATAATTATAGAGGTGCAGATACGTCTTCGCGACAGGAGCGCTTTCAGAGAAAGCGCTCCTACCCTATCGCTAGTGTTCCAAACAAGATCCCGCACTCTTGACCTCTTGAACGTGATTCATAAAGGCTTGCACCCAGCGGTTCAAGACCACATTGGCACCCAAAGTGTCTCTCAGTTCTGGGTCAGCATTCACGATTCGTGAAGCCTCAAAGATAGCGCGAACCTTTTCTTCTGTTAGGTCTGCGGCATTGAGTCTGGCCAAAAAGGATGACATGCCTGAGTTTGAAATGTGGGTAACTTCGCCGAAGGCATGGCCAAGTTGACAGGTGGCTGCATTTGCGAAGATCTTGCCATTCTCAAAGGCCGAGAGCTCTCCACGAGGGTTTTGCATAAGGCCTGGAATCGCAATTCCAGAATTGAAAAGGCCTGGATGGTCGCCACCCAAGGTTGATCCTACGTCCTGAATCATGGCCATTGGATAGTCGCACTGGTTGTCTTTAGGTTTGCTCTCGCAGTGCAAACGATTCTGCTGTGCAATGGGATTGTAATAGTTGATCAGGCTGACTGCCAAGATCATGGCCTCAAAGTCGTTTTTCTGTTCCGCTGTCCAATTCTTTACTACATTGTCTTTAGTTATGACGTCGAAGTCCCAGCTCTCGCCGATTTTTTTTGGTTCATATCGTCTTTCGATAATTGGCGATGTAAATTGGGCATTGTAGTTGATAATTACACCAAAAGGATTGGCTGATTTTCGTACTTCTTCCATATTGATTGTGGACTTGAGCTGCTCGAATGGGTGATTGTTGCAGCCAAAGCAAATGAGCTTTTCAACAGGGTAGATATTGTCAGCAGGAAAACCAAGCGCCCACATCAGCCGCGTGCCAACGACTTCTGTGAAAACTTCGCGGTATCTTGGCATTTCAATTTCTTCTTCAAGAACGAAACTGTTGCCTGAAGTAGATTTGACTTTTGTAGAAAGGTATTTGACCTTGATTTCGTCACCTCTTTGAATTTCTGAACCCACCGCAATTGGTTGTCCGGAGATGTCTAAAAGAGTGCCCTCTTTGTATTCGACTCCATTGATTTTTTTATCAGCATCCAAGGCCTCAACGGCTTCAGTTACAATTTCATTTTGGCTGTTAAAAAAACGCCCATTGGAATCAGTGCGGAAACAGCGAAATTTGGGGCTGTTTTGTGACTTTTCGTGATACTTATAACGGCAGTAAACCTTTTTTGAGCTGAGCTCTTGGTCTGTTAAACCATGCATATTGGGTCCTTCTGCAAGCATTTCCGCAGAAAGGTCATCTATGGTAATTTCGTCAGGAGTTTTAACTGCAAACTTCACCTTGTCATTTGCAAAACAATTGATTGTTTCATCGGTAGTCAACTTGTCGTCACTGCTAGCAGCTGGGCGACATCCTTCAGTCTTTTTAGTAAACGAGAATGCGAGTCCTGGCGAAGACGCAAAAACGACTCCTAAAGTAAAAACGGAAACAAAGAATCGGCGGGCATTGTTATTTAAAGTCATTGAGCACTCCTTAAAAATTAGCGAATTTGTACAGATCTTCGAAATTGCAAGATCAAAGCCAAAGGAGGACAGTGTCAGTAGGAATCTGTGGACCGTGACGACTGTCTAAAAGATTGACGGGTCAAAGATTGTTGCTATAGTGTCAAGAGAACTGTCGTTCCAGGTCGTAGCTAGGAAGTTGCGGAAATCAAGGTTGCAATTAAATGACTTCAAAGAAACTTTCTAAATCCTTCACTCCTGCCTCCCTAAAAAGGGGAGACCTGATTGAAGTGATCGCTCCTGGATTTGGTGCGGACAGAGTGCAGCTGTTGCGGGCCACAGAGTTTTTGCAAGGCAAAGGCTATCGCGTGCAGATCCGCAGGCCTGTTTTGGGTGGACACTTTTTGCATGCTCATCGTGATGAGATTCGCGCAAAGCAGTTGGTGGCGGCGCTGGAAAATCCGGAGTGTCGGGCCGTGTGGTGTTTGCGCGGTGGATACGGCAGTCAACGACTTTTACCTTATCTGGACAAAATCAAAAAGCCATCACAAAAAAAATGGTTGATTGGCATGAGTGATGTCACCGCACTGAGTGCTTACCTTTGGCAAGAGTGGCGCTGGCCCTCACTGCACGGGCCTGTGCTTGAGAGGTTGGCGGCCGACGGGGTGGAAAAAAAATGGGTTCAAGAGTCCTGGAGCATTTTGCAGCGAGATTCAATACAGAGTCCCACAAAGCCCGCAAAGGTGAGACTTCTGAGCAGCTCTGATCGCAAGATCATGACCAAGGTGACGGCAACAAAGCACCTGGAGGGAGTTGCCCTTGGTGGAAATCTCGTCACCTATATGAGTTTGCTAGGCGGGCCCTACTTTCCCCAACGCAAAGCTGAGCGGCAGATTCTTTTTTTTGAGGATGTCGGGGAGCGAGGCTACCGTATTGATCGCCTGCTAACTCAGCTGCAACAGTGGCCGAAGTTTCGGCAATTGGTGGTGGCTGTGGTGTTTGGCGATTTTTCTGGCGGCAAAGAGCCTGGGCAGGAAAAGTCTCTCGTAAAGCCTGTTCTTAAACGGTTTGCGCAGGAGGTCGATATTCCAGTTTTTTCGGGATTTCCGTTTGGTCATAGTCCACAGCAAAAGCCTTGGGTGTTTGGTGGGCGAGCAAAGATTTTCAGTGTGCAGCCAAGCCAATATCAAATTGAAATATCGAGCTAATCCTGCTCCAATGACTTCATAATGAGATACAGTGTATTCGAAAAAAATCTGATAACGCAGTTGGAATCTAAAATTCGCGATGTGACTCCAGGTCTGATGGTTCGCGCCTACGTCAATGGTAAAGTTTTTTGCGATGTAGCGGTGGGCGATACCTACGCCTACTATGATTTAGCAAGCTTAACCAAAATCATTTTCACCGTGCAGGCCTTTATGGCGGCTTTTGAGGAGGGGCGATGGTCCTTAGACACCAAAGTGCAGAGCTTGGTGCCATGGTTCAATTCTGAGACGGTCACGATTCGCGACGTGCTCATTCATCGCTCTGGACTGCCCTGGTGGTTGCCCTTTTATCAATGGTGCGATCTCAATAAGACTCCCGCTGAGCGGCGCGAACAGTTGAAAGAGATATTAATCAAAACTCCTCTCGAAGCCAAGGATCAAAGTGTCTATTCGGATGTTGGCTTTTGGCTGTTGAGTTATGTCTTGGAGGCGATCTATGATCAGCCGATCGATCAGGTCTGGCAGAGCTTAAAAACGCGCTTTTATGATGGCACGACACTTGAGTTCAATCAAAATAACGAACCGATGTATCGGCAGAGTCTCTATGCGCCCACCGAAGAGTGTGCTTGGCGAAAGCGAGTGCTTCAGGGCGAAGTGCACGATGAAAATGCGTGGTCTATGGGAGGATTGAGCACTCATGCTGGTCTCTTTGGGAGCATTGATGATGTGAGTTGGTATGCGCTTCAGGTGCGTTCGCAACTGCTCGGAATCGCTCGTTACCACATCAAGCAAAAGACGGCCAAAGTGTTTGCGGCACGCCAGGTGCCAGAGAGTGTTGGCGATTGGGCGCTCGGATTTATGATGCCCACCTTGGGCTCTGCCAGCAGTGGCTCCTACTTTTCGGGCCAATCCATAGGGCATACGGGATTTACGGGAACTTCGTTTTGGTATGATCCGCGAACGGATTTGATAGTCGTGATACTCAGCAATCGCGTGGCCTACGGTCGAGACAACAAAGCATTTGCGATGTTACGCCCGATTCTGCACAATTGGATTGTTGAGGGCATGAAAAAGTCCTCGATGCTATAAATTATTATGAACTCGCTTTGCGAGTTGTTGCGCATAAGGAGCTGCGATTGAGCACTCACTCTTCTCTTGAAAACCTTCCTGCTGGTAGCCATATTCATTTTCTTGGAATCTGCGGAACCGCAATGGCAAGTCTGGCCGGTTTGCTGCAGGCCAAGGGCTACAAGATCACGGGCAGTGACGCCAATCCCTATCCGCCCATGTCCACGCAGATTGAAAAGCTGGGTATCCATCTGTACGCGGGCTATGATGCAAAAAACGTTACAGAAAAAGTTCCTGACTTTGTAATCATTGGCAATGTCATCTCGCGCGGTAATGTTGAGGTCGAAGAGGTGCTGCGTCGGCAGCTGCCGTACACCTCCTTGGCCAAAGCCATGGGTGAGGCCGTGATCGAAAATCGCAAGTCCTTTGTGGTCTCTGGCACTCACGGAAAAACCACCACCACCTCACTATTGGCTTGGATCTTTGAGGTGGCTGGGCGAAAGCCTGGATATCTGATTGGCGGCATTCCACTTAATTTTGAATACTCCTTTGCTATGCCCAAAGCAGACTGCTTTGTGATCGAAGGAGATGAGTACGACACAGCCTTTTTTGATAAGGTGCCCAAGTTTATACACTATCGCCCCAGCTGCGCCATCTTGACCAGCGTGGAGTTTGATCATGCCGATATCTATAAAGATCTCGATGATGTAAAGCGAGCCTTCAGTATGCTACTTGAAGTGCTTACGCCAAAAGGGACTTTGGTCTATTGGCAAGAGCACCAAAATGTTCGAGAAGTTGTGGCGCCCTTTGCAGGCAAGAAGATCTCTTACGGAATTCACGCCGGAGACTATCAAGCTAAATACATCACCGCATCGGCAAAGGGCGTGAAGTTTGATGCTTTTCAGCAAGGAGAAAAGCTCGGCACCCTTGAGAGTCTGCTCTCTGGCGAGTACAATGTCCTCAATTCTCTTTCCGCCATGATTGTTGCAATCGAGCAGGGAATTGCATTTGCAGACATTCAGCGCGCCTTCCTTAGCTTTAAGGGCGTTAAGCGCCGCCAAGAGATTTTGGGCGAACCACGCGGAATCTTGGTGATCGAAGACTTCGCTCATCATCCCACGGCCGTAAAGCTCACACTTGAAGGACTCAAGCAAAAGTACCCCGAGCGTCGTCTCCTCTGCGCCTTTGAACCTCGGAGTGCCACTTCCCGAAGAAAGTTCTTTCAACACGAATATGGACGCGCCTTTCAGGTTGCTGACTACAGTGTCATCGCACAGGCCTATGACCAGAGTAAAATTGCTGAGACCGACCGCTTTTCCTCCGCTGAACTCGTCGCGGATATCAACGTGAATTCAAAAAGTGAACTTGGCGAATCCACTGACGACGTCTTGGCAAAGCTTGTTCGCCAGGCCCGCCCTGGAGACGTGATCGTGCTCATGAGCAATGGCGGCTTTGGCGGAATCTATCCAAGGCTTCTTAAGCAATTGGAAACTGCGATCTAGATTAACAGGCTCCTTAAAAGAAAAGGGAAAATCTGCTGCGTTCTCGGCGGCTTCAGCTGCAGCCGCCTGGCAGGACATGAAGTTGGAAATGCGGTACATGAAGGCTTTTGCTCGCATAGCGGTGGTCAGTGACAAGGAATGGATTTGTGCCACCAGTCGATTCTTTGGGGCGATGATGCCCATTCCTGTTAAGGTTTATCCTGGCAAGGAATTGGCGCAAGCCAAGACTTGGTTGACTTCGGCATCGACCGATCTCTCTTATGTTTTGGATCGCGAGACTGGTGTTTTGGCAGTTGAAGTCAAGGGGCCGCTTTCGTCTGAAGATTTTGAAGTGATGACAAATAGGGTGGATTCGTGGCTTGAAAATGAAAGCCGATTCAAAGGAATAGTTGTTCATGCGCGACGATTTCCTGGTTGGGAAAACCTTGGCAGTTTTTTTAGTCATGTAGAGTTCATTCGTGGTCACCACAAAAAGATTGAGCGCATTGCCTTGGCTGTTGATGGCTTACTGCCAGAATTGGCGCAGCAAATTGCCAAGAGGTTTGTCAACGCAGAGGTAAAGCATTTTGCCTATGAGGAGTTCGATAGAGCCAAGTCCTGGGTCGCGGGAAAATCCGCAAATAGTGTCAAAAACTTCGACAGCGAGATACGTCCCAGAATGCAATAGATACAGTTTTAAATGGAACCATTTTCGCAACTCTAGATGAATATTCGCTCGGTGGCGTTTGGCCATGCGATAGATTGCATTTGGAGATGAGAGTATGCGCAATTTTGGTACACAGGGTGCGAACCGCGATGCAGAGCCAGTTTCCATTATTGGATGGAAAGCTGGCATTAAATGGTTGATGAACTTGAGCGTGATGCTGTTTGCTGTGAATTCTCAAGCTGAATTTTTTGAAGCCATAAATTGCGAAGACCTGGCCAATCGTGCAACTGAGTACGAAATGTACCTAAGCTGTGAATCGATGCCGTCTTGCGTGGGAAAATTTGCATCCGAGCGGAGCCAGCTGAAAAGCTTTGTTAAGGAGAGGGCGAAGAACCTAGCAAAGTGCGAGGACAATGAAAAACGCTCATTTTTAACAACCTCTATAGATCCTCGCGAGGAATCACATCCATTCTTAACTCGAGAGATTTTTGCGCAGGTTGAGGCAGAGATCGCTCCGATCGATGTTTGCAAAGTGGCGCAAATGTCTTTGGCTAGCATTACGCAATTGGAAACAAACGAAGAGTTGCTTGTTTTAGAAAAGCAACTGCTCCAGCAAAAGAGCTTTCAGGTTTTCGATGCCGCAATTTCAGTGGTGAAAAGCAGAAAGCTGCAATGCTATGACAAGGGTCTAAATTTGTTATCTGGATTTTCTGAGTTTGAGCCAGAATTGAAACGCTTTCCCAGTTTCTTCTTGGTAGAAGCCTTAAAGCGATTGCCGGCGCCGGAAAAAACTCTCAAGGCTCGTAGCGAGATGGCTGTCTCATTTATTGAGCGAAGTCTCGAATTGAATCCGCAGATTATCGAATCCAGTTTGTCTGCTGTTCTCTCGTCCCGTGAGCAGGCGGCGGCACAAAAGGAATTCTTGAAGGTGGCTGTAGAGAATCTCAATCTGCCCGCGGCCAAGCACTTTGCTTCTGTCTCTAAGTACGGCAATGGCATTTCCACTCAGGATTTTAATTCGTGGGTCTGTGCTGCTGAAGAGTCTCGCGGCCCTTGGTCTCGCCTGATGATGCAGGATTCTCTGGGAGTAAAGCTCGCCTGCCAAGACTCGCCACGACGCCCGGCACTTTCTATGAAGACAAAATAAGCAAGTCACAAAGAGTCAGTACGCATCTTGTCAATTTGTTGCAGCCAGGAGAAGGCCGTCTGCAAATGGCGGATATCCCAAAATCTATGTTTACACCGAAGAGGTCTCTTAGGTAAATGTCTGCATATGGCCGATCAATTGACACCTCTGATGAAGCAGTATTGGGATATAAAGAACCAGCACCCGGATAAAATTTTATTCTTCCGAATGGGTGATTTTTATGAACTCTTCTTTGATGACGCTTGCACGGCAGCACCCTTGGTCGGGCTCACTCTTACTAAACGCAATAAAAAGTCTCAAGATGAAACACCGATGTGTGGACTGCCTCACTTTTCGGTAGCAGCACCCATCAATAAACTGCTGGCCTTGGGTTACAAAGTGGCCTTGTGCGATCAGATCGAGGATCCCAAGCAGGCCAAGGGCTTGGTCAAGCGAGCCGTGACCAGGATTCTCACGCCAGGGATGGTTTTGGATTTGGATCAGGTGCCGGCGTCCCAATTGATTTATGTTGCGGCCTTTGATTCTTGCCAAGTGGCCTTTTTGGAAACCACCACCGGCGAAGCTTTCTATTTTGAAGTGCAATCAGAAACAGAAGTTGCGGAGCTCTTGGAGCAGCACCAGGTGGCGGAGTTGGTGCATCATGAGCCTTTTGCCAATTGGTCAGGTGTGCAAACCCAATGTGGGGCGGCAGAGCTTAGTGCGCAAGAACGACTCAAGGCCTATCTGAACTATCTTGGGGCGCAGGCCACTTTGGCGTTGTATTCAGATTTTCAAATGCGTGAGCGTCGCGGTATCTTGCAAATGACAGCAAAAACCATCGGACATTTGGAACTGTTTCGCAATTACCGCGGCAGTGAAGAGGGAACTCTATTTTCACTTCTTAATCAGACACAAACGGCTCTTGGCTCGCGCAAGATTCGCCAGTGGTTGAGTTATCCCTCTCTTGAGCTGAGTGAGATCGAGCGTCGCCAACGGCGTATAGGAACTTGGTTAGAAATGGCGAAGACTCCGAACTTCAGTTGGAGTGATCCAGAAAAAAGATTGCGTGAGTTTGGCGATCTCGAAAGAAAGTTGCTAAAACTCAGCTATCCTGCAGCCGATGCCCGCGATCTATTAGCCATGGGGCAAAGCCTGGAGACGCTGCACAGCTTGCGCGAAGATTTTTCTGGCGAACTTTTGCAATTGAAGCTCAACAGCGACGAGCTAGAGAGCTTGTGGCAATTGGGTCAAAAGGTATCGCAAGCGATCGTCGAGAGTCCTCCGCATGGAATCAAAGACGGCGGGATCATTCGCAAAGGCTACAGCGCGCAGCTCGACGAGTGGATCGAGCTCTCACTCAACGCACAATCGGCGGTGAGCGAAATTGAAAGGCGTGAGCGCGAGCGCTTAGGGATTTCTAGCCTCAAGATTCGCTACAACAACGTCTTCGGCTACTACATTGAAGTGACCAACACCCATAAGGACAAAGTTCCTAGCGATTATCAGCGCAAACAAACCCTCACTCAGGCTGAGCGCTATGTGACAGACGAATTGCTTGAACTAGAAAAAAAGGTCATCACCGCCAAAGAGCGCCGCAATCAATTGGAGCTTGAAATTTTTGAGCAGATCAAAGGCGAAGTTCTGACGCAGGCGACTCCGATACTGCGCTTGGCACAAGGCTTAGCAGAGTGGGATGCCATTTTGGCCTTGGCGCGATTGGCTGAAAATCAAAGTTACATTGCTCCGAGCTTTCATGCTTCGCAGGAGTTAAAGATTGAGTTTGGCGAGCACCCTGTTTTAAAAAAACAATTGGGCAGCCGTTTTGTTGGCAATCATTTGCATTTGCGGCAAAAGGAAATCTTACTGCTGACAGGTCCCAATATGGCGGGAAAGAGCACCCTCATGCGCCAAACAGCTCTGCTGGTGATCATGGCGCAGATGGGTTCCTATGTTCCTGCTGCAAAAATGTCACTGCCATTTTTCGATCGAATTCTCACGCGCATTGGTGCCAGTGATTCACTGAGTGAGGGACTTTCGACTTTTATGGTAGAGATGCAAGAGATGGCTGAGATTTTGACGGCCCGAACCTCTCGGTCTCTTATGATTTTAGATGAAATTGGTCGAGGCACTTCCACCTTTGATGGTTTGGCGCTTGCACAATCCTTGCTCGAGCATCTTTTGAAAAACTCGCAGGGAGTCACCCTGTTTGCGACCCATTACCACGAATTGACCGCATTGCATTCGCGCTTTTCGAATCTGCACATTGGCCACATGAAGGTGCTTGAAAGTGAACAGGGGCAGTTGGAGTTTTGCTATTTGCTTGAAAAGGGCAGTGCTCTGCAGAGTTACGGCATTCACGTAGCCCGCTTGGCAGGAATTCCGCAAAAGGTTTTGGCCCGGGCACAATCACTATTGAATCGTTTCCACCAAGACTCCAAAACCCCAAGCCAAGCGCAGATGAGTCTTTTTGAGTTTGAAGCCGACCCACAAGAACTCGACGCCACTTATGATCGAAGTGCAGAGTCAACTCCTTTGCCAAAGGATTCTCAGGTGTCACAGGATACGAAAATGTCACGGGATACGAAAATGTCACGGGATACGAAAATGTCACCAGAGAAACTCGAGCGGCTGCATGAGTTCCAAAAAGTGGTCGAGGCATGGCAACAGAGCTTCAGTAAGATCAAACTAGAAGAGATGACCCCTCTGCAGGCCTTTGATATTCTGCGCCAGTGGAAGGATCTGCAGGGCGCCGCAGATATAGATAAAGTTGATACAGATATGAAGTTACAATGAAATTGATTCAATCTTGGGTTCTAAAAAACAATGTGTTAATGGCCCAAGTGGACGAGCTTCCCGTGGAGCTCCTTCAAGAGCAGGCAAAGAAATTTCTAAGTCCTGAGTATCCAATGCTGCCAAAATCCTATGGTCTCGACGCTGGATCAGTAGAAAAACTAAAGACAATTAAAAATCGACTCAAGTCGCAGTACACCTTGCGTTTGGCGCTTTTTCAAGATGAAGAGCTGATCGGGTGGACTGATGGGTGGCAAGATTCTATTGAGCAAGACACTTTCTTTATGGGCGCATCTCTAGTCATACCCTCGTTTCAACGAAGTGGTTATTACTCGGCAATGGTTCAAAAGGTGTTTGAGATTACAAAAGAGGCAGGATTTCAATCGGTAAGCTCACTTCACATTATGACAAATAATCCAGTGCTGATTGCAAAACTCAAATTAGGTTTTTGCATCTATGGATTTGAAGTCAACACAAGATACGGCGCCCTTGTTCGGCTTGTATACCATCACAATGATATTAAGAAAAAGGCTTTGAAATTTCGTGCGGGTGCTGTGAAGGAACTGGATGTGATCAAAGCGCTGAAAGACTGAATCTTGCTGAAGAATAGATTTGTTTATTCATGCCGATAGTGACGCGTTCGTGAAAACAGAACAGTTCAAAAATAATTGTTGACGAGATTTTCCGTTTCTCAAATTGCTTTGAGAAAGGAGAATTGGGTGTCGTTCTTTAAATTTGAGACGCCGCGGTCGATCGATGCACGGGAGAGCCTTTGGGCGCTCTTGTTAGTGATATTTATTCTAGTCGCAGCTCCTCAAGAAAAGACCAAATTAAAAGCCATGATAGGCTCCCTTCAACCTTGGAGGAAGCTCTATCAACAAACCAGATCTGCATGCAAAACTTTTGGAATTGGTACAGAGCGAGCGCTCGCTTTTGGCAGAAATCATCGATCATTTGCAGAGGGCCTACGACACGAGACTCTACGCTGTCCGTGGACATAGCTCTTTGTTTGTCTACTTGGTCAAAGAGTTGGGATATTCGGAAGCGGCCGCCTATCGCCGTGTGAATGCAGTCAAATTGGTGAAGGAACTTCCCTCAATAAGAGAAGACATGCAGATGGGTCGCCTGCATCTCAATACATTGGCCGATGCCGCCGCCAGTCACCAGTGCACGGTTTTATTTTCGGAGGACGAGATGAAAGTGATTCAAAGACTCAAAGAAATCTATCCGCAGAAGACGCTTTCCGAGATTTTGATTTTGACGGCGCGTGAGCATGTGCAGCGGCACGATCCGCAGGAAAAGGCGAAACGCATCGTAATGAAAAGCGGTCAGATCCAGGGCGGGGATTCTGAGAAGAGTTTGGGCGACGACTCTGAGCCAGCAGCCAAGATAGCAAGCAAAACCATTCCCGCCCGAGTGAAGCATTTGGTTAGAGTCAGAGATCAAGGGCAGTGCTGCTATAAGGACCCACAGACAGGGCAAATCTGTGGTTCAAGATCAGCCCTGGAGTTTGATCATATACAGCCGCAGGCTCTGGGGGGAGAGCATCGAGTTGACAATTTGCAAGCGCTTTGTCGCACCCACAATCTGCTGCGGGCCCATGGGACTTTCCCTGAGAAAGTGAATATTTATTGGCAACGCACCAATCATTAAGGAGGCCAAGAGTAAATTCAACTCTGGCTTCCTCTCGACGAACTCAATTTTGGGATAATGGTATGGACCCGTCCCTCTT
>CAYMBJ010000049.1:0-28523 GCA_964388665.1 uncultured Pseudobdellovibrionaceae bacterium | reverse complement strand
ATGGGTGGTCAAATGTGGTGAAACCGGGGTGGTCAGATCGGTGAAATCGGACAGCGGGACTTATTCACTTTTGCTCTTGGATTATGGTTGCAGCTCTCATCTCTGCAAATTGGGAGCGTTCCCGTCGGGACTTCTGGCCTTCGTGTTTAAACCCGACAGCTCGTTGATATACGTCTCCATCCATGAAATTTACCGGTGCCGCCGAGGATCGCCGACTCTCATACTGGAAAGATAAATATTTAGCCTCCCACTTATGCTTCAGTATCGAGTGAGTAGATCGAGGGGACCTCCCCCTCAACCCCTCGCAGAACCGTACGTGAGCCTCTCGACTCATACGGCTCCCATCATCCAACCGCAGGTCTTATCCCATGTTGCCAGTGAGTAAATAATTCTCTTCTCTCTTCGGCAATTTTTCCTAAGCGATGGACTGCATTCCAGGGAGATGTTCGACATTTCTTATATTTGCACCTCACCCACTTGATTAGGCAATTATTTATTGCAAACCAAATTGGATACAAGCCCGATCGATAAAACTTGGAGTAGTAGTTGTACCACCCGCGTATCTTCGGACCATATTTCTTTGCAATATATTCAATGTCATAGGCTACCAAAAAATGTAACTTCCACCTGCGAACTTCTTGTCTCATTGCCTTAAGCGCGCTTCGACTGACTCCCGGCAAGAAACTCAGGAATTTCTTACCGACTGCGTCCCGAGCGGCTCTGGGCTTGAATGTAAAACCTAGAAAATCAAAGCTGACATGCTCATGTCGACCTTTTCGCTTTCCCGTTTTGCAATAGACAATTTTTGTTTTTAATGGATGTATTTCTAATCCACATTCTTGGAACCTATTCTTTAAGTCTTCAAGAACCCTCTTTGATTCCTCATAGCTCGAGCAATGAATGAGTCCATCGTCGGCATATCTACAAAACTCTAACTCTGGGTGCGTTCTGCGCAGCCACTTATCAAAACAGTAGTGAAGAAAGAGATTTTCTAGAAGAGGACTAATGACACCACCCTGAGGCGTGTCTTGAAATCGTTCTACTAGACTGCCTTTCAAATACATTGGGGCTTGAAGCCACCTTTTGATATATAGAATTATCCAGGCATCGTTCGTATGAGCCTTCAAAGCCCGAAGCAACAAATCGTGGGAGATATTCCCCTCCAGCCTTTTTCGGAACTGGTACTCCTTTTACTGGAGGGGGATAGTAACTCCCCGATGATAGGCGATTCCAGATCTTGTAGAGATTCTTATCGAGTTCTTTTTCAAAAGATTTTAAAGATTCGCCATCTACTCCTGCGGACCCTCCATTTTTCTTGATTTTGAGATATGCGTGCCATACCAAAGATTTCGATATAGCAACCGGTTTATTCTTTGACATCAGCTCATCCTCACTCTTTGTGAGTTGGCCTTTGTCCCGAACGTGATGATGCAACCCCTTCGCTCCGGTTCCATTACGGAACCTTCATCACTACTACGAATTGCTCTGCCCCTGTGCTGTCTATTGGTACTTTCGGACTTGCAAGTTCTTTGCTTGTCTCTTTTTCCTTGGCAATACAACGACAGGTTCCCATAGTTTCTTTCCTCGGCCTGAGTTAAGTTCATGTCACCTCTATGCCGGACACCGAGAAGACAATAAACAGGCAATCTCTTCCCTTATCCCAGACCCATAAGGCTGACCTGGTTTTGATGTCAACTGAACCCTGATTTCGACACTTTTACGGTGATTCACTTGTATTCATCTCCTTCACTCACACCTGATATCTTAGTTGATATCTTTTCCAGAACACGCTCACGACACAGTCTTTTAAACTATGCCGCTGTCCATGGTTTGAAGCCACTTCCTGTAAAGCGACTTCAGAGGGCCAAGCCTCCATCCGAGGAAAAACTTGCTATGGCACACCCATTATCTCAGGGTCTCCCATCTATTTTTTTATCACAAATTGTTAAAAAATAATGTGGGCCAAACTCAAAAAAATAGTAGTTTCTATTTTAGCCTTAGCAGCTGGGGGGATTGATTTGCCTTACGAAACAGCGATTAGATTCCTTCCAATTCAGAAATATCGCAAGAATCAACTGAGGTGATCTTGATTTATATTCTCTGATGTCACGCTTGTTCCTGTCACCCCAAATAGGGACGAGACCGGGCTTTAGGCGGTACCTACGGTAGGAATTTTGTGGTTTAGAAAAAAAAGAGGGTCGTGAGCCCCGGATGCTTTTGTGTGAAGAAAGTGATTTGGTCAAATTGTCGTTATAAAATCACTGTTACCTTTCTGCTATGGCAACTCCTTGAGTTTACAGAACTCAGAGAAGGGCAACACAAGACCTTCTTTGGCATTTCCAAATGATTTTCGTCCCAAATGGACCTGGTAGTACTCTGGAATATTGGTTCTGTCTTTGAAAAACAAAATGTTTTTGCTGAGAGAAGATTCGCCACTTTTGACTTCTACAGCAAAGATGGGCTTTCTATTTTTTAAGACAACAAAATCAATCTCGTGACCAAACTGGTCCTTTAAGTAGCGAAGCTCCATCTTGTCTCCCTCAACGTCTTCTTGAAAGTGACAGAATTTCAAAAGGTGAGAAGCGACAAAATTCTCAAATTTAGCTCCCTTTGCTTCGAGTACTGACCAATCCCAAAGGTATAGTTTTTTCTGCTTCTTAAGAGCTTTCACTCTAGGGGCTCCAAATGGCGAAATTGTGAAGCAGTGGTACACCGACTCGAGAATTTCGATCCAATTGCCAATCGTGTGTGGGGATTTTGCTAAGTCTTCGCCAATTGAATTTAAAGAGAGCAATGAGCCCACTTTTGAGGGCAATAGATCGGCCAACAACTCTAGATTGCTATAATCTTTTAAGTTAGAAAGATCTCTGAGATCCTGTTGGATGACACGAGCTGTTCTTTCGTTTCTCCAAATTTTTGAAAAGGTGTCTCTTTGCTTAATGAATGGTTCTGGAAACCCACCAAATCTGAGTAAAAGATCTATGGATTCGGAGTGAAAATCTTTATCGATTTCAGGAAGAGAAAATGGATGAAGTCGAAAATAATGATATCTGCCAAAAAGTGAATCTCCACCTTTTCTAAAATGGTCAAGCTTAGCGGATCCTGTGACGATTATTTTTTGCTCTGGGCCCTTTTTGTCAAATAGTCCTTTTAGCAACATTCGCCACCTCGAGTATTTATGAATCTCATCAAACACGAGGATGGGAGGTCTATTGCTAATTTCATGTTTCCGCAAAAGTTCTCGGTCCTGGAGGCTGTCCCACGAAAGGTATCCAGCTGGGTCATTGAGAAAGGACTTCGCCAAATAGGTTTTACCCACTTGGCGGGGGCCTCCTATAAAAACCATCCGTTCGTCTAGCCATTCTGATATTGAGTCCGTTATATACCGATTGTAGTGCATTGTCTCCCATGGTACTGCCCTAGTAAAAATGCAGTCAAGTGCATTTTTACTAGGGCAAGAATGCACTTGACTGCAAAATGGCTCAATCGTGACAGGAAAGTTTTTCAAAGAGGAATCTAATCGCTGCCAAACGAAACTCAAAAAAAAGCGAAGCTCAAGAACTACTTCTGCCCGTCTTATCTTATGCGGGACTTATTCACTTTTGCTCTTGGATTATGGTTGCAGCTCTCATCTCTGCAAATTGGGAGCGTTCCCGCCTGGACTTCTGGCCTTCGTGTTTAAACCCGACAGCTCGTTGATATAGGTCTCCATCCATGAAATTTACCGGTGGCCCCGAGGATCGCCGACTCTCACACTGGAAAGATAAATATTTAGCCTCCCTCTTATGCTTCAGTTTCGCACTATTTAGGGTCTCCCATCTCTGTTTTTATCACAAATTGTTATAAAGTAATATGGGCCAAACTCAAAAAAATAGTAGCTTCTATTTTAGCCTTAGCAGCTGGGGGGATTGATTTGCCTTACGAAACAGCGATTAGATTCCCTTTTTTTCTTCGAGGAAAAGGATTGACCACGGGAGAGGCATATGAATAAAGTCAATCATTTCAATGATATTGAGGTTTTTAGGTGATTTGCGAGAAAAGGGTTCGTGCGAATTTCACTTGGCCCGCCAAGTCTTGATACCAGTAACAGGTCTTGTAAGCAATTACTGAGAAGGATTGAAAATGCGAAAAGACCTCAGAAGTTATTATTACTCAAAGTTAGTTAAAGCTCTTAACTATCTTGAATACACTTACGATCGAGTGCGGTCGCTCCCCACTAGGCTTTCGGATTTACAACCAGAAGAGCTAGAGCGTTGGGATTCGATGGCCACCAGATTCTCTAGGGCTTCCGATCTTTTTTTAAGCAAATATATCAAAGCCGCCGTCCTGCAAGATGATCCCGCCTTTGATGGAGCTTTTCGTGACTTCTTGAATCGCGCAGAGAAATTGCATCTCATTGACTCAATCGATACCTGGCTTGAGATTCGAAACCTTCGTAATGTGGCGGTCCATGAATACAGTGAAGGAGACCTCGATAAAATTCTGCAGAAATTTCTAAAGTATACACCTGTCTTGATGGAGCTCCGAATGCGACTGGCATACAAGGTAGTTGACGGATGCGATTGAGTAAACGCGAATGCAGAGTATTGATAGATACATTTCAAGAACAGCTGGTAGAACTCGGATTAGTAGGGGAGGCTAAGCTCTTTCTGTTTGGTAGCCGAGTCGATGATTCAAAGCGGGGCGGAGATATTGACCTTTTGATATTGGCCCCAGTTGAAAGAGTCAATGAACTTCGAGAGCGCCGAGTACAGCTCATCAATCGCTTTCATGAAAAGTTGGATGAACAGCGCATTGATGTCACAGTGACGTCACCTGATTGCATTAAAAGTGATGAATTTTTTGCCTCGATTGCAGATCATATGATTGAGCTACGCGATCTCACTGAAGCTCCCTTTTCCATGAATCAAAAATAGACTAGGGCGTTTTTGCAGAATTCAGTTTTAGTGGGCACAAAAATGAAATGGAGCGCTTACCCATCATCTTCCTGTCCACTAGCCTCAACTCGACAGTAATTTTTGAGACAGAACGCGCCAGAAGGCCCAAGGCGGCGGCGCCCACAGCTTTTGCCAGCCGAAGGCTTAGTTCCCCTAAGGTGAGTTTGGCAAAAGTGAGGACGTTGCCGCCTTGGGCCTTCTGGTGCGAGCTTTAGCGATTATGACCAAAAATTATTGTCGAGTTGAGGCTAGTAATCAGTTACAACAACAACTGCGCTCTGGCCTCAGCAAGAGTGGCTATCTGTCGTCCTTCGCTTTTGACCAGTGCCGCTAGTGCCGCCACCAGCTCGCCATTTGATTGTGTCTTTTGTCCATTTGGTAAATAGAAAGTGTCTTCGAGTCCAGTGCGCACATGTCCACCCAGTCGCACGGCCTCGCGCAGAAGTGGCCAAACTTCCTGACGTCCAATTGCAATCACCTGCCAATGAGCGTCTGAAGCCATTTCTTCTTTGAGCAATGGCAGCCAACTGGACTTTGCGGGCATACCACTGGCCACTCCCATCACGAGCGAAACAAAAGGTGCGGCCGCGTACATGCCTGCGGCACGGTACATGGCCACACTTCGCAAGATGCCTGTATCAAAACATTCAAATTCAGGAATGATCTGATGTGCATTCATAAATTCTAAAAATTTCTGCACCTTTTCTACAGGATTATCAAAGAGCATCGGTGGCCACGCCCATTGACCATTGTTGCGAACCTTTAGATAGTTGAGAGACCCCGAATTCATGGCTGCCATTTCTGGCTTTACTGCGGCCAACACACCAAGAGGTCCGCTGATATCAGACCCCAAAACACCGGTGGTGCAATTGATGATCAAGCCTGGCACGCGCTCACGAATCGCCGTCACAATTTCAGCTGCCACCTGAGGATCCCAAGTGGCCAGGTGTCCATGGTCGGGTCGCTGATCACGAATGTGAATGTGCACAATGCTGGCTCCAGCTCTGTGCGCTTCTGCCGCAGCTTCTGCCATTTCTTCTGGTGTAACAGGCACTGCATGAGTTTTTGGATTTGTAAGCACCCCATTGAGAGCGCAGGTGAGGATCACTTTTGTTGACATATGGCTTCCTTAATAAATTTGCAAATTCAGTTCAAGGGCCTCAGAACATAAGGTAAACTTTTTTTAGACCAAATTTCACCCAGCTCACAATGCAATGATTCCAGATATCCAGGCTCCGGAGCACAGACCTGATATTCCATTTTCATGGACTCCAAAACTAAAATGGGTTCATTGGCCGCAACAAAATCACCTGGTTTTTTTAAAATGCGCAAAACCTTGCCGGCATAGGATATCACCGCCTGTCGCTGCGAGCCCGCCACATTTTGGGTGGGGTTGATCTGCGCCAACAAGATCGGTAGGCCAGGGAGGCTCAGCTCCATTTTGTCGTCTGCAGCGTCCGCCCAACTGCAAGTGCGCCAGTCGCGACCTGCAGTATGCACTTGAATTTCCCAACAGCGCTTGGCGAGCGGCTTGGCGCAAACTTCTGCAAACTCCGTGTGCGCCACAGCCACTTCAGTGGTTAGGGTTTTTTCGCTTGCCCAGGGCTCGAGCTTCACATGCACGCGGCGCAAACTTCGAAACGGCCGGTAGTCAAAACCTAAAAACCCAAACTGCGAAGTTTGATAGCGACAGACACTGTGCAAATAGGCCAGCTTCAATACGGCTTCTCGAATGTCCGCCAGCGTGTTTGACAGGTGGGGACCGTACTGAGGGAGCCAAGACTTTGCAGTGCTTTCAATCAGATAGTCGCCCGAGGAAAAATCGTCGTGCGACAGTACAAAGCGACAAAACTCAAGATTGAGAGTGGGTCCAAAACTGATGTGGCTTGCAAGAGCCGATTGCAATTTTGCGACGGCCTCCGCTCTTGAGGGAGCGGACACAATCACTTTTCCAATCATGGAATCAAAACTGCCAGAAATCTCTGAATCACTTTTGCAGCCCATCTCCCAGCGCGCCAACTTCGAATCGTAATCTAGATAACGAAAAAATCCCACCTGGGGTCGCAAGTCCAAAAGAGCATCTTCGGCGCAGATTCGCACCTCGAGGGCATGATTTTTCGTTTTCGGAAACAATTGCTTTTTGCCAGCAGTGGCCGGAACACAGCTTGATAGCGCTTCACCCATGGCCAAACGCAACTGCAACTCCACCAGATCTAGATTTTCTTCGGCGTAGACAGCCTCGGTCACCGCATGCTCCACTTGCAAACGCGGATTGACTTCGAGAAAGTAAAAGCAATCTTTGTGGTTGGCCTCGGAAGGCTTTGCATAGTCCCAAAGAAACTCCACCGTTCCAATATTGCTGTAGCCGGCACCGACACAAATTTGATGAGCCCAGTCCATCAATTGTGCGCGCATCTCCTCTGATAAGCGCGGCGACGGCGACTCTTCGATGTATTTTTGAAATCGGCGCTGTGCCGTGCATTCCCTTTCGACAAAGGCCACCCCCTGGCCATGGCTATCAAAGGCCACCTGCACTTCTATGTGCTTCGTGTGCGGAAAAAACCTTTCCACCAACAGGCGCCCGTCACCAAAACTGCTCTGAGCCTCCTGCGAGGCGAATTGCAAAGTCTCTGTGAGTTTTTTAATATCATCGACAATGCGCATGCCGCGACCACCGCCTCCAGCTTGGGCTTTGATCAATAGTGGTGGCTTCAATCCGTGCTCTTTCACTTCTTTAGAATCACCCACCGCAAAACTTTCCACCGCCGGAATTTTCAACTTCTTTGCCAGATCTTTTGCGAGCTTTTTATTGCCCAAGGTCTCAATCACGCGACCACTTGGGCCGACAAATACAATACCAAGTGCTGCGACCTTAGTAGCAAACTCAGAGTTTTCAGATAAAAAACCATAGCCAGGATGAATGGCATCTACGTTGTGTGCTTTGGCAATCGCAAGAATCTTTTCAATATCAAGATAGTTCCCGGCCAAGGGGCCTGAGGGCAATTCCACAATCTCATCCACATCGTGAATGTAATTCCAAGTTCTATCGGCCTCTGTCATAAGGCCAAGGCTACGAATGCCCATCTTTTTGCAGGTGCGAGCAATGCGACTGACAATGGGCCCGCGATTGGCAATGAGCAGTGTGCCGATAGAGTTTGAACTCTTACGCATCGATTGCGAACTCTTGAGATCAGTACTGTCTTTTTGCATTTTCTTTGGTCTCATTTGTTTTCGCTTCTTTTAATATCTCTTGTCATATCTCATCTTTGACATTTCTGCTTTGACATTTCTGCCTTGATATTTCTTTGTAGAATTTCCTCTTGCTCACCATCATCATCACTGTCACCGCCGCTGTCTTCAGTTGCGAAAAACACCAAAATCGCCGCCCTTGATATCAATTTTTCGACTGACGATTCGCAAACACAACGCCAGCACCTTGCGACACTCGCGGGGGTCAATCACGCCGTCATCCCACAGGCGACCAGAACCGAAAAACGCATCCGATTCATTTGCGACTTGGGTTTTTAGTTGCTCCTGTTGCTGATTCATTTTTTCAATTTCTGCGGGAGTCGCCTTGGCCATCTTTTCTTTTTGAATCAGGCTCAGAACACCCGACAGCTGTTCGGCACCCATCACTGCCAGACGGGAACAGGGAAGAGAAAACAAAAATCTCGGTTGATACGCACGACCGCACATTCCGTAATTACCGGCACCATAAGAGGCCCCTATTATGATCGTGATCGCAGGAACTTCAGAGTTAGAGACAGCGTTGATGAGCTGAGCGCCAAATTTGATGATTCCGGATTCTTCCGCCTGCTTTCCCACCATAAATCCGGTGATGTTTTGTAAAAAAATAATTGGATGGCCACGACGATTGCACAGCTGTATGAACTGCGCGCCTTTTTGCGCACAATCATGGGTGATGACACCATTGTTGGCCAAAATGCCCACACTCTGACCCATGATTTTGGCGTTCACAGCAATCAGATTGGTTCCATAGAGGGCCTTGAACTCTAAAAATCGCGATCCATCAGTGATCCTAGCAATCACTTCGCGTGAATCATAGGGCACTCGCACATCCGCGGAAAGAATACTGAGCAGCTCATCGATCTCATAGTGAGGAGCGAACTGCTTTTCATTCTCATTATTAATGGTTGCCATGGAGCTGAGGACTGTATCGTGATTAGGCCATTGATCTTTGGGAAAGTTCTCGACAATTTCGCGCACGACCACAAAGGACTCGGCCTCAGATTGCACCAGATAATCTGCCAGACCCGATTTTGAGGCATGCATATAGGCTCCGCCCAGGTCCTCGGCGCTAACGTCTTCGTTAATCGCCATCTTGACCAGAGGGGGCCCAGCCAAAAATACCTGCGCTGCTTTTTCCACAACCACGACGTAGTCGGCCATTCCTGGGATGTAAGCCCCACCGGCAGTGGAGTTGCCAAAAACCACTGCAATGGTTGGTAATCCCATTTTTGATCGTCGTGTGATTTCACGAAACTCGGCGCCACCAAGATTGTAGATTTCGCTCTGCTGGGTCAAGTCTGCACCCGAGGACTCTACTAAATAAACCACCGGCAATTTATTTTGCTCGGCAATTTCTGAGGCTCGCAGCATCTTTTGCAAAGTCCATTTGTTGATAGCGCCACCTTTTGCCGTGGGAACATTGGCCACAACCAATACCAAGCGCTGCGCGATGAGCGACACTCCAACAACAACACTTGCGCCCACCTCAACCTTTGCACCAGAAGGGTCCTGTGCATATCCAGCAAAAGGCATCAGTTCAAAAAAAAATGCCCCCGGATCAATGAGCTGATCAATGCGCTCACGCGCAGTCAATTTGCCGGCCCTTTTGTGCCGCTCCACCGCAGCGGGACTGCCCTCAGAAAGCGCCTCCTGCCACAGAGCCGCCAATCTCTCTACGCCGCGCATCTGCTGCTGCAAATTTTTATCGATTGGCTCGCCATGGCTTTCGCTAGTTGCTGTTGCTTTTGTTGTTGCTTTTGTTGTTGCCGTTTCTTTTGCTCGAAAAGAAGATTCCCAGACTCGCAAAACATCCCCCTGCCAAATTGATTATGTTACTGCACTTTATTAAGGAGGCCACAACGGAATGACCAATTTGCTAAATGGTATCACCATTTCGGAGGCCAGCGCCATAGGATACTGCGACCACAAAGCAACAAACCTGCAGTGTCAATTGCTTTTGGTGATACACGGCAATTTGCAGTTTGACGCTGGGTCAGATTGGTCAATAGCATACTAAATATGATGAACAGTGAAGACGTTTTAGAAGTCCGCGCACAACTGCGAAAAGTTTTAACAAAAAGCCTGCTGCCCCAAGTGGAGTCCAGCGAAGAAACAGGTGAGTTTTGCAGCTCAGTGCACCGAGAACTCGGTGGTCTAGGTTTGCTGGCACCGATTTTTCCTGAAGAGTTTGGCGGCGCCGACAATCTCTATCTGCAGCTCGCCGTGGCCGAAGAGTTCGGTTATTTTTGCAATGGCTTTGGCCTGTCATCACTGGCCAGCACTTGCCTCTTTGGCGCCAATGTCGCTCGGCATGGTACGCTGGAGCAAAAGAAGAAATATTTACCGGGGATTGCCTCTGGCGAGAAGATGGGCTGTTGGGCACTAACGGAGCCTATGATTGGCAGTGATGCCGTGGGGATCCAAACAACTGCCGTCAAAAAAGACGATCACTATTTGGTGAATGGCACAAAAACTTTTATCACCAATGCGCCCATCGGCGACCACTTTATCGTCATCGCCAAAGAGCCTCCCGCAGCGGGCGCTACTCAAAATGCCAATGGTTTTAATCGCGGCATTGCCTTGATTTTAGAACGCACAACCCCAGGGCTAAAAACGGGGCAAGCTTTTAAAAAAATGGGCCACCGCAGCTCACCCACGGGCGAAGTGTTTCTTGAAAATGTCAAAGTGCCGCTCTCCCAAGTTCTGGGAGAGAGAGGACGCGCCTTTCACGACATGAAGTATTCTCTTGATGTGGAAAGAATCGTTTTTAGTGGGCTGGCCACCGGAATGATGAAATTTTGTATCGAGAAAACTTTAAAGTACACCTCTGAACGGCAACAGTTTGGCAAAGCCATTTCAGATTTTCAGATGGTTCAAGACAAGATTGCGCAGATGATGGTGCACTATGAGTCCGCCCGCGAATACTTGTACATGGCCATAGACAGATTATCCAAAGGCGAAAGCGTGGTTCGTGAAGCTGCCGTTGCCAAACTTTTGGTGGCAGAGAGTGTACGCAAGGTCACCGACATGGCGGTGCAGTGCCACGGCGGCTATGGCTATATCGAAGAGTATCAGGTGGAGAGATGCCTGCGCGATTCTAAACTTTTTGAAATCGGAGCGGGCACGAGCGAAATCCAAAAACTCATTATTGCAAAGCAGACCTTTAAAGACTTTTTAGGTAAGTAAGCAGAGAAAGTGATCAGAGGTGGAATCATGAAATTTTTAAATAAAAACTGCCTCATCACTGGAGGCACCAAAGGTCTTGGTTTGGCCACGGCAAAAACCTTTGCACAAGCGGGTGCAAATCTTATTCTTGTTTACCGGCAAGATGAGGCCGCCGCCAAAGCGGCCTTGGGTGAGATTCACCAACTGCAGTCGAAAGTGCGCTTGCAGTATCCAGAGACCTCACTGCAATGCCAGGTTTTATCTTGCGATATGACCGATCCTGGCAGTGCGCAAAAAATCGCAGCCTTTGTCCGCGAGCACTTTCAAGAGTTGCACCACTTTGTATTCAATGCCGCAGCCACATCCTTTCGCCCACTTGGTGAGGTTGAGCTTCATCATTTTCAAAAAACATTTTCCCTGTCGGTGTGGGGACTGATTGCACTTGCCAAAGAGTTGACGCCCCTGATGCCCCCGCAGAGTAGCATCACCACTGTCAGCGGCATGGACACTGTTCAGGTTGTCCCGGGCCACGGCCTCTTGGCTGCTGCCAAAGCGGCAGTGGAGGAGCTGACCACCTATCTCGCCCACGAGTTGGCAGCAAAAAAAATTTCTGTCAATGGGATCAACCCAGGGTTTTTGGAGACAGAGTCAACACAGATCATGATGGGCAGCAAGTTTGCGGCCATTGCCAAAAACTACGCAAGCAGCACCGTCCGCAAGGAGCCACTGAGCCTTAGCGCAATCGCTGAGCTGATACTTTTCTTAGCGGGCTCAGGGGGCGAGGTGATGGCCGGGCAAACCCTGATCGCCGATGGTGGCTTCTCTAAAAAAGTATTGCTGCTTTAATGACGCTCAGCCCGCAAAACAAGCAGACCGCCCATGACAACTCGCATGCTGTTGTGAATCTTAAAGATGTAATGCGTTGACTCGCCCAGTGGCCCTGCTTAAATCTGATCGCCGTGTCCAATTTTACTTCTACTCAAGCTTATACTAAAGAGAGCCTGTTGCGAGCCTATCAATGGCTTATGACTCAATCCAATGAGATCAAAGACAAGGCGACAACTCCAGATCTGCTGATTGCGCTCTACAATCGCGCACATCGCGAAAGAGTGGCTAACGAGGCCAATCAAGCCCGCCCCAGCGTACAGAACTTCAAGTCTGAGCTCAAAAATTTGGCCAGCATGATGGGCGATTTGGACCCACAACCCACGAGCAATCCCTACAGCGTCTCAGCTCACAATACCGCACACAGTGCAGAACAAGGGCATATCCAGCACCCAAACGGACAGCAAAATACAAATCCACAGAACTCCAATCCACCGCATTCAAATGCACAGAGTTCCAGTGCACAGAATTCTAGTACACAGAGCTCGAATGCTCAAAGTTCCAATACTCAGAGCACAAATGGCGCTCATGGGCACATTCCACCGCATATCAATTTTGAAAATTCGGTGACAGATGGACTGGACGCGCGCTCGCTGCAGGCCATTCGTGATGTGCGAAACCTATTCAATCTCAGCCAGGATTCGGAAGCTCTGAGATTGCTGATCACCATGGGCTACAATCTGGTCAAAAATAAGTTTTCTTAGGCGTTTGAAATGACTTTCTAAATAGTTCCAGCTATGCTGTTCAGAAGCAAAGTGCTGGAGGCAGAGTTGACTAAAGAACTTCGAGACTACAAGGACACAATTCATTTACCGCAAACCGAATTCCCCATGAAGGGCAACCTTCCGACCAAAGAGCCGGAGATGATTGCGTTCTGGGAAAAAGAAAACATCTACCAAAAGCGTATTGAACAAAATTCTGGTAAAAAATCCTTCACTCTTCCTGATGGTCCTCCCTATGCCAATGGCGCCATTCACCTGGGTCATGTACTGAACAAGACTCTAAAAGATTTTGTAATCAAATACAAAAACATGAAGGGATTGCAAGCGCGCTACATTCCTGGATGGGACTGTCACGGCTTGCCGATTGAGCACAAAGTCATGAAGGAGCTTTCTGAAAAGAAAATTGTTAAGACCGATCTCGAAATTCTTGAGCTGTGCCGAGCCGAGGCTCACAAGTGGATTGAATTTCAGCGCGACCAGTTTCGTCGTCTCGGCGTACTCGGCGAATGGCAAAGTCCCTATCTGACAATGGATCCCACTTATGAAGCCGAAGAGGTCCGCGAGTTTGCGCGCGCCTATCAACGTGGAAATATCTATCGTGGTGTGAAACCCGTGCAGTGGAATTGGGTGCTCAAAACCGCATTGGCAGATGCCGAGGTTGAGTATCACGATAAAAAAAGTCCCTCGATCTACGTGGCTTTTCGCACGCAACATCCAGCAACGCTTGCGAAGCTCGCTGCCGCCTGCCCGGATATCAATATAGCCGCAAACTCTTTACCCATCTCTTTTGTCATTTGGACCACCACACCTTGGACCTTGCCCGCCAACGTTGCGATCGCGGCACACCCAGATCTTGAGTACGGAGTGTTCTCAGCGACAAATCCAGAGACTCAGCAAGAGCAGATCTTGGTGATTGCAAAATCTTTGGCAGAGAGTCTCGCAAAGGAAACTGGTTTGTCGCTTTCACAAGAGGGCACATTAAAAGGAAAAGATCTTGAGGGCATGATTGCCCAGCACCCCTTTATTGACCGCGAGTCGCGCTTGGTGCTCGGGGACCACGTCACGGCAGAGAGTGGAACAGGCTTAGTTCACACGGCGCCAGGACATGGTGCTGACGATTTTCGTATTGGCCAAAAATATGGATTAGAGGTTCTGTGCCCTGTTGATGACGGCGGCAACTTCACAGAAGATGTTGCCGAATTTAAAGGAATGAATATCTTTAAGGCCAATCCTATGATTGTTGAAAAGCTAAAAGCCTCAGGTCATTTGCTAGCATTTAAAGAGATTGAACACTCGTATCCGCACTGTTGGCGCTCCAAGGCTCCATTGATTTTTCGGGTAACACCTCAGTGGTTCATTGGTCTTGATTTAGAAACAACCAAGCTCCGTAAGGCTGCCCTGGCGGCCATTGATAAGATCGAGTTTTTTCCGAAGTGGGGCGAAGCGCGCTTTCGGGCGATGATGGAAGGACGACCAGACTGGTGCCTGTCGCGCCAGAGAATCTGGGGCGTGCCGATTCCGGTTTTTTATTGTCAAGCCACCGGCGAGCCACTTGCGGATCCAGAAGTGATGATGAAGGTGGCCGACGTGATCGAAAAAGAGGGCGGCATTCAAGCCTTCTATCAACATCCCCCAGAGCATTTTATAGGTGCCTTTGTGCCCAAAGGAGAGTTTGGCTCGCAGGGCTTTCGTCATGGTCGAGATATATTGGATGTTTGGTTTGATTCAGGAATTGTCCACTCAGCTGTGCAACGTCGCTATCCGGGTCTCGAAGTTCCTGCCGATATTTATCTGGAAGGAAGTGATCAGCATCGAGGTTGGTTCAACACCAGTCTATTGTCGTGCATGGCCACCTCGGGAGTCGCGCCATTCAAGGCATTGATCACTCATGGCTTTGTCAACGATATGCAAGGACGAAAGCTCAGCAAGTCGCTCGGAAATTTTATTGACCCTCAAGAGGTCGCACAAAAGAGCGGTTCAGAGATCTTGCGCCTTTGGGCGGCATTTGAGGACTACGGCAAAGACATCTCTTGTGGGCCGGAGATGTTTGACCGCCTTGGCGAAACCTATCGCCGCTTTCGCAACACCTTTCGCTTTTTGCTGGGCTCGCTACACGAATATGATCCACGCGCAAATATGGTTCCTGTGGAAAAGATGCCCGAGATCGATCGTTGGGCTCTGCACACTCTGGCTGAGCTGGTGCAAAAGGTGGAAGCCGCTTATGAGAGTTATGAATTTCATAAGGTGTATCATCTACTTAATAATTACTTTACGGTTACCTTGTCGGCGACCTATTTGGATATTTTGAAAGATCGGCTCTACACCTGGAAGACCAATGGCATTCATCGTCGCGCCTCGCAGACGGTGATTCATTTTATGGTTTCGCATCTGACTAAGATTATGTTTCCCATCCTATCCTTCTTAGCTGAAGAGGTTTACAGCTACACGCGAACCAATAAAAAGCAGAGCATCTATCTTGAGGATTTTCCCGAAGTGCCCGCCAATTGGTTGAGTCCAAAATTGAAGGAAAAATTTGATAAGCTACTTGAGATGAGATCGGTGGTGCAAAAGGAGCTCGAGGCCTTGCGCAACCGCAAGGAGATCGGCGCTAGCCTTGAAGCGCAGGTCAAACTGTCCTTGCCGCCTGAGTTCTATGAGCATGCAAACCAATGTGAAGACCTCAGAGAACTTCTGATTGTCTCTAAAGTCGAGGTTGTGCCGGGAGCCATGGCGGTGTTAGCATCAAAAGCACCTGGCGAAAAATGTGTGCGCTGCTGGACCTATTCCGAGGCCATCAATCACGACAAATTTCCTGGCATTTGTCCCAAATGTGTAGAGGCATTATCATGAATAGAAAATACTATTATTTAATTTTAATCTCGTCGCTGATCATTTGCATCGATCAACTGACCAAGCTGTTTATTCACACTCAGTTTCAATTGATGGAAACTGTGGTGGTGATTCAAAATTTCTTTAATATCACCTATGTGCGAAATCCCGGCGCCGCCTTTGGTTTTTTAGCTCAAAGCCACCCAGAGTTTCGCACCTGGTTCTTCTTGATTATGCCGCCCGTGGCTCTGCTCATTATTATTTTTATTTTGCGCGGAGTTTCTGAGCGGGACAAAGTGCAAATCTATGCCCTGTCCTTTATTTTTGGTGGTGCTGTCGGCAACTATATAGATCGCCTTCGCTTTCGCTACGTAATCGATTTTCTAGATTTCCATGTTTATAACAAATACAGTTGGCCAGCTTTCAATATTGCAGATTCCATGATTGTGATCGGTGTGGGCTTGCTGATGTACCTTATGGTTCAAGAAAGTCGGGCTGCTAAGCTCAGTGGTAGCCAGGCCCAAACTGAACAGCCACCCCTTGAGAGGCGGCTGACCGAGTAATACCAGTTTCCAATTTATCCGTATACCTTTGCTTACTTACCAACCATAAGCAGGTGCAAGATTTTGTGCGGGAGTCGCTGTGCGGGTCATGTCCATGTTGGCAAAAGTTGAATGTGATGGCCATGCAAATGGATTCACAAACTGTGGGTACCCTGAGCTTCCAAAAGCCCCATACTGATGAGCACCTACTGGATTCATCATGTTTGATTGATAACCATACTGCGGAGGTACGAATTGAGATCCGTAGCTCACGCCGCTTAGACCATTATTCCAACCATTCTGAACACCCAAATTCATGCCATTTGTAAGACCACTGGCAAAGCCGTAGGACTGTGGAAACTGAGTCGGGTAGGTTGCACCATAGCTGGGCACGAAGCCTTGTGCACTGTAATTTGGCGCAAAACCTTGATTGCTCTGAAATGGAGTATTCAGGCCAGTATTGTATGGCGCCCAACTGTGTGCTGACATTCGCACCTGCTGAATGGCCTCAAGGCACTGGCAAATTCTGTCATTCAAAATTGCCAATTTTTGAAAATCCACGCGTGCTGTTCCGTTAATTGTATTCATTCTTTCCTCCTTAAAAGCGAACCATTTGGTTCGGTTGGTTAATTGGATCAAAATCTAGTCAAATAAGTCATAGATCTCTAAAAGTGGACTTTTACTTAGTACTATATACAGAACTCTTAGTTTACGTTGCTGCCTTTAGTTCTTTTGGCATTGGTATTTGTCGTCGCCATAGAAGAAACCACAGTCTTGGGAATAAAAACTTCCAACACTCCGTCCACCAAAGAGGATGATATCTCTGGCGCAGTGATCTCCTGAGGCAAAGAAATCACTCTTTGAAAGTGTCCTCTTTCGCCCTCAATCCAACGCGGTTGAAACCCATGATCTTTTAGCGTATTGTGGCGAGTACCAGACACCACCAAAGAATGTCCTTTGATCGAAATATCAATATCTTCTTTTTTAACGCCCGCCAAAAAAATTCGCACTAAGACTCGGTCGTCGCTCTCCCAAACTGCAATCGGTGGCGAAAATGGTCTCAACATTTGATTTAAGCTGGGATCGTTAAGCACTAACAGCAGCTGCTGCATTCTTGCGTCCACCAAGTTTGCAAAATTCACTTCGGATGTTACGGGTTCAAAAGTTTGTGAGATCGGATTCATCGTATGACCAGTGATTCGCTGATACAGTCGCTCAACAGACTGAATGGTCAGATCAATTGGGTCTCTCTCGTCTGCATGAGTTGTTTCCGCCATGGGCTCCTCCTTTATTGAATGGTTATATTTATACGTCTCATTATTTTTCTTAATGACTACCGAACGAGGTTCGTCTGAAATCTCGAGCGTGTAAAGTGAAGGATTAATGTTTCTACGGGGCGAAATAAAAATCTAGACCATGCTCAAAACATAATAAAAACGGAACAATGAATACCATCTACTTGTGCAAACGCAAACTAGACAAACGTCACAATTGGATTTTGAAAAATCCAAGCAATTCTTAACAAGGCAAAATTTACTTGTAATGAATGTGCTTCGATACAGGGTTATGAATTTCGACTACTGGTGGACTTCAAAAATATGAAAGCTCGGATTGACCTCTTTGAGATTCGGATCCAGGAAAAATAGTGAAATGACTTCTGTTCGAGCGTTGGGTTTTAAATTGAAAATCGTAAGATCTGAAGTTTCTACGATCTGAAACAATCCTCTACCAGCACCAGCCTTACCGGGTTGTGAAGTTTCACCACCTGAATAGGAGCGCTGCAAATAATCGATCAGAACTTCAGTTCGTAAGGCGCCAAATGGATCGCTAATAGAAACTCCTAAAACACTGCCATCCGAAGCATAACACAGAGTGGCCTGCTGAGTGTGATCCAGGACCACCTCATTGGTTCGCGCCAAGTGATTGTATAGACTCTCACCGCGGGAGTTTGTGGGAGCATCGTAGATCGCGTTCATCATCATCTCTTCAACAACCAAGCCAATCCGACTGGTGATGGTTTCACGAACGCCCATACCTTTGAAGGCATGCAATACATCCTCTTTAATCTTAGTTCGCTCACGACTGGAACGCACAATTGCTGTCTTTGTCTCAGCTCCCCAGCTCAAATACTTTTCGATGCCAAATTGTTTTTGCGAAAGCACTTTGCTAAGAGCAATCAGCATCATGCGTATGGACATTGGCCGATTTTCTAAATCACGCGTAATGATATTCTTTATAAAGGGATATTTTTTCATCAAGGCGATCTCGTGATGGATGTCTTTTTTTGTCATAAGTATGCACGGGATCTCACTTTTAGTTTTCACAAACCAGTCTAGAGTGTCCAGCTGTGAGTCATCCAACATCAAAAGTTCGATTGAGTGTTTTTCATAATAGGACTTAAACGTTTCTAAATCTGAAGCCACCTGGACTTCGACCCCTGACCCACCGACAGCCGTTCGTGCCAACTGAATTTGCTTTTTGTCTGACGACAGCAGCAACACCTCTTTTTCGGCAGTGATCTGAACGGCCTTGGTAGCTTCGTAGAGCTCACGGTTGGCGATCTCAAAAAGGCGCACTCGCTGATTGGCGCGGTCCAAACGGTCCACAAGCACCGATGAGTAAATCTGAAACAGCAAAGATGTAAAGTACTCCTTGTCTTTGGCAGGAACAAGTTCAAAATCCGTTGAATCAATAACGAAGGTCTCAACATCACTGGTTGCGCGCATCGATGAGGTGACCACACTGCGGTTGACCACACTCATTTCACCCAACACTTCGCCTGGGGTATGCAGAACCGCAACAACCTCTCCGGCAACCAAAACTTCGGTGCTACCCTTGCGAATAAAGTACAAACAGGTGTTGTGCTCACCCTCGCGCAAAATCAGTTCGCCCGCTTTGAACTGCCTAACAGTGCACATTGTCGCCAATTGCAAAAGTAGATCGTATTTAAATGATCTAAAAAAATTAAAATTTTTGATCTCTTTTGCGATTTCAGCAGGATGGAGTTGCATCCTTTGAGTATGTCTCTAAAAATGGTATTTGAGAAAAGCTTTTTAAAATCAAAGCTTGAGTCGAGGTCCATGTTGTTAAAAGAAATTGAATTTTTTGGCCAGTTCTCTTTGCCCTCTTTCTATATCGTAGCGTCCCTATGCGCATGCCTAGCGCTCTGGCTCTCGATTCGAAGAGCTCCACTGCGACGTATTGCCATCACCCAAGCTCTAGACACCTGCCTTATCATAATGATTGGTGTATTCATTGGCGCGCGAGTTTTTCATGTTCTGCTCGAAGCTCCTCTTTACTATCTCGATCACCCGGTGCAGATTCTCCAACCATGGATGGGCGGCTTCGTATACTGGGGTGGATTTTTGGGTGGACTGCTCGCAGGATTTTTGTGGGTTTGGCAGCGCGATAGACAGAATTGGCTTCAATACTTTGACCACTTTGCACCCATCCTTTCATTAATTACAGCCTTTGGTCGGGTCGGTTGCTTTTTAAATGGCTGCTGCTATGGCAAGACCTGTGATTTGCCCTGGGCCATTATGGCTCACGATGAACAGGGCGTGCTTGCCTCACGTCATCCCACCCAACTTTATCTGGCATTTGGTGAGCTCTTTATTTTGGGCGTGATTTTGCTGACTGAAACCAAAATTTCAGACAAGCGCGCAAAGCCTTTGCAGCTTTTTGGTTTCTGGCTGGTGGCCCATTCTATCTTGAGATTTGTGGTGGAGTTTTATCGAGCTGATGATCGTGGCTTTGCGTGGCATCTGTCTCAAGGAGCTTGGTTGAGTTTAGCGGCGGCTATTTCTGGTGGCGCTATTTTGCTCTTTTGTAGGGGCAAAAACCAGGTCTAGGACCAATTGCCGGAAAGCTCCTGCAAACTCCCGGGCGCTTTTCATAAACCGAGCACTTACCACCAGCATCAAGATATACACAGGCGCCCGAGGCTTGGCGAGCCAAGGTAAAAAGCTCTGTGCTTTGCCGATAGGAATTCAGAACTCCCAACTTGCGCAGTCGCTTAAAGAGCTTTTGTTTTGATAAATGACTTTCATCCTCTTGCGCATGCCCCAGCTTTACCAGATCCGCAAAAGTGATCTCCACTGGCATTTTGCAGCAGGTACCTTCGCAGGTGGTACACAAAGACTCCCTAAACCGCACCCAAGTTCTGGGCACATCCACATCAACCATGAGCTATTGCCTGCCGATTTGAAATTTCACAATCCAATCATCCTTGCCATTTCATCCATTACTTTGGATGACTTTCTATAGAAAAACCGAACCTGGTCAACTCAAAACAAGTTGCTCCCTAATAGGGAAAGTACACGTTACTAGTATTATCGACTATGGCAACAGGGCAAATTTTGATATTCTAAAATGGACAGATAGTGCTGAAATCAATATTGACGAATCAAAATAGTGGGGATCATTTGCTTACAGAGAACAGCATTCACTTCAATGAGAGCAAAGACTTGCATCGCGATCTGCCTGAGCTGTCTTTAGAATGGCCTGCGCTCAGCGTGGGCCAATGGCGAGAGCTTCTTTCCAGGGCACCCAAAGCCAATTGGATGCATTCATGGCCCTACGCACGGGCCAGCCATCTGCGCGACTTCAAACATACGCGCTTTGCGATTCTAAAAAGGGGCCGTCAAAGTATCGGCTGCATGGCTCTGCAAGAGATTCGCCTTGGCCCCGTACAAGTGATCAATCTCAATCGTGGACCATTGTGGTTTTCTGAGAATGTCAGCCTGCATGACTGGTCGGCTTTTGCCCAATCATTTCGAAAAACTTTCCCACGGCGATGGCTGCTGCGCCTGCGATGGATGCCAGAGTGGACTCACTCACCTGCTGGCTTGGCCCTCCTGACCGAAGCCGGCTTTCTCAAAACTGAACAGACCTATCACACATCGTGGCTTGATTTGCGCAACACCCAAGAGGAGCTCAGTAGAAATTTGCATCCGAAATGGCGCAATCGCTTGAAACAATCAAGGGCCTCCAACCTAAAGGTAACTATTGATTGGCAGGGGAACGAACTCCTTCACTTTTTGCGCTGCTATGAAAAACACAAAGCAGCTAAGGCTTATTTAGGACCATCGGCAGAATTTTTTCGCCAAGAATTTTTGGCAGCAAAACCATTTAAAGAGGCTTGCCTGCTATGGGCCTGGCAAGATGCCCGGCCCATAGCAGGGATTTTTGTCGCCCGTCATGGAAGATCTGCCTCTTACCGCATGGGCTGGAACTCCCTAGAAGGTCGGAGCTCCAAAGCTCACTACAATCTTTTATGGTGCGCCATCGACGAACTGCGCATTCTCGGCGTTGATTATTTTGATCTTGGCGGACTCTTACCGCGGGAAGCTCCCGAACTCACTCAGTTCAAAGAACGCATGGGCGGAGACAGCATCGAACTTCTCGGGATATTTCGCTAACGGCAGCGCACATCGTGAAACATAGGCACCATCTACAAAAAACTACGCTTGAAACACTGGCCGCACTCCGCTTTCAAGTGGCTTCAATTTTGATTTCAGGTGGCGCACTTCCGTGCTCTTGTGCCAACTGATAACAGAGTTCACGGTGCTTTTTTGCACTTGGTACATCTTCCGCTTTTAAATAGGTCATAGCTAGGCGATACTCCGCCCACATCACTTGCTCCCATGTGCCTGCGATTTCCCAGTACTTACGCGCTGTCAGAGCTGCGAGAATCATCAATTCACAATCCTTCTGTGTACAATGCTTCTTCTCTTCTAACGAACAGGCCAAGTTGTTTCCAGCGACCGCCAAAGCCCGATTGGCAAGATCCGCAGCTGCAATTCCTGTTTCCGCAATAGCAAGTGCCTTGAGAAATAGACTGTGTGCTCGTTCAAGCTGACCCTGTCCATTCAATGCTGTGGCCGCCAATGTGAAAATTTGAATCTGATCGGAACTGTTAAATTGCGTTGGTGACAGAAGGATCTCTGCTGCTAGTTCCAAGCCGGCTATTGAGCGCGAAATGACCTTTTCGCATTCGCCATTCACCTCGTATGCAGGTGCCGACCTTAGCCGTTCAAGACTCTGAACTCCCTGCTGCCACTGCCCAAGGTGCTCACCATAAACATGAGCCGTCAGCTTAGCCAGAGCAGAAACTTGATCACTGGTCTTTACTAAATTGATTGCACCACCGAGTTGATCGGCAATGTTCTGTGGATGTTCTGCGTGATTTTCCCAAGCCTTATTATTGAACTCTTCAAAATTCATATCCTTCTCTCCAATTCTGAATGTCTTTATAGGCGAATTCAGAGCAAAGAAAAAGGGACATGAGGATGAATTTTGGGTGTCTGCGCCAGAAAGCCTCCTATGCAGTGCCGTGCAACTTGAGAAAGATCAAATTCTAAGGCATTACTCCACAGGTTCCAAGGTCAAATGCTGACGAGCTGGCTTTTCGATGCAGGAAAAGCCGCAATCACTTGTATTGCTGTTTAAAATTTGCTGCCATTTTTTGGAGAGGGAAGAGTCTATTATCCTGTAACACTTCAGAAGATGTTTTGTTCGTTGGACGTTATCTTTATTGAAAAGAAGTTTTTTGGCACGGCATATGCTGGACTAGTGAAGGATGCAAACGGAAAACCAGTGGGCGCTCAAATGGGCATTCGCCAATCTGTCCTTGACGAGGACTTGGGATTGACTCAGTGGTCATCATGGAAAGAGCAACTCTCCTTTGGTGGCATAGTTGATTCTTATACAGTTTCTTCTCACTTACCGATCATTCAGACTTCAACCCCAGCAGAGAATCTAAATGATTTTCTCTATTTTGTAGTTGCTCACGAAATTGGGCATATTTTTGATTATGCAAATCTGATCAATGAAACGAAAAATTGCCCTGAGGTTCCCGACGATCAGGAGCCACTCGAGTGCGAATTGCAAGAGGGTAGCTGGGGAAGCATTGGCTGGCTCACCACCCAGAAACCAAAAGCAGAAAATGATTCTTTAAATCGCAGCCAGCTGTGCTTTTATTGGTGTGATGGAAATACGCTCGGCGCATCAACGATTTCAAATTTGTATGCCGATCTATTTAAAACTAATTTTATTAGCATATACTCAACGACGCAGCCCTGGGACGATTTTGCTGATAGTCTTGCCTACTTCTTAATGAAAAGGAATTTGGACACAGCCTACAGCATTCATACCAATCAGGGCCAGAGCTACGACATTATGAAAAAGTTGAATTCGCCTGTTTGGAGGACAAAACGTCAGTACTTAGAAAAATTTATATCTCGAACTGACATCATTTATCCCTAGAGAGAATTACAAGCTCCAGAACCGATCCTCCGCTTCCTGATCACTTGAGAACAGGTGCACTTCGAGGATCTTACCGTTTTGGACTCTCATTAGATCCACTCCTCCCATGGAAATTGATTCTTTAGATTTGGTGGCCGAAAAATGGAGATTGGCAACAACCAAGTCTCCATTTGCCATGATGCTGCTGACCTCATCAATTTTAAAGGTGCCGCCGCTCCTTTCCATAAACTCGCCAAAAAGTGCGAAGAGTTCATTCTTGCCGCGGTAGGTTCCCGAGAGCTGTCCTCGACCTGGCTGGTGCCACACGACATTTTCGTCAAATAGACCGCCCAGCTTTTCAAGATCACCCTTTTGTAGATAGTTGAAATAGTTTTCTACGACTTTTACTGCTTCCATTTTATTCTCCTCTTTTTCGTTTGTTTCTGCTTTGATTGGTCCGGTCATTAAAACTGATACCAAAATAAAAACTGCTACTTTGAATTTCATTTTCCACTTCCTTCCTTTGTCTTGAGTTGTATTTGCCAGAGTTTTATATATATTAAAAATTTATAATATAAATCTGAGGTATTTAGTTTGTGAATGTAAGAGACATGGACCTAAACCTATTGGTGGCCTTGGAAAAGCTCATAGAACTCAAGAGTGTTAGCCGTGCGGCCGAGGAGCTCGGGGTCACTCAACCCGCTATGAGCAATATTCTCTCAAGGCTCAGAAAGACATTTCAGGATGAACTACTGGTCAAGGTGGGTCGAGCGATGGATCTGACCCCAAAGGCAAGGGAGATCGCTATACCCTTGCAGGAAATCATCCACTCCATTCAGGAAAGAATTCTTTATACCAGGACTTTTGATCCAAAAGTTGATGAATTTCATTTTAAGCTCGCCTTTCACGATTACGAACAGCTCATCATTTATTCTAGGATTTTAGGCTTTATCTTAAAGAACTGTCCGAGGATTTCGTTTGAACACATTCCACCCGATCAGGCGCATCCCACTGAAGACCTTGGTTCCGGGGCGATTGATTTTTCCTCAAGCCCCACGATTAGAGACAGATCAGGCATTGTGGCAAAAAAACTATTCATGGACAATTTTGTCTGCTTAGCCGACAGGCACAACTATGAACTGAAAAGCAAACCTCTAGACACGCAACTCTATGCGCAGCTTGACCATCTGTTCATCGCGCCACACGGAGGACGAGTTGGCCAAGCCGACATCCTATTGCAAAAAAAGAAGCTCAAACGATTTGTTAGAATGTCCATCACAGAGTTTTCGACCACACCTTGGCTAATTCTAAACACGAATCTAATTGTAACGATCCCGCGAAGGGCAGCCGAGATTTTCGCCTCACAGCACAGAGATCTCGTAATTCATGAGTGCCCGATAAAAATCGATTCGGTGGCAATCTACCTTAGTTGGCATGAACGTCTAAACAACAGCGCCCCCCACCAATGGCTCAAGAATCTCATTATCCATTCCACACAAACATAGTCCAGCATTTTGCTCTACCTTTTGCTTTTCACAAAACGCATCAGCTCTGATTCTTCGGACAAAGACATACCAAACCCGAGGGGAGGCATATAACCTTTCTCTACCATAAACAAAATGGAAGCGTGGTTCTGCCTGGTCAATGGCCCGCGGCCCCACTTGGAATCATTGTGACAGTGATTACAGGTCTGAACCGCTAACCTTCTTTTGGCGAAGCTGTCGTCAAACTCAAAAGGCATCTTACGGGGAAATTCATTGAGGTGAGTTCTTGCACTGGAAACGACACGGCCATACATTTTGATCCTTAAATTCCACACCGCGATCTTGACTCTGTCCTTCCAAGAAATTGGCGTAAACGAAGACCTGTCCGTGACTGGTCGAATAGCTCTGGGCCCGTTGGTATGGCAAACCCCGCAGGGAACACGAAATTCAATGCTTTTAGGGTGGTTAGAAAAATCAAAATCACCAGGCATAGTCTGAACAAATTTTGCAGTCTTCGGAGTTGTTGTCTTATCGACAGTGATGATCAAACGTTCCCAATTTTTAAAATTTGTATCAAATACCCCCTGAGACTGTTGCATCATCCAGATATCTTCGGATTCAGTACTTTGCCAAGACACTCGATTATAGATAGGGCCATATTCTTCGGTACTGGACTCTTCTGATTGAAACAAGACCGGTTCGTCATCTGACAGAAGCCAAGCGGTCCCGCCCCCCATTAGAGAGACGGCCACCAAAGTACAAAGTGCAACTCGCAAAAGAATCGGTTTCACTAGTTGTCCTGTAGTTTAATTGCGAATGACTTTATACAATTCTCAAAGTGCTCCAAGACCATGTAAGTGCCACCATCAACTTTTAGTGTCGCCTCGAAGCCCAAAACTGGGCTCGAAAAACGTGGACTCCTTGTTGATCCATTTTGTCAACTCAGGTGCCTGGTAATTTTTCATGGCCTGCAACAACTCCGAAGTAAGGCTGCAAAAAATGGCCATCTCTTTATGAACTGGCTTAAGCAGTTTGGATTTTTCCATTTCATCAAAAAACATACGCAGATGATCAAAGTATCCGTCGATATTCAAAAGAACAGCGGATTGCTTCCCGTACTTGATCCGCAAAAAACGCACAATGCTTTTATCATGGTAACACCTTCTCACTTGGGTTGTTTGTTGTCTACTTTGGCATTTTAAGTGCCAGCTCTGAATGTACCTTCTGCATTTGCCTCAGAAAACGATTGGCTTCGCTTTTCATGGATTCTCGATACGCTTTTGAACTTTTCTCAGAGAGTATTGGTTCAAACAAAAAAACTTTGTATCGAAAAGCTGATAGGCGCTCGGGAAGCCTAGGAATGGTAAATGTTTTGAGTCCAAAAGGATTGAATTCAGCAATGTCTATGGCCTTTCCCCAAATTTCGGAGCCTCGGTGAACAACCGCCAAAATCGGCACTTTGGCTTGATAGGCCAGCTCGATAAACTTGATCGATCGGAAATCCTGAATGTGCTCTGGCAAACCAAAAAAGCAATTGCTTCCCTCCGGGAAGATAACTAAATCGATAGCAGACTCAACACTCAAAACCTTGAGAATTTCTTCGGAGCTTGTCATGTCGTCCAACTGAGTGATAAAGCTTGCCAGCTGCTTTAGCCCAGGGAGTTTATAAAACATTCGATGCATGATTCCAACCGGGCATCGATCATCATGACCTAACTCATAACAGCTCATTGACAGGCTTAGTATAGCCGGAAACCAGCTCAGTGGGCTTGCATGATTGAAAATTGTAATCGTCTTTGGATGCTGTGAGAGAATTGAGTTCAGCCCTTTCGGATTCAACAATCTTCTATCGTCAAAGGTCATCTTATCAAATGCCTGAAGCAACGGCTTCAATTGGCCAATTTTTCGCATCTTGGATTACCTCTCAGCTCTAGAACATACCTAGCGTAATTTTCTTGATCTGTGATCCATCATCATCTTGGAATTCATCCATTACCTCGAGGAGCATTGATCGAAGTTTTGCTTTCATTTCGCTCAAACGCTTGGGATTCACGGGCATTCCCGAAAAAAATATTAAATTGTTGGGATCCTCAGATATTTCTTTGGTCCCTTTTGCCAACTGAGCACTGGCTTCAGAAAAAGCACGCACAAAGCCCAAATCACTTCCTAGATCTGATAAATCAATGGATTTTTCAATTGCAAAGTACTTTCCGTCACTCCGTGCTACCCAGCCGGCATGCTCCATGTCGGCTAAAACCTGAAGTACAACTTTCTTGGGTAGTCCGGTCTTTGCAACAATATCCAAAGAGCTCACACCTCGGTCAAGGGCGCCAAGAGCTGCATAGACGACAAAGATTTCACTGCTTAACGGCGCACCCGACCGCGGCTTCAATCTGGTGGTGCTCGACATTTGCCGACGAAGTCTCTGTCGCAACTGTTCTAATCGCACATGTAGCGCTTCGTCAGAATCACCTGGAAATGCCGATCTAACCTCGCGTGAACTGAGCGCCGAGAGAACTTCAAACAGTCGCTTTGCGTCCCCCTGAAGTCTCAATCCCGAAGAAATCTTTGCAAGCGTGGTCGGTGTCAGATTTTTTTTACCACTAAAGATTTCAGTCAAAAAACTTCGCGACAGACCTGACCTTCTAGCAAGATCGGCAATGCTACCGCGAGGAGGAGTTTTTTGCCCAGCCCTCAATATCGACAGCAAAAAACTTGTATAGTTTTGAGAGGTTAAGGCCTCTTCATTCATCGAAAATTTGGCCATAGTTTTAGTTTGAACCAGAAATACGTGGCCACGGCTTGGGTGCACTGTAAGCGCAGCTCAATGAGCGCCCATACAAAGAGTTGATGTGCCAAAGGGCTACATTCATTTCAGCATTGAATTGAGCACTCAGCTCTGGATCCTGGCTGACTTCGTTTCTATTGTATACAATGTAATAGGTATGGACATGGTTTTCCTGATTCTCTGACTCCAAGACAAAGCCAAAGTCGGCACCATTGGTTAGGATGCGGCCGGCTTCGAATTGTGAGGTGTATTCGTCTACAATCATATTGTCTGTAGAAAACTCCCAGCGCACACACTCAATAGCAGGCTCATAAGCCAATGCGGGCTGGAGGCCAATCAATGCTAGGGCAAGGTTCAAAGTTAATGTTTTCATAAGATCTTCCTTTCGGGTTTTCTTCGCACATTGATTTATGCGATACGCAAGAAATACGCGAGTTCTAAAATTAATTGAAGTAAAGTTATATATTTACATAGTTTTTTGCTCTCTTCAGCGAACAACCGTGAAAAGATTAACCCATGTGTTAAGTTTTTAGGTACTTACCTAAAGTGCACGATGCTCTGAATTCTAAAACGAGGCTCCCAGGTACAAGCGCAAGCCCTGAGCACTGATGCGTTCAAACATAGTAAGCGAGAACTGAACCACACTAAAAATATCTTGTGATCCTCCCGATGCGGTT
>CAYMBJ010000048.1:0-28626 GCA_964388665.1 uncultured Pseudobdellovibrionaceae bacterium | reverse complement strand
AGCTAAATCAACCGGCTCTCTTGCCGACTTTCAACTAAAAATGAAATTTCTCCAGCACAGGAATTCTCTGCCAGTTCGGGTGCAGATGGGTGGATATGGAACTCAACGGCTAAGTTAGGAGACATACCTCTGCAAGATTTTATTGAAAATAATCGAGATTTTATCACCTCTAAAATAGAAAATGGAGCGATTGATAGTGAAATCCTTAAGAATCGGCTGAGAATTTTAGTAAACGCCTTGCACGAGGAGGCGGACGGATTGGGAAATGCGAACTATATTGGATATGTTGTAGTTGGGATCGCAGCTGGTGCAGCTCTTGGCCTGGCGGGCGGTGTAGCACTTAACACGCAGCTAAAGTCAATCCTAACCGTGGGCTTTGATATACCGCTTTTGGCAAAGAGTACAATTCTTGGAGTCGCTCTGTTAGGAACTGCAGGCCTCGTCACCGCCACAGTTTCCAATACATATGATTGGTTGAACGGATATAAGTTCGACCAGCTTCTGGAAATGAGCGATGAGGAGTTATCGAGAGTGGTGGGAGCAAATCCCCGAGCGTTGCCTGAGTTACCATCGTATTAAAAGACCCATTTCGACTAAATTTACCTTCGGCCGGGTTAGTATTAGGGCGTGTTTGCAATTTGACTTAATGAGTAAAATTGCAAACACGCCCTAGATCTTTTGCACTCGAGCAGACTGTCTGGCTGGCGACTACAGTTTGATCTTGAGCTCTTCGGGTGTATCAGGTTGGCAACCGGGATGAGCAAGCTTGAAGGGATCGAGAGCCATGCAGTTGGATTTGATTTCATTGAGTTTTGCAAAGGGCGTTAGATCCACTTCAAAACGCTCAGAAGAAAATAGTTGTGGAACCAAAAAGAGATCGGCCATAGTCACTTGGTTGCCGAAACAGAATTTTCCGGCCGTGCGGGAGACCGTCTCTTCAGCTGCGGTGAGGCCTTTCGTGATCCAATAGGAAATCCACTGTTTGCGTTCGCTTTGGCCAACGGCAAGGTTTCCTTCTAGGTATTGCAATACTTTTAGGTTGTGCAGAGGGTGAATTCCGCAGTTTATGTTTTCGCAAAATTGGCGGACCATGGCTTTGGCCACAAAATTGTCTGGAAAGAGCTTGGTTTCAGGATACTGATCTTCGAGGTACTCAAGAATTGCAAAGGACTGTCCAATTCGAATGTCACCATCGACCAAAGTGGGAACCTCGCCCATGGGGTTGAGTTCGCGGTAGAATTTTTTATTCTGTTCACCGCCCTCATTGAGGAGATGAACTGGCAAATATTCAAATTTGATGTTTTTGAGATGCAGGGCAATCCTTACCCGAAACGAAGTCGAGCTGCGAAAATAATTGTATAGCTTGATCATAAAACATCCTTGTCCGACTGCGGTTTTTTATAGATTCAGTTGTTGCCCGTATTGTGCGTGAAATTGGTCAAAATTAACAGAAAATATTCGCAATAGTTGCTGACACACCAGGTATTTTGTTCGTACTTTGGACGCTCTGGTGCTCTTTCAAGCAGTGCGCCAGAATCACCAGTTTCCTATGTTCGTAGACCAATTGAGCGAAGTAGGTGTACGGATAAAGTGGAATTGGTATAATCTCACATGAAATAGGAGTCATTTATGAACAAGATTTATGTTTTGGCGCTGTCAATGCTCGTTACTGCAAACACTTGGGCGGCTAATTTTGCTCTAGAGGGCGGATTTAGGAGTCAATCGGCATCTGGTACTAGCGACTCGTTAGAGGCTTCAAGCAAAACGGCATTTCAATTTGGTGGCACAGGATCTTTTGAGCTGAACGGGCCTTTGGCTCTTCGGGCCGGAGTGTTTTATACGCAGCGACCCGTGACCACGAAAGTGGGCTCGTCGGAAGGTAGCTACAGCATCAATTATTTTGATCTTCCGGTAGCATTGCAGTACCAGGTTGAAGACTTTTTTGCACTTTGGGCAGGGGCCGCAGTTGCGGTGAAGCTTGATTCGAAATGCGAAATTGACGGAGTAAAGTGCTCGGGCTCGCAGAGCGATGTTAAGGATATGGTGGTGCCAATATCTGTGGGAACTTCGTTTAAATTTGCTCCACAAATTGGTGGTTCGTTATTTTTTGAAATGATTAACGGAAAAACAACAGAGTCGACAGAAAATTACCGAGCTGTGGGCGCAAATATTTCTGTATTCTTTGAGTAAACAATATTTGTGAGCTGAAATTTAAATATGACAAAGAGGAGCTTGTTTTGAAATTAGGTACACTAAAATCAAAAAGTCGTGATGGCGAATTGATCGTTGTTTCAAAAAATCTACAGGAAGCAGTGAAGGCAGGGCACATTGCTCCCTCGCTGCGAGAAGCGGTAGAAAACTGGGATCAAGTTGCCGGTCCCCTGCGGGAGCTCTCTGAGCAAATCAATGCTGGAAAAGCCAAAAACACCATTTCCGTGAAAGAATCGGATTTGCATTCTGCGCTGCCGCGCACATGGCTCTTCGCTGATGGTTCGGCTTTTATTCATCACATCAAATTGGTGCGAAAGGCGCGCAATGCTGAATTGCCAGCAACCCTTTCGACGGTGCCGCTGATGTATCAAGGCGAGTGTGGCAAATTTCTGGCCCCTACAGAGGATATCGAACAGTTGGATTTTAGCCATGGTACTGACTTTGAGTCAGAAATTGGTGTGATTGTTAGTGATGTGCCAAAGGGAATTTCGCCTGAAGAGGCGCTTAAGAAAATTGTATTGCTTGTGCTGATCAATGATGTCTCTGCGCGTGGGTTGATTCCTCAGGAGTTGGCGATGGGCTTTGGATTTTTTCAAAGTAAGCCAGCCAGCTCACTTTCGCCCTTTGCCGTCACACCTGACGAATTGGGTGAGGCTTGGAAGGAAGGACGCGTGCATCTCCCACTTCATATCAGTTACAACGGTGAGTTCTTTGGCAAGGTCAATGCAAAGGAGATGCATTTTCACTTTGGCCAATTGATCGCTCATGCGGCAAAGACTCGCGATCTGGTGGCAGGATCGCTGATTGGCAGTGGCACGGTTTCTTCTGAGGACACAAGTTTGGGATCGGGATGCCTTGTAGAGAAACGAACTTTGGAGCAGATTCAAGAGGGCGAACCGAAAACGCCATACATGAAAGACGGCGACACGATTGAAATGCACATGAACAGTGCGACTGGAGAAAACATTTTTGGACGGATTTTTCAAAAAGTAAAGAGCGTTAAGTAGGTTTTCGCTGGGCGGATCCTCGAAGGGAATGAAAATGATGACGCCAGTATTGATTTGCGAAAATTTTTTTAAATCAGCAAAATCGCTGCGCAAGCATTTTGAAAAGCGTCAGGCGCCCGGAAACACTTTGGATGCAGAGAGATTTTGTTGGGATTTGTTTTATGTGCCTCGGCAGTACAATCACCTAAAGACGCCGGCCTATCATTTTTTTCCTGCTGCCATTTACCAGGCCTTTCATAGTCAATTGGTGCAGTGGGGCCGAGCTCACTTGGGGTGTCATGACATTTCACCACCTTGGCTGAGTCTCTATACGGATTCGCATTTTCAGAACTGGCATCGTGATGTTCCCCATGGCCCTTGGGCATTTGTTTATTCTTTAACTCTAGATCCAAGCGCGTTCACTGGTGGGCGCACAGTGCTGGCCGGACCAGAGCTATTGAACTATTGGTCAAATTATGCGGCCACTGCTCTCAGTGGTGGGCAGCAGACTCATGAAGCCAATGTGTTCTTTGACGAAATTTCTCCGGTGTTTAATCAGTTGCTGGTGTTTGATCCTAGGATTCCTCACAGTGTCTCTCCAGTCCGTGGGGTGAATGACCCCTTGGCAGGGAGATTGGTGATTCACGGTTGGTTTGTGCAACCGCGGCCCTATGTTGTTGGAGCGCTCTTGCCTTCGGATATCAAGGCCACGCTGGCAAAATTGATCAAAAGCGCCAATGAGCTTTTTCAAAGCCAGCTCATAAGCGGAACCCTTTCTCTCAGACTCAAAGTCTCTGCGATGGGACGGGTCACAGATGTCAATGTGCTGACGAACACGCTTGTCAATCATGACGAGATGAACGGATTTGGTCAGGAGGCGGTCAGTGATGCTAAGACGAGGCAGAGCAGTCGTCTTGAACGCATTGTCGAAAATTTTGTGCACCGGTGTTGGGATGTCAAATTTTCCAAAAAAAATCGCAGTTCACAGATCACTTTGCCGATCATTTTTGAAATCGGTTGAATAGCCGAGCGCTGAAAAAAGCTCTTGCTCAAAGATCAGTTCACGATGAACTTTTACCCTTTCAAAAATGTTGGCAGCGATCGGAGACTGCATTTTAAGGGAGCCAAGCCACTGTTTCATTCTTGAAACAGCATAGTTGAGTGAGCGATAGTGGTAACAATATACAAAGAAGTCCCTAAGCAGTTCTTTGAGTATAACATCGCGATCCATAAGGCTTGAATCATCGTGTTCAGATTTTACAATGCGAGAGGCACCGCCGCTTTCGGTTTTTTTTAAGTAAGACTTGATTTCGCGAACGAGCAATGGATTCTGCAACAGGCCTCTGCCCATCATAAAGTGTTGCGCTCCCGTGACAGCGCGACAGCGAATGAAATCGGCAACTGTAAAAATGTCGCCATTTGCAAAGATTGGAACTTTTGAAATTGCCTGCAGGCTGGCAATGGATTCCCAGTCCGCGTAGGGTTTGTACATTTGCTCTTTGGTGCGCCCATGAATAGTGATCCATTGCGCTCCACCCTCCTCGGCAGCGGCAAAGTTTTCTTTCATAAGCGATTTGTCCATAAATCCCAACCGCATCTTCACACTGAGAGTCGTGCTCGGACCTCGCTCGAGAGATGTTTGCAGAGCGGTGCGCGTGGCACGAGTGATATCAAATATTCGCGTTGGAAATTGCAAAAGACTCGCACCACCATCGTGGCGATTGACAGTCTTGGCTGGGCAACCAAAATTCAAATCGATGGACGATGCGCCAAGGTATTGCGCTCGCGCGGCGTTAGCGGCCACGCGCTCCGGGGAGCCGCCGAGAAGTTGATATCCAACCGGTACATCATGGCCTGCCTCTGCGCGACCTTGGAGCTCCGGGCAGTACTTGTGAAATTCGCGATCAGGGAAGACTTGATCCGTAATTCTCATGAATTCTGTGACAAAGTAATCAACGTCGGCAATGGGCGCGAGCACTCGGCGCATGGGCCAATCCAAAACACCTTCCATGGGTGCCATCGCCAACACTATCTTTTGTGGATCGTTAATCGCATCAGCAATCATCGGTGATTTCATTGATCCTTGCCTGCTTGGGGGCAAGTGTTTGGCAGCGTTTCACACAGTGTTTCACGCAGTGTTTTTCTGAGCAATTCGCGCTGAATCTTGCCTAAGGCCGTTCTCGGAAAAGTTGGCGCCACGAGGATGCGTCGAATGTGCTGGTACTCGGGCAAACTCACGTTTGCAGATTCAATTGTGATTTGCCACTGACCTATAACTGCAGGGGCAGTGTCCGCTGATTCTATGGCAATGACCAATTCGTTTTCGAGACGGCTGTGGGGCAAATTTAAAACCAGCCAGTTCTGCTCATTTGTTTGATTGCTCAATCCAATTTCTTTTTCTCTAACTCGAGAGATGCATTCAGTCACTTTTTGCAAGCTCACCAACTCTCCCTTGACCTTCACCTGCTGATCGGCGCGACCCAAGGGCTGGACCCTTGGACCTGCGGCTGTGCAGTCCACCTCAGCAAGATCTTCGGTCGTGAACCATCCCTCTTGGTCAAAGGGTTGAGAGAGCGTGAATGATTTATTGTCGCCATCCCAAAGCAAATACGCGGAAAAGAGCGATCTTGACTGAAGCATCAAGCGTCCTTCGGCATTCGCCTTTACGGTGACGTGAGGAAGCGAAGAGAGAAAGGGGCTCCAGGCGCTGGAAATATTGGTTGCAATCTGTGAAGCACACTCGGTCATGCCGTAGCTGGCATGCACTGGCCAACCTAATTTGTGGGCGCGATCATGGAGATTGCGTTCCAATTGCCCACCACCTACAAAGACTCCGCGCAGTGATTTTGGCGAGAACCGCTGCCTTTGAACCAAATCGTGCAGCTGTGTTGGCACCAATGAGGTCCATGTGGCCTTTGTTCGCAACAGTTCGTCGTAAAAAAGTTGAGCGCTCCAGGAGGCAATCTTAGGTGAGGGTGCAATCTTCGCATCCTTGTATGTATTACCAGTAAATGCAATGACCGTGCTTTTGCTCAGACGAGCTCGCTCGTAAATGCTAAGACCACCAATGTGATGCACCGGCAATGCGCACAGCCAGATATCTTTAGACGAAAGTGCAAAAGTTCGATTGATTGTCAGGGCGGAGGTTTCCAGGGCTTTTCTTGTGAGGACAACAATTTTTGCTTGGCCCGTCGAGCCCGAAGTGAACAGCGCCACACAGGAAGTACCGATTTTGTTCAAAGCTTCTTTAAGTTCATGCAAAAACGCTTGGTCGATGTGCTCATGCAATGAAGAGGCCTTTGCAACTTCTGACTCATTGTAAAAAAAATGATGTGCGCTGGGCTGAGCGATAAACTCAGAGAGTGAGTTCACATACATTTTGCCAGCTCTCTTTTTCGAGTAGGGATTCTGCAATATTAAAGGTGTCAGCGTGCAGTCTAATCACTGATGAAGAGTACTCGAACACGTGATCATAAGGCGAAGGTAAAAAATTAGTGAAGGTGTTGAGGCCGTGAGTCTGACTCCAATGCGGCTTGCGAAACTGCGCCAAAAAGTGAAAGGCGTGAATGATGCCGATGGGGTGATCTAGAGATGAGGTCACGGTGATTGGCAAATGGCTATTCATTGCGAGGTGGAGTGCGGCTTTATTGAGACGAGATGGCTTTAAGATCCAGTGCTTAAAGGCTGTCGCATCTAGCATTGTTTTGGCAAATGTAACCTCAGCACACTGATCCAGTGCCAAGGGAACAATCGCATTGAGAGATTGCCAATATTCAATATTCTCTGCAGACAAAGGGAATGGGTCTTCGATGTATTCAATCACCGCAAGGAGACTTTTATCAAGTGTCGCAAAATACTGCTGAGCCGTCTCCGGCGTCCACTGGCTGTTGGCATCGATTCGTACTTTAAAATTTTGTGCACGGGCTATGCTCAGGGCCTGAGTGAGAATTTCATCCAAAATTTTCGCCTTGATTTTGAGGGTACCAAAATGGAGGTTCTTGGCTTCGAGAATCGACATCTGAATATTCTCAGAAAGGTGTTGAATCAAAAAATTGGAATTGGCGGTGTACTGCTGCGTCTGATCGGCAAGGCTCTTGAGAAGCAAAATCTTGGCCTTTGCCCATTCTGATGTCGCTAGCTCCAAAGTGCGCAAAACCAAGGGGTGAGGCTTTCGCTGGCGCAGAGACAGTGCTATTGCGTCGCAATCAGGATCGCCAAAGAGACTGTGAGGTTGGACCGCAGCAAAGCCCAGTTGACCATCTTCGACGGACACCGTCTTCAGTAGTAGACCATTCTGATGAGCGCTCTGATTTTTTAGTGTATAGGGAGAGATTGCGACACGAAACTTCATGATATCAAGAATCCAATGCTTACCAAAATTCCAAAACACAGTTGCAAAAGGCCTGCTTGAGCCAGTCTGCTATTGAGTTCGGCTGCAGGTACGGATTTCCAGATCTGATAAGAAAAATAAACCGCTGCCGGAAGGAGCACGAGCGGCAGCACTCCAGCCCAAAAATGTCCTTGCTCAACGAGAATGGCTCCCAGTGCAAAGGGAAGAAGCGCGCAGACAATGATCTCAATGCGCGCAAATCGTGGACCAAACCTCACTGCCAAGGTCTTCTTTCCGGCACGAATGTCCTCGCCACTGTCCCGATAGTTATTGATTGCGATCAGCGTGGTGGCAAGAAGGCCGATCTGCAATCCCACAAGGAGGGACAGCCAGGGAAGGGTGTGTAGATGCAAATAGGTGATGCCTCCGACTGCAAAGATGCCAAAAAATAAAATAACAAACAGATCACCCAAACCCAAGTAGGCAAGAGGAAAGGGGCCTCCCGTGTATCCATAAGCGAGAAACAAAGACACCACTCCCAAAATGACAATGGGCATGCCGCCCTTGATCACCAAGGGAATCCCAGCGAAAAAGCCAAGCGCTAAAAACACCGCACCCAAAATCATCACTCGGCGTGAGGTCCAAGAAAGAGTTTGAATCAATCTCTTTGGTCCTTTGCGATCGTCTCTATCGGCTCCTTTGGCAAAATCTAGGGCATCGTTAAATAAATTGGTGGCAATTTGGATGCTGAGTGCACTGACCAAGCCAAATACAAGGACCCATTCATCGATGGATTTGGCCAGGGCATAGCACAGTGCCGTGGCGGTCACACATGGGACCAGGGCAGCAGTTAGTGTTTTAGGGCGCAATGAGCTTATGATGACTTTGACCATATGGGCTGCACTCATACCAGGAAGTGGAATTTCAGTCCATGATTAATAGAGTTGAGAAAGTCGGCATTGGGAGAGCCAAAAGGCGCTTTCGGGCTGTGAGGCCGCCAGCGCATTGTAGAGATCGTCGAAGGGTTGCGCGCTCGTGCGGATTTTTTCGGTAGAAATGGGCAGACCCTTGAGGCCGTGAATCAAAAAGAAACTGTCCACGCCCTGAAGAGGGCAAGAGTAGCACTTTACATCAATATTGGTTTCGACACCGAGGACCGTTTGCGGAAAGGCATGCTGTGGCGGCGATTGACTGCACAGCAGGGGCAGTAGCGTTTTGCTGCTGGTGTATTGCCAAACTTGAATTTCTCCCACCAGAGCCATGGTCAAAGAACGATTTTTGCACCAAATCAAGAGTGCTTCATAAGCCTCGTGATATTCAGCCGCATTCAAGCCTCGTAGCACACTATCATTTGCGAGTTGCAAAGCGATCCGCAGTGTATTGGCCTCTTGTGTGATGCCGCCCATGCGCTCAAAGGGCGTCGTCAGTTCTAGATCCGCCTGAGCTGCTGCCAAAAATTTTTCGACCTCGCTCTCGATTATGGCCTGCCCTTGGTTTTCGCCCCAGGCAACAGAGGCAATCGAAAGCGAAAGATTGTCGAACTGTTTGACCCGTGCATTGGGGTTGAGTTCTTTGCCAGAAAAAAATCGCGACACCCACGTCATTTTCATTGAACTTCTGGCTCCAGCAGGGGTTCTTCGTTGATCGGCGGCAGTGTTTTTTTGATCTCGCCGTATTTGCGCAATTTGATTTTGGCTTTGATATAGTATTCGCCGTCAGGAATGTCTTTTTCCATTATTTTTTTCCACTTGTCTTTGGCGCCTTCTTTATTGTTGCCGCTTTCGACGTTGCCATAGTTTTCTTCAAGAATGCCCTCTTGGTAGATGACCCTCATTTGCTTTTTGAGCTCAAGCGTGTAGGTTTCAATTTTATTTTTAACATCTTCATTGCTTGGATCAACGAGACGCACTTCTCGAAGAGCCAAAATGGCCTCTTTAATTTTTTGTTCTTGGTAGAGCTTGTCGGCTTCGGCCAATCCGGCGTCTATTTTCTCTTGAATCACGGTTTTGATAGATGCAATTTTTCTCTTTGAGGTTCCTTTTAAATCACCGGGATCGGGTAGCTTTGAATCGACCACGACTTCGAAAGCCTTGATGGCGCGCAGAGGAGAGGAGGTTTTGTAGATGCGATTGGCTCTTCTAAATAGCCTTTTTAGTTTGGCGACCAGGGCTTGATATTTGGCTTGATTTTCTTGGCGGAGCTTGCGTTCTGCTTCAAAGGCTTCGATTTGCGCTTTCATTTCGGCAAAGGCCGGATGCTCAGGTGCAATGGCCAAAATTGGCGCCAAGCACTCATCCAGTTGCTCCTGAGTGAGGTTGGGATTGATCAGTGTGCGGCAATGGGCGAGCGTTTTTTCGACCTTCTCTTGGAGCTCTCGTTGTGCTTTCTCGCGCTCTTCTTGACGGCGCTTTTCTTCTTGAACCTCAAGAGAGATTTTGCACTGCTGTTCAATCTCTTTGCTATTGAGATAGGTGTAGTCGGGAGGAAGAAATTCATACAGTTTGGCAATCTGTGTGAAACAGAGATCGTATTTTCCTTGCATCAAATAGTTCAGAGACAGCTGATGGATTTGCTTTACCATGAGCTTCTTATCGGCAGGCAACTTTTCGTAAGGGTCTGTCGTGCTGACCCTCGTCTTGGAGGGAGGTGGTGGCTTGTTGTCTTGAGTAAAGAAGTAGGCAAACACAAGTATTATACAGACAGCCAGTGCCAGGCGGATCGTCTTGGTCTTTTTGGCGGCCTCTTCTTGTTGCTTTTTCTCTTCACTGTCTTGGCTCTGTTGGTTGATCGCCTCTGCCACCTCTTCCTTTGCCGCCGCTTCGGCGGCCGCAACGTCTTCGGCTGTAAAGAATCCTGGGGGTGGACTGTTGGTTGAATCTTCGGTCCCAGCTGGTGGGCTGTCCATCATCGGAATGGGCGGCAAGGACACGAGCTCAGCTCGCGATTTGAAATTCGGGTCACGCAGTTCAAATACAAAGAAGTTATTTAAAACAGAAATCGTGTCACCGCTCTTGAGTAGCAGCGGATCCGTTGAGGAGATCGGTTGACCATTGACGATGGTGCCATTTGCAGAACCGAGATCCAAAATAGTATAACTGGCACCCGCCCTTCGAATTTCGAATTGGCGACGGCTCACGCGTCGGTCTTTGATCTCGATCTGTGCAGATGCATCTCTACCCGCTATCCAGGACTCGCCGCTTTCAAGGCAGAATAGCTCTTTGGTCTCGTTGTTTTCGTCAATAAATCTCAAGTAGGGTAAAACATTGGCCACGCCCACCACGGTCTTGTCGCCAATGGGTTGGGCCGCTTGACCCTGGGGAGCATTTTCTTGCGGACTGTCGCTAGAGGTCTCTAAATATTCGAATTCATAAGGTGGAATTGCAAAGGTCTCTCCGTGCAAAAGCGAAAGCCTTTCGATGCGCTCACCTTTTGCCAAAACTTCGCCATATTTAGAGAGAGTCTCCAGTTCCCAGGATATGCCATTCCACTTGACGCGAATGTGCTCGCGAGAAATTCCTTTTTCTGGGAGCAATTTGATCTCACAGGTCTCTTTTTTGCCGACGATGTATTCGCGCTCCACATCTAGAGGGACGTCAGAGACGATCACTCCTTTGTATTTTACCCTCAGCCTTCCCATGATCAGTACCTTCCCTCAGCCTGAAGGGCGCACTCTTCGTGAAACTGCTTGGCCTCACGATACATCGGGTCCTCTTTTACATTTTGCAACATGACCATGACATTGAAATAGTTAGACTTGCATAGGCGCCAGTTCTTCTTCTCGCGATAGCGTTGCCCTTGCATGAGATTCCACTTGACCAGCTCTTCAAATTTGAGTCGTGACAACTGGTAGTAGCGACTAGCCAACTCATTGCCTGGATCAAGATTCAGCACGACCTGAAAGCTTTCGCGGGCACGAGCGTATTGACCTTGCTGGTAGTCTCGCAGACCTTTAAGTAAATTTTCTTGTGCACGTCTCTGCTGAATTGTATCCGATTTTGCCGAGGTTTCACGAAGCTCCTCAACGGATTTCGCAGACATATTGGCTTCATATTCGATCTGTCGGTGACTGCGAAATGGTTTGGGTTGAGTTTTTTTGGCGCTGTTCTCTGAGAACAGATAGACTCCAACTCCGGCGATAATTAGCAAGATAATATAGAAGCGTGTCTTGCCTGGATCGGATTTTTGTCGTGCCTGATTCGCGCGTTGGGCTGCCCTACGTGCTTCAAAAGCCTTAGCTCCTGAAACAGCCTTAGGAGTTGTCTGCGTCAGCCCGCCACGGGATTGCGAAGTCGCAGAGTTAGCAATTGCAGAATTACCGGTCTTGACGTTGCTGACCCCGGTGGCGCGAGGCTTTTGCGTTACGGGCGAGCGCTCGCCTTTGCTCTGCACAGCTGGCGTGCTCACATTTGTGGGCATAGGTGGCGGCGAATTTTGTTTTTGCGCAATCGAGAGTTGGGTTGATGACTCGGCCCCTTCCATATTGGCAATCTTTATAACAAAATCGGTCTCGCCAATTTGCATTCTGGATTTATTTTTGAGTGGTGCGCTGTCCACTTTCTCCCCATCGATGAGGATAAAATTGCGCGATGACAGATTGATAATGTGGTAGGCGCCATCACGCCACTTGATCTCAGCGTGGGTTCTGCTCACTCGCAAATCTCTGGCTAAAAAGACAATATTGCTCTCGTCACGACCGATGGAGATCGACTCTTTTTGCAAATCAAATTGCTCGCCTGTATGCGGTCCACTGACCACAATGAGTTTGAGTGCGGGCAAATGCTGGAGTTTTAGAGCCGTACTCATGCTGCCATCCCTTCAACTGGGATGATCGAAATGAAAAAATACTCAGGGATACCTTCGCCGCTCAAAAATGCTGAACATTGCAGGTGGCAGGCATTGCCAGAAAACTCGAGTTGATCCGTATGAATGGATGTCGGCACTTCGTTACTTTTATTGATTAGAAATTCTATATTTTGCCTCAAGGATCCATCATTGATTCCTGAGAAGTGAAGGCCAACAAGTTCATCCGCGTGGCACATATGTGCGAAACGATCGTTCATGGCAATAAAGAGTCCTGCGGCGTTAATCACAGCCATAGGTGTAAGTGCGTTGATCTCGGTCAAAAGTTGAAAATCCATGTCATGATTGACACTGCTGGTTTGGTACATTTCGCCAGAGTGGTTGCTGCGACCCAATAAGCTGTTTACGTTTGAAATCAAATTTTGCAGCTCTGTGAGCTGAAAATCGATTTGGATATTGTCATGAGATCCACGCATGGCCTCATCCAGCTCTTCGTTGAGTCTGCGAAATGGATATTCAAAGAGCTTGTAAATAAAGAAAAAGAAAATGGAACCAACAATTAGGGAAATGAGGAGGTTTTGCATGAAGAGGCTGATCACGCGCCCATCGTCATAGGTGAGAGCCTGTATATCATAAAAGATAATAGCGTGCGCCTTAACAATAACATCACCAGTATTTGGATCAAATGCACCAATTGGAAAGCTGGCTGCCACGATGGTGCTATCGATTTGTCCGACTTGCGCTTTCATTTCACGTCGCGCTTGATGTACAAAGGGGAGATCAGGAGTCGTGCCCGAGCGACTTGCCGGCGCCAATATCATACCGTCAGATTGCTGAATTATCAAAACCTCTTTGACGCCATCTTCAACTTCGTAATTGTTAGTAGATAGGGAGGAGATGGCATTAGACAACAAGGCTGTCTGGTTAATTTGCGCCAATGACTTGGCCATAGACATGGCTCGACGCTCACCTTCAACCGTAACGGTCTCTCGATTGAGCTTTGTCATAGGAATGATCGACAAAAATGTTACGATAAAACAGAATCCCGCCAAGAATAGCCCTATGACGACCTTGAGTTCCGTGTACTCTGCAAGTTTGTAAACACCAGGAAGCAGTACGTACTCGATATACTCTTGAAATTTCTTAGCAGCACCCGGTTCTGGTCGTGCCGCCTCCGCGGTGACCCTTGAGTTTGCGTTGGCGGTCGAGTCGCCCAATGAACCACCGACTCCGGTGCCATAGGGCATGACTGTATCCTTTTTGTTTGTGTTGAGCGCGGGAGAGTTGCCAGTGGCTGAGGACTTGGACATAGGAATATTTGCACCTGGCAAGGCTTGGCCAACGGACTGTATTTGCTTGGCTGTGGAGGCAGGCACAGCAATTACATCAAGCAGAATATCATGGATGCCCACTTTATCGCCGACCTTGAGAATGCCGTTTTGAATCTTGACGCCGTTGATGTAGGTGCCATTGGCCGAATGCAGATCTACAATAAAAATCTTCTCGCTCTGCACATGTATTTCTGCATGCTCTTTGGATACGCCAGCGGCATGAACTTGCAATGTGCAATTGGCAGAGCGGCCGACAATGTTTTTGCCGCTTTTGAGAACCACAATCGTGCCTTGCTGAGGGCCAGTCAATACCCTAAGAGCCCACATACAGCTCTTCTCCTATTTGCAAATTGACCTTGGATATGGTGCCGGCCTGAACTTCGACTACAGAGTGCACGGACCATTTGGGCAGTGTCATACGAAAGGGTGAAACCCTTTGGCAGAGTTTTACGACCTTCAAATCCTTCGATAAAAAAATAAGATCAATATCGTAGTTCATAAACCAAGTGTGCACGCTGCTACAGGGGCAAATCCAAAGCCCTTCGTCGGCACCGATCGATTCGGTACCGAGAAGTCCTCTCGTGCGCTGCCAAAAAGTGGTCGCCTTTTGCAGCTTAGGCACGATGATTTTGCTTTGAGGTCTGCTCCAAAGTTCGCTCACGAAATTAATTTCCTCCGCCGGTAAACTGAATGATGGCCGGTCCAAAGACCATGATCAAAATTGTAGGGAATATAAATATCGCCATGGGAATCATGATCAGCTGCGACGCGCGCGCGCCCGCCTTTTCGGCCATAGCAAAACGATTCACTCGCATTTGCGCACTCTGCTCGCGCAGCACCTGTGTGATGGAAGCGCCTGAGGCTTCGGCATCCACAAGCATTGCCACAAAGGAGTTGATCTCGGGCATATCCAGGCGCTTGGCCATTTCTTTAAGGGCGTCGGCCTTAGAAGATCCGATTTGTACATCTTTGAGAACGATCGAGAGCTCTGCAGAGAGAACACTGTCGGTGTTTTGTGACTTGTCGACAATCTTTTTGATGGCTGACGAAAAATCAAGGCCTGCCTCTACGGAAAGCGATAAGATATCAACATAAAAAGGCAGGTCAGAGCGAACCGAAAGTTCGCGGCGCTTTTTCTCGCCCTTAGCGTGGCTGATAGGCAAATACAATCCGCCAGGAATCATCAATAGCAAAATACCCCAGTTAAGATCTATTTCGAGAGCAAAGTTCATTAGGGCCACAAAGAGCGGAAACATCACGCCCCAGAGAAACTGCAAGCCAATGAATTCGTCTTCGTTGAGTTCCTGTGACAAGCCTGCAGTGAGAATGTGCTTTTGCACTGTTGCTCGATAGTCGGGACTCTTGATTCTTTTCGCGTACTTCATGGTGAATTGATGAACGAGTGGTCGCGAAAGATTGATGATGGCGTTGCGCGATTTTTTTGGTTCAAGATTGTTCGCCCACGACAGCTGACCTTGATCGGCTTGCTGATTGAGTACCACCGATACCAAAAGGTAAACGGCCACGCCTCCCATGATTAGACCAAAAATCAATAATATTATTGGTGATCCCATTTTGCCTAAATCCTTAAAAAGGTTAATTTCTTTCACTCTTTTTATCGGCAAATGAGTAGTAAAAGTTGAATAGATTGTGATCACATTTTAGCTTGGGTGGCGCCAGCAAAGAGGCGCCAATGCGTGCTTTGACAAGCAGGGGGTGTGTCGACCAAAGTAGGGGGACTATGGCGAAAAATTCAATACTCAGTTTTAACGAAATGCAGATAGTTTTGTGCTCAGCTTCGCCTCGACGAAAGTGGATATTTGAGACGGCTGGGTACCCGGTGATTCAGATTCCCGCAAATATAGATGAAAGTCTAGATTCGCATTTAGGTGTTTTTGATTCACTTAAAAAACTGGCAACTGAGAAATTGGCCGCTAGCCTTTTGTCCTGGAAGGCTTCGCCACAGCTTTTTCCCAAGATCTTGCCAAATCGCCAAGTTGTGTTTGTGGCTGCCGACACGGAGGTGCTGCTAAACGCCACGCCCCTCGGAAAGGCCGAGAGCGTCGATCAAGCAAGAGTTATTCTCGAAAGTCTTTCTGGAAAAACCCATGATGTGGTGACGGCGGTCGCATTTCAAAAAACTGCTGCCGACGCAACGATTCAGTGTTTTTATGAGCGCACACAGATAGAATTTAGAGAGATAGCGCCAACAGAGTTACAAAGGTACTTGGACAGCAATGAATGGCGTGACAAGGCCGGCGCCTACGCAATTCAGGGACTAGGTGGTAGCTTTGTGAGGTCCATTAACGGTGATTTGCTCAATGTTATTGGTTTTCCTCTCGCACAATTTGAGAGTCAGGTGCTGTTGTGATTGAGCTGAAGATCTCCTCCGATGCCAGTGATGCCGAGAAGGCTTGCAAAGAAAATTTTTTAAAGATTTCGACAGAGGTTTTGGATTTTGCCAAGAGTGCATCACCTCAGAGTGCTGCGAATTTTAAAATCGTTGCCGTGTCTAAATTGCAACCAATTGAAAAAATCTTTTGGATCCATGAGTGTGGGCAGCGAGACTTTGGCGAAAATTATATCCAAGAGCATCAAATAAAGTACGAGTCCGAACTATTGCGCGGCCTACCAATTGACTGGCATTTCGTGGGCCATTTGCAGTCAAATAAGGCAAAGGCAAGCCTGGGAAAGTTTTATCAAATCGATTCAATTTCGTCTTTCTCGCTGGCAGCGAGGCTCTCCGAGATCAATCATTCAGCGCAGCGTAAGCAGCGTGTGTTGGTAGAGGTGAATTTGGCGGGTGAAGAATCAAAATCGGGATTTTTGTTGGACGAGCTTGAGAAGTCTTGGTTGAAGTTGCAGGATCTGGCTGGGCTAGAAATCGCGGGTTTCATGACTATGCCGCCATTAGGTAAGGATGCTGAGGCATCGCGTACTTATTTTCGGCAGTTAAAAAGCCTTGCAAATGAGCTAGATTGTCGGAAAATTTTATCTATGGGAACCTCCCATGATTTTAAGGTAGCGATTGAAGAGGGAGCTACCGAAGTTCGTTTGGGCACTGCACTTTTTGGTGCCAGGCAGAAAAAATAATTTCCTCTTTGAGAAATGAGCTTATGCAATTCACTGGTAGTCAGCATTTGCGTGTGGGCTTTCTCGGAGCCGGCAATCTTGCCACCGCGATCATTCGTGGTTTGATTGAAAAGAAAACCTTGCAGGCAAATCATATTTTTGCGTCCAATCGCTCAGCGGGTAAGTTGGTGAAGCTGAGTCAGGATTTTGGTATCAACAATTGCGCAAACAATGAGGAATTGGTTGAAAAATCAACGGTTGTTATTTTGGCGGTAAAGCCCCAGGACATGATTGCAGCCATTGAGCCCATTGCGCAGATATTTTCTGACAAGCAGTTGGTCATCTCTTTGGCGGCGGGTGTGACAGTGCGCACTCTAGAAAAATACTTGCCTCACTGTCGCCTAGTAAGAGCCATCCCCAATACGCCGACCTTTATTGGTAAAGGCATTACTGGATTTTTTCAGCAAAACAACGACGATGGGGCTTCGACAATTGTTGAAGATTTATTTTCGTCCTTGGGGATTGTACAAGAGGTTGATGACGAAGATCTATTGGATTCTTTGACCATCGCCTGTTCGAGCGGTACGGGCTTTGTATTTGAATTGATGATGATTTGGCAAGAGTGGCTGGTCGAGCATGGCTTTGATGAAACTCAGGCGCGTCGCTTAACTGTGGAGACATTTTTGGGAGCATCGATGTTGGCCAACAACAACCAGATCGATATTGAAGAGCTGCAAAACAAAGTAACCTCCAAGCGAGGGGTTACGGCAGCTGGACTTCAATCCATGCGCGAGTATGAGGTGGACCGGGTGTTGCGCATTGCCTTTGAGAAGGCGGCCTTGCGTGCAAAAGAGATGGCCAAAGAGTTCACATGAGGCTGCGGTTCATATTCTGTGGACTGGTTTCGCTATTGGGCTAGTACTCTTGAGCGCCCTTTAGGATTCAGTGGATTACGGCATTCAGTCTTGTTATCATGTCTCTAGGGTGCAGGACGGCGCCCGCAATCATTCACGGAGGAATTGCCCATGATTAGGCTCACACCTATTGATATCAATCATAAAAATTTCACTAAAAAATTAATGGGATATGACGCCGATGAGGTCCACCAGTTTTTGCACCAGGTAGCCATGCAGATGGAGAGTTTGATTCACGAGCGGAATGCCATGCGGGATACGATGCGAGAAAAGGAACTGACGATTCACGATCTGAAAGAGCGGGATCAGGTTCTCAAGTCGACGATCACCACGGCCAATCAAATGGCTGAGAGAATGAAGCAAGAGGGTGAGCGCGAAGCGAAGCTGATCATTGCTGATGCTGAACAGAAGGCAGAGATGGTGATTCGCGATGCCAAGGAGTCTTTGCGCAAAATGCACTCTGAGATTTCTGATTTAAAAAGAGTGCGCCTGCAGTTTGAAGCCAATCTAAAGGCGATGGCCCAAGCTCACCTTTCTTTGCTAGAGCAAAGCGATAAATACTTGCCGCAGGCATCTCTCCCGCAAATGAGTTTTGACAATAACAACAAGGCCACAAGTAAAGAGGCCGGTTAGCCGGAGGCTTTGTTACGAACAAAAAGTTCGCGATGAAGGTCCATGGAAAGTGCGAAGAGACGACTTTCCATGAGCTGACTGACAGGTTTGAACTCTACCCCAAACAGAACAAATTTGTCATTAGCGGCATCGATCTGCTTGTGGCGGACAAAGCCCGTGATTAAAATTGAATTGCGGTTGCCAAAGCTCAACATGATCTGAATAGGCGTTTCTTTAGAAACATGGCTCAGAGTTGCCGGAAACTGAATACGGGTTCCGCCAACGCTAAAGTCCACCACCTGGCCCTCGATATTGACATCCATCGTTCCCAATTTTTCTATGGTTGCCTTTGCCTTATAACTTCTCGGAATTTTGATTCTCCAAGTTTGGCGGCGCTGCAGCTGATACACTTCTGCTGTTGTGGCAATGACCAATAGCTCATCATGCCATCGGGCAACGCTTTTCATAAAGTAAAGCTCACCATTGAGATCGATTTGCACCAGAATCTCTTCGCCATCAAATAGCTCAGGCGGAATATTTTTACCGAATGTTTCGCAAATGAAATCCTTTTCATTACGCAGGCTCTTTACACGCACCGAAAAGGAAAGGTCCTTTTTGCCTTTCACTAAGATTTCGCAGCGTTTTGCCGCGACTTCGTGAAACAGCATTTGCCGATCGCCTGCTTTTTTAACATGGTAAAATATTTTTTCTGTTTTGGACATGCTAACTCTAATGGTACCACAGGGCACTGAGCAGATCCACTGCAAGAAAGGTCCAGTTCAGGTCCTGGTTCTGGTTCATTTTCAGATTCATGTTCATGTCGATGTTCATGTTGATGGTTTTTTGTTGAGCGCCGCTATTTTTCTTTAAGTTTACGAATCGTCTGCTGCAAGACCATTTCTAAAATTCTATACTCTTTTTCCGTGGGAATGTTTTGGAGAAGCATTCGTCTTAACACCGTCATTACATTGACTTTTTTTTTGTCCAGACTGATTCCCAGGGTGGTGAGCCAAGTGCTGATCAACTCTTCTGGAAACTCTTTTTGACTGAGGGTTTGGTCCTTGGGCAAGTTTTTAACTATGGGCTGGGTTGGGGCTGGCCACAATTCACGTGCAATATAGAGGGACAATAGGACAGCGTGAGCCAAGTTATAAGAGGTATTGGGGCCGTGAGTGGGGAGCTTAGCGGCTCTCTGGCAATGGGTCAGGTCTTCTCGATTGAGTCCCCAGTCCTCGGGGCCAAAAACAAAATAAATGTGCTTGATAGAGGGATCATCATCAGCCGCGATGGTTCTATCGACATCATCTAGTGTTTCTCGCAAAAATTTTGGCATGCGGCCACGGCCGTCCCGAGCAGTAAGGCCAATGCGCACCCCAAATGGCTCGCTTGCTAAGAAATCTGCCCAAGAAGCGTAGGTGCGGCGATTTTGCAGTGCCATTTGGCCGGTGGCCGCTGCCTGTTGCGCCTCGTAGGTGAGTTCACACTTGGGGTCAATGAGGATGAGGTCTTCGCTGCCAAGATTACTCATGGTGCGACTGACCGAGCCAACATTGCGTTCATAGAGCGAGCGAACCAACACGACGCTCATTTTTAATGTTTGGCTCACTGAATCCACATGCGGGAAATGGCAATGCCATCGGCAATGGCAGAACTTTGCACTCCTGAGTTTTGCTTGAGTTCCTGGAGATGCTGATGGATTTTGGTAAAAATATCCGAATCCGGAAGTCGTTGCTGAGCCAATTCAAAGAGCTCGAGTATCAGCAACCATTCAAGAGGAAAGTTTTGCGCCTCACTAAAGATCTCCTCAATTGAAGACTCCAGAGATTTTCCGTCAACGCCACCTTCACGCAAATTTCGCAGGCGCGAATAAAGGTGAAACAAACTCATTTGCTCTGCAGTCCAGTGGGGCTTTTGCACTCGTAATGCTGCAAATCCTTTGGCCTCGCCAAAGGATTCACGATCAGCAGGTCCGCCAAAAACGCTGACCACGCAACTTCCCAGAGCCATATCATATTCGCCCCAGGCCGGATCAAAAAGAGTCTCATCCGCCAAGCTCACGTGGCAATCTGTAAAGGTCAAAAGTACATTGCGGCCGCGCGTGTCTTGGACGCGGCTTTTGTAAATACCAGAGACCGTAACTCCCGAGAGAAATTTAAGTGTTACTCTTGCTTGCATTCCGGGGCCAACGCCCAAGGAGTGCCACTCTTCGTCTGTCAAATCATGTGGTTTGGTGTCTGGAAAATTTTCGATAAATCCAAGCGGAGTGCTGTAGCCCTGTGGATGGCGTACGTGATCTTGTTCGGACAGGACTGATTGATTTTTTGCAATTTGCGTTGGTCCGCTGGTTTTTAAATAAATAACTTTTTCAACACCATTGGATTTCGTTACAATTGGTTCAACCATTTGCCCAGAAATTTGCAGTCCGCTATCGAGTTCGGCGGTATTTACCAATTCTGATTGGATGGCCTTTTTTAAGCCCTCATAGCCGCCCACTCTGAATGCCATCTTCTGTGCCAGCTCTTCTAGCACCTCTCCCAAGTGTTGAAAGCTCCGGGCGACAAACAGCTGTGGTTGAGGCTCTGTGATATCATATGAGTACTCTATGCATTCGATGGAAAGGGGTAATTTTTTAACTCCGTCACTGAGACAAAGTTTGCTTTCACCCACCGATGAGAGGAGGCCCGCGCCGTAGATCTTGGGGTTTTCGAGATCGCCAATCAAGCCATACTCGGCGGTCCACCAGTTCATGCGCCCCAGGAGTGCTCCTTCCGAGATGTGTGAAATTGAGTTTGTCGCCTCCTTTAATTCATTCTCGGCTCGTTGAATATCTTGAGGTGTGGAGGCCGGATTTTCTTTAATATCAGAAAGTGTGCGAATGGCCGCGTAGAGGTTCAGATCTTCTTTCGAGAGAATCGCCATCTTGGCAACCGCTGCATATTTCTTGAGATAGCTGGCAAAATCTGGATGAATCAAAATTGGCGCATGTCCAGCCGCCTCATGAACAATGTCGGGAGCTGGGGTGTAGAGGAGATGATCAAGACTGCGAATGTCGGTGGCGATGGGCAAGATTCCTAGACTCTGCAACTCCATAAAGGCTGCTGGTGGTATAAAACCGCTCACGGGCAATGCTCTCCATCCGAACTCTTCGATCTTGCGGCTAATGGCACTCACTGCAGGAATGTGCTCAATGGATATCCCCGTCTTTTCGAGTCCCTCGAGATAGCATTCATGAGCGTGATGGGCGAGAAAGAATTTCAGTTGTCTGAGAATGTATCGCCACACACTGTGGTCGCGACTTGAATAGCGTGAGTAATCCTGCTCGACGATGTACTTTCGCAAGTGCAGCGGCAAACTCTCCGCAGCGGCCATGGGTTTTGATTGAAGTTGCGAGCTCGGCATAGCTGAAAATCTCCTTAACAAGATCGTATTAAAGCGCTTTTTGGTCCTGACTCAAATAGTGGCGAACATAATCATTGATTCCGCTCTCTAATGTCCACTGTGGCTTTGATAGACCCAATTTTAAAAACTTATCCATCTTAGCTTCCGTAAAATACTGGTACTGATCTTTGATATTCGCGGGCATGTCAATAAACTCAATCTTTTCTGGGGTCTTCATAGCTGCAAACACAGCCGCACCCAAGTCGATCCAGGTCCGAGCAGTGCCCGTTCCCAAATTGTAAATTCCACTCGCCGGCTTTTTATCTAGCAGCTCGCCCATCCAGCGGATGATGTCTTTGACATAAATAAAGTCGCGCACCTGTTCGCCGTCTTTGTATGCGGGATTGTACGATTTAAACAGGCGCAGGCTCCCCACTTCGTGGATTTGCTTGTACGCACTGACGACGAGACTTGCCTGTGAGCCCTTGTGATACTCATTGGGACCATAGACATTGAAATAGCGCAGACCATACCAGTGCGGCGGCTTTTCGCTTTGCTCCTGGACCCATTGATCAAAAAGCAATTTTGATTTTCCATACAGATTAAGTGGCGCTAATTCAAACGAATCACGATTGTCGTCAAAGCCAACTTCGCCGTTGCCATAGGTGGCCGCACTGCTGGCATAAATCAGTGGAATCCGATGCTCTGTGCAGTACTGAAAGGCTTTCCGTGATTCCAAAACATTGTTGCGAAACAGATAGTCCCAGTTCGTTTCTGTTGTCGAAGAGCAAGCGCCTATATGAAAAAAGGCCTTGATCTCCTGATGGAGGGCAGCACTCGTGTTCTGATGGGTAGAACTCTTTGGGTCCAAAAAGCTCCAGAGCTCATCAGGAGTAAAAAATTTTGAGTAAGACTTGCCTTTGAGAAGATTTCTCTTGGAAAGAGGGACCGTGTCCACGGCCAGAATATTGAATATTCCCATTTGATTGAGCTGCCAAACCATACAGCTGCCAATGAATCCATTTGCCCCAGTAACAATGTGCATGGGCCTCCTTAATTGAAACCATGGCCCTCTCTATTTTGCTATGCACAATAAAGCGCCATTGTGACATTTCTATTAATAGACCCTAATGCTGGCTTAGGGCAACTCTTGACCCCTGCCATGCAAAAAAATTCTTGTTCATGACACTTCGATGTTCCGTAAATTCTCAAACGTTTATTTTTCTGGGTCATGTTGTGTTTTGGAGGTTTGATAAAGATCCCAATGAACGATCCCAAAATATTTGCCAATTTACGACTGAGTGTCGTGATTTGAGACAGTGTCTTAAAATGAAACCTTAGTTAATTCGATCTGAGCTTATGTTTTATTGGTACCAATTGTGTATTGGAAAGCTTGGATTCTGAAAATTCCAGCGGCATGCTATTGTCAAAACTTTAGTCAGCTGAGTGCCCTTTTGCATTTGGAGGCTGTTCAATGTCCCTAAATCCCTAGTGATACTAGGGGTTGGAGTCTTGCATTGTATATGTGTACGAGGAAGGTGCACATATGAGAAACAATAGACTGATCTATAAAGAGTTGTTCATTAAACTGAGTCTGGTCCTCATGGCAGGCGCTGCGGCCAGTGGTTGCGCCGATGTCAAATTTTCAATGCCATCAAAAGGCTTTGCGGTCGATCCGGTGACTCAGCAGACACCGACAACTGACAATCCCAACGATACAACAAATACCGTTTCAGGCCCACCAGTTGTGTCGATCACTTCTCCTATTCCCGGCGAGCAGGTCAGTGGACCAACAATTGAAGTTGTAGGAACATGCACCGACGACTCCCATGTGCAAATTTCAGGAAGTGGCGTTCAATCTGCCATAAGCGGCGATTGCGTTCAGGGAAATTTTCAGGTTGAAGCTCCTCTTACTCCTGTTGAAGGAGATAAGGAGATCATCGCTTCTCAAACCAACCCTGAAGGAACTGGCTCAACTAGCGTAACGGTAACAGTTGGCGGCGGAACCAATCCTGGCACCAACTTGCCTCATGTCACTATAGACTCCCCTAGCGCCAATAGCTTTGTTGAGGGCAGTGTTGAGATTCGAGGACTGTGCGAAGCGGGACTTCCTGTTCAGCATTCTGGATCTGGAAATGCTAGCTCTGGCACTGTGGAGTGTGCAAACGGAAATTATTTGGCTCTGGTCTCTGTCACAGAAGGTGATGGAACAAAAAATATCGTTGTTCGCCAGACCAATTCAGCAGGAGAAGGTTCTGACAATCGCAATTTTGTGCGGCAGGGAACTGCCCCTGGTCTTCCACCAGTTGTTACGATCACTCATCCAGCGCCACTTACAAGTGCAAAGTCGGGAGTGAATCTTCAGGGCACATGTGAATCCGGTCTTGCTGTTGTTCTCGGTGGTCAGGGACTGGTCTCCGTCACTCAGGCCACATGCAATGAGGGTCGCTTTGCACTTGATATTCAGTTTTCTGCTAATGCAGGCAATAAGGTGATTGTTGCTAGGCAAACCAACGCCTATGGTATTGGCGAAGCTTCGAGAACATTTATCAAAGAGGCGGATGATACTTCTGCGCTTCCCAATGTGAAAATTACGAGCCCCCTCGCTAACTCGCAGGTTTTAAGAAATTTTGAGCTTTCGGGAACATGTGAGTCGGGACTGCAGGTCAGTTTGTCAGGAGCGGGTTTGGCATCAAGCATTCAAACACCATGTGCCGATAGCGCTTTTCGTGCGACTGTAATGGTTGCAGGAACTGCCGGCGACAAATTGGTAGAAGCCACTCAGCAAAATGCGACTGGCATTGGTCGGGATCAAAGGATTTTCAAATTCATGGGAGATTCTGGTTCGACACCGCTCCCGCAGGTGGCGATCACGGCTCCTGCTGCCAACTCAAATATTGGCTCGGGTCTTGAGCTTTCTGGAACCTGTACTTCAGGGCTTGCCGTAAAGATCAGTGGCAGCGACAACGCTTCTGAATCTTCAGTGGCTTGTGCCGATTCAAAATTCACGGCGCCCGTAGTGGTCACTGACGGAAATGGCTTGAAGGTAATCACAGCTTCGCAAACAAACTCCGCAGGAACCGTTTCAGACTCTCGAGCCTTTAACCGCTCCGAAGACCCCACCGGACCTAAGCCATTGCCTCGCATAGAGATTACAGCTCCTGCTGCTGATAGCGTGCATGGCGCTCAAGTTGTGGTGCTCGGAATCTGCGAAAGCGACCTGCCCATTCAAGTTGCTGGTGTAGGTGTCGCTCAAGGGTTCAATGCCTCTTGTGGTAGTGGCGGACAGTTTCAGATTACAGTACCGCTGTCGCCGGGATCCGGGTCAAAGAACATCGTTTTGTCACAAACTCGCCCTAATGTAGGGACTGGCACGGCGGTGAGAAATTTTATCCGCGCCATTGAGGTTCTGCCGCCAGTTGTAAAGATTGTATCTCCAGCTGCTAATAGCCAAGCCAATTTGGGCGTACTCCTTTCTGGAACTTGCACTTCTGGAATTCAGGTGCAAGTGGACGGATCGGGCAATGCCACTCCAAAAGTTGTGTCTTGCACGAGCGGAGTCTTTAGTGTCAACGTGAGCTTCACTCAGGGTGTCGGCGTAAAGAACATCAGGGCTTGGCAAACCAATCAAGGTGGGACATCCACTGACAATCGAAACTTTGTTCGTGTGGCCGATCCAGTTTTGGGCGATCTATTGCTCAAGGATGATTTTGAGCGCAATCAGATTTTGGACGGCTCTCCTGATGGCCTTTCTTGGACAGAAGTGATTCATGACTTTGGCGGACGTACAGACAACATCGACGCCAAAATCCAACCCGGAAGTGTTTTTGTCACAGCTCCGTCTGGTGCGAAATCACTTTACTTTCGCGGTCGCATGGGCAACTCGCAGCACGAAATATTTCTGATTTCCAGACCAATTGATTTGTCTGCATACTCAAGTCTTGAGATCTCGCAAATGCACTTGCCGATTGACCTTGAGTCCAATGAATATCTTCGTCTCGAGATTTGCAAAAAACCTGCAAAAGACTGTGACCCACTTAAAGCATCTGATTGGGTGATGTATTGGCAGAATCCAAAAGGGCCCGCAATTGGTCCCCTCACCAACAAGAATCGCAATCAGTTTAGCTGGAAGTCCTCAAAGATCACATTAGATCTGGCAACTTTGCCAAGTGCGGTTCGGAAAAGTTTTCGCTTTCGCTACAATGTCTTCCTAGACGAAGGTATTGAGATTCCAAAGAACACATGGCCCACTGCCGGAGTCACTTACAAAATGATTGATGGTGTTGGTCTTGATCTGGTGCAAGTCCGAGCGCGAGCTGGATACTAGGAGTAAAAGAGCTGCGCTTCTCCCAAACACACTTGGGGGGGGATGGAAGAAGCGCCTTATAAAAAGATACCAAAAAGTGGCGAAATATAAATTTATAAATTGAGAACGATTAAAGAGCTGTCATTGAATTTTGAAGACAATTCCCATTGGTGGGTTTGGAGATAACTTGAACACTTGGATTGAATTGGCAATTATGGCGTGTATCAATTCAGTTCACGTTTGCCCTGCGCTGATACCGACGCCAGCAATTATGCCTGTAAAAGATCGCGAAGCACTGGTGGCTCTTGAAGATGCTGTCAAAATCAGAAATGAAAAGATCCACCCCATTTGGACTGAGCAGACCATCGCCCAAATCGCTTCTAGGCAGCGTAATCTCAAGGAGCAGTTGGCACAGGAGCTTTCGGCTAATGCTGGTCCCTGCTCCGCTCTGGAGTTGGCAGGTCAGCGTGGCGCGTGCACAAGGTTTCTGATCGACTCCGTTGACAAAGGGAGAATTGACGTGGTGGTCAACGCTATTGTGAATTCCCACAGCGATATCCATGCGCCAGAGGCAATGGCTGGCTTCGCCTACACATTGGCCGGAACCATTGACACTGTCGTTGCGTTCAAAAAGCTGAAGATTGACTCCCCGATTACGCATGAATGGGCGAATTTCCTATTGGCAGATCTGGCACTTCCGTTTGTTCGCCAGTTTCAGCCAGAAGAGGTGATGAGACAATTGCCCAATGGAGCCCAAAACTGGGGTGAGCACATGATCAATACCGCTGTTTCCAAGATCTGCAATTCGGGCCTTAAGGAGCAGCTTCCCGACGATGCAAATGATGGCATGCCCTTGAACCTAGATTATTGCGATGCCGACGATGAGCATGGCAGATGATCAGGTCAGAGATTTCAAAATTTAGGAGAGAAAATATGAATTCAAAACGATGGAAGCCTGCAATGTGGTTTGTTGCAGTTGCTGTTTCTCCTGTGCTTGCGGTTGCGCAGATTGCTAGTGACAATCTTGTATCTGACTGCGCGAAGAGCTTCGCTGATCAAGAAGCACGTCAATTTAGGGCAAATATTGAATGTTATGAAAAGCTTTATAATGAGATGGAATCAGAAAAAGACAATGTTACCAACAAATTTACCAGTGCTTCTGATGATTCCGACAAGTTACTAGAAGTCACGCGGCTTGTTTCAAGCGCGAAGGGTCGAATTGTGATCACCGCCGGTATCCATGGTAATGAGGCTGTGAGTGTTGAATCAGGATTTCAAGTTTTTCGCAGGATTGTTGAGGACAACCTTTACAGTGACTATGAAGTGGTTGTTTTTCCATTCCTAAACCCAAAGGGTCTTCGTGCTGGCGATCGCCGTGATCCCACAGACAATTCAGACCTGAATCGCGCATTTGTAGTTAACGGTGATAAATCTCAATCTTCATCACCTTGGGTTCAATTGATTTCAGATCGTCTAGATAAACTTTTACGCGCTGATCAGTTGTCAGTCCTGCATCTTGATCTCCATGGCGCAGGCCTCTCCGATGATCAGGATTTTTTTGTCATTGTTTCTCCAGAATCTCTCTCGCTGGCGAGTGCGGCCATTTCACGGGCGGACAACAGTTTTGGCAAGCGCGCTCATTTTGCGGATAGCTATCCTGTGATGGTGGCACCAAAAAATGAGGATTCCGATGGCTATCCACACTTTCACAAAACTCCCTATGTGTTTTGCGCGCCAGGCGTCGCAATTTCGCCAACCAAGGGTACTCTTCGAGACTACGCAGTTTCAAACTATGGAATCCACGCGATGGTCATTGAATATCCAGTACTTGCAAAATTGGACCTTGTTCAAAGGGGCCAAAGTGCTTACGTCCATGCCTTGATTGATGAATGGTTGCTGTTACCTCGCAAAACCTTTCAGCCCGCTACAATTGATGTCGATACTGAATCGACTGACCTGTGTGCTGGCGCTCAGGACGACGATTTACAGGAAAAATAGACAGGTATTAAGAAAAACTGGAATCAATTTTAAGATGATTGCGATTGATGCCTTCGTTGGCTAGAAGCTTTGCACCTTTCTCCTTATCAAAAGGTGCGACTCTGTCGGATTCAAAATTGGTAAAGGCTTTGCGATAGCCTTCACGCCGCCTGAGATTGGTGAGTTAAATCATTCTATCGAAAATCCTCAGTATATTTAAGCCGATTCAACGCTTGGACGCTTTCCCGGATTCTGTCAATTTGGGTTTGCGTTTCAAGAATAATATTTTCTCCCTGCTCTATAATTTCAAGGTAGATATCCTCATAAACTAGAGGACTTAACTCAAAGCATTTTATAGAGTTCATTCTACCAGCAATGGCAGCAGCGAGCTCACTCTTCTTTTGTGCATTCATACCAGTAAGTTTACTCAGGATTTCATTTAATTGTATTCCCTTATTGTAGATTTCCATTCGGGACGCCGGAATATTTTCCCATTTCGTATAATTAGGATCATCGCTGTCGCAAAATTGAATTGTGGTCGAATCTGCAAATGAAACATTGCTAGCCAAAAGCAAAGTAACCACCAAAAACTTACGTGATGAACTTATCAACAATTTACAGAGTACTTTCATTAGAATCTCCTTGAATTTGGGAATATTACTGACCAGGCCATTTGCTAGTGGACATATTTGATTTGTTATGATTTTCT
>CAYMBJ010000047.1:0-29786 GCA_964388665.1 uncultured Pseudobdellovibrionaceae bacterium | reverse complement strand
GAACTTTAAAAATCAAAAACTGCAATTTGCTGCGGGGATTCCGCTAATCCGGGTTATTGATTTTACTGGTGCGGCCGGAGAGATTCGAACTCCCGACACCCTGGTTCGAAGCCAGGTACTCTATCCAGCTGAGCTACGGCCGCGTGTAGGGACAAACCATAGCCGTTTTCGGTGGGTTCTGGCAATCCAAGAGAGCTTTGGCAGGATGCGTTGTCCGCTCCCGCCTGCAAAGGACTTTTATAGTCCCAGTTGAAATGCCATTGGTGTTTGAAAACTTGTCAGCCCAGTCACATTCACAGTGAGCACACCAGAGGTCCCCGTCATTGGCTTAAAGTAAAACTCTGCTGAATCCGTACCCGCAGGAAACGAAAATGTAGATCCTGACACACTACCTGCGCAATCACCAAGATTTGCATGAAAGGTCCCTGTGACGCCGGTCACTGATGGAGTAATTACTTTTGCTGATGAAAAGGTCACGGACGTGTAGCTCGAATTTTCAATCTCTACGCGGATCAGCGTACAGGATCCTTGGCCCATTGTGGTGTTACCATAATAATAAAAGCCAGTGGCTTGATTGATGCCTGAGCCCACAGAAAAATGCGCGGCCCCCGCAATAACATTTGAATCGGGATGTGACACTGTGGCCCTGAACATATCATAGCTTGTAGCTCCCACCGGAAGCTTTATATAAAAGGTCTTTTCACTCTCCCCTGTTGCCAGAGTCACGCTAGAGATCGCAGTGGTGCAAGCTGCACTTGCATAGGTCGCTCCAGCAAGAGTCGTTGGAGTCGTGCCCCCACTCATCTGCTGCAACTGAAGACTGATCGCCTCGTTAGATACCGCGGTCATCGCGTACCCGGTGAAATCTGAACTTCGTATTTTGTATGCATAACAGACATCAGCCAATATGCGGTCTGGTCCTGTCACCTCAATTCGCCGCTGCGATGGACTCACCACTGTCATGCTCATCACAGGCGGCGCACTGATGGAACTTGGAGAGACTGAAGACACGCTCCAGTTGACACTAACCCCAATACTTTGTGCTGTTCGCACATAGAGCTGAACGTGCGATTGCCCCACAGGAATTGTTGCCGAAGTCAGTCGATCTGGAGTCGTGCCAATATTACACGTGGTCAAGGACGCATACACATCCAAAGTTCCAGTCGACCAAGAGAATGTCACGGGCTCAGAGCTTACGGCTTCAAAGCCGTTACTGTCCATTATATTAACGTCAACAGCTTCACACGAGTCAGTAAGTATGTGTCCAGGAAAAGCGGACATGCGAAATCGACCCAATTGTGACGGTGGCCCAGCAACTCCACCAGAACCACTGCCACCACTAGTGCTATCAATAAATTCATGCATGCGAATCAAAGCACCAATCTTGGTGAACTCTCCCTTAACCGCAGGGCAAGCCACCAACACTGAATCAGAGGCAAAATCTGAACTCGAGTAGGGATAGGAGATCCCTTTATCAGAGAGTGTTGCATCGCCTTTGTAAACAAATCCATGCTGACCTTTGGCAATCTCATCACAGGGAATTCCATTGTCGCGAAAATAAAAATCGCGAGAATCAGGTCGCGAGTAAATCTTTACTTTGTCAATCAGCGCACGCGATCCTTCTATAAAATTGGCTTCAATATTGGCATCCTTAATACGAAACACCTTAAAGTCCAAACTGCGCTGAAACGGCAGCATAAAACCTGACATATAGTCGCCACCATTGCCATCATAGAGTTGCGAGTACACATACTGACGATTGACATAGTCTAGCGTTCCGCTCGCAGGTGCGCTTGTTCCATCTAAAATTGAATTTGCCGAAGCGCCAAGGCAATCTGCCGAATCCATCGCCACACCACCCTGCAAATATACGCTCGGGAGTGCTTGGTACAAACCTGCGGGTGGCGCGCCCACCACCTGGGTCAAAGGCGTAGTCGTCGTTGAATTTACAAACATCTTTTTAAGGGCGGCATTAGCTGTGCTTGGCCTAGCGACACAAACCTTTTTGTTAGCAACAAACTCAGCCTTGCCAAAAAACCCCCAAACATGAACATTGGGCTCATCAACTCTATAAACTGGGTTTGTAGTATTAGAACTTGGATCACCACCTTCAAAGCGCTTGTGCACAGGTATAGAAACACGCGCTCGGTGCTCTGCCGGAGCAAAAAGTGGCGAATCAAGACTCAAACTTCCTTGATCAAATAGAATTCTGCCGTCAGCAAGCTTATAGGTGAACGGCGCTCCAGACAGAGTGAAGATATTGAACCACCCCGAAAGCATATACGACTGTGACAACAGCATTGGAATTTTTCCTGGAGGCTGGTACAGGATATCGATGACACCAGTTGGACCATCATTGTCTGAGGTCAAATAGCGTCCAGAAATATTTCCAGAGATCGTGGAGTTGGCCTCCGTAATACGAACAATCGGCACCACAACTTCATTGATGGAAGCCGAGAGATCGGCAACTGTATCGCCATAGAAAAATTCAGTCGCCCCTTCTGTACTCTGATAAACACTGAGAACCTGTACAGTGCGACCCACTCCTGAGGGAACATTGTCCACAGCGAAACTATCCGGAATTGTCACACTGTCATGACCGTCCCAATTGTATAAAAACGGAGTAGAAATTCCTGCACCCGATACATTGATCACCACATGCCTTAGCGTCAGGGTGGCAGCCATGGCCTGCGGTCCATCGCTACTACTTGCAGTAATTTCTTTCTGCAGAGCAAACGAGACGCTGACTGAATTTTGATCTTCGCTCTTTTGCGCACGATTGCAGCCGACCATCATGGAAATAGCAATGATCAGTACCGAGATTCTAAAAACGTCCATAATAAATTCTCCCGCTACAGGGAGCATCGGCCAAAACCCGACTTTTGTTTAGGGATATTGTTTGTTTGGACATCAAATTTGTTTATTGAAACCAATGATCAGATTGAGACAGGCCTGTATCGTGCACTGTTACTAAGTGATTCTGCATTTTAACTGGGAGATAGCGTGATTAATCCAATTTACATTCTCATTTTGACATTCGCAGGGGCCCAAAGCATGAGTTTAGCGAGTCCGATCAGTACCAATTTTCGCACCAGTGAAAAACAAAAATTGCAGATTGTGAATTCAAATCGTATCATTTTGCCACACCAACAGAAAAACAAAAGACCCAAAAGACCAAAGCGACGCACCTCGCACTCCAGTTCCTCCATTAAGAGCGCACGAGCAACACCCATCAGTTTGAAGCCAGTCAGCCCCCCTCCTCCCAGCGCCCGCACGCGAAAAAATTTTCGAAGCGCGGATTGGCGGCGCCTGCAGTTGCCAGCTCTGGCTCAAATCCAACGTGAGCCGACGGCCTACGAAGTTCATAGCGAACTCCCCATTTCCGCAACCACCTTGGACCACTATCAGAATCAACTGAGCCTCGCTTCCCTGTTTGTCTCCCTCAATGTGCAAAGCCAAAATCGGGTCGAAAAAAAGCGAACCATGGGCGCCAATGCATGGCGAGCTCAGCAGGAGGGAGCCAATGGCTTGGCACCAGAGGGAACACAGATCAGACTGCTCACCACAATCAAAGCCGACGCAAGAAACTATTGGAGCCCCTACCTCATTCATTACTCCGACGCTCCTGAGGTCAACACCTACAGTACCTCACCTGCTGGTCGAGAGTTTAAAAACTTCAGCGTTCCAAAATATTTTTTTGGACTCAATTACAACTACATTCTTTCATCAAGATCGAACTTAGGCATCAGCACCCTCTTTTATGATTCTTTAGGCGCGGCAGACCCATCTCTTTCCTACAGCTACACCCTTCCTCACGCTGCCAATGACAGAGAGCTTTTGTACAGCAAATGGACGATCGCAGGTGCACTACCTGTTTCGCGCTCTTCCAAAGATGCAAAGAAAATCATTGGCCTCACCGGCAAAGGGCAGTTGGTTTTTAAAAGGAATTCATTTTCGACAGAAATCAATGGCTCTTACAGTCATCACTTTTATGGTGAATCCGATCCTACGGATGAATATATGGCCGAGTTCTCATCAAGCGCAGTTCCTGAATCCCTATTTGGAGAGTACTCCTCCCCCGACATCGCCGGACAAGATGTCGCCACGCTAGACGTCTACGAATTTTCTCGGGAGACGTCTCGCACCACCTTGGCTTGGTCGGGAGATTTTTCCCTTTCAGATAAAGTGACTTTGGGTTCGGGTCTTGGCGGCAACTACAGCTACCTCGCCTCCAGCTATTCGCGATGGCAATCCCATGTGACCTATTTGCGAGGGACCTATAAATTGGATCGGATCTCTCTGTCAGGCAATTTTTCTGCAGTTTCAGATTCTACAAACACAGATTCCTTAAGCTGGCCCAGCGAGTTGACCACTGGCATCAGTCTGACCCTGACCGGCTGGCTGTAAAGGCCGCTGCGCTACAAACTTCACCTGGAATTGGCATTGTCACAAAAAAAGAATGCTTTACAAATGGGTTGAAAAACCTGCACAATTGCGCTTTTAACAAATAAAGGACCTGTCATATGGCTAAAGAAATCTCCGGAGCTATCACTGCCCTCATAACTCCCTTTCAAAATGGCGAAGTCGACTACACCTCACTCAAGACGCTCGTTGATTTTCAAATGCAAAATGGTATTGACGGATTTGTGATCAATGGCACCACAGCTGAGAGCCCCACTCTGACTAAATCAGAAGTGGAAGACATATTCAAAGCCGTAGCCAAAATGACCAACGGAAAAATTCCGCTCATTGTTGGCACCGGCTCCAACTGCACCAGGACCACAATTGCCAACACCACTGGCGCAAAGAACATCGGTGCCGACGCGGCCCTTGTGGTCACTCCCTATTATAACTGTCCACCACAATTGGGTCTAATCGCTCATTACCAAGCCATTTCAGCAGCCGTAGATTTTCCCATCATTCCGTACAATGTTCCCAAGCGAACCGGCGTGAGTTTAGGCTATGATGCAATTGTTGCTATCAATAAGTTAAAAAACGTGACCGCCATCAAAGAAGCCAGTGGCGATCTTGACTTGGCGAAAAAAGTTCTCGCCTCGTCATTGCCAAGCAATTACAAGTATCTTTCTGGCGATGACATGACCTACCCTGAATTGGCAAGTTTTGGCGGCCATGGTGTGATTTCTGTGGCCTCGCACATTCTACCGAGTCAGTTCTGCCAAATGCACCAAAAGCGAAATCAGCCAGAAGCCATCGCCAAGATTTGGGAAAGCACCAAAGACGCCGTGGCAGCGCTGAATGTGGGTGTAAATCCTGTGGCCATTAAGTACGCCATTTTTAAAATGGGTTTGATCAAATCTCCCGAGGTGCGATTGCCCCTTGTTGAGCTGGGAATAGCTCAGCAAGAGGAGCTTACGGCTCGGCTCAAACGAGTCAAATTGATATCCTAAACACAACAAACCAAGCTTAATTTCGCTTCCGTAAAATCAGGCCCTAGCGCTTGCCCTCTTTTTGCACTAAAATGGTAGAGTGCTTTATGAAGCCAGTTCTTTTTTTTTGCGACGGGGGCGGATAACAATGTTGCTACTGAGATTTTTTGTTCTGTGTCTGATAGCTTGTTTATCATTTTCTTGCTCAAAGACAAAGGTGGCCTTTGAGTGGGCAGACAATTTTATTGTATGGCAGGCCGATGATTTTTTTGACATCAATGGCGAGCAAAAGAAACTTGTCAAGGGCGAAGCCCGCCAGGCGCTCGAAACACTGCGCGCACAACAGTTTCACAAATATGCAAAGGTTTTGGAGAATGGCCATCAGAATTTTGCAACCGCCGCCAGCGCTGATGAAATTCATTCGACCTTAGAAAAAGTTCGCGCCGACATTTTGCCACTAATGGACGAAGCCCTGGTGAGCTTTGCTCCCCATGCCGTCAATGTCGTGGACGGAATCACACCTGATAACTGGAGTTACTTTCATAGCCATTTTTTAAAGAAGATTGCCAAAGATCGCGACAAAGGTTTTGATTCTGACCAATATCTTGATCGCATCGACAAATGGATCAGCATCAGCCGCGCCCAACGAGCAGAGCTCAGAGACTGGCTCAACGCCAACCCTTACCCCACCGAACTCTCGCTAAAAAATCGCGAGCACCTGCTGGCGACCTTTGAGCAAATCTCAGAAATCAAATTGGTCGACGGCAAGGTCGATCCTGAGTCTTTCACAATTTCCAAAATAAAAAACACAGTGCTCAACTGGCCTTCGACCTACAAATCGGCGATGCTGCCGGAGTTTGCCAATGCTAGGGAGCAGCACCGTCAACTGTGGTACAAAAAGCTAGCCACGCTCACTTGGGGTGAGTCACAACGCCAGGGATTTTTGAAAAAGATCTCTGAGCTTGCTCAAGATCTGGTGAGCTTGGCGAAAAAAACCTAGAACTCATCTCATTCCTTGAGTGATTTCAGAATTTTCAGGAGCTCTTCAGTCTCTGCCCGTTTTTTATAATCAACATCGGCAAAGGCATAGGCCACTTTGCCGTCAGGCTTCACGATATAAGTGGCACTCACTGGCAACTCCCAGTCTTTGGAAGCATTTACGCTCTCCAGATCGATTCCAAAATCTTTGTACACCTTTTTTAAATCATCTGGAAGACGGAAAACTAAACCGAATTTTTTAGCCACTTTGTTGCCCACATCACTCAACACATAAAAACTCAAGTCCGCCTTTTGGACTGTGGACAAACTGCTATCAGGAGTCTGCGGCGATATCGCCACCAGCTCCGCTCCCAATTCCTTAAACTCCTGAAGGTGTCCTTGAAGGTCGTGCAGCTGCAGATTGCAATAAGGGCACCAGCCACCACGGTAAAACACCACCACAAGCGGCCCCTTTGCCAAAAGCGACTTCGCAGTGACATCGCCCTTTTTTACGTCTGGCAGAGTGAACAGTGGCATCTGATCGCCCACCTTAAGGGACTTAGAAAGAATATCAGATTTACGCAGCTCTTCGATAGCAGAGCTCATTATTTTCTTGGTCTCTTCTGGCGTGCGCGCTTGAGCCGCCTCAGCCTTTTCGCGCAGCTGCTCAGTTAGCGTCTTTTTGCTTGGAAGTCTTGCTGCATTTGCAATTGCGGTTGATAAATATAAGACTTGGCTCACACCCAGCACCATCAATAAAAAGTTTTTCAACTGCTGCTCCTTTTTTGCTAGAACTATTTTCACGACTGCCTACAACGCTATTGTAAGCTTCAGCGCAATTCAAGCCGAAACTGTCGACCAATTGAATAACAAAGATCTATGAATCAATTGGAAGCTGTATTAGGCCGCGCGGGAATTTGCGTTGCGCAAGCTATCGTCATGCAAGCGACGCAGAGCCAATTCTTGAAGCTCCTTCGCTAGTCGCAGATTGGTGCTGATAAGAGGAATCAAATCCTGCCATCTGACCTGCAGCAACAGAGTGTCGCTTTGGGAGACCACCGAAGCCGAGCGCTTGCCACCACTCACAAACAGAGCGATCTCGCCGAAACTCTCGCCAGCTTTGAGTAGTCGAATCGACTTTGTCCCCTGCTGCACCACGACCGTACCCTGAATGACAAAGTACATGGAGTCCGCACGCGTGTCTTCCTTTACGATGAGTTGCTGATCCGTGTAGGGCTTGATATTGCCAACGAAGGCAAAGCGATCGCGAATTTCATTTGAAAAGCTCTTAAACAAGGGTGAACTTTCTAAAGAATTAACAACAAACAAGCGCTGACTCAGCATCTGCGCCTTTTCTTTTTGAATGTAGTTTTCGAGCTCAGATGGAAACGGGATCGTAAAAAACTGACACTCACTCAATGTAATGATGTCGGCAGTTCGTGGTTGGTCCAAAAAAAAGCCCCGCTCACCAAAGACGGCTGGCCCACCAAGAACATGTTTACGAATGCGCCGTTTTTCATCGAGATGGGCGTAGATCCCACACTGCCCTTTGATCAATCCAAATATGCGTCGATCGTGATCACCAAAGCGTATCACCTGACAGGATGCAGGTACGTCATGAAAGTGGATCGACCGATACAGCAGATCCTGAATCTGGGCCGGTAGTGAGCGAAAAAAAGGAAATCCAACAAACTGCTCATAACTCAATTTTGCCGCGCCAGAATTTACAAACTGTGACATTTGCGAAAGCTTATGCTTGTCTTTGACCTCTGTTGCATCTACGGATTCCAATTCAAAATCCGCTTGCAAAGGCTCCAATATCATTTTGGCCTGAAACAATTTTTGAATCAGCTCCCACAAGGCACAGAAATCAGTCCATTTGTTCTCGCGCAAATTTCCTAAAAAAATATCTTCAACTGTCAGCCCCATGGCCATTGCGTCAACATACTCTGTTTGCACTGGAGACAGATTGAGTTTCTTTGCAACTGTGGGGGCAAACTCTGTATTACCAGGAGAAGCCGAATCTAGACGTCGCAGTGTAATTTTGCGTTTTTCAAATTTCACCTAAACCACCCTATCGATATTCTTGCGATGACCTCTTATCGGTCCAAAGTGTTTATCAGGTAAGGAATCACGGCAAAATCAAGACTTTTGTCAAAGACGTATCTGGGCGGTAACGTGGCAACACAAAAGACGCAAACTTATTATTGGTTTTGAGTATAATCGAGGGCCCGCTCCCAGACCTGAGTTCGTCCCAAGAGGGAGAAACCCAAAAATCCTCTGACTTTGAGTTTCATACCCTGATCCTGCAACTCCGCCTTTGCTGAATACACGCTGCCACTCTCGGGATCGAGGATGTCACCCGAGTCCCATTTAATTTCGGAGTCTTTCTTTAGATTCCATAAAATCTCCAAACCTAAGATCGGTTTGTCCTTTTTGTCCCCTTTGCACTTATCACAAACAGGATTGTCGGGTCGCCCCTCTCGCGGAAAGAGCTTTACAATTTTGCCACGAAGCTGATCGCCCTCTTGCGTGATCTGCACAATGGCCTTGGGCTTTTTTGTTTTATCATCAATCGTTTTCCAGTAACCCAAGGGACTGGCGGCTTCCATAGCCGAAATGGGCTCCACCACTAAAGCTCCCATCGCTGGCTCCGGCGGTGCCTCCACTTTTTTGATGGGAGGCTCCACCTGCGCCTGGACTTGAAATGCCCAAAAGTTCACAAACACGAGGGCGCAAAGTCCAGCCCGGTAAAAATTTTTGCCAACGGTATCCAAGGATAAATTTTGCTGCATAATTTCGCCTCTCTTGATGATAAAATCTAAAACAACTTATTTATTAGCACTCTACGCAAATTGGTAATCGGGAGAAAGTAAAATTGCCCGAACTGGTCCTGCATCTCCGCCTGCAATTTTGAGGGGCAAGGCCACCAAGATATACTGGCCATCTGCAACCTCGCTCAGCACCAAGCCTTCGAGCACGGCCATTTGCGTGCGCCACAGAGCCGCGTGAGACTCCAACTGTTTGGAGTCGGCAGGATCCACGCTTGGAGTGTCCAAGCCCACAGTCTTTACGCCGCGATTATGCAAATGCATTATCAACTCCGGAGAGAGCGATGCAAAATTCTCTTGCCACCGATCAGGATCAGGAAAGCTATCCGTGCGAAACAAAACCCGCGTGCATTTGATGGCCGCGGTGACATCCTGAGGATAAAGCCTTCCGCTTGAATGTGCGGGTTTTGCGGTGATCACTTGACATGCTCCCAAATAGTGGCTCAATTCGCGAGCCTCAATGCCCTGGCCCTCTTTGTGATAGTGATTGGTGGCATCGGCATGAGCACCCAAATGCAGCGTTGTTAGCATGCTGGAGAGCTGAAGATGGTGCCCCTCTTCCCAAGACATGAGCTCGCGGCGCTCAAAAGGAGTGTCCCCCGGAAACACGGCCGTCTTGGCTGATAAACTGGGGCTGATATCCCATAATTTCACGGATCCTCCTCAATAATATCCAAGACTTACAAATATCTCAGAATGATCCAAGACGCACGGCATTTAACCCCATCCGCTCCACCCCAGCTATTTTTTACAGGCAACCTTGCCAAAGTGCCATCCGCACTCAGGTTATGGGTTGTAATATGCAACGTAAAATGCTGAATCATCTGTTAACAGAATAAATGAAACCCCATGAAAGGACCCGAGAATATATGAAAGAGACGCGAAGCTTTAATGCCGAGATCAAAAAACTTTTAGATCTGATGATCCACTCCCTCTACTCGCAAAAAGAGATTTTTTTGCGTGAGCTGATTTCTAACGCCTCAGACGCCATGGACAAACTCAAGTTTTTTTCAAAGACTCATGAAAATTTGGTGTCTGCAGATCATCAATTTGAGATTCGCCTCATTCCAAACAAAGAAAACCAAACCCTCAAAATTCAAGACGGCGGCATCGGCATGACCTTGGAAGAGGTTGAGAGCTTTATTGGTACGATCGCTCGCTCTGGCACAAAGATTCCAGAAGTTACAGGCGAGGATATCAAAGATCGTCCTGACCTTATCGGTCAATTTGGCGTTGGCTTTTACTCAAGCTTTATGGTGGCCGACAAAGTCACCCTGCACACGCAGAAAGCAGGCACAAGTGAGGGTGTCTTGTGGGAATCCGTCGGGGATGGAACTTACACAATTAGCCAAGTACCGCGCCCAGAGGGCACGGGCACCACCATTTCTTTGCATCTCAAGAAGTTTGATGAAGAAGAAAATGTTCAGGACTTCACGGACGAGTGGGTCTTGAAGAGTCTCGTTAAGAAGTATTCAGACTTTATCGCCTACCCCATCAAGATGAAAACTCAAAAACCTCAGAAAGACGACAAAGAGACCACCGAAAAAACTGTCGAAAAAACAGAGGACGAAACACTCAACTCAATGAAGGCTCTTTGGCTGAGACCACCGAGTGAGATCTCGGCCACTGAACACAAGGAGTTTTACCATCATCTTTCCCACGACTGGAATGACCCCTTAAAGACCATCCACTTTAAGGCTGAGGGCACCATGGAGTTCACGGCGCTCCTGTACCTCCCATCCAAAAAGCCCTTCAACTATTACATGAAAGATTACGATTTTGGTTTAAGTCTCTATGTTAAGCGTGTGTTTATTATGGACGACTCCAAAGAATTGCTGCCTCCGTTTTTGCGTTTTGTCAGCGGCTTGGTGGACAGCTCGGATCTGTCATTGAACGTCTCGCGTGAGATCTTACAACAGGACCGTCAGGCTCACCAGATTCGCAAGAGTTTGGTTAATAAACTTTTGAGCACCTTCAAAGAGATGATCCAAAAAGAGCGCGGACTTTATGAAACCTTTTGGACTGAGTTTGGCTCCACGATCAAAGAGGGCGTTCCTCAAGAGATGCAACACCGCGAGCGACTGCAAGACGTGCTGCTGTTTAAATCAACCTTCACCGAAAGCGACGCCGGCAAGGCGGCTGAAACCAAGTGGACGAGCCTTGATGAGTATGTCACTCGCATGAAACCAGATCAGAAAGCCATTTACTTTTTGAGTGGCGACAATCTGGAGCAGCTAAAAAAGAGTCCGCATTTGGAGCGCGTTGTTGATCGTGGCTTTGAGGTCCTCCTACTTACCGATGCCGTGGACGAATGGGTGACTCAGTCCCTGACCACCTTTAAAGAAAAGAAGTTGCAGTCGTTGGCACAAGGCAACCTAGACCTTGATACAGAAGAGGAAAAGCAAACCAGAGAAAAAGAAGTCAAGGAAGCTACTGAGCGCTACAAAGACTTGCTCGAGTCGCTGAAGAAAGCACTTGCCAGCAATGTAAAAGACGTCGTGATCTCGACCCGTCTAAAAAACAGTCCAGCCTGCTTGGTGAGTGATGCCAATGACCCTTCTTTTCAGATGGAGAAAATTCTTTCACGTATCAACTCCGAAATGGGCAGCACCGCAAGCAAACGCATCTTAGAGGTGAACCCAGACCATCCGGTGATTGAGAGAATGCGGCTCATGCCAGACAGCAAACAGAACAAGTGGGCTGAGATACTTTATTCTCAGGCACTTTTGAACGAAGGTTCACCTTTGCCTGATCCCTCTGGCTTCACTCGCGATCTTTCAGATCTCATGCTTGAAGCCAGCAGTGGTCCATCCTGAGACCCTATAAAAAATTGAACACAAAAAAATGAGACACTCTGTAAGTGGCACACTGAGTGCCACTTACAGAGCTCCTGTTCTCAAGCAGGCCCTCTCATCGCCGCGATGGGAGCTGCAAATAGGTCCAGATGCAAAGCTCAGGCCTGTTGTTGTTTGATAGATTATTCTCAACAAATAAAAAATAGAATTCAGAAATTCACTTTTATAGGTTACACTTGTAGATAACAGTGGAGGTTTCTATGCTCGAAAATAAAGATCTCACCAGAGTTGATGAGTGGATTGATATCAAGTTTGAAGGCTTCACCCCTGACGCAGCAACTGAGACTTGGTTGCGCAAAAAATGCCGTGACCTTTTGGACATGGCACCGGCCAATGCTTCCGTACTGGCAGAAGTGGCTTTGATCGATAATGAAGCGAGCCTTGTGCTTTCTGTAAATTCCCTTGCTGGCAAGTTCACCAGTCACGCCACCGGCAAAACCGTGGGCGCTGCTGCTCATGCGGCGATTTCACAGCTGCACAAGAAGATCTTGCATTGGAAAACGATTCGCTTTTTACCTACACAGCCGCCAACCACACAGATTTCAGGAGCGGGCGCTTAATCAACCCGGCCGGAAATAAGTTTTAAGTTTGCCATCCACTTTTAGCAGCGGCACGTCATCGCGCATGTGCCCGCTGATTCCCTTTGACCCTAGTGAAAAGCTAGGTAACAAGGGCCTTATGTTGCATTTTATACTCAGAGTCGGCGTGCTTTTTTTTGCTCTGCATTTAGGAATACAGGCAAGGGCCCTGCCCGTGCACAATACAAGCATCTCTCAAGGAAATATCGCTGGACTCATTCAAATCGATCCTGGCAGCAGTGACCGCTTGGTCTGCGTCGAAAATGAGCTTTATCGTATCGAAGCTGCCAATATCGAAACACGGTCAGACCTCTTGAAGCTCGGGAATGGCGATCTTTTGATTGGATACGGAGTCGTCGACCGATATCTTAAAGAAGTGACACTGTTCTCAGTCGACTTTGTTGGCTTGAAGAGAATTCTGGGCTATTGGGTGGCCCGCTCCGACATAGTGAACTTTATAAACTTTCAGACCATGACTTTGATTCGCCGCCAGTTCTTTGACCTATTGCCAATATTACCTAATCTTCCTGCGCGCGAGCATCAGAACCCCTTTGTTCGCAGTTCTGATTTTGATAGCAAAAGTCATCATGTCGTCAATTACGACTATGCCATGGCGCCATCACAGGAGACTCCTGATAGCTGGATCTTATTGATGTCCAATGCAAAGGGTGACCGCATCGCCACCTTTGCTCTGAATTCCTCAAAGGCCCTGCTCAAGCTCTATGCGCCAGACAGTGGCGCCCTGTTGCGTGAGCTGTACCTGGTCAAATTGCACTGAATTTGACGGAGCCCTCGCAAACCGTTAGGTTGCACTCTATGAAGTCTAAATCCATCATGACGCCAACACCGCAAGAGTTGATCTTTCGTAAAAATGATCCACTGGATCCACGCTTGGGTGACCTTTGCAGAGTTCAGCCTTCACCACAACCACCCGCAGTGGGATTGAACTTTTCCATTTGGTCCTATCCAGACGATTTGGGAATCAGCAATGGCGGAGGCAGACCGGGGGCTGCACAGGGCCCAGAACGCATTCGCAAAGCCCTTTATAAAATGACTCCGCAAAAGTCCTGGCTCAACGACAATATTCATCTGCACGATCATGGGGATTTGATTTTGGGCGAAGACAAAGCCGCCGATCATGATCCTCTTGTGGTCCGACACCGCCGCGCTCAAGATTTTATGCAATGCCAGTTTTCAATGGGCCAATTCCCCATAACTTTGGGCGGTGGCCACGACTATGGATACCCTGACGTAAAGGGTTGGCTGCTGTCACTACCTCCGGTGAAAGATTCACAGCTCAAACCCATTGTTATCAATTTTGATGCGCATTTGGATGTTCGCCCCTGGAAAGAGGGGCAGCCGCTCAGCAGTGGCACACCTTTTTTTCGCATCCTCGAAGAGTTTGCTGCTGATATCGAGTTTATTGAAATAGGCATTCAGCCCTTTAGCCACAGCGCTGCCCATCGCGATTACGTCCTAAAAATGGGCGGCAAGATCATCGACCGCGAAGATCTTGCTGAGGAGACAAAGTGGTCAGAGCAATTGAATTTGCAAAACTATGCGGGACGCCCCGTTTTTTTAAGCCTTGATATGGATGTGTTTTCTTCAGCCGTAGCCCCAGGCTGCTCGCAGTCTTTCCCCACCGGAGTGGAGGCGCGCGAACTCTTGGCTGTGTGGCGCAAGCTCTTTCGCTTTTGCTGTCCCAGTGCACTCGGGATCTATGAAGTCTCGCCAACCTATGATCATGATGACCAAACCGCAAAGCTCGCGGCCATCATGATTTATGAGTTTATTAATTATCACGCCAATCACCTAGCGCAGTCGCAACAGCACCTCGAGCAGCTTGGCCTGTTGCTCAAGAGCACCGATAGCGCAAAGACCAGCCTGGGTCGGCCATGAACAGGCGCGGTTTTGGCAGCGACAATCACGCCGGAGTCCATCCAAAAATCATGGCAGCCTTGGCCGGTTGCAACGAATTGCACGCTCCCTCTTATGGCATCGATGATCTAACACGGCAATTGGATGAGTTGGTCAAAGACAAGTTTGGTCGTAGCGCCAAGAGTTTCTTGATGTTCAACGGGACAGGAGCAAATGTGGCTTCACTTAAAGCCATGGTGCAGTCATTCCACTCTGTCATGGTCTCTGAGGACTCACACCTCAACCGCGATGAGTGTGGGGCGCCAGAGGCACTGGTGGGCTGCAAGCTGCTCGGCCTCCCTCACAAAAATGGCAAAATCGCCTGCACCACTCTTTCCAGTAACTACTTGCGACTGGGCGATCAGCACGCCTCCCAAGTGGCAGCAATCTCGCTCACTCAGCCCACGGAACTGGGCACCTGCTATACCATTTCAGAGTTAAAAGAGATCATCGCCTGGGCGAAGGCTAAGAATTTAAAGATTCACATGGATGGGGCGCGCTTTGCCGGCGCAATTCAGCACTTGGGTTGTAGCTTTAAAGAACTGACAGAAGATTTAGGAATTGATGTGCTCTCTTTTGGCGGCACCAAAAATGGTCTGCTCTTTGGCGAAATGGTGATATTTTTTGATGAGACTCTGGCGCGACAATTTCGTTTTGTGCGCAAACAGCTTTTGCAATTGCCATCTAAAACTCGCTATATGGCCGCGCAGTTCTTGGCCTACTTTCAGGATGATCTATGGCAGGAGATTGCCACCCACTCTGCAGAAATGGCGAAGTACCTTAGCGATCAGCTACAGGCACTCACATCACTAAGGCCAGAATTTCCTGTAGAAACAAACGTCGTCTTTGTAAAGATCCCCAAAGTCTGGATCAAGACTCTCAAAGAAGTGGCCTTCTTTTATGTATGGGACGAGCGTGACTTCACTTGCCGAGTGATGACCAGCTGGGACACTTCGCAAACAGAGATAGATCAATTTGTAGCCGCGATTCAAAAACTAGAAAAAGGACAGCCACAATGAAATACCCACCGATTCACTATCATCAGTACCTACAGTTGGACAAACTTCTCGATGCCAATGCTCCAAAGAGTGATGAGTACGGCAAGCCCAGTCACGACGAAAAACTCTTTATCACCATCCACCAGGTCTATGAGATGTGGTTTCAGCAGGTGCTCTTCGAACTACGCGAAATTCAAACGGCAATGGATCAAGTGCCACTGCCAGATTCCTCTTGCACGCAAGTCAGCAAGGGCCTGCATCGCATTCAAATGATTTTTCAACACTCACTAGGCATCATTGACATTCTAGAAACCATGACACCAATGGATTTTCTTGATTTCCGTGATTTCCTGTACCCAGCAAGCGGCTTTCAAAGTTTTCAATTTCGCAAGATCGAAACCATATTAGGGCTCAAAGTTGAAAATCGCCATCCCTATCAGAACCAGGTGTTTTACAAAACCCTGCTACCCAAGCAGCAAACCGACATGGAGACTCTTCTTGGCAAAGCCAGCCTCTTTGATCAGATTGAATCTTGGCTGAGTCGACTGCCCTTTTTGGAAACCAGTGACTTTCAGTTTTGGCAAGAGTACCAAAAGCAAGTTCAGGCCATGATTGTCAAAGATTCAGAGACCATTGAGCAAAATCCGAAGCTCACTGATGAAGAAAAAAAATCCGCAAAGGAGATGCTGCAAAAATCAATCACGCAGTTTGATGCCCTCTTTGACAAAGACCAGTTTGCTCAACTTCAGGAACAAAAGTACTTTCGCATGAATCAAAAAGCCATCCTCGGCGCACTTTTTATCCTCAGTTACCGCGAGCAGCCTCTGCTCACTATTCCGTTTCAAATGATCAATACATTGCAGGCCATCGATGAAACGCTATCACAGTGGCGCTACCGTCACTCTCTCATGGCTCACCGTATGCTCGGTCGCAAAGTTGGTACAGGCGGTTCTTCTGGCCACGATTATTTGCGACAATCTACCGAGAGCCACAAGGTCTTTAACGATTTTTTTAACCTGAGCACCTTTTTGCTACCAAAATCGCTGACGCCAAAGTTGCCGGACAACTTGCTCAAAAAAATGAATTTCTAATTCCAGGATTGGCCCACTGCCTCAGCTAAAAGACAAATGCTACGGCTACAACAAGCCCTCATCTTCATATTTAAAAGGGCTCAAGAGCTGTGTGAAACACATCTGATAATGAGCCGCTGCAATTGCTACCGTAAAAACTCCCTGATTTTTTCCAACACAGGTTCGCGAATGGCGTCTTTTTCCATAAAGATTTCGTGACCAGCCTCGGGGACCTGTATCAGTTCACAATACCCAGGACTGAGTCGGCATATTTGGTTCTGGCCTTGCGGCAACACCAATTGATCAGCCATTGCCTGAAAGATGAGGGTTGGAATTTGAAAAACATTCTCAGTGCTGCGTATAGCACTGGTAAACCTAATACTTTCACTCACCCACTGGGTGGTCGCACCACCAATGCCAAGCTCTGGATGTTTTTCTAACAGCTCATTGGCCGTAGCAAATCTCTCGCGACTCGATGTGACCGGATTTCCTTCAAAGCGCATGGGGCGAGAGAAAAGCACCTGCCCTGGGGCAAGAGCTTGTGCTGACAAGAATCTACCAAAGGAGGTTGCCCATCCTGCCACAATTTCGGGTGCAGCACCGGTGTTGATTTGAAACATCGGTGCTGAGAGAACCGCCCCTGTGACCGTCTTTGGAAACTTTGCCAAATAGCCAGCGGCAATGGCTCCGCCCATAGAATGGGCGAGCAAAATGGACTTTCTATAGTTGCCAGGTTTGACGATCTGATTCACAAAGGTAGCAAAGTCGTCGACATAGTTTTTGAACGCGTCCACATGTGATTTGCGTGGGTCGGCTGCCAAACGACCCGATAGACCTTGCCCACGATGATCAATTGCAAAAAAGGCATAGCCCAAATCTTTGAGATCATAAATCAGCTCGGCATATTTCAAGGCGGGTTCCGTTTGCCCAGGGCTGATGATTATGACTCCTTTGGGTTCCGGTGGAATGACTTCAATGTAGTGAATGTTGACACCTGCGGCACCCACAAAATACCCATCTGTTGCCGTCTGCTCCAGATCTGTCAGAACCTCAACCCCATACTTCGAACTCAATTCCGTCTCTGACGTTCCCTGAGCTTTGCCGATGGCCATCAAACAAAGAAGAAACGGCATCAAAGCCCGACCAAACTTTGAGAGTGCTACTCCATTTTGCGCCACTTTGGCCTCCTATCAAGCCCTCCAACTGACCGACTTTCCTGATCGACTTTCCATCGTTTCCCCAATTCCAGAGTCAACAACTTGAGTTACAAAAACTGTGCCATCGTCCATGGAATAAAATCAATTCAAATCTTCGAAGGCCGATCGTCAAAGCTTCACAAAAACTTAATGAAAATCGTTTATTTTTGAACCAGACTACCGCCCACAGCAGCACAGCCCAAACAGGGCTAAGGCATCTGAGTGCAGTGTCGAAAAGTCTACGCGACATCGGAGCGTGGCGGCCCGTCGTTTCCTTCGGATGTGGGCTTGATGCCTGCCGAAGAGTCGGCAACGGCACTCGGTGCCGCCAGGATGGATGTGCGCCTATTGCCCCACTTGTGTAAAACCAGTGGTCCCAAGAAGAGCACGCGTACGAAGGCGGCAATAACAAACAGCGAGTAGTAGGTTGCCAAATTGGTGCCGAGACTCTTTAAAAATACACCGCCAAGAAGTCCTCCAAACCAAATTCCAAATGCCACGAACAGGTTGTAGACTGACAAGAAAGGCACTCGCTCATCACTTTTTAGTTTCACAAAAAATATCTTTTGCAGACTCAATTCAAAGGCCGCCCAGGCCAGGCCACTAATGGTTTGCAAAACCAAAACTTCCGAGAGGTTGTGCGCAAAGGGCCAGAAGATGGGCAAAAATGAAACCAGAAAGGCCCCTCCCAAGAATAGGCGTTGATTGCTCTGATTTTTCCGCAGTCTTGGCAACAAAAGTGAAAAGGCAAATTTTCCAGAAAAAAACACGGTCACCGAGAGCATGAATTCAAAATAGCTGAACTGCCGCTTGGCAATCAAAAATGGCGCCACATAGGGGCCCGACAAAAACAATCCCACTTGAAAGGGAATCATCTTTAGTAGAAAAGATTTGAGTGAATCCGGCAGGCTCGCCCACATCTTTCGTGGTGAAACACTCAGACTCATGCCAGGGCCAAGCCACTGACTGTCAAAGTGTTTGCGACTGAGAGTGAACGACGAAAGAAAGCGACACACGCAGGCGAAGGAAAAGAGCAAGCCAAACAGATGATGAAAGGACGCAATTTCTGCACCCAATTTGAGGAGCAGACCACCTCCCACCAGACCCAAAAGAATGCCCACTTGAGAAACACGCATGCGCAGATTCAAATAGGCCGTGGTGTTTTCGTCTTTAAGAATCCAGTTCATCCAATAGTTCCAGGCCGGCGCCGCCGCATACCCGGAGGCCCAATAGATGGTGTAAACAAAAAACAAACTCCAAAAGCTTGAGACATGCGTGTAAGCCAAAATGATCAGCGGCAAAAAACTAAATCCCTGCAACGAGGTGGTGATCACCACCCAGGTTTTGTGCGAACCCACCCACTTGAGACCATGACCAGAAAACATCTGCAGTATCGCGCCACTCAGCATGGGCAGACTGGCCAGAATTCCTACCGCGACTTCGCCCAAACCAGATTCAAAGCTATAGGCTGGCAAATAGGACTCGCCGGCTCCCATCATCAACGAGTACAAAAACGCATCGATTAAACTGAGACGAATGGACCGATTGGTTAATGCAGAAGCCATTCACAACAGATTACTCTTTTGAGCTTGCTCTGCAAAGTACTGTCTAGCCCGAGCGACCATAATTTTTAGACCGGCTGTACCTAATTCAAATCAGGTATCGACCGCGGATTCGAGCATCCAGACCTAAGGCAAGCGTGTCACTGTTGAAGCATTACTACATTTGGTCTGGCGCTTCGATATTTAAGACATCCAATCCTTTGACGAGCACTTTTTCCATTGCTGAGACCAAGCATATCCGACTCATGGCAACCTCGGGGCTTTCGCCTAAAATGCGACACTTAAGATAGAACTGACTGAAATCTGCCGAGAGCTCCAACAGATACTGCGCAAGCAAGTTGGGCTTAAAGTTTTTAAACGAAACTTGGAGGATGTGGTCCAATTGCAAAAGTGTTATCATCAGTTTGATTTCGGCGGGCTCTGCATACTCTCTCTGAAAATCCCAGTTCAAAGGAGTCCCCACCTCGGTGGCAAATTTCTTTAAAAGACTGCGACAACGTACCACTGTGTATTGGAGGTAGGGACCACTATCGCCTTCAAAACTCAGAACCTTGTCCCAGTCAAATTCGGTATTGCGATTTCGATCTTGGAGTAAATCATTAAAAATGATGGCGCCCACAGAGACTTGTCTTGCAATTTTACTTTTGTCGGCTTCTGCCAATGGACGATCGCGCATCTGTTCGCTCACCAAATCCAGAGCTCGGTCCAATACATCTTGAAATCGCACAATCTTGCCCACTCGCGAAGACATTTTGCCTTCCTTAAAGCGATAGGCACCAAAACTAATATGGTGACAGTCCTTGGCCCAACTGTATTCCATTTTTTCTAAAACTTTAAAGATCTGGCGAAAGTGCAAACTCTGATCCTGGCCAACCACATAGAGGAGCAGATCGCCTTTTAAGACTTCATGGCGATAGATCGCGCAAGCCAGATCGCGCGTCGCATAGATCGAAGAGCCATCACTCTTTTTGACAATACAGGGAGGCATTTTGTCTTCGTCAGCAAACATCACCACCCGCGCGCCTTCGCTTTCGACCAATATTCCTTTGTTCGTCAAGCGATTGACAACATCGTCTTGCTTATCAAAATAAAATGACTCACCCAAAACCAAGTCATGATGCACGCGCAGCAATTTAAAGAGCCTTTCGTACTCTACCAGCGACCAAGCGATCACTTGCTTCCAGATGGCGACCACTTTGGGGTCGCCATTTTCTAGCAACCGAAAAGTTTCGGCACCGCGTTCAGCAATCTCTGGATCCTCCTTGGCGGCGGCATTGAACTTCACATAGAGTTCATCAAGACGCTTGATGGGATCCGCTTCAAACTCTTTGGGCGTGGACCATTTATCGATGGCCCAAGCCAGACCACCAAACTGCGTTCCCCAATCACCCAGATGATTGACTCCTATGACTTTGTAAGACTGCGTCTGCGCCAAGCGCCTCAAGCTCTCGCCAATAACTGTGGCACGCAAGTGGCCAATGTGCATCGATTTGGCAACATTGGGGGAAGCATAGTCAATGATCATGGTCTTGCCTTGGAATGTGTTCGAATGTCCCAAGGTCTCTAGCGGAGACTCAGCAATGCTTTGAATTTGTGTTTTTAAAAACCTGGCACGAAAGGTGAAGTTAATGAAACCACCTAGGGCCTTAACAGAGCTGATCTGTGGTTGCTCACTGGAACCAAGAATCTTAGCGGTCAATTTCTTTTCGAGATCAAGTGAATACTCATTCGGATTTTGTTTGGCTTCTTTGGCAAAGACAAAAACAGGTAAAGCCAAATGGCCATGCTCAAAAGAGCGGGGCTTTTCTAAAAGGCCAAAGATTTGTTCCTTTGTGATTTTCGCAGAAGTCAATACCAACTCTGGTGCAACAAAGTTTAAGACTTCAGATTTTAAATGATAAAACATTTGCAACTCCGTTTTTAAAAATTTCGCATCATTTAATAGGGGATTCAACATCGAAAGTCGTTGACCCAATTCTCCGACACCTTTAGCTTCGATAATCCATTCAGCCGGGAATTATTTCAGCAAAGAAGAAGGTGGCTTGCGTATGAATAAAGCAGATCTAGTTGAAAAGATAGCAGAGATCACAAAGATGCCAAAAACCCAATCAGAAGCTGTGTTGGATGCCACCATGCAGGCCATTCAAAAGGCTCTCTCAAAGGGAGATGATGTTAAGCTCGTTGGCTTTGGCACATTTTCTATTCTCAACCGCAAATCTCGCCCTGGCCGCAATCCAAAGACTGGCCAAACAGTTATTATTCCCAGCCAAAAGGTGCCCCGTTTTCGTCCGGGCAAGGACCTTAGAGAATCTGTGCGCTGAGGCGTCTACTATAGGCGATGGGTGCGCCTGGCACTAACAGGCCACGTCTCCAATTCGCGAACAAAATCCATATAAGCAAGCTGCCACTCTGGAGTTTGCAATCCCACTTTCATATAGGCGGTGATTTTTTCGGCAGGCACCAAGCCCTGCCGATAGGCTTGATAGAGTCTCTCGCCATGGATTCGCCCTAAAATCCATGCGCCATGGAAGAGACTGTATTTTGATTTGGGTTTGAACCGTAAACTTGCTTTCTTTCCAGAATTGATTCGCTTAAGTTCAACAACTCTTTGCGATAGAGCCACCAACATTGATTCTTTGGTCGCACCACTGTGTTCACCCGAATCCAATTTCAATCGCAAGTCTTCAACAGAGTCCGTTTTGCGCTTTGGATTGATGAGCTTAGATCCAAAATAGCGAAAAATTTCTAGCCAAATCCAGCTCTCAAAAAAGAGCGGCATGGTGATTTCAATTTCGGCAGACTCTTGGCTCATCAGATGCAAGTAGTGCATGGCTAAAGAAGAAACATGATTTGCGGTGGGGCGAATCAGCAGGCCCACGCGAGCCTTGTCGAAATAGAACGAAAAATCACTGGCAATGATCTTTTCTGCCCAACGGGACTCAGGCCGCGAGTAGTTGCCGATGATTTTTTCCCAAAAATGCGCATCTTGGGGAGAGTAAATGGCCAAGGCTGATTTATCGACACGAATATTCAATTCTGCTTCTAGCAAATGCAGAGCTTGCAGCACCCAGTCCGAAGGATCCATCTCAGAGTCATCGTGATCCGCGGCAAGAAACTGCACTTCATCCGCGGCGGCCGCGGCGGGGCTTGATCGGCTTGAAACTTTATTTGAACTCTCTTTGCGTGCCCTCTCGAAGTGGACCTTGTGCATACGATTTCTGTCTTGTTTCATTATTAAATCAAGAGTCCCATCCAGAAAGAGCTGATAGCTTTGCCACTTGACCCATGGCGGAACGGTGATGAGTCCAAAATCATCTTTAGAAAATTGCACCAAATCCACTTCGTGGTCACGATTCTTGCGCAGCAAATCGAAATAGATCTTCTCGTCATTTTGAAACAGGCGACAGATACGGTAGGTTTTTTTCTGCGCACTGGTCTGAGCATGCAGTGCCTTGAGCAAATGGTCGTCAGCCAAATGCCAATCGCCGATGAGCACAACAATCAAACTCTCTGGATGCTCCTTCTTGCGCCTGATTATTTCTCGCGCAATCAGCCCATCTCGCTTTTTTAGCGACACCGACTTTTTGGGTTGAGCGCCTATCATGGCATCCACACCAAAAACAGACACCTTTTTATCTTTGGCCCAGGTCATGAGCTGGTGATAGTGACTCCACGGAAAACCCCAGCGCTTTTTAAAAAGAGATTTATCTACAAAAGTGCGCTCTAAAATTCGCCCCTTCAAATAGGATTCGATCAATTTGTTCTGCTCTGGCCTAAAGCACTCCATCCCCAACTGGAGCTCCCGCTTGCCATTCAATTCACGTAAAATACGCAGCGCCGACCTTTGGGACTGGGCCAAGGAATGGAAGTCGCCTATCAGCACAATGTCACTCGCCATTAGTGCGCGAAACAACTTGTCTCGGTTTGATTTTCGCCAAGGCCTGCGCAACGAAACCTCATAGGCGGCCTGGTACTTGATGATTTCTGAATCGTAGCCGCCAAGTCTAGCCTCCACTTGACGACGAATGCGCCGATACAACTCTAACCGAATTTTCCACCAGCGCAGTGGTTGACTCATTGTGCGAATGCTCCAAAGTTTTTTGGGTTTTCAAGCGTCAGGGTCATATTGACTTGGTGAAGAGCATTGTGATTGGATTGAACAATGAAAGAAATCAAAAATAACCGCCTGACCATTGCCATTATTATTACGTTCATTGCGATGTTAGTACATGTTTATTTAACAAAAGAGTACTACGCGATTCACTTTGGTTTTAAAACCGGGCAGAGTCTTTGCAACGTGAACTCGACTTTCAATTGCGATGCCGTCAGCGCCAGTCGATTTTCAAGTTTTTTAAATATTCCGATGGCATTGTGGGGCTTTGTCACCAATCTCATCTTGCTATGCCTGATCGCCTTGCCGCGATTTTTTCAATTTGAATCGCGTGAGCGAGTTTACCGGTATGGTCTTTATGTTTCGTTGCTGACCGTCTTGGCCTCTCTGGCTATGGGGGCGATCTCGCTCATTTTCTTACACAACTATTGCCTGTTTTGCATTTTGGCCTACGTTCTCTCAATCACAGGTTTTGCTTTTATTTGGAGTGCAAGTGACTATGGCTTGTCTGAGCTGGGCTCTGACATTGCCGCTGGTTTTTCGGAACAAAAGTGGCTACTGTTTTTTGCTTTTCCGGCCATTCCCGCCTTGGCCTTTGTCTTTCAGATCGTTATTTTACAAAATTTCAATGCGACGGATTTGGACAAGTACGTTGACGAGAAAGTGGCTCAGTGGCAGAACGGTCCACAGTATAATTTTTCCGAAACGGGTCTCATCGATAATCCCAATGCCACCAAATGGACCTTGGTCGAATATGCTGATTTTTTATGTCCTCACTGCAAACATGCCTACCCCACCTTTCACGCCTTCGCTGCGGCCAATCCTGATGTGAAAATGATATTTAAAGCCTTTCCACTGGATGGCTCTTGCAACCCCACATCACCATCGAAAGGCGACGGAGTTCGCTGCGAACTTGCCTTTATGGTTTTTTGTGCCGACAAAATTGGCCAAAAGGGCTTTGCTTTTCATGACGCTGTTTTTGACAAACAAGAAGAGCTCGCCACAGGATACAAGGTCGAAACTTTGTTAGCGGAGTTGGCCGCAAAGCACTCGATTGATTCCGAGCAACTCAAATCCTGCATGGCCAGCGAGGAGACCCTCACCCTCATCCAAAATATGGCAAAGGAGGCCGAGGCCGCAAAGCTTGGAGGGACCCCCACAGTGTATCTCAATGGTCGATATTTGCCGAGCGGACAGATGCTCAAGGTATTGCAAAAGGCCATCTCCACCAAGTGACACCAAATTTCGATTCAAGTTTAGACCAAATTAGAATTTCGAAAAAACGAAATCGACCATCTGGTCGACGCCATCGCTGGCGACCGTCCATCCCGTGATAGCCACGCCACTAAAAAGCTCGATCACAAAGGCCACAATCAGAAGCAAAATCACCGCATACCAGAGTGCCCGGATCACCATGATAGTGGACTTGGCGTCTACCAACTCTAGATCGCGCTCAATTCTCTCAATGGTCCGCAATACATGGCTCAATTCGCGAAAGTGATTCTTGTACTTTTCTTTGAGCTCTTGCTGCTTGGCTCGCGTGAGGGAACTTAATCCAGGAAAGTTTCGCTTGGCACGAATCGCATAGACCAAGTCCATCGCATGATTGACATAGCGACGTGTCCGATCGTGAAAATTGGGAAAGGGTGAGGGTGCCTCCATAAAGGCGCGGCAGGCCGCAAGTCCATCCTCATAATGCTCGTTCAAGACCATGGTGAGCAATTTGAAGCGAAACGAGTTTCGATCCCCCAAATCGGTCGCTTCAAGACCTAGCTCTGCCGAAAAGGACGACTGTGGCTCTGGATTTGTACCATCAATAATAGCAATTTCACCCATACCCGACTTGTCGGAAGTCGAGGCTGTTTCATGAGTGCCTTAAACAAATTCCAGACTTTAGTAGGCATTTTTTTTGAGCGACTCCTCATCTATCGTCTAGCTTGACTGTCTATGTGTCTAAGAATTTTGCGGATTATTGACAAATGTAATAAGATTTCCCATGGGGAGCCCTTCCCCAGGGGATGATTCAAATCGAAACGATGAGAGGGGAACACCCATGAAGCCTCAAGGACAAGAGCTGCGCTCACACACGATCAATCAATTGATTGCTCAGACCGACCACTTGACGGCGCAACTCAGTCAAGCGATGAAAAAGATGGCGCTTCTTGAATCCGAACAGGCCAAACTCCGCGAAGAAAAAGAGTATTACCAATACAAAGTTTCCCAACTCACGGATCAATCTCAACTCATTGCAGAGAAAGACAATATTTGGCTTGGACGACTAGAGAAACTCGAAAAACAAAAGATCTTTGTCACGGAAAAGGCAAAAATGTGCGAAGAAAAAATGTCCAAACTTCGCAACGAAGTGGCGCGCCTTCGCCGCTTTCACGGGCGCATTCAAAAAGTTGTCGCCCCTTACATTGAAGAGCTCAAGCGCTACTCAAAGGACCTTGAGATCAAGATCAGCGAATCCGCTCGCGAAAACACCCAGCTCGTGAAAAAAAATATGGGTCTTCAAGACAGAATCTTGCAAATCGCGCGCTCCTACAGCGAAGAAAAAGAACATATCGAAGACCTACACACGCGAACAATTGAAGAGTACGAGAGAGAACTTGAAGCACTCAAGTCCGAGCGCCAAGAGGTGAAAATTTTAAAAAAAGAACTGACTAGCAAAGAAACCGCGCTATTGCAGGTTAAAGATCGCAACGATGTTCTTGAGAACTCCGTCGTCAGTCTCAAAAATGAATTGACGACTTTGCAAGAGCAAACCCAGCAAGCAAAGTCTCGCCAAGACGCCGAAGCACAACTGACGCGTACACAAATTTCAGACTTCGAAGCGCAGTTGGCGCAAATCAAATTTCAATTGGAAACAGCCACTAGCAAAAATGACAGCCTCGAAAACCAATACCGAATGCAGACATCACAATTGGAGAGTCTGCGTATGCTCTACTCAGAAAAAATTTCTGAATGCGATAAAAAAACCATGGCACTTGCAGCTTTAGAAAAATTGAATTCAGATTTAGCACAAAAGCTGCAGTCCTTTTATTCAGACACAGCGGATTCAAATCCGCCACGAGTTGAACACTCGCCTTCGCCTTGATCGCCGCCGGTACTGCTATCCGTTTGCGCAATCACTGTGGTCACCTCTGACGCACGAATCGCTTGGGGTGCTGCCGCCTTTTGCTCCAGCCATGACTGCGGATTGTCGAAACTTTCCAGGGCCAAGTCTAAGGTTTCACAAAAATGAACACTTTCCCATTCGGTCTCGGTAAATAGCCGCTTAAAATCGCGATGCAGGCCCACCACCTTGACGTGTGTGTTCTTTGCCACAGCCAAGTCCATAATGGACTTAAAAAACGACTGAATGCCTGTCGAGCCTACAAATTGCAGCCCCTCTAATGCGAACGCCAGCTTCTGACCAATGAGCTGAGGCAGACAGTTTTTTCGAAATAACAAAGACCGATCAATGTCCAATCGGCCGGTTATTGAAACAATAGTGACATTATTGACTTTTCTGACTTGTGCATCCATGCGCTCTAAAGTCCTTCCTCAAATTCTATTGTATACATAAGGCCCAAACCAATGGGGCCTTCGTTGCCTTCGTTAAGGATCTGGTCTGCGTCAAGCCCAAGTTTCCGGCATTGGCTTCGCAGACCCATCACCTCTCTCTTTTCCTATCGGCAAAAGAGGCGAATGCACGAGAGGCCTATTTGTCTAGAAATGAGTGCGGCATGACTCGACATCTGCCGAAGGTCTTAACTACAATTGCCAATTCATGCAATGCTGGAATCCCTCTCTCTTAAAATTGGTTCAACTCAGACTCCTGATCACGCTCGGTTTGATCCTTGCCTTTGCTCCAGCGCTCTTTGGTCAAGCGACAGCAAAAGCAAAAGCAACAAAATCTCTCAAGGATCAGCCCTCTGCTAAAATTCGCGGTATGCAGGCCTACTATGACTCGCTATTTCGCGACTCCACTCGCGGCTTCATCGATCTCATTGGCCATGTGCAAGTCTTGAACCAAGGACAACTCTTGATAGCGGACAGAGTGCGAATTTGGGATAAATTTAAAAAAATTGACCTCGCTGGAAATGTCAGTATCTCCACCGCCAGCTACACCATTTTGGCTGATCAAGCAGAATTGGACTACGAAACCAATTTGGGCTGGTTTGAAAATGCACAGGTGCGCTCTGGCGCCATTGAGTTTTCGGGAACACGAATTGTAAAAAGTGACACCGATACCTACGACGTTTCCGATGCCGAATTCACTTCATGCAGCAATTGCCCACCCTCTTGGTCATTTACAGGAAGCTCCATTGATGCCACCATTGGCAAATACGCCTTCATAAAAAATAGCTTTATGAAGATTGGCGACGTCCCTGTCTTTTGGCTGCCCTATTTGGTGCTGCCATTAAAAAATGATCGCCAAACAGGCCTCCTGCCGCCAGAATTCTTGTATTCCAATGATTCTGGAAAAACTTTTGCACTGCCTTTTTATTGGGTCATCTCTCCCTCTCAAGATGCCACTCTCACAGCCATCAACTATGAACACCGCGGCCTAAAGGGGCGTTTGAATTATCGCTACTTAGTCAACTCCACCAGCCATGGCGAATTCAGCGGCGCGATTCTCTCTGATCGCAAGGTCAGAGAATTGGATCGATTCAAATCGTTTCACCCCGAAGTGAACAGCGCCACCCAGCGTTGGTTTGTAAAATACGAACACTATTTGGATCTTCCAGGCGGCTATGTGCAACGTGCGGAGATCAACAATGCCAGCGATCTGCTCTATCCTCGTGATTTCACCTCAGAGACTTTCAATGATGGTGCACCAGCGATGGAAAATCGCATCTCGCTTTCTAAAAACACCTATGACGAGCACTACTCTCTGGAGGCCAACTACTTTAATCATATGCTCCAAGGGGACCCCTTGGCCGGCTCAGACGTGGCCGTACACAAATTCCCTGAGTTTCGCTATGAAACCACTCCACGAGATTTCTTGGGCGGTCACTACACTTTAAATTTTAATTATGCCAATTTCACTCGGGCAGGGCCGGCTCATGATGATCTGACACCACCAGGAAGTATCCCCTATTACTTTCCAGAATACAAATGCAAGGATGACAATGGCGTCGACATCACCGCAAGCCTGCCACCAGAATCACTAGACACTGACAGGCGCTGCCACATCGTGCGTGGACCTTACAATCCAGAGACCGACATGATTCGCACTGGCCAGCGATTTGACTTTGCACCCACATGGTACTACCCAATGCGACTCGGGCCCTATATCGATGCACTGCCTCGCCTCACCTACCGCGAGACTCAGTATCTGTTTGGCGTTGGTGCTGATCGCACCAATGCGCGCCGCTACTTTCGCACAGACATTCAATTTCGCAGCATGCTCTCTGCCACCTACGATGATTTTCCGATGCTCTCCGGCGGTAAGGTCAAACATGAGATTGTGCCGGCGATTGCCTACACTGGCACCCCCTGGCTCGAGCACAAGTCGCATCCTTTTTTTGGCTTTGAATCGCAATCCCAAGCGCCCTTTTTTTCGCGCGACAACATCAAAGATTTAGATTTGACTGGGAAGAACAATTTGCAATTTGATTACAACGACCGCATTTACGACCGGAACCTGATCACCCTGGCCTTGACCAACCGTTTGATTCAAAAGCAATATCAAAGTGGTGTGGTCAAATACAAACAGGTGGCGTCGCTCATCTTGGCACAATCCTATGATGCCTCGCAAGCCTCTCTGTATCGGTGGTCAGATCTTTCCGCCGTTCTTGACATCAAGACCGACCTCTTTGAAAACTATTCCACATTCAACTATTATCCCGAGCAAAACGTCACCAACACTTCGAATCGCATTCGATTGTACAGAACCGGTGGCGATTTTTTTGAGCTTCTCTGGAACAAGCAGTATCCCATCAAGTCCGGGGAATCTGTCGCCATCGACAACTTCACTGAAGACTATGGAATCAATATCGGTGTTTCAACAAAGTACGTAAATGCCGTGGGCCAGATCGTGATGGATCGCTACTCAGGCCGCGAGATCACCAATCGCATGAAATCCTGGGGCGTGACATCACAGATCAAACCTCCGGGCGAGTGCTGGGTCATCGGATTTACCACGGTACAACCCATCGATCGCGACCCCACCTATAAAGTCGAATTTGAATTCATTTTCGACGGCGTGCCAAAGCCCTCGCCGGGAGCCACTGAACTAGAGTCCCTCTACAACCTGGGCATCTAGCCTCAACTCGACAATAATTTTTGAGGCAGAACGCGCCAGAAGGCCCAAGG
>CAYMBJ010000046.1:0-29946 GCA_964388665.1 uncultured Pseudobdellovibrionaceae bacterium | reverse complement strand
TACCGCGGAGGAGCCTCCCTGCGCGTAACGAGACTTCGAAACTCGCAGAGAGTAGAGAATCTAATTGATTACGAGAACATTGGTTCTAGTGGCACCATGCGAGCATTGCCTGAACGAAGTGATGTTGCTGCCGGTGCCAATGAAGAAATAGAGATTTCTGTTTCGGGTGACGTGGCCAGCATCATGGGTATTCGCGTGGCTCTGAAGCGCCCGTAACTGGCGATGATTCGTTTAAGACAAAAATGGCGGTGAGTGAATTGAATCAATTTGGATCGGTTCTACAGCGCTTCACCAAATAACTAGGAGTGCCTGCTATATGAAAATTTTGATTTTAACTCTGGCTTTGTTAAGTTTTAGCCAAGCCTTTGCCTTCACAAATTTTTACAAATACTCTCCGCGTCCCGCGACCATCAACGGTGTTTCGTTTCCACGCAATGGCCAGACGCTTTACCGTGGGACAACTGATAGCCAGATGAGCCTAAAAAGGGCCCTGCGGGCCATGTTCGGCGATGATTCGGCCTATTTAGAATCTCTATATTTTTCTACAATCAAAGCAGCTCTTATGGTCAGGAATTTTTCAGCCGCTGTTTCTTTGCCGGGCCCCGTGACTCAGCAGATACAATCTGCAATTAAAAAAAATGGGGGTAGCCTTTCAGAACGGAGTGCCGCTAAAGAAGCCGTGAAAATAGTTGACGGTTCCTTTTCTTACTATGAAAGCATGGGCACACTCATACCTCATTATATCGACTATCGTAGCGGCAGTTGGATTGACTGGCCGAAGGATGTGGTATTTTCGACAATTGTTTCGCCTGCAGCAGCTACCTACGGTGACCGAATGGTTGTCATTCAAGAAACCACTCCTCGAAGCATTGATCTCAATTATTGGAATTTGCAAAACAACAACATCATGTATGATCACACTCGCGATGCGGGTGAATTTGTGGCTCATGGATATGTTGTGCCCGAGCACATTGTGGGCTACCAATTGCGATCGGGATCATCCAAGAACTGGCACAGCATTGATTTCGCTTTTTACAAAGATGAGGATCAAATCTTGGTTTTTTCTGGCGAGCGATCTGGCACGTCATCCGCATCCTGTATGATGAAAAACAAAAGCTCAGGAAAAATTCATATTTGCAACTATACGCCAGGCACCATTGTCACTGAACCACCTGCAATATCTACAGATTTGGCCAGACTTGTCGGGGTTATCGTTAGTTGTTCACTCTCAGACTCCAAGTGCACAGATCCCAATTTAAAGAATACAAATGCTTATCCGAGATCTAACGGAGCCATACCCGCATCGGTGATTTCCGAGATTGAAAATACCCAGGTGAACGGCTCATCAAGTCTTAAGTTTATTCCGCTTCAATAGTGACCGGATTTGTATGTTGCCAGTTCTGTGTATTTAATTGGGAGAATTTGTATGGTCAAATTTCTTAAAATGGTGCGGTTTTGACATCGTTCCTGCGGCAGATTTTTTTGCATTTTTTTATGATATTGGTCTTCACCTTAGCTGCACTGCAATTCGCAAGTGCCAGAGATATTGGCTTTGATATTGATGGCACACTGGTGCGCACCATTAGTTTTGAAGAGACTTCATTTGAACCAAGAAATACACTTGAGTACGATGGCATTTACTATCGAATAATGGACTATGCACCCGAGAGTTTGGCACTCCTTCATCAGGCTGGATTTCGATTATTTTATATCAGTGGCGGCGAGGTCGATCGAAATCAGTTTATCATTAATGAAATTTACCGACGAGTGAATGAATATAAATCAAGGCGAATCACTCCTCGTGAAACAAGTGATTATAGGCCACTTCTTATTGCAGGCCGCGAAAATCTCCGAAAAATCGATGCAACTTCAGAACAGGCAAAATTCACGGATAGATACAAAAAGGATTTATTTCTTTTTGAGAAGCTAGATCTAAAGGACTTATTTTTTGTTGACGATCATCTAGATTTTGCAATGGCAGGTCAGGCACAGCATTTTATTTGGATAGACAATTCCTATTATGACATTCTTGATTTTCACAAAATTCCACCTGAGCGAAAAGCTCAACCGTATATGCCCAGTAGCTACAGTGAATGGATTTTAGAGCGGCATTCAATTTTGATCGTTACCGAAGCCCTCCTTCAGAGTCTGGAGCAGCAGTCCGCAAGGTTAACCTATTATGAAATGGCGAAGAGCCTGCTTTTTGATTCCAATGCAGGCCATGCTACAAGTTCAGGAGTGGCATCTCAAAAATTGATGAAAGACGGTTTAAATCGACTTCATGTTGCCGCGTCCCTTCAAACAGATGCAAAGGGTGATCAGGTGCGAAGCTATCCCAACTGGAAGTCTCAAGAAAACCGAAATCGCTGCAAACGTGCGCTCTTATCTCACTTTGGCATTTAGCAGATCAAAAAAATGAATAATCCCAACAGGCTTCAACGGATCCTGAGATTTTTGATCCGTGACAAATAGATGTTGGATACGAAACTGCTCCATAAAAAAGAGAGCCTTTTCAGCTAATTCATTTGCATCAATGGTCCTGGGAGAGGACATCATCATCTCACTGGCCGTGCCACGCATTGGATTTTCGTCTTTTTCGAGACGGCGCCGGATGTCGCCGTCGGTGATCACTCCCACCAAATGCTCTTGATCGTTAAGAACTCCAACAACCCCGCGCACATCACGGTGGGTCATCAATGCAAAGACGTCCTTCATGGGCGTGTTCAAACGAGCAAAGGGAAGCCCTTCTCCCTGATGCATAAAATCCTTCACCCGCTTTAATAGGCGAAACCCAAGACTTCCACCCGGATGGCGTTCGGCAAAAGCTTCAGGCTTAAAGCCTCGCGCATCTAGAGTGGCCATCGCAAGGGCATCGCCCATGGCCAACATCGCCGTGCTGCTGGCTGTAGGAGCCAATCCCAATGGGCAGGCTTCTTCTGCCACTTTGGCGCAAACAAACACTCGTGAGGACTTTCCGAGCAATGACTCCGAATTACCAGCCATGCCGATCACAGGAATCCCTTTTCGAGTGCAATACTCAATGATCAGCTTCAACTCAGCGGTTTCCCCGCTGTAGGATAGCGCCATTACAACATCCGCGGTATCGACAATGCCAATGTCACCATGGCTTGACTCCGCAGGGTGGAGAAAAAGCGCCGGAGTTCCCGTGGACGCAAAGGTGCTGGCAATCTTGCGGGCGATCTGTCCTGATTTGCCCATTCCTGTCAAAATGAGTTTGCCTTTGCACGCCAGTATCAGATTAACGGCTTCCACAAAGCTATGATCCACCCACTTTTTAAGACTCAATATGGACTGTGCTTCAATTTCAAGAGTGCGTTTTCCTTGCGCCAAAATTTTTTCGCTGATCTCTTTATTGTTCACTAAATCCATTTTCAAACCATCTTTCTAAAGACTTGCGTGATCTTGAATAGGCGTCTTTCGGCCCGCCTTGGTCCTTCCCACTTTGGTTGGTCTTTGCATTTCATCTTGGCGAACCAAAGAGGCCTTTACAAAACTTGCAAAAAGAGGATGAGGCTCTGTGGGCTTGGACTTGAATTCAGGATGAAACTGCACAGCCACAAACCATGGATGATCAGGCAGCTCTATCATTTCTACCAAGTTTCGGCTGCGATTGATTCCAACAATGTCCATTCCATTTTTTTCAAAGAGACCCTTGAACTTGTTGTTGAACTCATAGCGATGGCGATGTCGCTCTTGAATGACATTTTGCTTGTAGACGTTGTAGCTCAAGCTGTTTCGATCGAGCTCACAAGCGAAAGCACCCAGGCGCATGGTACCGCCCTTGTTTTGCAAGTTCTTTTGCTCCACCATAAAATCAATTACAAAATTGCCACGCGCATTGGGTCCTGAGGCAAACTCTCGCGAGGTTGCGTCTTTTACGCCGCAAACATTGCGAGCAAATTCAATGGCAGCCAGCTGCATTCCATAGCAAATCCCAAAGAAAGGAATTTGCTTTTCGCGCGCAAAGCGAATGGCGGCAATTTTGCCTTCGACACCACGACTGCCGAATCCTCCAGGAACAAGAATTCCACCCACGTCACTCAAAGCCTGAGCTACATTTTTATTGTTTAACTTTTCAGAATCAACATAAACTATATTTACCTTACAGTTGTTTCTGATTCCGCCATGAATAATGGCCTCATGTAAACTTTTGTAGGACTCTTTTAAATCTACATATTTACCGACGATGCCAATCTGCAGGGTATGACCGGGCTCGCGCAGAGTCTTGACAATGTGATGCCAGTCTCCCAGGTCGGGCATGTGTCCCTTCAATCCCAGTCGAGTTTGTACCAATTCGTCGAATTTTTCGCGGTGAAGAGCCAAGGGCACTTCATAAATTGTTGCCGAATCTTGTGCGGCAATGACCTGTTCGGGCCGAACGCTACAAAAAAGACCTATCTTTGCTTTTAAATGATCCTCAATGAACTTTTCTGAACGACAAACCAAAAAGTCAGGTTGCAATCCCAACGATCGCAGTTCCTTAACAGAATGCTGAGTCGGCTTGCTTTTGAGCTCTCCCGCCGCTGCAATATAGGGAACATAGGTGACATGAACCAAACAAGAGTTTTCAAACCCCACATCAATGCGCATTTGCCGAATCGCCTCTAGAAAGGGCTGGCTTTCAATGTCTCCGACGGTGCCACCGATCTCTACAATGATCACCTCGGTTCCTTGCGCGGCTTCAACAATTCTGGCCTTAATTTCGTCGGTGATATGAGGAATTACTTGCACGGTACCACCCAAATAGTCGCCGCGTCTTTCGCGCGAAATCACGGTGTCATAGATCTGCCCCGTGCTGACGCTATTTAAACGAGTCATAACAGAAGAAGTGAAGCGCTCATAGTGACCCAAATCCAAATCAGTTTCGGCACCGTCATCAGTTACATAAACTTCACCATGCTGAAAGGGAGACATGGTTCCGGGATCCACATTCAGATAGGGGTCAAATTTCATGATTGTGACCTTGAGACCGCGCCCCTCTAACAGTGCACCCAAACTGGCCGCAGTGAGGCCTTTACCAATAGAAGAGACAACCCCGCCAGTCACAAAGATGTACTTTTGCTGTAAGGCCTTTTTGGTTGTTTTCTTTGTGGAGATGAGTCTCTTCTCAGCTTTCTGTCCCGCGCGAATCGTGGGCCGCTTTGTGGATTTCGGCGCAGATTTTAACCCTGCTTTAGGTACAGAAACTATCTCAGAGTTCCGTCCAGATTTTTTGGCAGATTTGGACACAGATTGGGCACGGGCGCCACTTAGTTTTTTCGTTAACCGCATTCAGCATTCTCCTCAAGTCTATCCTTTTGAAATCATAGACTTACTTGGCCGTCAATAAATCAATTACGAGATCCAAATCAGAGGGAGAATCGACACCTATCGGTTGGTATTGACTCTCTATCACTCTTATGGGGATGCCCAAGTAAAGAGCCCTGAGCTGCTCTAGAGATTCCGCAGCCTCCATCCACGCGGGCGGCTCTTCACAAAGACTCTGCAGAGTCTTGCGGCGGTACCCATAGATCCCAATGTGCCGGAGAATGGGCGACTCACTCGGGCTCAAATATGAGCCTCGCGAAAAGGGAATGCCAAATCGACTAAAATAAATCGCATTCTTTTCTTTTGAAAGGAGCACTTTTACCGAATTTCTATTGTCAAGCTCAGCCTCAGAAAGGGTGTGCGCAGCCGTTGCCATCTGCACCTGCGGATCATCAAAGCAGGCCATCAGCTCCGCAATCAGTGCCGGAGGCACCAGTGGCTCATCGCCCTGAACATTGATCACCACATCCCACTGCTTATCCTGAAGGCCTGCCCAAATTCGATCTGTTCCTGAAGGGAGATCTGCCGCAGTCATTATAGCCTGACCGCCAAAATTGCTAACGGCGTCGGCTATTTTTTGATGATCCGTCAGCACATAGACATTCTCTGCGCCCGAATGTTTGCAAGAGGCCTCCCACACCCATTGAATCATTGGCCTATCTAAAATGTTCGCTAAAGGCTTTCCGGGAAATCGCGTGGACCCAAAGCGAGCTGGAATGGCCACAGCGACTTTTAATGCTCCTGGCTTCACTTGATCCACCGATCAAATAGTGCGCTCTCCACACTTTTTGCAGAATCCTTCTTTTCTGAGGAGTAATAGAAGACGGCGTCAGCTCCAGGAATCTCGGCAAAGCGCTTCTGACACTCGCGCAATTCTTTGGCATTTAATTTGTCTGTTTTTGACAGCACCAGCGCCCAGGGGCGGCCTTGGGCCTCCAAAAATTGAGTCAGCAGATTTTCGTCCTCAGTCCAAGCCCGGCGACAATCCACAATGATGATCACTCCTTTTAAGTTCTCGCGGCTGGCCAAATAGGGTTCAATCATTTGTGTCCAGCTCACCTGCTCAGAACCGCTGCGCGCAGAGTAGCCATAGCCGGGCATATCGACGATTCTATAATAGCGACCCATATTGAAAAAATTCAGCAGCGTTGTTTTTCCTGGAGTCTGACTCACTTTTGCAATCTTGAGACCTGTGACCGCATTGAGAAAGGTGGACTTGCCTGCGTTTGATCGACCAGTTATGGCGATTTCTGGTTTATCAATATCAGGCCACTGTTCTGGCAGCTTGGCGCTTTTCATAAAGAAGCAGGCGTGGTCAGGAGGTGGCACCTTTGCCCTTGGCTTGTGGGCAACCTTTTCAGTCTTTAACAAACGAGAATTCTTAGCCTTAGCATTCACTCTTATTGGTTTTTTAGTTTGTGCCTTCAACTTTGACTTCATCTCGTCCCTTACAGCCCAACTTCTGCTCTGGCCAAGTCAAAAATCCAAAAGTTGAGACTTCGATTATTAGATTCAGGATAATCCATAGCGAAATTTGCGCTCAAAGGCAATGAATTGCCGAAAACGATGGCCTGAAAGTTGTAGAGCACCACCACGTACTTATAACGGATTCACACTTATCGCCAACATATACAAAGGAGACATATTATGCTCATGCTCAAAATGGTTCAGCCCTTAGAACGATCCTTCACACTTTCCGACCTTTTGGTCATCGGTTCAGATCCATCCTGCCAAGTGCAGGTGGAGGTGGCGTCCTTGGACGATCGCCATGCCAGGATTGAAAAGCGTGAAAAAAATTACATCATTCGGGACCTTCGTTCATCGCTGGGAACTTTCGTCAACGGCACGCAAGTCCTCGAGGCAATTTTACAGCCGGGCGATTTATTAAAAATGGGGGACGCTGAGTTCATATTCGCAAACTCGGCCAGCGATTTGACCGACAAAAACACCTTGAGCAGCAAGAACGAAGAATGGAGCGCAGAACTGTCGACATTAACAAACCTATCCCGCACACGTTTTCCTATTCTTTTGCTTGGTCCCTCTGGAACGGGCAAGGAAGTGGTCTCGCAAACCATTCACAATTGCTCACTGCGCGATTCTGGACCATTTGTTTCTGTCAATTGCTCGGCTTTGACAGAAACTCTCGTAGAATCGGAACTGTTCGGCCACGTAAAAGGCAGCTTCACAGGCGCCATATGTGATCGCAAAGGAGCCTTTGAGAGCGCACGCGGAGGCACTTTATTTTTGGATGAAATTGGCGACCTGCCCTACGGCCTTCAAGCTAAACTGTTGCGAGCTCTCGAGAACAATGAAATTCGCCCGGTGGGATCTGATCGCACCATCAAAACTGACGTTCGCATCATTGCGGCCACTCATCAAAATCTCCTCGAAAAGATCTCCGAGGGTAGCTTTCGCAGTGATTTGTATTATCGATTGAATGTATTGACCCTCAACTTGCCGGCACTGAGCGAACGCATGGAGGATTTCGAAACTCTGTTGTACACCTTTGCTAAGCACTTTCGTGTCCGCTTTAGCCACATGGCCATTCAAAAACTCAAAGCTCACAAATGGCCAGGAAACATACGCGAACTTAAAAATCTTGTTGCCAGAGCCTCCGCAATTTTTCCGCAGACTCAGGTCGAAGAGATTCACATTGAAAGACTCATCGACAAAAACTCAAACTCTCAGCAAAAAAGTTTGCTGGCCACCAGTTCCGCGTCTACCATGCCGGTAATCAAGGAGATCGAGAAGCAGATGATCATCAAACGACTGCATGCCAACGGCGGCAACCAACGGCGCACGGCCCTTGATTTAGGAATGCCAAAGAGCACCCTGCATGACCGTCTGAAGATCTACGACATCGATCCTACAGTCTATAGACCAGGCTACGGCGACTCTCGCGTCCTCTAAGATGGTGGTGTGCTGCAATTGCAATGGTCGAGGTAACTGGACCTAGCTTCATCGTTCTGGTCCTGATTTATTGTTTTGAGTTCCGTAAGAATTTGTTTAAAATCATTCGGGCATGCTTGATTTATCACAGGACTCTCTGCTTCAATTTTTTAGTCAGTTTGCCTATGACCCCGAGGCCGTTTATACGGTCTTGGTGTGCCTGATGCTGGCCAGTAGCTTCGGGCTTCCCGTGCCCGAAGAGGTCACGCTGATCAGTGTTGGATTGGTGGCTTTTTTGGCTAATCACCCTGAGCTATACCCACCACCCGAAGCGGGCTTAACTCCCGTAAATGCCAATACGCTAGCGATCGTGGCCTTCTTTGCCGTTTTCTTAAGTGATGTCTTGGTTTATGCCATTGGCAGATACACCGGCTCCAGAGCCTTTCAGATGCCTTTTTTAAAACGTCTCTTCAACCCAAATGCTTTGCAAAAAATTGAAGGCTGGAGCCAAAAGTATGGTGCTTTCGCCGCCGGGATCTTTCGTTTTACTCCTGGCCTGAGATTTCCAGGGCATTTGATGTGCGGCATGACACGACTGAGTCTACCGAAATTTCTGTTGGTGGATGGCTTTGCCGCACTGATCAGTGTGCCTACACAAGTTCTTTTGATTGCCAATTATGGCGATACAATATTGGATACGCTAAAGCAGATAAAGTTTTCTATTTTGGCATTTCTATTACTTTTGATGATTGGTTTTTTTATTCGCAGGTATCTGCGCAATTTGAAAGTTCAAGCCTAATGGTCGGACCACTGGGTCGTGTTTGCAATTTGACTTAATGAGTAAAATTGCAAACACGACCCAGCCTCAAGTCAATTGTCATGACTTCAAAACGATGGTTTTGATTCTCACTTTTCGCACGGCCCCAGGATCCAACTTTCGATTCAACTCGTCGCGAAGGCGCTCCAACAGCAGGACCTTGCCTGTTTGAGAATCTATATTCTCAAATGAAAGCTCTTCTATTTTTCTAGAGATAATGTCCTTTATTTCAGGTTCGCGATCCTTAATTTCAATAGCAATTTCTTCGGAAAGAGTCTCTATGATCAGCTCAATAGCCAACATAGGACTTCGTGATTTTGCGGAGCTCTTTAAATTGACGACAATTCTTCCAAGAAGCACCTGACTCAAATGGATTCGAGGCGAGTCAAAAAACAACTCCATATCCGTTGCAGGATCAAATTCCATTTTTTGTTCGGCAACATTTTCGAGATTCAATACAAATTTATTTTCGGACGGATTCAAAAAAGAGTGCCCACTCAACAGATATCGCAAAAATCCCACAAACAGCACGATCAATAGCAAGAGCGCGCCTGCCGCAATCTTTTGTTTTTTCGGAAGGGCTAGAAAGGCCTGAAGGTTTTCTTGAAGTCTTTTTAAAAGAAGCTTCAGGGACATCAGAATTTGCCTAGCTAACATCGGCAAACGCACCATCAGAAAATCGCGTGAGTGTCTGACTAGAGAAAGACTGGTGAACTCGATCTTGTATATGATTTTCGAAAATCCGACCTTTAGTCTAAACTTGATCGAACGTTGGCGCTCCTCTTCGTAGGCTCGATCTAAGTCGATGAGTTCGCCCTCTGGGATATCCCCGATTTTTGCAAACTCCGCAGCCGCCTGCAATAACTCCGGATCATGCTCAAAGATCAAACTATCAAGATCTTCAGCACTCAATAGACGAGGCGGCGAGCTCTGCCCAGAGTTGCTAGAGCCCTCCTTGTCACTGCCGCCATCACGGGATTGTTTTTCTTCTTCTGGACCAGAGTCTGCCACTGTGATTGTTCCTTTAACAGGCTCCTGAAAAAGGTAAATCTGCTGCGTTCTCGGCGCCAAATCTCACTTCGACGTAGCACATACTACGCCTACATTCGATTTGGCACCTGCGGCCTTGCATCTTTACCTTTTTGAGGAGCCTCTACCTGAGTCTTTCAGGCTCCTGTATCTGAGCTTTTCAGGAGCCTGTTATTGTATTTTCCACTCCTTACCGATCTTTTGTCTATTTATTTTCTGCCGTTCCACTCTGATTTCGTTTTAAACCCATCTTGAATTACATCAAAAAATTCTAGGCTATGAATGAGTGGTTTTTCATAGGTAAATAGAAGTATGCGCCTTTCTCAAAGCCAAAAAAATTTGAAGAAGAATCTTCGACAATTTTTCGCCATTTTATGTTGCTGCTTTGTCTCTACGAACTGCAGCCTGTTCTCAGGAAAAGTGGACCTCAACCCAGATGAACAAGAGATCACAATCTCGGATCGCGTGTACAAAGAGATCATGGCATCACGACTCACTGCCCTTGAGCGAGAAAAGATCACCTACGAATTGGGCCTCAATCCAGATCAAGAGATTACACCTGAGCAAGACCTTCTCATTCGGGCACGTTACAAGTCTCGCCTGCTAGAGCGGGGCCTCTCGGCGACCAAAGAACGTGATCAGTACTCCAAAGTGCTGCCCTGGCTGAAAAATGATTTCGAAAGAATAGAATTGCTCCTCATTCCCTCAATTGAAGGCCGGCAAGCATGGGTGAATCAAAAACAAATCTGGCAGCGGGCCTCCACCACATCTAAAGAAATGGCACCACTGCTCATCACTGGCGACATCGTGCTCGGCATGCCACAAGATTTGGTGAGAAAGTCCTGGGGCGAACCGCAAAATATCGAAGTCTCAGGAAATCCAGTGTATAAAAACGAAAAATGGAAGTACAGCAAACAGGTCTCCACGGCACAGGGCTACCGCAACGAAGAGCGGGTCGTGTTCTTTGAAGGTGGCCGCGTCGTAGGCTGGGAAACAGAATAGCGCCATCAAGCCAAAATCCAAAAGGTCCTGCTACACAATGACCAGTATTGTTGCAGCCAACAAAGGTCTAAGCTTGAATCGAAATTGGTATTATACCAATTCCAATTTATTCGTAGACCGAGGCGCGATTGAGAGAGGCGCGGAGGCCTACTCCCTGTAGGCCGCACAAGCCGACCGATTGAGCAACGAAGGTATACGGATTAAGTGGAATTGGTATTAGTGGGCCTCGTCCCAATTGTTGCCAATACTACCATTAACTTTGAGTGGCACTGAGTAGCTCACAATGTTTTCCATTATCTCTTCAACCTTGGGCTTTGCGGCTATCAGCAATTCGCGCGTGTCCTCAAAAATAAGCTCATCATGCACTTGCAGAATCATTTTCAAATCCATGCTCCGGTGGATCTTGATCATAGCCAACTTGATCAGATCAGCGGCAGTACCCTGCATTGGCGCGTTGATTGCGGCTCGCTCACCAAACCTGCGCACATTTTGATTTTTGCTTTGCAACTCTGGCAAATATCGGCGACGACCAAAGAGAGTCTCGACATAACCTTTGTCATAGGCGGACTTGATGGTGTCATCAATATACGCCTTCACATTGGCAAACTTTTCGAAATACCTCTCGATAATTTCTTGTGCGTCTTTTCGCTCAACACCCAAAGCTTCACCTAAGCCAAAAGCACCTTGACCGTAGGCGATGCCAAAATTGATGGCTTTGGCAATGCGACGATCTTCTGGAGTGACCTTTTCTCTGTCTTTACCAAATACCTCCGCGGCCGTCGCAGTATGAACATCGACATCATTTTTGAAAGCGTTAACCAGACCTGGGTCCTGGCTCACATGGGCCAAAATTCTCAATTCGATCTGTGAGTAGTCCATGGATAACAAACTCAATTTTGGAGCCGCGATAAAGGCTTTGCGTATTTGTTGCCCGCGAGGAGTGCGGATCGGAATGTTTTGCAAATTGGGATTCTCACTTGAAAGGCGACCTGTGGTGGTCATGGCTTGATTGAAGCGAGTGTGTATCCGCCCATCCACCGGGCTAACAAGGTCGGGCAAGGCATCTACATAGGTCGACTTTAACTTTGATAACTCACGAAACTGCAGAACTTTGGCCGCGATGGGATGATCGAGACCGATAAGAACTTCATTGTCAGTAGAGTATCCCGTTTTTGTTTTTCGTCCCTTGGGCAAGTTTAACTTTTCAAAAAGAATTTCAGACAATTGTTTGGGGCTCAAAATATTAAAATCAGTACCTGCGAGCTCTTTGATTTCACTTTCTAACTCAACGATGTCCTTCTGCAAGGACTCACTCTGGCTTTTTAAAAGCTCACAGTCGACCAAGACTCCAACGCGCTCAACATCGTAAAGCACCTCAACAAGTGGTTGCTCAATTTCTGAATAGATATTTTGCACCTGCTGCGCCGACAGGCGCTTTCCAAGCTCTTTTGCCAGACTCTGCAGTAATTCGAAATGAGATGCCGGAGAAAGAAAGTCCGCGCTCTCTAAACCGAGATATTTTTTAGCGATCTGCCCAAGAGACGAAATGGCCTCAGCATTTACAACATAGGCCATCAGCATCAGGTCTTGCTCGACGTGAATATCAGTCAAGTCGAGTTCATGCGCCAAGAGCTTTATGTCATATCCCGAAAGCCGCCACGACAGAGCATCGATGATGGCGGCACTCACATCCGCCATTGAAATCTGACCAATCAACTTATCTTTAGCAATGTAAAGCTGACCGCGACTCTCCCAAATCCATACAGTGCTCGCTTTAGGAAAATACTTTTGCAGGCTCGCTTCATCTAGAATCACAATTTGCTCATTCATTGCCTCGACTTCTGCGCTATTGATCGCGTGGCCACCCAATGAGGCACTCTCCGCTTTGTCGCCAGCGGCTCCGTCTGAATTCCCATCTTCAGAGCTCTTGGCCGACGCGCTGTCTTTAGCGGTGCTGTCTTGGGCTGACTTAGAAACTGAAATACCCAAGAGTTGTTTAAGCAGAGCTTTGAAATTTAGCTCGGTTAAAAAGGACTCCAACTCTGCTCGCATGATGGGCCTCATCTGCAACATTTCGGCGCTGGGGTTGAGCGGAAGATCTGTACGAATGGTTACCAGCTGCTTAGAACGCAATGCCGATTCATGGCCAGTTTCCATTTTTGCTTTGAGTGCTTTGGCCGTTATTTTATCTAAATTTGCATAAATGTTTTCCAGAGTGTTGTACTCTTTCAGCAACTTTTCGGCCGTTTTGGGGCCCACTCCGGGGACCCCGGGAACATTGTCAGAAGAGTCACCAATCAACGAAAGAAAATCAATAAATTGCTCGGGCCGCACCCCCCACTTTGCCACCACCTGATCTTCGTCAAAAGTGACCTCCTTCATCGTATCCAGCATGCAAACGTGAGGACCAATGAGCTGTGCGAAATCCTTATCACCACTGACAATTACCACGTCAAAGCCGTGATCGCGCCCCCAATAGGCAAGCGTGCCAATGCAGTCGTCCGCTTCAAAGCTTGGCAACTCAAACTCCGCAATTCCCAGTAATTTTCCAAAGGACTTCATATAAGGAATCTGTTGCGCCAATGACTCAGGCATCTCAGTGCGATTGGCTTTGTAGTTGGGATCAATTTCGTGACGAAAACCAGGATCTTTTTGGTCATAACAAAAAGCACAATAAGCAGGTTTTTGTTCTTTTAAGAGCTTGGTGATCATGGATAAAAACCCATAAACAGCGTTGACCGGAATGCCTTTCGGAGACGTCAGCTCCCGAATGGCATAGAAGGCACGAAAAAAAAGTGAACTGACATCAACTAAATAAAGTTTTTTTCTCATAATAGAGAAATTGACTCTATTTTATCTCTTTCTGCAATTCAGAAAAATCAATTTGATTGATCGCCTGATCCGTTAGCAAACTTTCTGCAATGGCTTGACAGAGCACCTCGGTGGAGTTGACCTCTGCGTCCATCGCCAGCAGCTCCAACTCTGACACAATCGGTTCGTTTGGCTGCAGCCGGCCCTGTTCCCAGTTTTCTACATTTGCCAAATTGCAATTCAGGCGGCGGGCAAAATCTGCTTGACTGCAACCCATCTTTAACCTGAGATCACGAATAGATTCTTTGTTCCAATCCATTGCTTGCTCCCTCCGCTCCAATAGAGTATTTACCCTATTCCTACATTTCGGAAATGACAAGAGACCTCTGAATAGTTATTTGGTTTTTTCTTGGTAGAGATATCTAAAGATTGGTTCTTCTCCCCACTTATGTTCACACCCCAATGATCTAAATGGCCGGAGGCGCTGAGGCGTACTCCTAGCACGTCGCAAGCGACGATGGTCGCAGCCAACAATGGGCTAAACTTGAATCGAAATTTCTAAAGTACCAATTTCAAGTCAAGTTTAGACCGAGGCGGCAAGGCCGGAGGCGCTGAGGCGTGCTCCTAGCACGTCGCAAGCGACGATGGTCGAAGCCAACAATGGGCTAAACTTGAATCGAAATTGGTACGAGTCACTCCCCGGAGGTGGGCGAAAACAAGAATACATACTCATTCCCTCGCAAAAGACCTAAGCGATCTTTAGCTTGCATCTCAATATTGTAGAGGTCCTGGCCATGCTTTAGATTGTCCAGCATCTGATTATTGTTTTTATGGAGACTGATGAGTTGCCCCTCGATCTTTTCGAGATCGCGATACTGGACCCAGATCTTGAACCAAGATTCGCTGACAAAAAGGTGCACACCAATAAATACAAAGCACCAGAACAGGACCAGATAGGGGCTCTTTATCAACTCAATCAATCGACTCATTTTTCAATTTTATAGGAAAATCAACGTTTAGGAAAAGCCTTTTTGTCCCAATACTCAGCATTTGGACCTAAGTTTTCTTCGATTCGCAAAAGCTGATTGTATTTGGCTGTCCTCTCCGAGCGACAGAGACTTCCGGTCTTGATTTGCGAACAGCGTAAGGCCACGGCCAAGTCAGCAATGGTGGTGTCTTCGGTCTCACCACTACGATGAGACATAACACATGAGTAGCCGCTCTGAGTGGCCAACTGAACGGCATCTGCAGTTTCAGTCAACGTGCCGATCTGATTGACCTTGATCAAAATAGAATTGGCCGCCTTTTTTTCGATACCCATTTTCAATCGCTTTGAATTGGTGACAAACAGATCATCACCCACCAATTGCACTTGGTTGCCAATTTTTGCTGTTACGTTTTGCCATGAGGTCCAGTCGTCTTCAGCAAATCCATCTTCAATGCTCACGATAGGATACTGGTCGCACCACTTTTGGTAGATTTCGTAGAGTTGGTTTCCTGAAATCTTCTTGCCTTCCCAGTTGTACTGCCCATCTGCAAAGAACTCCGTGGCTGCCACATCCATAGCTAAAAATACATTTTGACCCAATTCGTAACCCGCGCGCTGAACGGCTTCAGTTAAGAGCTTCAAAGCATCCTCATTGCCGGCGAGTTTGGGCGCGAAACCACCCTCATCGCCCACAGCGGTCGAGAGGGAACGATCACTCAAAAGCTTTTTTAGCGTTTGAAATATTTCGGAGCCGGCGCGCAGTGATTCGCGAAATGAGTTTTGCACAAGTGGCACAATCATAAACTCTTGAACATCAAGGCCATTGTTGGCATGTGCGCCGCCGTTGATCACATTCATCAATGGCACAGGCATACGATAAGACTGGGATCCTCCGACATAACGATAAAGAGGCAGTCCCGCCTCCATCGCGGCTGCCTTTGCTGCCGCCAAGGAAATGGCCAGCATCGCGTTGGCGCCCAATTTGCTTTTGTTCTCGGTTCCATCAAGTTCAATCATTAGGCGATCTAAGCCGACTTGATCAAAGATGTCCCAACCTAATATCTCGGGCTGAATGACACTTTCAATATTGTGAATCGCCTTCAGAACACCCTTGCCGTGAAAGCGCTTGCTGTCTTGGTCACGAAGCTCATTGGCCTCGTGAGCTCCTGTCGAAGCTCCCGAGGGCACCGCTGCGCGGCCTAATGCTCCTTCGTCAGTCATGATTTCGACTTCCACAGTGGGGTTTCCCCGTGAGTCCAAAATTTCGCGTGCTTTGATTCCAAGGATTTCAGACATGGTGCAATTCTCCATTGTTGGTTTTTGAAATTGTAGTGGGCGCTTCAGCCCCATCCTGCTCGGACAGGCTGCGCAGTCGCTTTACTGAATCGGAAATCAATTGCGGATATTGATGTTTCACATATTCCCAATCAATTCTTTGTATTATTTTTTGAATGGCCTTTTCATTGCGCTCTTCCGGCATCAGCACCGTTATCAGCTGCTGCGCGCGGATCATGTAATCATGTAGCTTTGCCAAATTCTGCGTAAGATACCAAGAGGCTGACTCTTTGCCAAACTCTCCTTGCATTGAATAGATATGCCCCTGAGGCATCGGCGTGATGCCGGCACCCGTTGCGATGGGCTCTGCAACAGAAGACGACGAGTTGGAACTTTCGCGAAGCTCTGCATACAACTGTTCCAGCTTTTGATTTTGATTTTGCAATTCGCGATTTTTTTCTTCTAGGTCCAACTGCTGATTCTGTAACTTCTCGACAAGATCAGCCAGCAACTCCGGGCTCAGTTGTTTTTGCGTGGCAAAAGTGTCCATAGGCAATTGGGCACTCTTTTGAAACCGAATCGAAAAATGAATTCCTGACCAATCGGCGATTCCCGCCTGCTCTCCAGAGTACTGCGGCAATGCCGAAAAGGCAGACTTAAAATACGCCGTTAGCATCGGATACTGTTCGGCCAAAAAGGGAATATCAAATCTGACCTCTTGGTCGCTGTAAAAAATATTTTCCACGGGTGGTTCCGGAGAGATAAAATAACTTAAAAAACGACCTGGATTTTTAAAAATGCTTCGCGGCGAAGGCAGCATACGAATCACACTGTCCAAAACTCCCCAAGCATAAAGATGCGGGGTGGCCACTCCCACCTCTTTGACAAATTCCGCTGGGTCCCGTTCAATTTGCGCACTAATTTTTGTGATGAGTGATTCCATATCGGGCGCTGGAATCCAATGTGATGAATCTTCGAGCAACTCAATGGGCCATCCACTCTCTTCGTATAAGAAAGCAATGTCCCGCCCTTCCTTTTCCAGGTGGCGGATGATGGCACTGGTGACTTTGCAACTGATTAACACAGCTATTGATGTAACTTAGGAATCGCGTCGTTGACAGAAAAAAATATTGACTCAATGCAAACGCCGCCTAGGCAGAGATTTTCTGGAATTTACTGACAGGAAAAGGCAATTTATTGTCAGTGATTTCTTGTGCAAAAGTGGGTTCATATCCGGTGGGCAAGAGCTCTCCCTGAAGGCTGCCATCAGGCTTTCGCACCAGGCGTGGCACGTTAAAGATCGGATTGACCTCGTATGTCCCCTCAGCTTTATTAAAACCACAGACCTCAGCTATATGCGTTATCTTTCTGCTTCCATCCGATAATCTCGAAACTTGAACGATGACCTCGATCGCGGATGCGACCTGCGAGGTCAGTGCTTTTTCGCTGATTCTGGAGTCGCCCCCCTGCGCCAGAGCTTCTAAGCGCACAATAGCATCCTCGGGCGTGTTGGCATGGACTGTTCCCATGCAACCCTTGTGACCCGTGTTCATGGCGTTGATCAACTCCAGAGCCTCGCTCGAGCGAACCTCACCCACAATGATTCTGTCGGGACGAAGTCGCAAGCTGGAGCGAACCAAATCTCGAATTGTCACTTCACCTTTTCCCGTGGCATCTGCCATTTTGGTTTCGAAAAAGACCACATGCTCATAGTCAACCTTGAGTTCACTCGAATCCTCGATCACGATGATTCGCTGACCTTTAGGAATCAATGAACACAGCAGGCCCAAAAGAGTCGTTTTACCAGAGCCAGTGCCGCCGCTGACGATGATATTTTTACCCAAGATCATACAAACATTTAAAAACAAGGCAGCATCGGCCGTGAGGGCTTTGAGTTCATTCACATACTGGCCAAAAGAGATTTGATTTTTTGTAAACTTGCGAATGGAAACTGTCGTTCCTTTGCGTGCACAGGGCGGAATCACGGCCGCAATTCGCGAACCGTCAGGCAAGCGTGCGTCGAGCCGAGGCTCTTCTGCAGTTACGCGGCGGTTTACACTTTGGGCGATGCTGTTGACAGCGGCCAAGAGTGCATCTTCGCTCGAAAACTGCGCGTTGACTCTTTCCATTTTTCCGGATTTTTCGACAAAGACTTCGTCAAAGGAATTGATGAGGATTTCGCTCACGGCAGGATCATCAAGATACTGAACAATCGGCGCCAGATTGTTTCTGATGGTCTCGCGAAAAACACTTGAAGAGCTGTCCTCTGACTTTGCCACCTAGGCCTCACTCTCCGGCTGGCTTTCGCCCACCATCGACAACAACCAATCTACCAACAGAGCCCAATTCTGGAGTCTGAAACGAAAAGACGCCGTCGGCCTTCACCTGAAGCTCGATTCGCTTGGGCACACCAAAGGGCAGAAAATGATTTTCTGTGAACGCATCAATCACGACACTGATGTTTTTCTCACGTGGATGAAGATTAACAATGTGCAGGACGCAGGTGGTGCCTTTGCGCAAATACACGGTCTGAGGTACGAATCCCGCTTCAGTCAGCAATACTGCAATTTCGCGCACCTCCGAGGGCGGCGTGAACACTCGCTCCAACAGACTCTGGGAACTCAACTGAGGACTCAGACCTGTGGTGAGACTGGTTTCTACGGAGTTCGCTGGTTGCATCACGACGCTGTCGACGACTTTATCAAACTGCAATTGGCGGCGCGAAAAATCAATCTCAAAGGCTTGCGAAATCTGTGGAAGCAATGGCACAAGCATCAATATGCCAATGATCTTAGTGAACAAATTTGCACTCTTGGTATTCACAGAGCTCACGAGCCACCTCCATCGCAACCAATTGCAGCGAGACTTCGTCGAGATTGCACAGCTTTGAATGCAAAACTGTCTTATCTGACGAACACGAATTGACTAAAATTAAGAGTGATTCTCGCTGCGAGGGATCCTTTTCGCTGGATTTGGAAATTTCTTGCCAATCCATCTTGAGCATGGGCTCAATGATTCCCATTTCATACAACACATCAAACACGATTTGCAATTGACCTTGTAAGTACATGATCTGCTCCTCCTGAACATGTACATAACATCGACAATTGGCGTTTTATCTTGAGTCCAGAATAGTAGCAGAAGGTCCGAAATCAATCGTAAATCTTAATGTCCTCGATCTCACCATCAGCTTTCGTGGCGTCTTCCAAGGGAGGGTCGTCACTTTTTTGCTCGTCGCCACTCTTCTCAGCTTTCTTTTTGACCTCTTTTTTGGCTTCCTTTTCTTTTCGCTTCTCTTCTTTCTCTTTTTTCTTTGTCTCCTCTTTGGCCTTTTTCTTTTCCTGGGCCAAAGTATCGTCGAGCTCGTCGAGAACTCGCTCCGCAATCTCTGAAGGGCTGCGGAATCCCTTCATGGAACGCAGTTTTCTTTCGCTCCTGGCTTTTCGGGACACGGAAATATCGGCATCAGCAATCTTTTTTAACAGATCTCGCTCGAGCCCAGCCTCTTTGGCATCAGGCTTAACTTCGGCAATGATATTCTCCAACATCACCAGCGCGGTGATTTGCTCACGGACCTTGTGCTTATCTGGATCTTTGGTGATTGTGATGCAGGCGTTGGTCAATTGAACCAATACCTTGTGCCACTCTTCTGCCGCCGCCAACTGCTGACGAACCGGCGGCAATAGTTTGTCTATAAGACCATCATCATCGGGTCGCGAGAATACATACTCAACTGCATCTTTCAACGGCAAAGTTGAGGTCGTGTCCTGCTCATAGGTTTTCAGCTTTGAGCTCACATACTGGCCCATTTGCTCTAGATCTTTTAGAATCAAATTTGAATAATTGAACTTGAGTTGCGCACTGGCCACGGATGCCATTGCACCCATCAACAAAGACGCCAGGAAGGTTTTCTTTCCCATTGTGATAAAACTCCTTTTCGTGTGATACCGCATCCATCTTCAGATGAAGATTTCTTCAAATCTATCAAAGAACGCGATTAACTTTTTGCGTTATCTTTCCTTTTGCTATGTTTCAGATATATTCTGAGATTACCATAGTACCTAATTCAATGAACTGTTAGGATAATAGAAAAATAGAAGAAAAGAATAAAAAATGAAGAACTAAAAAGTGAGTTATTAAAGACCACGCCAAAGTAAATATTTAAAATACGAAGATTTGAGGAGGAGAGTTTTGAAAAATTTAGGATTTGTTGCAAAGTACGCTTTTAAGGGAATGGCAATATTGGCAATGCTTGGTGTTGTGGGTTGTGCCGGACCAGAGCAGATTAAAAAAGCAATTGATGAAGACCCGACCATTGTCTTTAAAGCCATTGAAAAGGATCCCAAGGGATTTATGGATGCCTTTGAAAAGGCCTACCGCGCAGCTGAACAACGCAAACAGGAGGACGAAGGCACTCGTGAAAAGGCTCGCTTGGAAGAGGAATTTAAAAACCCTCTCAAGCCTAAGATTGACGAAAACCGCGTAATTTTTGGCAACAAAGACGCAAAGATCACCATTGTTGAGTACAGCGACTTTCAATGTCCGTACTGCTCTCGCGCCACATTGCAAACTGTGCATCCGTTGATGAAAGAGTATCCCAATGACGTGCGGATTATCTTTAAGCACCTCCCTCTGGATTTTCACCCTCAGGCCATGCCTGCAGCAAAGATGTTTGAAGCCATCGCTAAGCAAGACCATGAAAAGGCGCGAAAGTTTCATGATGAGGTCTTCGCTAAGCAAAAAGAGATGGGCGAAAAAGGCGAGCCTTTCATGAAGGAAATTGCCAAAAAATTGGGTGCTGACATCAAGCAATTGGAAAAAGACATGAACTCCAAAGAGGTCATGGACCGCATCAATGCTGATATCGCCGAAGCCCAAGAGTTTCGTATTTCAGGAACCCCAGGGTTTATCATCAATGGTGTATCTCTAAGAGGCGCTTACCCTATTCAAAATTTTAAAGAAATTATTGATCGTCAGTTAAAATCCATGAACTGATCGTGGTTCGTTGTGACCTTCAGGGCGCTCACCTTCTGGTGGTCGCCCTCAGCCCTCAACCCTCATTAATCTAAACTTGAATCGAACTGGCTACTTTAAAACTCAGATACCAGCAGACTTTCCTTTTTTTCAGGCGACTGTTCATTCTCTATGATGCCAATTTCATGACCAATAGCGGGCCTTGCAATATCAGCCTTTAAACAAAAGGCCCTCATCTTTATTCCCTGGCTTTTAGCCTCTAAAAATCGCGCTGCATAGTGCGGATCAATATCTGCAGCTATTTTCATCGCCACACAATCATTGCGCTGAATAATAAACCAAAGCTCAGCATCGTGACCCCGCATTTTTAACTCCACAAGCTCGTCGAGATGCTTGGCTCCTCTGGCCGTCACGGCATCTGGAAATGCAGCATGCTCACCCATTTTCATTGAGACGTTCTTGACCTCAATCCACAGTTGCTTTTCACTACCGGATCTGGAAAGACAAAAATCAAATTTAGTTTTTTCTGAAAACGCAGCTTCGCGCTTAAGAGCGTCGTAGGGATACATTTTGGCTTCCATCTGTTGCTGCAGATAGGCTTCCACAATCCGATTGGGTCGATGGGTGTTGACCCCAATCCTCAGGCCACCCTCGTCACCAATGTACTCTAGCGTATAGGACAGCTTGCGCTTGGGATCTGCCGAATGCGAAACCCAAGCTCGCGCGGGCGGCACCACTGTGCCTTTTAGGGAACCTGTATTGGGCACATGGGCTGTGTGTTTTTCACCATTGATCTCAATGTCAGCAAAAAATCGCTTGTATCTCTTTAAAAAAATACATTCTATGAGGTTTAATGTTTCCATAGCTCATCGGTGTAGCTGAATTTTGCAGAGGAGCCTATCATAAAAACAGATCTGCACTAAATTTGTTTTCTTGAGATTGGATTTACTAAAAAGGAGAGCAACTTGAAAATTTTTGGATTGTTAGTAACAGCAACATTTATGATGGCCTGCTCAAGCACACCCGTGCTTATGGCTGCCAAAGATGTTGAAGTCAGCCGCGAGGCTGCCAAAGAAGAGTGCCGTGATTTGGGAAAAATCACAGGGCGCTCAACCTCGATTAAAGCGACCGCAGCTGATGCGCTAGAGGATCTCAAGCAAGAAGCTCTGCAAAAGGGTGCCAACTACGTACAGATGCAGGAGACTTCTGCAATGGGCAGCGCGGTCACCGGAATCGCCTACTCCTGCCCTTAAAACAAGCATAATTTAGTCATCATGGAGTGGCTTTCTGAGGCAAATGAACGTTCCATGAAGGGCGCTCAGGCCCAGATTACGAAGACTCTTATTGTCTAAATTGACGGCTCCTGTTAGAGCTACAGGCATATGCAATCACTAGAAAAGATCAAGAAACCAGAGTGGCTAAAGGTGAAAGTTCCCGCTGGGGAAAATTACACCCGTATCAAAAATCTATTGGGCGATTTAAAGCTCGCCACCGTTTGCCAAGAGGCGCGCTGCCCGAACATGGGAGAGTGTTGGAGCGGGGGTACGGCCACTATCATGCTCATGGGTGAAGTGTGCACCCGAGGATGTCGCTTCTGCAATGTCAAAACTGGCAATCCAAAAGGAAAGATAGACGAACAGGAACCAGAAAAGGTGGCTTATTCCATTTCGCAGATGCAATTGGAATATGTAGTGCTCACTTCTGTTGATCGTGATGACCTTCCGGATCAGGGGGCATCACACTTTGCTAAAACTGTACAAACAATCAAGAAACTCGATTCCCATGTCATTGTTGAAATTCTCACGCCTGATTTTCGGGGAGATCGACAATTGATAGCAGAACTGGCAAACGCAAAGCCAGATGTGTTTGCACACAACATCGAAACCGTCGCACGATTGACACCAAAGGTGCGCGATCCTCGCGCTACCTATCAGCAGTCGTTGGATGTTTTAAGAGTTGTCAAAGAGACCGATCCGACCCGCTACACAAAATCCTCGATCATGCTGGGACTCGGTGAAACAGATGAAGAGATTATGCAAACTCTGATCGATTTGCGATCTGTCGATTGTGACGTCGTCACCTTTGGACAGTATCTTCAGCCGAGCCGTCGCCACTTAAAGGTCGTGGAGTACATCACGCCAGAAAAATTTCAAGACTGGCAAAAGACCGCAGAAGGTATGGGCTTTTTGTATGTTGCCAGCGGCCCGTTGGTCCGCAGTTCCTATCGCGCAGGAGAGTTTTTTATGAAAGGTATTATTGAAAAACAACGAAGGGAGACACAGCCATGAGTATCAAAGAACTAAAATTGCCCGAGTTGGGCGAAGGCGTCACTGAAGGGGAATTGGTGAAGTGGTTGGTTCAACCGGGCGATAAAATTGCCGCTGATCAACCTGTCGCGGAGCTCATGACTGACAAAGCCACAGTGGAGGTCCCTGCTATCGCAGCAGGAGTTGTTAAAGAATTAAAATTTAAATCTGGAGACACTGTGACCGTAGATTCTGTGCTCCTGACTTTTGAGCCCGGTAAAGAATCTGGTGGCGAACAGGGGCAAAAGACCTCAGAAAAAAATGAACAATTTCAGGCCAGCGCCAAGGGCCAAGAAAATAGCAAGCATCAAGAAAATGGCAAGGCCCAGGCGCAAGCCCATTCTGGCGGCAATGGCAATGGCAATGGCAAAAGCGATGCCAGCGAAAAATCACAAACCAAAGACGTTAAGCTTCCTGAATTGGGTGAGGGCGTGAACGAGGGTGAACTCGTCGCTTGGAAAGTCAAAGTTGGTGACAAAATTAAAGCTGATCAAACCATCGCCGAACTCATGACTGACAAAGCCACCGTGGAAGTTCCATCGCCAGTGGCTGGCACCGTTAAAGAATTAAAATTTAAGGTGGGCGACACTGTCACCGTCGAAAGCACTTTGATTGTGCTCGAACAACAAGGCGGCAACGCCGGAGCTTCAACTGGAGCGACAGCTTCATCGGCATCGACAGCATCATCAACATCAACACCTGCACCTGGATCATCGCCTTCGGTTGCGGCAGCATCGAGCACACCAACGCGATCATCAACACAGGTACCGGCAACTCAGCACTCAGCCAGCGGTGGTTCCAGTGCTGGACAAGAGATTTATCCGCCGGCAGCAGAGTCACAGGTCTTAGCAACTCCTGCCACCCGCCGCTTGGCGCGTGAGCTTAGCGTGGATATCAATGCAATGAATGGCACTGGAATTGCTGGTCGGGTGACCCGCGAGGATGTTTTGCGCTTTCATACAGATCTGACAACTCAAGGCGGAGGCCTTGGCAAAGGAGCCGTTGGCACAGGCGGCGGCGCACCTGCGCGCATGCCCGCGCCTTACATTTCGCCTCCGGGAGCGGAAGACGAACGCGTGCCACTCAAAGGCATTCGCAAAAAAATCGCCCAGAATCTACAAATGGCAAAGGCGATCATTCCTCACTTTACGTTGATGGACGAAGCCAATGTCACTGCCTTGGTGAGTTTGCGAGAATCCATGAAGGCCTATGCCGAGCAGCGCGGAACCAAAATCACTTATTTGCCCATTGTCATGAAGGCACTTATGGCAACCATTCGTGAGTTTCCGATGTTCAATGCCAGCATTGATGATCAGGCCGAGGAAATCGTTTATAAAAAGTATTTCAATATTGGTTTTGCAGCAGACACACCACAGGGTTTAGTTGTACCTGTGATTAAGAATGCTGATCACAAATCCTTGCTCGATATTTCTAGTGAAATACTGGATCTTTCTAAGCGCGCGCGCGACGGCAAATTGAAGCTCGAAGAGATGAAGGGTGCGACTATCACGATCACCAACATTGGCTCTGTCGGTGGAACCTATGCAACACCAATTATCAATCATCCTGAAGTGGCTATCTTGGGAATGTACAAGATTCAAGATCGACCCATTATCGAAGATGGCCAGTTGAAAGCCATCAAGGTGATGAACTTTACTATCACTGCTGATCATCGACTGATTGATGGCGCAGTTGCAGCTAACTTTTTAAAAGCGTTTATTGGCAGACTGGAAAATCCAGGTCAATTGATGATGGAGATGTACTGATGGCACAATTTGATGTGATTGTTATTGGCTCGGGCCCAGGGGGCTATGTCGCGGCAATTCGTTGCGCGCAATTGGGTCTAAAAACGGCTGTGGTGGAACGCGAGAAGCTGGGCGGTGTTTGTTTAAATGTGGGCTGTATCCCGTCAAAGGCCATGATCACGGCCACCCACAATCTGCACAAAGCTCAGCATGATTTTAAAACTATGGGCATCACTGCGGAAAATATCAATGTGGATATGAAAGTTTTAAAAAAATGGAAAGACAGTGTCTGTGATCGCATGAGCGGCGGAGTGTCTCAGCTCATGAAGGGCAACCAAGTCACTGTATTGGTGGGTGAGGCGCAGTTTAAGTCTGCACAGAAACTTGAAGTGAGTGGCCCTGATGGAAAGACTCTTCATGAAGCCAAAAACTTTATCGTTGCCACGGGATCTCGACCCATTGAAATTCCAGGTTTTGCTTTTGATGAAAAGAATGTTGTCAGTTCTACGGGAGCCCTGGATTTTGAAGACATTCCCAAAAAAGTGGTGACCATTGGCGGCGGCTACATCGGACTCGAGATATCTGCTTATTTACGAAAGTTAGGCAGCGAAGTCACCGTTGTCGAAGCGCAAGGCTCGCTGCTGGCTGGTGTGGTAGACCCTGAGTGCGCCCAAGTCGTTTCGCGAAAACTCGAGAAATCTGGAGTGAAGGTTCTGCTCAACGCCAAAGCCAAAGGACAAAAAAAGGCTGGCAAGATGCTTGAGGTGGAAATTGAGGTCGCAGGAAAAACCCAATCCCTTCCCGCTGACAAAGTCCTGGTCACGGTTGGGCGAAAACCCAACTCGGATCAGTGCAATTTAAAGCAGATCGGCATTGAAATTGATGAGCGGGGCTTTATTAAGGTCAATTCGCAACGTCGCACCAATATCAAGAATATTTTTGCTATAGGTGACATTGCCGGACAACCCATGCTTGCGCACAAGGCCTCGCATGAGGGCGTGCTCGTAGCAGAAGTGATTGCCGGGCAAAACCGTGTGTATGACGCCAAGACAGTTCCTGCAGTCGTGTTTACTGATCCAGAAATTGCTTCAGCAGGCTGGACAGAGGCCGAATGTCATCAACGTGGCCTGAAGGATCTAAAGATTGGCAAATTTCCTTTTGGCGCCAATGGCCGTGCTGTTTCGATGATGGAGACAGAAGGATTCGTGAAGATGATCGCCGATGCTAAAACTCACGTTCTGTATGGCGTTCATATTGTTGGTCCGGAGGCCAGTAATTTGATCTCAGAGGCCGTGTTAGCTATCGAAATGGGTGCCCGCCTTGAAGACTTGGCTTTAACAATTCATCCTCACCCCACACTGGGCGAAACCATGATGGAGGCCGCCGAGGCAACTTTAGGGCACGCTATACACATCATTCAAAAACCACTGAGCAAAGGTGGCAGCAAGTCTGCACATGCATAGTGCTCATGACGAACCGACACCTTTGACGCCAATACCGACAGAATGGTGGGGCACTCTTCCGTTTGAAGAGGCCCTCACCGGCCAACTGGAGTTGATTCAACAGATTCATGAACAGGGACTCCCTGGGATGATCGGATTTTGCACTCATCCGCCTGTTCTCACTCTTGGCTCCAAGAGCAAAGATTCAGAACACCAAGCATGGCAAGGACGAAAGGTCACCGTGAGCCGTGGCGGCAAGGTCACCTATCATGGTCCTGAGCAATTGATGATTTATCCAATGATCAATCTCAATCATGAAAGCTTCAACAAAGACCTCAACATTTTTTTGCGCGCGCTCGAAGAGTGGATCATTGCCGCTCTAGGCACTCTGGGTATTGCCACGCTCAATAAATCTCAATTTTCTGAACAACAAATGACGACAGTTGATTCTTACAAATCTGAGATAGACGACAAGTTGGAGCTCACCGGCGTGTGGACACGAACCGATCTCAAAAAAATTGCATCCCTTGGCATTGGCGTTCGCAAATGGGTCACCTACCAAGGTGCCGCTATCAATGTGCTAAAAAGCGAAAACTTTTTGCAAATCTCCCCCTGCGGCTACCGACCCAGCGTCATGACTTCGGTTGCACAGCAATTGCAGCGCGGGGATTCCGTACAGGAAGTTTCGGTTCGAGGTTTACAAGAGGTGATGCTGGCACACATGAACACTTTCGTTAGTAAGATTTCTTGAGGTTATTTTCCCAGCAAGGATGAACCCAAAATTTTATCTCACAAAAATTGATTTCTGAGATTGCGTTAGATATTGTTACAATCATTTGTAAACTGTGATCGGGTGGACTTTGATTGAAATACGGTTTTTGTACCTACCACGAGTGAAGATCTATAAGACAATAGGCAAGTACCTCGTCAACCTCGGAACTAAAAATGGTCTCGCGTTGTAGCTTCACAAGTTCCAGAATTTGACTTCGAACCAGCTCAAGATTCTTTTTTGAAAGAGTAAAAACTGAGCTGTAATTTATCGAATTTGATTCAGAGGGCCGAATTTGCTGTTTTACCATGTCAGTAGCATACTGCCGCCAGTTTTGGTGATTTAGCTTAAAAAAAAGAGAATCATTTGGAACGTGGATTGACTTTCCCGTGTGTCTCCATATTCCATTTTGACTCTCAACAAGGCCCATATCACTGAGAAGCTCTAGAACATGATGAACTTGCTCCTCTGTTTTTCCAATTTTCAGCGAAATTTCTTCAGGTGCTAGTGGTCTAGTGAATGAACAAGCAAGGTGAACGGCCGATATCATCCAGTCTGAAAAATATGTATATTTTTGATGATCGGTCAGATCACCTTCACTTTTCACTATTGCACTTATTGAGCGGGCTGAGTTCTTTGCATCCTCTATTCTGGTGGAAAAGTAACGAATTGCCTCCTCAGAACCAGCCCTGTCCCTATTATAAAGCAGAAATAAAAAATCTATTTTGTCGTCGGACAAACTTTTTTGTCTACATAGGCGCAATAGATGATCTGAGGTGAGATGGACATCCCCATTCAGAACCTGGGACAAATACGAAGGTTGGCAGCCTGCTATTTCGGCACAAAATTTAACGCCTCCTCGACCAATTGATGTGGTCAGAGTCCTTACCCAATCTTTGTAACTTTTCAATCCGTAAAGATCCATGAAATATTATAAATCATACTGTATTATAAGTATAAATAATAATTTTTATGTCGCAATTTTACGCAGTCGAGGTTAAAACTTAAGCACAACTTTAATCTAAGGAGAAAAACATGTACAGAAAGTCTTTTAACCATTTGATTCTATTTGCATTTGTATCACTGGTTGCCGGCTCTGCATTTGCCGAGGAGGTCGTGGATCTAATTGGAACAGTTCAAATAGAGGAACATTGCGTTTATGAAAGCTTCGGAGGAGACCCATGTATTAGAATTCAGACTGCCAAAGGTGGTTTTTTCTATCTAACATCCGTCAGAGATTTTGAGGTTATTGAGCGAGTCGACAGGTATCCTGTGGCTTCTTTTGACTGTGGGTTGTCTATCAATTGTGAACTACCTATTGGACGAAAGGTCCTTTTCATTACTCCTGAAATATTACTTCATGATTCAGGTGTATCCGGAGAGTTAAAGAGCTTCAGAGGGTACCTGGTACTTGATTGAAACCAAACCGAGAGCTTGCGGGGCTAGAGCCGGACTTATTCCACGCATAGATACTAATGGCACCTCTTTTGCATAAAATCGAATGATGAAATTAATTCGATTTTATGCCTGGATTTTTTTGGCCTCGATCGTTTTCCAAGGGTGTGTGCAGGAAAAATCCATAGAGGTCATAAAAGAGACGCCTCCTCAAAATTCGGTGGACATTCAAAAAACTCCTGCGACAGAAGGTCCCATAACCAGTGGTGGCGGTGGTGCCTGTGTCGAACGAAGGGATGATGGGAGTATCGCTCATGCTGAAACTTATGATTTGTGGGAAGGCGCTGAGGTCTTTGGATACAAATACTCTCAATTGTCATCTATCAACAAATCAAGTGATGAAATTTTAGAAGTGGCCTTGCGACGTATAGAGCGAGACGAAACTAGAAAAAAAGTCAGCTTAGAAGTTGATTCAGTAAAGACCCATATGCGATTTGTGTCGGCTCCACGAAAGACTAATGATGGCAATTTTCCTGTGATTCCATGTGATAAAGGATTCCAATATGAGCAATTGGCATTCTTTCTAGGTAGTCGATTTGTGCTTATTAATAAAGAAATTTGGGAAGCCATGGACGACTTGAGCAAGGCTGCAATAATTCTTCATGAAGCCGTCTATAGAATGTATCGGCTAGGCGCGACACATGAAGATTCATTTGCTACTCGTCGTACCGTTGGTCAGCTTCTTGATGACAGTTTTGAGATCAAGAACCATGTAATTCCTAAAGATTGGAGAGTCTACCAATGTGAAGTTGATGGCGATCCGAGAATTAAAACGAAGTTTGAGTTTGCTCATAAGGGGAGAGACGCCAGGTTTGTATTTAGCTGGCTAGCCGGGTCGTTTGATGTATTAGGATCTCATTTTTCCTTTACACTTCCGGATTTCCCACCATTCAATGACTCAAATTGGAAATGGGGAGATAAATTTGAAAATACAGAACAATTTAAAATGATGTTGATGGAGAACTATTCTCCTATTGACGGAACAACTGCTCCAACTTACTCTACTCAAATTAATGGGGTGATGAATACAATTTCTGAAAACTTCAGTAATATAGATGTTGCTGTCGAATTTCCAGTATAGTGTACCGGTGAATTTCCTCCAATGTGTACCACCTG
>CAYMBJ010000045.1:0-30768 GCA_964388665.1 uncultured Pseudobdellovibrionaceae bacterium | reverse complement strand
ATAGATCAAGCGCATCACTAAGTGTCAAATTATATATGACTCAGGACACTAGCCTAAAAGCGACAATAATTTTCGACGAGTACCAGTCCTTTGGGTCAAATGATCCATAGATTTCTCAACAAACAAAATCAAGTGCGTTTTGACTTGAACGCCCCTCACCTCTCCAATAGGGTCGATCCTAACGTAGGAGGATACACCATGAAACTTAAGATAGTACTTATCACTGCTTTGCTTTTTACACTAAAGACCTTTGCCGGAAATGAGCCACTGCCGCCATCACCCAATGATCCGCTGCCACAGTCACCTCGCGAATTGGCGGTGATTCTGCTAATGGACGACTCCCGCTCGATGTCGCCAAATCACAATAAAAAAATGGCAAAAAAGTTGACGGAGGCCCTGAATTATCTGGAAAAGAAGACTGAGTTTTTCATAGCCGTCGGAAACGTCGATAAAGAAGACAATCTGCTTCGAACCTTCACTGCCAATGGCGCCACTAGCCACGTCGCCAATACCGAGCTCATCTCCATAAAACAAATTGTGGCCAAGACGGTTCGTCCAGAGCTCTACCAATGGGCAATCACTTGGGGCACAAAAGAAGAGCCCGCAATGCCATACATTGGCTCTGGCCGAGAGCTTCATCTCAGTTCTGCAGCAGTAGTATTAGATCGTTTGACCACTGAGGAGATCGATACTCTCACTGACAAAAAGAAAGTGGCGATCATCCCTGTGACCGATGAGGATGCCAAAGACAGTGATGTGAAGGCCTCAATTCAAATGATTCGTGCTATGGCACCCACTGCAGATATCGCTATTTTCCCCATCATGATAGAGCCGCACACTCAGGCTGGCCGCGACTGTTACGAGAAGGAGAGATTTCACTGGCACTACATTTTTACGGATTCAGAAAAGCGCAACAACCGCGCCGAATACGGCGAAAATCTATTGAAGGCTGCAACCATGACAAAGGGATCCACAGCAGACTTTTGCAGCTCGAGCTATATGCCACTTATTGACGATATCCTCAATTGGGCAGACCTCTAAATTGATTCCGCAAGCGAGGAGGGTAAAAACATCAACCTCGCTTTTGCTTTTGCTTTTCCAGCCAATTTTTCTAAGTTACTGATCTGGCCAAAATCACTGGCCAAAATCAATGGCCAGAATTAATCACCAATGATTTTGACCGTTGATTTTGGGTATTGATTCTGGATGTTAGTTCTTGTTAATAATTCTGATCATCAATTCGGAGCAAATATTTTATGAAAATCGTATTTCCATTGAGGATTCTCGCTGTTATTTCCCTCTTTTTTGGCTTTGCCTTGACCCTCCAGGCCGGGCAGACCTGCGACTCTCTTGCACAAAGACCAACGACACAGGTTGATTCTGAAGATTTGCGAAACCTGATCAACTGCATTGCAGTGAAGAGCGAGATCTCTTCTCCCGAAGCCCAACTCCTGTACTTGCATCAATTGGGGTTTCGCCTGACCATGGCTCGACCTGGCCAGCAACCTGAAATGAAATTCGATAGCAATGACATCACTTCTTTTTACGACACAACAAAGAAAACAATTGGCGATGTGACCCTTCCCAACACCGGTCAAAGCCTGTCACTTTGGCTCGCGTACGATGTGGGCCCCTATGTGGGTCCCATGATCTCCTACAATGGCGAGCTTTTGGGTCGGCGCATGGACGCCGTGGTGCGCACCTACACCATGATTGCAGACACGCCTCCGGACTCATGGCGCGAAGGTCCTGGCAACTACTATCCCGCTGCACTTTTTTATAAGCCAGAGCACAGCTTGAGTTTGCTCGCACGCTACTTTCCTGAACAGTGGCAGCAATCCTCAGCATCAGCACAATTTGCGGCACTTGCCAGATATGCAAAGACCTTTGACTACTGCGTGGAGCAAAGATGCACTGAGCGCCTTGAAAAGCGCGTCCTCCACGGCGTCCTGATGTTTTTTAAATCTGCAGCACTGGCCAGAAGTATTTTTGAGAGCCGGTACTCTGATTTTTACGTCCCACAGCTGCAAAAGAAAATTGGTTGTGGCGGAGATGCCAGCAACTTGGCATTGGGTTGGCTAGGTTATCGCATGGATCTTCCGGAATCCATTTCCCCGTCTGTGAATAGCACTTCGATGCTTGGAGAGCTTCTCTATATTAAGGCCGCAGACCGCTCAAAAGTGCACAATCAGATCTATATGGGGCAAAATGGATTGATTCGCGCGCACACATTGGCGGCGGTAAAAGATCTCAATGCCATGGGCGGATTGGGAGGCAACAGTGACTTTGCTATGGACCAAAACACCCCGTCCGAGCGCATGGACCTCACCTGGATCAATACTCACTTTGCTAAGGGCGCCAGCCACAGAGTCATGATGTATTGGCACTACAGACGCCTCGGCCAAGACTCGCAGGCTGCCCAGCAGATCAGTTCCCCCTTTTTTACAGATGTGAGTTTTTTTGATGGCCGAACACTCAAGTGGTGGGTGGAGTTTGCTTATCGCGAGAACCCTGATACGCCCTACTTTTTGTTCACACAGGATTACTTCTATCGCACCACCTACAGCATGAACAAAAGCATCGGCGATCGTCTGATGAGCTTTTTGCGATTGAATTAAGACGAGTGCTTTTCTGATAAAACACGCCCTAGAGCGCCAGATAATCCATGAGCGCTTGCCATTTTGGCGAGCTGGTTTGCTCTTGAGTCTCAAGAGCCCCCCAGCAGCCATACCAAAGGCCTAAATCCATATCGTAACTACTGGTGTGACTGAAGGCCATATACAAACCTCCGCCGCTAGAGGCCTTCCAGCGCTGCATATTGGTCAAATAGGAACCTTGCATTTCGCTAGCGCGGCAGGTGGATTGAAACAGATTGGTAACGGCAGCGTCTGAAGCGTAACTCGGAAAATCACCAAAATAGAGTGCGGGGCCGCCTTCATAAGTGAAATAGGATAAGCCCTTGGCGGAAATGAGTGACGCATTGATTTGGGTTGCGGCATCAGCAAGTTGACTCTCACTATCCATGGCAGCCAGGAGCTCTGTATTATTCATGTCTTTAATAGGTTTGGAATAAGGATATGAGCCATTTGTGCCTTCTAAAAAAGCGATCGTCCCTAACCTGCCGGCATAATAGGGTGCCGTTGCAACTGCATCTGCGCTTTGATAGGCATTCTGCCAATTCATAACTTCAGAAACGGAGGCTGAATTCATATGGCCTGCGCCAAGGACTCGGACTATTCTTTTTGAACGCCCAAAAACCAAATCAAATAGTTCAAAAATAGCCACGCTTCGCTGAGCATGAAAACGAATTCCCGCCGTAAAAGGATCACTATCTAGGCCAAGCGCCACCCCCTGCTGTTGAACATAGGTGCTTTGACCGAATTCGCCCCAGAGCTCATTGCTATGTTCTACGATCACACGCAGGTCAGAATTTAGGTCTGCTTTAATAAGTTTTGTCAGCTCCGTAATGTATTCATCAGATGCAAGGTGAGGAATATTGATCCAGATGTCTGCCTTTAGACGGTTGGCGAGTTCAATAACATACTCGGGCGCAACTCCAAGCGTACTATTCTGAGTCTGACTAGTTGTCAATGTTCGTTGGCTCCATGAGGTCAAAGTGGAATTATTTGCGCGATTCCAATTCAGAAAGCGAATGACTTTAAAGTTTTGCAAAGAACTTAAAAAGCTAGGATGAAAAATTTGTGTTGTGTATGAATTTTCAAACCCTGGCATGATAACTCGAATATTCTTTATGTAATCTGATGACGATGTGGAGGAAATGTCGATAGTCAATTTATTATTATAACTGGCGTCGATTTCAAACTGAATATGACCTGCAACATTGATTGTAACCGGATAGGCATTGCCATTTTTATCTTTTAAAGACATTGTTCCGGAGCCGTCATAGTAGAGATTGTAACTGCCAATGGGAAAGTAATTCGCAGCCCCTGCGGTATCCAAAATCTCCGCGCGAGCATGTTGCCCCGAAGAGAGAGAGGTGACCCATCCTTCACTATCCAAACTTAAAGACTGCGAGCTCGGAACTGAGTGAAAAGGGGTAGAGTTCTTAAAGACGTCAACAAACACCCACGCTCGAGATTTTTCTCTTATCGTTTCTAAATTCATTCCCAACTTTGCAAGAGCGTTGACGCAACACTCTTCAGAACGCGAACTTTCATTTTGAGACTCTGCATCCTTTGCAGATGTGCAGCCCACAAAGACTGCGCAAACGAGAACGAACATGATAATCATCTCTTCAAAAGCCACTGTCTCTCCTAATTAAGGACAATTTTTAGATTCAGCCTAGCCGCTCTATCGGCACTTCGGGGAGAGAGACACGTCCCAATCGCAGAAATCTCGCCTAAAAAATTTCACCGCCCATCTTAAATTGCATATGGCCACCGCAATCAATAGAAATTAAACGTCTCAAACTGGTCCACTTGAATGTTTCACGGTTACAGCTCAATCAGTTCATTCAAGGGCAAGATCTATTCCGATCCATAAAATCGAATTAGGAATTATCCAGCGCACTTATTAAAAGGCGTAGGATTTAGCTTCTAAACAGTTTTCATCGAAGCTCCGATTTAGGCTTCGCGAAGTTTTTTTAACTGCAGAATGATCGATTTACCAATCTGTCGGGCCTCCAGGTGATCCTCCGTTGTATCAAAAGTCTTGATGAGTTTGGGCACGGTTCTTTTGCCTTCTTTCGTTAGCGAAAAAAGATAGGCTCGGGCATCATCGGCCGGAGTTGAGCGCTCAATGAGCTTCTTTTTTTCAAGGTCTCTCAGTGCATGACTGATATTAGACTTGGGACAAGAAAAGGTCTGAGCGAGTTCGGTGGGTTGAACAGGTCTTTCTTCAAAAAACATCCCGGTCAAAATGAGGGCTTGCAAAAAATGGACATGGTCTTTGGCTAGGCGTTTTTGAAAATCACCAAGAATCTGTGAGTGGCTCAGAGTCAACTGGAACAAGGTAGACGATTCTAAAAATTTTTCAATTCTCATAGTTGGAAAGTGCTATCTCACTATAGTTTCATGTTCAACTATTTAATATTATACTATCTTCTCTGCAGCGTGTTTAAATTTCCACTCTCTTGCGTATTCCTTTAAGGTGGCGCCATGGATTCAAAAAAGAATATTTCGTGCCAGTCAATTAAATCTCTATATCGAATGCCCTTTAAAAAATTGATTGCGGAGGCTCAGAGTCTCCACGGCAAGTTTTTTCCTGAAGATGAAATTCAGCTCTCAACACTTCTATCGATAAAAACGGGAGGATGCCCCGAGAACTGTTCCTATTGTCCCCAAAGCGCGCACTACTCAACTGGGCTTGAGCGCCAAAGCCTTTTGCCCTTGAAGGAAGTTTTGCGAGTCGCCAAAGGAGCCAAAGAAAAGGGCTCAACTCGGTTTTGCATGGGGGCCGCGTGGCGTGAGGTGAGAGACGGCGAAGAATTTGACAGTGTTTTGACAATGGTTCGTGAAGTTAAAGCTCTTGGACTCGAGGTTTGCTGCACTCTTGGAATGTTAAGTGCCGATCAAGCTATGAAATTGAAAGAAGCGGGTTTGTATGCTTACAACCACAATATCGATTCCTCCGAAGGCTTTTACTCAAAAATTGTTTCCACACGAAATTTTCGAGACCGACTTCGTACCATTGAGAATGTACGCAAGGCTGGCTTAACCGTGTGCACAGGTGGGATCATCGGTATGGGTGAATCAGAACAGGATCGTATTGATTTTATTTATCAACTTGCCCAGATGTCGCCTCAGCCAGAGAGTGTCACAGTGAACGCATTGATTCCGATTCGGGGCACACCACTCGAAAAAAGAACTCCTCCGACTTCACTGGAATTGGCAAGGGTTATTGCGACGATCAGGTGTTTGATACCAAGCGCGATGATTCGCCTGAGCGCAGGCCGCAAGGCTATGTCTGACGAAGGCCAGGCCTTATGTTTTTTAGCGGGAGCAAATTCTATATTTCTGGGTGAGACTTTGTTGACTTCAGCAAATCCTACGATCGAATCGGATCGACTTTTGATGAAAAAAATGGGATTGGAACCGGCCCCATTGAGTGTGAGCCAATGAATGTTGTTGCCACGTCTCTTGCTGAACTTAAAAGTCGAGGGACATATCGAAATCTTCAGGCAACCAGACAGGGAGTCATTGATTTTTCTAGCAACGACTATTTAGGGCTCTCTCAGTGTACGTTAATCAAACAAAAATTGGTGGCAGCTCTAAATTCTGAATGCCCATTGGGCGCAACGGGATCCCGCCTCCTGTCTGGTCACTCCAAATGGCACGAACGAGTGGAATCTTTTTTGGCCAGAGCCTATTGTGTCGAGTCGGCACTGCTCTTTAGCTCGGGATTTTTGGCAAATATGGGAACAATGTACGCATTCGGAGTTCTCAATGCCCATTTTTTTTCGGATGAGGCCATTCACGCAAGCTCAATTGATGGAATGAGACTTTGCAAAACCTCAAAATCCATTTATAGGCACTGTGATTTGTCACATCTAGAGAGCTTGCTTGCTAAGAGCAATGCGCCCACCAAAGTGATTGTCACTGAGAGCGTATTCAGCATGAACGGCGATCTTTTGCCGGTGGAAAGTATTTTAGAGCTAGCTAAAAATTATCAGGCCTGGTTGATTGTGGATGAGGCCCACGCGACGGGGCTGTTCGGTGAATGCGGTTTAGGAAGATTGACTCAGCAACAACGCACTTATGATAAGCTTGTGGCTATACACACTGCTGGCAAAGCTCTGGGCGGACAGGGTGCCTATGTTCTTTCGAATGAAGAATTTCGAATTTTCCTGATCAATACCGCCAGGAGCTTTATATATAGCACGGCTTTGGCGCCGATCAGCGCCTTGCAGATCGAGTACGCAATCGAATCAATCATGGACCGACCCGAACGAGGTCAGATGGTCCTCAAGAAGGCCGAAGCGTTTCGAAAGAGCCTGTGTATTGATTCGTATTTGGCGCGAAGCCAATCGCAGATCGTACCGGTGGTCCTTGGCTCAAATGAAAGGGTGATCAAGGCGAGCCAACATCTCGACTCTTTGAACTGTAATGTTCGAGCGATTCGTTCGCCAACAGTGCCAAACGGAACTGAGCGACTGAGAGTCACCATCAATTACACCCACACAGATGAAGACCTTGCAAAATTGGCCCAGGCTCTAAATAGTTTTTCTGAAAAACCAAACGACTTGCTGAGGCCATATCAGGAGGGAGCAAATTGAAAGCTTCTTCATTTTTTGTAACTGGAACTGACACCGGCGTCGGAAAGACTGTGGTTTCGACAGTTCTTGCACGGGGGTTAGGGGCCCATTACTGGAAACCAATTCAAACCGGTGCGAACGAGGGTTGTGATTCTGAGTTTGTGGGCCGTTGGATAGACAAAGAAAAGGTGCTCAAGGAGTCTTACTGCCTTCAGGAGCCAGCTTCGCCCCATATAGCCAGCCATACAGAAGGTGTCCAAATCAGTTTGGCCAAATGCCTGGCCGATGCGAGGCAAATTTCAACCTCAACCATAGTCGAAGGAGCTGGCGGCGTACTTGTGCCATTAAATTCCACCTCACTATTGATTGACTTCATGGTTGCATTGCAATTGCCAACTGTTCTGGTGGCTTCAACAAAGTTAGGAACCATCAATCACACGCTTTTGACACTTGAGGCACTTCGTCGTCGAAATCTGTCCATGGCAGGACTAATAACAGTGGGTCCAGAAAATAGAAAAGTCCAAGAAATCTTAGTAAATTTTGGTAGAACCAAAAATCTTGGGCACATTTCGTTCACCGAAAATTTCTCTCACGATTGGTTCGAACAAACTTTTTGTCAATTGAATTGGCCTACTGCAATGAAAGGGGAGTGTCATGTCTGATTCACTAAAAACTTTATTTCAGACTGCTTTTGGTTCAAATGAAATTCATGCGTCACTGTTGAATACATTTTCATTTTTAGAGTACATTGGCTGTCGGAAGATTATTAAGAGTCAGGAGGCACAGAGTTTAAGTGCAGCCGTTTTGACTCATGCAACTGAGGAGGCCCGTCACGCATTGATTTTAAAAAAAATGGCCGTGCGTTTGGGCGGCATCAAGTTCGATTCCTATGCCCCTAGCGCGCTTCTTTGTGGTTCTGAGGCTGAAGCCTATTTTCAGCTATTGGACCAAGGCTGTGCGAGCCAGCTCGCACCTGATTTTCCTCACCATACATCTCAAGCTAACTATTTGTATGTGACTTGGCTCATTGAACAGCGGGCCATTAAGGTCTATAAATCCTATCAAAAGGCCCAGGGCATTTTTGGTGCATCTTCTGCGTTGAACGGATTGTTGGAAGAGGAAGTTCATCATTTGGCAGCTGTAGAAATCCAGTTGCGGGAATTGGATTCGAAATACGATCAGCGAATTGAGTCACTTGGTCGACTCGAAGTTAAGCTCTATCACGATCTCTTAGCATCGCTCATTGAGCAGGCGAACTTAGCATGCATTCAGGCTTGATATGGCGACCTTACACACAAGAAAAAATGGCGGCGCCGCCGATCAAAATTGCGCGAGCCTCAGGATCATTTATTTATTCTGATGACGGGCAAAAGATCTTTGATGGCATTTCAAGTTGGTGGCTAATCACTCATGGACATTGTCATCCATTGATCGTCAAAGCCATTCAACGTCAGGCGGCGCAACTCGATCAAGTCACCTTTGCCAATTTTGTCCATGAACCAGCCGAAAACTTGGCGGCCAGACTTAACGCAATAACACCCACTTCATTGAACCGGGTCTTCTTTGCCGACAACGGTTCTACAGCGATCGAAATCGCGCTCAAGATGGCATTGCAAGCCTGCGCTCAACACGGTTTCTCAAAGAAAACAAAATTTCTAGCTTTCGAGAGTGCTTACCATGGCGATACGGTCGGAGCGATGAGTGTGAGTGGTCAAAGTTCCTTTAATCGTCCATATCGATCGACACTATTTGAAATTTTACGGGCCAAACACCCGACCCATTCTGCCTCGTCGGTAGAGGAATATGTAAAAGATTTTACGGCTTTAATTGAGGAGCACTCGACTATGCTTGCCGGAGTGATCATTGAACCGCTCTTGCAAGGCGCCGGAGGAATGGTTGTTTGGCCGGATGAAGCCGTCCAAAAGATTGCGACACTTTGCAGGGCGCACAATGTTTATCTCATTTTTGATGAAGTGATGACGGGCTTTGGTCGAACCGGAAAGGTTTTTGCGATGGATCGACTGGGAGTTGTTCCAGATTTTCTTTGCCTGTCTAAGGGACTCACCGGCGGAAGTTTGCCGCTGGCGGTGACAATGACGACTTCATCCGTATACGAGGCCTTTTTAGCCGAAGACAAGAGTCGAATGTTTTTTCATGGACACAGCTTTACTGGTAATCCCATTTCCTGTGCTGCAGCGACAGCGAATCTCTCAATTTTCCAATTGTCGAGTACACTAGAGAGTATAGAACGGATTTGTCTTCAACAAAAAAAGAACTTTGATGATGCCAAAGCCACATTGCCACTATTGGATGTTCGCCTATGCGGGACTGTTTTGGCCATTGAGTTTGATCTTCCTAATGGCAGCTACCTTTCCAATTTTTCAGATAGAGTCATGAAATCAGCTCTTGAACAAGGCCTATTTATTAGACCGCTAGGCTCGGTGGTTTACCTGCTTCCCCCCTTTTGCTCTTCCGAGAAAGAGCTTGAGATGGCCTGGCAGATTTTGAAGTCGGCAGTTGTAAAACATATGGCCTAGCCGAAATATCGAATATAGGCACAAAATTTCTTAATTGCTCGATGAATCCAAGACACCGTCTTTATTCATGCAAACTGGTCCACTTGAGTGTTTCACTAAAATGACTGTCTGCTTTTGATATTATTGGTGTGCCAATACGCAGGCGCACCATTAATTTTTGATTCACCCCCTCTTGACTTCAAAGGCAAGAGATCATCTTAGAATCCATTTTAATTGCTTGTTACTTCTTGTGATCCGCAGTGATCACAGTTTTGATATTGCCGCGAACCGTGAACTCACCAATGACCTTGATTTCGTGGGGATCTAGTAGGTCGAGTAGGTCTTGCAGAATCACATTGGTGACGTCTTCGTGAAACACGTGTTTGTCGCGAAATGAATTGATGTAGAGCTTGAGCGATTTGAGTTCGACACACCAGTTGTCTGGAACATATTTAATGTAAATTGTAGCAAAATCAGGAAAGCCACTGCGTGGGCAAACACAGGTGAACTCGGGGCATGTGAACTCTATGGTGTACTTTCGTACGCGAGTTCTGTTTTCAAATCTCTCTAAGCGATTTTCTTCAATCGCCACCTGACCATACAATTTGCCTTTGGGTTGCGCTGGCAAACTGGCTTTTTTTGGTTTGGTTTTCAGCTCGGCTTTGAGCTTGCCCTTTGCTTTGGTTTTTTTCTTAGATTTTGCCTTTGCTTCGTCTTTGTCTTTGCCTTTGTCTTTGTTCCTGGCTTTGGCTTTCTCTTTCGCTTTCACATGCACCTCATATCCATATTTATATTCATTTGAGTCTGAGCTCTTTGATTCTACTTCATTCTATGTTCGTTTTAGGAAATCATTTATTTGCGATCACTGTCTCGACAGCTGCTCGGTCAAAATGCTTTCGGCACTTTCGAGGCTGCGCAAATAATAATGGGCCTTTAAAATCTCTTGCTCCTCGTAACTCAAACTGCCGGCTCTTTTGTTTTTTCGCATTCGCGACTGGTAGATTTCGTAAATGCACAAGGCACCCGCTACCGAAATATTAAAGCTCTGGACAAAACCACTCATAGGAATGATCACGCGCTCATCAGCCAGCTCCAGCATTTCAGGGCTGGCACCTGACTTTTCGTTGCCCAAAACAAGTGCGGTGGGAATTGAAAAATCAACTGAATCCAGTGGTGTGGCAGCTTCTAAATGAGTCACTATGATACGGTGGCCACGATCCTTAAGATGCTTTACTGCCGAAGTGGTATTGGACCACTTGGTCACTTCGGTCCACTTGTCAGCACCTTGAGTCACACGGTTGGCCTCTTTAAATCTTTCACCAGTTTCTATCACATGAAAATTGACCAAGCCAAAGCCCTCGGCCGTTCTCATCACGGCGCTCACGTTGCCGCGATCATAAATGCCTTCTAGCACAATGGCATTGGCAAAGTTGCGCTCGCTAATCACTTTGTCAATTTTAGCCCTGCGTGGAGGTGTCAAAAGTGGACCTATCAAGTTCAATACCAATTGGTAGTGAACTTGCAAATCAGAGCGCAGCTTTATCTGCGCCGAAAATGGAAACTCTTGACTCACCGGTACAGACTCTCCGGCGCCTTTGAAAGATCGCGGGTTATATTTTTTTGGTGAGCCTCGATTGTGCCGCCACCAATTTCAAGTAGCTTGGCGTCCCGCCACAATCTCTCCACAACGTACTCGCCCACATAGCCGTAGCCACCCAGCACCTGAATTGCTCGATCGGCAACATTCTTGCCCATAGTTGTGGTCACCAATTTTACGCCGTCAGAATCCAGGCGATTGCCTTCTTGGTTGAGATTCATCTTTCGAGCGGTTTCATAAACATAAGTTCGACACGCCTTATACTCAGCATAACTATCAGCAATGTAACGCTGAATCTGGCCGAAAAATGAAAGCGGCTTGGCAAAGGCCTCGCGTTCAGTGGCATAGCGATTCATGATCTCAATGGAGCGTCTTGCTAAACCCAAGCTCATGGCCGCAAGCGTGAGTCTTTCGATCTCAAGATTTCGCATCATGTGCATCATGCTATCACCTTCGTGTCCGATCAAATTTTTTGCCGGCACCTGACAGTCTTGAAATACAAGCTCTGCGGTGTTGCTGGCACGCATACCCAATTTGTCTTTGATTTTTTGGCCCACTGCAAAGCCACTGTGGGACTTTTCAACCATGAAGGTTGAAATTTGCGAGCGTCCATTTTTTTCGCCAGTCTTTGCATAAACCAAGACAGCATCACAGGCCGTGTTCTTTTCGTCGATGGTGCCATTGGTGATCCACATCTTGCGCCCGTTCAAAACATAGTGATCTCCCTGCTTTTTGGCGTCGGTCTTCATTCCCATAACGTCAGTGCCCACGGCCGGCTCAGACATGGCCATCGCACCCACCCATTCGCCTGAACAAAGCTTTGGTAAAAATTTTTGCCGTTGCTCATCCGAGCCGTTCACCGCCAAATTGTTCACGCAAAGCATGGAATGTGCTAAATAGGCCAAACAAAATCCAGGATCAGAGGCCGAAATCTCTTCGTGAACAATCACTGCAGCCAAGGCGTCCATTCCCGCGCCACCGAAATCCTCTGGAACCGTAAGACCGAGCAGGCCCAATTCTCCCAGTTTTCTAAACAGCGGCAGATTGAAACGCTCACTGCGATCATACTCATGCGCCTGAGGCTCGACTTCGGTTTTCACAAAGGCTTGCACGGTTTCACGCAACATGCTGTGTTCAGAAGTGGGGTTATACAAATCAAAATCTTGCCAACTGGCCATAGGAACTCTCCTTTGCTGAAACCTGACCTATATGTGCCCATTCACTCAAAATTTTGCAATAGAATTTCCGCTAGAACTCCTGCTGAGAATTGACTCAATGCACATCAATGGAATTTGCCACAATCGCTCCACAGCTCACGCAACATTGGTGCAAATGGATTCTTTTTGGGTATATGCTTCTCAAATGCAAGCATCGATTCTCGCCGTGGGCAGTGAACTTCTCTTGGGTCAAACGATCAATCGCAATGCCACTTGGCTCTCGGCCGAGCTGTTTCGCTTTGGAATTATCACCAAATTTCATCTCACCGTGGCCGATGACCGAGAACAGATACTTTGGGCACTGGGCGAGTGCAGCCGCGCCACTGATATCGTCCTCATCACCGGCGGGCTTGGACCTACCACAGATGATTTTACGCGAGAAGTGGTGGCACAGTATACAGATCTGGAATTGTGTTGGGACGAAAAAACCTGGAAGTACATTCAGGAGCTGATGGCCGAGCGACATCTAGAGGCCCGCGAGATGCAAAAGCGCCAGTGCTTTTTTCCTTGCGGAGCAGAAATTCTTTTTAATCCCCAAGGCACGGCTCATGGATTTATGTTTAGCAAAGGAAAGAACATCTTCGTGGTGCTTCCAGGACCACCCTTTGAAATCGCGGCGGTCTGGGAAACGGGCCTCAAGCAAAAAATTGCCAAGATTGCAAAAAATTTGGATCCCTATTTGACTAAAATTTGGGACACTATTGGTTTGCCAGAATCCGAATTGGCGCATATTTTAGAGCCCATCCTTGAGCGCCATCATACCGCTCTCAACTTTAGGACACTCCAGCCAAACGAGCCGTGCTTAAGCGATATCGCGTATCGAGTCCATCTTCCTTATGTCGAATTCAAAATCACACATTTGCGTTCACAAAGTTCTGGGCTCACGACACTGTTTGCCGAGATCGATCAGGCACTGAAGTCGCATTTGCTCCCCATCTCGCAACAGGACTTAATTTCCAGCTTGGCCGAAGAATTTAAAGCTTATGATGAGGTGATTGTGGTGGATCAAGCAACTCAGGGTCGCCTGATGACGCGTCTGCAGCCGCTCTTTGCAATACTTGGTCAACACCAGATTGGCATGCAGATGGTTCAGGGACCTTCGACACCACCCGTCTCTAGCAAACAAAAAAACATCGTGCTTGAACTCAAGTGGCCCAATAAGGATGAAAGCAGGGCATTTGCAGGTCTGCGTTGGCAGGAATCAGCAAAAATGGACTTTACAGAGGTGGAGTTGAAGTACAACAATAAGTCCACGAAAATGCGCGAACGTGCACACCAATATTTTATTGAACAGGCCCTGAATTTTTGGCTTACACAACTGAGGAGAATAAATAATGAAAGATAATCATCGTGAAAAAATTGTCGCAAAACTCAACACAATTCTGGAAAGCGAAATCAGTGGAGTGGTTCGCTACCTCCACTACGCCCTCATGATCACGGGGCCAAATCGCATTCCCATTGTTAAATGGTTTCATGATCAAGCCAATGAGGCCTATCAGCACGCTTCCATTATTGGAGAGAAGATCACTGCCCTTGGTGGCCACCCTTCGCTCAATGTTGAAAAGGTGCCCGAAGGCAAGACCCACAATGTTTTGGATATTCTTAAAGAAAGTTTGGATTTCGAAAAGCATGCACTTAAGCTCTATCACGAGACCCTAATGATGGCCGAAGATGACATTGCTCTTGAAGAACTGATTCGCGGCTTTATTCAAAAAGAAACCGAGCACATTGAAGAGTGCGAGAAGATGTTGCAAGTGAAGTAGCTTCTACTGAAATAATATCAGTATTACCAATTTCAAGTCGCGCTTAGACGAGGCGGCAAGGCCGGAGGCGCTGAGACGTGTTCCTGGCACATCGCAAGCGGCGATGGTTGCAGCCAATAAAGGTCTAAGCTTGAATCAAAATGGGTATAATCAGTAGATCAGAAGTGCGACGTGGCCTCATCAGGGTCCGGCTCGCTGTAATCGCCCATGATTGGCGAAGATTCTGGCCGTGCGCTGATCTGATAAACCTGCAGGTTGAGTCGGATCACCTCTTCTGGTCGCTGCCCCTGCACTGTGGCTTGAGACGGGGCTTCAAAAGGGGCATCAGAACGAGTATCAGAAGCGGAAGTAGATTGGGCCAATGTCTTTTTTAGGTCTTCTGCAAAAGCATCCATTTTGTCTTTCACCAATTGCAGTTGCGAGGGGTGAATGGGCAAAATATGAGTCGCAAAATAAGAGGTTTTTGGCTTAGCCCGATTGAAGGCCAAAGTGGACTCTTCAATGGCATGCTGCAGATGTCGCTGGTGGGCCGACGCCAATTCGTCAATGGCCTGATCCGCAGCGGCCGAGTACGACGCCCTTAGAGTGTACACACCCTCAAGGTTTTTTGCGATGAGCCCCAAGGCTTCTAACCGATTAAGCCCTTCGCTGGCCTCAATTGGCTTAATGTTCAGGCGCCGTGCAATCCAAGCAGAATCAGCGACAAAATCCCCGGTTTCGATCAGAGCCAATATGCCCTGATGATGCCACTTTGAATAAAAAATAAACTTTTCGTTCAGGGCGCTTAGGGCATTGGCCTGCTCGTCATCAACGGGACGGCCTTGGAACAGGGCCAAAATGTTCACTTTTTCCAGAGGTGAAATGTTGAGTTTTTCAGCGATCTTCTCAGCCATTTTGATGGACACCTTGCGCTTGCCCTTCATGATCTCCGACACCGCAGAAGGCGCTAACTCGAGTTTTTGTGCAAATGCACGAAGTGAAAACGCCGAATTCTTAAGTCTCAATTCGACAAATGACTGATTCATCAGCTTTTGAATCGCCAGCTGCTCTAACATGAAATCCCCTTTTAAATTTTTTTTTCCAATCGATTCCCCAATCGACCATCAGACTTTTGTGAACATTGCAGGATTGGTACCAGCACAGGTGTACCAAATTGACACCACTGCCCATAAGTTAGGAATCAGACTGCTCCAAGGTTCAATAAGGAGATGGGCGGGGATTTTTGGGGGCACTCAAGGGAGAACCGAACGCAAAGAGCGCCTGCTTAACAAGCACTATTAAAAAAAAAAGTTTCTTAGGCCAATGAGGTTCTGCTGAAAAATGGCCACCTATTAAAAGATATAGAGGCCATACACAGAGAGCGAGGTGCGAAAGCGCAAGCTGGTTTTGAAATCGGACTCTTGCGGTAAGGGATCATTTTCGCGGATTGGTACGGAGGAGGGATCAGGTGCCATATGCCCTTGAATCGCCAAATCCACGCCAAAACCAAATTTTCTAGAAACAAAGAACTCTTGGCCGCCGCCTGCATGAAAGGCGAAGTTACTCTTGGCACCATATTGAACCATTCCCAAGCCCAGCATCATATAGAGGCCGGTATTGAAAGTGGCTGCCTTTGAAAAGCTGATCTTTCCATAAAAAGGGCGCATTTGAAAATAACCGAAATAAGCACTCTTTAATGCTGGCGCCCGCGAAAAATCCAATTTTGAGGAGCTCTGCTCAAGCTCCTTAGCGTAGGTTGATTTTCCAGGAACAAAGCTATGATAAGAAAAACCAAAGGCTCGCGTTTCAGTAAAGTTATAGAAACCACGCAAGTTGATATTGCTGTTCTCCCAAAAGGGCTCATCCATCAAATAGCCCACGCCGAGATCCAACTTGAATCTGTTTTTAAAAGATACATTGGGCTCAATCACGGCCTCAGGTCTATCCACCAAGGCTTCCACGGCATCCGCAGGAAGCTCGTCCTCATAAAACTTAATATCTTCGGCCCGTGCCGAAAGTGCAAAGCCAACCAAGATCATCCAAAGCGAAAGAGACATCCTCATCATTTCTTTTTATCCGATCCGAACTCGCCTGAGCCGCGTTTGACCTCAGGAATAAAATTATTTCGTAATTTAATCATACGCTTGAAATTTGAATTCTTCCTACTAAAAATGGTCTCCACTTCTGGGTTCAACTTCTCGCCACTCACCAGTTCATCTTCAAAATCCAAACTCAAACGATGTTCTTTATTCACGCGCACGCCCTTTCCGCTCTTTGCTGGCGGCTTTGCCGCTTCACCCTCCTGAGCGTACGCCTTAGGTGATACCGAACCCATCGCAATGGCAAAGGTGGCCACAACCGACATGACGTGCGACATCTTAAGTGTCCTCTTAAGCGCCCGCTTTATTATGTCTTCGGTCGCCGGAGGGGGACATCTTTTTTCTGAATAACACTCTACCAACCGGACACTAAGATTTATCTTTGGCATGAATTTACCCCAATATATTGATAGCTACCGATCTCGTCGCGCCAATACTCGCCCTGAAATGGATAATAATAGAATCCATTCTGCACATAAAAATCACGACTGTTGCCACTTTCGAAGGAGCTCTCAGGGGCTTCAGTCATCTTATTGCGAATGAATTCCTTTTTATCATTCAACAATTCATACTTTAAAAAATCCACCTGTCCCTGAAGATCTGCCACCTCAAGGAGTTTTGATCGCAGTTGATCGATCACATATTGACCAATACGATTCTGTACCGAATTCATTCGCAGCGAAAGAATCTTATTCCCGTAGGTGACTAAGCCCACTGCATTTCGATCTCGAGAGTATCGTCTGAGTCTTTGCTTTTCGCGGGCCAATCGATTTAAATATTTGATCTCCCGATTGATGTCAGCCTCTGCCAACAGAGAGCGAATCATAAAGGCAGGTACAGCACCCACCTTGATCTTTGGTGACTTTCGCCGCTTTTCATACATGATCTTTCCGCCCCTTCTGGTCGAGAAGTTACGGAACAGATTTTCCACCTCATTCCAAGCATCTTGAGGAAGAGGGTCTTGATCCAACCAAGAAGATATCGCGCCGTAGGCCGGCCCGTATGTTTTTTCAAAAGTACTGATGGCTCCCGACATCTCTTCGTATTTGCAAATAAACAAATAGATGATTGATTTCAATACCAAGGTTTCAGGATCATAAAAATTTTCATAATAAGGAGTGGTCAAAGACTGCAGCGGCCCAAGTGCTGATCGAAATCTACCGCTTCGAAAAAAGGCCCACGCCAATTCTTTTTGTGCTGCCCTAAAAAACTCATGATCTTTAGGAATCTCGCGGTACCACTGGATTGCCTCCAACCACTTGCGCTCTTGATAATAAGTGCGCGCAATCGCCAAAATTGCCATGCCGCGATCTCTATCCAAAACATGACGATTGCCCACATCACCATAAACTTTCATAAAGTCAGCCAGGGCCTTGTCAGTCTGATTTGTCTGCAGATACAAACTTCCTCTTGCGTATAATAACTCATTATCGTTGGGCGCTTGAAACAAACCCTTCTCAGCACTATCTAGTGCTCCCTTTACATCTCCTTTGGCTTCAGCAATATTTACGTATCCCATATAGACAAGGGCAGGTGCCACCTCAGTGATATTGCCAGCGGTGGCCTTTTCCAAACTCAAACGCAATAGCGCCGTATCGCCCAATTCGTTGGCAATTCGCACCAATCGATTGAGAGCCACTTTCTTAACTCCTGGTTTTGCATTTCGAATCAATTCAATCAATGGAAAGGCTGAAATCTGCTTCAATCCCAGTTGGTAGAGCGACATACTCAGATAGTACTTGCTTTGATGAGCCTGGCGAGAGTTGTTGAGCCGAGAAAGCGAATAGAAAATTTTGGCAGCATCGTACCATCTTCTTGCTTTATAATAGCTGAGGCCTTGCTGGAAGGTGCCAAATTGTGCCGCCTCTGCTGGTGGAGCAAAACTTCCCGTCGAAAATATTATCGCTATCACTAATATCCATACCTGCAATATCTTCATCTTCTATCGGTCCTTTACGTCAGGAAAAAATTTAGAGTACCCCAGTGTCAAAAATAGATTGTTGACGGCACTGGTGTTGCCCTCAATATTTTTCGCACTATAGAAGTACCAAGAAAAATCTAAACGAATCGCAGCCGAGCGATTGAGTGAAAATAATTCGCCAATGCTGGCCCGCAAGGCCGTGGACTGAATCCCTTGTCCAGTTGACACCTGCGCGACACCCGCACCCGTGTAGATATCAAAGGAATAGATCTTTTTGTTCCAAAGCGCCAGCTTGCCATAGGTGGAATAGTACTGTATTCCCAGTCCATAGAGATTCTTTGGGCTCACCAAATTATTGATCGCCACTCTTTGCGTGTCTTCAAGTCCTTCAAGCTCTTTACTGCGAATTGTACTCAACATGTCATAATTGAATTCAACCCCCCAAGTCTCATTGAAGTGATAAGCACCGCGCAGATCCAAACCGAAGTTCTTATAGAACACATCATTTGTTAAATACGACAAACCGCCAAAAAGCTCAAACCGCTTGGTCTTAGGCATATAATTTCGCTGAATAATCGCCACATCCGAATAAGGCGTGGCACCCTTGATCTCTTCAAAACTCACTTTGGGTTTGGCCGGACTTGCTTTGAGCGGAATTTCTTTAGTGCGGCTTCGCGGCAGATTGCCCTCTAGCTCTTTCTCTATGGAATCAATGTCGATCATATTGTCCTGGACCTGCGCTCCTGGAGCCACAGGCTGCGCTTCAAACTGGGTGGAGTCGTCATCCTTTTGTGATTCTATCTCCGACAGGCTTTCCATGGCATTGTCCGTACTGCTCTCCTGCGCGCCAGCGGATCCCGCATAAACTCCTATGATCAACGCAAGACACCCCGTCCATATGAGAACTTTTGGCTTCTGTTTTAAATCTTTGAATTGCTTTTGATTTCCACGATAAATGATCAAAGTTTCTCCTACAGATAACTCCAATTGCCAGCTGCCGAAAAATTAGGAAGCTTTACATTATTGAAATATTGTCTCCATACATTTTGTTATCCCTAGACGGCGATGCCAAACTCTTTTCTACTAAACGCTCGCCTTAGGTCGAGAAATTCTTGCCTCAGAATCCATTCAACATGATATTGATCCAGTTCATTTCTTCTACTGAAGAAATAATTGCAATCACCTAGAAGAAAGCCGAGGTCAATATGGCCGAAATGATCGCAGTGATAATAGCCCTCATGCACACATACATTTTCTTTTTGGAATCCATTTTCTGGGGCCGCCCAAAAACCAATAAGATTTTTGGTGTTAACGAAGAGCACGCAACGATCTGCAAGAGCTTGGCTTTCAACCAAGGCTTCTATAATCTTTTTTTAGCCATCGGAATCTACGTGGGTTTGATTTTGATAACTTCTGGTACCCGCCCTGTCGAAGGCCGCGCCTTTGTGGACTTTTCCTGCGCCTCAGTTGCTGGCGCAGGCTTGGTCCTCATACTGTCCGCAAAAAAACTGCGCCGCGCAGGCCTGCTGCAACTCCTGCCCGCACTGGCCTACTTTGCCACACGACTGATGTAATGAAAATTTGATCTCGAGAAACGAGGGGCATGCTCGGAAAGTCCATAAACTGGAAAACCGTTGGAAATTGCTGACTCAACTGTTTGTCTCAAAATGCCCTTGGCATGAACGCAAAATTGATCACTGTGTACATCATGAAATGAAGACTTCCAAAAGTTCCTTTGCGCCATGACCGATATTATCATGATCCGCGGAAGAAGGCCAGAACTGGCATTGAACTGTTCCAATAAACGGCGTCTCTCGTTTTAAAAACCTCGGACGTCCTTTCATATCCAATATTTGATTTCAATATTCAATTATGAAAATCGCTAAGGCGAATGAACCCAATATCAGAATCTTATTATTTTTGAAGAATGCAAAAAAACTATTGACAGGAAAATCGGGTCGCATAAATACGCCCGAGTCTTCGCTAATCAGAAAAATATTGTTTTCAAATGCATATCCATATTTTCATCCTTCACAGGCCTCCCTGGAGCACCACCCTCGAAATTTGTACAGCACTCTAGACATCATAAAAGTGGGTCAAAAAAAACTGTGGTAGAAGGAATCAGTATCCTAAAAAGGAGGTCCAATTTGAATCTACGGCACTTGAATGATCGTGAACTTTTGACTTTGACAAAGGAGTTAACACAGAAAGAACGTCATTTACTAACCGAGATATTGCAACATCTTTGCGAAGTAGAAAGACGAAAGCTCTTTTGCGATCTTGGCTACCAGAGTCTTTTTGAATATGCGGTCAAAGAGCTCAAATACAGTGAGGGTCAGGCCGGTCGCAGAATTCAGGCGATGCGTCTGATTAAGGAGTTGCCTGAACTGGAAAATAAAATTGCCTCCGGTTCTTTAAGTTTAAGCAACATTTCGCAGGCACAAAGTTACTTTCGGGAAGCTAGGAAAAATATCCACGACTCCGTAGTCAAATCTGGAGAGGTCACCACAACGGATAATTTAAAATCTAGCGATAAACTGAAAATTCTAGAAAGCTTAGAGAACAAGTCCGCACGTGAAGGGCAAAAAATTCTGATGGCCCTATCACCGGAAGTGCACCTCCCTAATGAACGTGAGAGAGTGCTCTCAAATTCACAAACAGAAATTCGCATTGTCCTAACGGAGGAAGTCATGTCCAAACTGGAAGAACTCCGCTCGCTACTGGGAGCCGCGGGAGCGGCGATGAGAGTTGCTGACCTCATTGATTACATGGCCGGCGTCAGCATTGAAGCACTGAAAGACAAAAAATTTGGCAAGAATCGAGGCAAATCTAACGTAGCGATGAATTATCAGGAAGAAGACCAAGCCGATTGGGAAATGGCAGAAAGCGCTGGCACTCCGACGCCGGAGGCGCAGCGCTGCAAAAAACTCACGGTGATCGCCCAGAATCCGGAACCCCAGGTGACGCGAGAGGGGCGGGCAACTCGTTATATTCCCAAAATCATTCAACATCAGATGTGGCAGCGAGATCAGGGCAAATGCTGCAATTGTCAGAGTCAGCGAAATCTGAATATAGACCACATTCAACCGCTGGCCTTGGGCGGAAGCAGTGAGGTACAAAATCTGAGGCTACTGTGCTTTTCGTGCAATCAGAGGGCAGCAATTAAAATTTTTGGCGTGGAGGCTGTTGGAAAGTGGGAGCAGAAATGACGAGAAGAGCGAGGAGCAAAGGCGAGGCTTTTCACCGTCTATCTTTTTGACAGGCGACTTACAATCTAGGTGGACAGTCGGTCCGGGCAGAACTCCGAATGAGTTTATCGTTACGCTACTACAAATTGGGAGATTCTAAACTTTGAATTAACACTAACTTTTGGCTTAGCAATTGCAACTGGTTCTTTTGCAGTCGATCATTTTGCAAGAAATTTTCAAAAGAGCGGCTACATGAGAACAAATTAATAAACAGACCTATTTGTGCATTTTAATAAGATGCATTTAAAAATTTAAGGAGAAGACTTATGAAACTTACGATTTTGGCAACCCTCATTTTGTTTGGCAACAGTGCTTTCGCATCATTTGGTTATATGTGTTTACCAGACAACAATCAAACAATCGATATTACAACTGGTGAAATCACTATCGACTCTCTGGACTTTTCGATTGATGACAATAACAAAGTTTACAATGTTTTTGTTTCTCGAGTTAACTCCAGCGGTAAATTTACTGAGACGCCCATCAAGGTCACCTCAGATAAAGTGGTGAGTGGCAGAGGCAATGATGTCGTGGGCACGACTGACAGTGGTGAAGTGATTAAGTTTCAAGTAAGACAATCCACAACGAATGGCGCAGAAAAAATGTTGGGAAATGTTGAGTTTGAAGGTGTTAAGGCTTTTATCACTTGTACCCCAAACTAACAATTGCCGTCTTGTCGAACTTCCGGTCAAACTTCTGGCCGAAATTTCGGTCGAAGCTAATCCAGCAGATTTTCCTTTTTCAGGAGCCTGTTGAAAATCTTAAAAACACGCCCTAATACAGCCAGGGGAATTTTTTGAAATTTCGCTGGCGTTTTTCCACAAAGGCCGTGCGCCCCTCTTCGGCCTCAGCGGTGCCGTAGGCCAGGCGCGTGGCTTCGCCCGCAAAGATCTGTTGGCCAACAAGGCCATCGTCGATCATATTGAAGCCAAATTTTAACATGCGAATGGCCGTGGGACTCTTGGTATTGATCTCAGCTGCCCATTCGAGAGCTGTTTTTTCGAGATCAGCGTGTGGCACAACAGCATTGCACATGCCCATGTCGAAGGCCTCTTGTGCAGAGTAGTTTTTGCCAAGAAAAAAGATTTCGCGCGCGCGCTTTTGCCCCACCTGACGAGCCAGATAGGCGGAGCCATAGCCACTGTCGAAACTGGCAACATCAGGATCAGTCTGCTTAAAGATGGCGTGCTCGCGGCTGGAGAGCGTGAGATCACAGACCACATGCAAACTGTGACCACCGCCCACGGCCCACCCAGGAACCACGGCCATGACGATCTTTGGCATGAAGCGAATCAGTCGCTGCACTTCTAATATGTGTAGGCGGCCATGATTGTTTTGCCCATCACGATATTCATAACCCTCTTTACCGCGGATTCGCTGATCGCCTCCAGAACAAAAGGCCCAGCCGCCATCTTTGGCTGAGGGACCATTGCCCGTGAGTATCACCACGCCCACATCAACCGACTGGCGCGCATGCTCCAAAGCGGTATAAAGTTCATCCACGGTCTGTGGTCGGAAAGCATTGCGCACTTCAGGGCGATGAAAGGCAATTCTGACAGTTCCTTGGCGAACGCTGCGATGATAAGTGATATCGCCAAATTGAAATCCAGGGACCTTTTGCCACTCTTCGGGCTGAAAAATATCAGAGACTTTTTCTTGCACTATTACTTTCCTTTTCTTGCAGGATCACGTTCCTTCTCTTGCACAATCACATTCGTTTTCTAACACAGCGATTAAAGGGGTAAACAAATTCATTTGCTGGCTGCAGTCAAAGCTATTGCCAGGTATTTCCCAGTGATGCTGTCGCCCGTTTGGGCCACGGCTTCGGGCGTGCCTTTGGCCACAATCTTTCCACCTCTGTTGCCACCATCAGGGCCCATATCAACGACATAGTCACAGGCTTTGACGACTTCCATATTGTGCTCAATCACTAAGACTGTATTGCCCTGCTCCACCAACTCCTGAAGCAGCTCCACGAGCTTGCGCACGTCTTCAAAATGCAGGCCTGTGGTAGGCTCATCCAAAATATAGAAGGTCTTCCCGGTGCCACGCTTTGAAAGCTCTTTGGAAAGCTTCACTCGCTGCGCTTCGCCACCTGATAGCGTAGTGGAGCTTTGACCCAAGCCCATATAATCTAAACCCACCTTATGAAGCGTTGCCAGCTTGCGCGAGATCGCCGTGTGGTTCTTAAAAAATGCCAATGCCTCTTCCACATTCATCGCCAAAACATCAGCGATGGATTTTTCGTTATATCGAATCTCTAAAGTTTCACGTGCGTAGCGTTTCCCGCCACAAGTGTCACAGGTGACAAAGACATCCGTTAAAAAATGCATTTCTAAGCGAATCTGCCCATGCCCCTGACAGGCCTCACAGCGCCCACCTTTGACATTAAATGAAAAATGTCCTGGCGTAAATCCACGAATCTTGGACTCTGGCAATTGGGCAAACAGATCGCGAATCAAGGGAAACAAGCCAACATAGGTGGCCGGTATTGAGCGCGGAGTGCGTCCGATGGGCTTTTGATTGATATCAATCACCTTGTCTAGATTTTCAGTTCCCAAAATCTTGGTGTAGATTGCCGGGCGAGCTTTGGAGTTGTAAAAACTCTGTGCCAAAATTTTATAGAGAGTATCAATGATCAATGTGGATTTGCCGCTGCCCGAAACTCCCGTCACACAGATAAAAGTTCCCAGTGGTAATTTGATATCCACTGAGCGCAAATTGTTTCCTGAGGCACCCTCAATCTGCAAATAAAGACCATTGCCCTTACGACGAGTTTCTGGCACCGGAATTGATTTTTTACCCGCCAAATACTGACCTGTTAGTGAGTTTTGATTGGCAGCAATTTCGTCCGGTGTCCCCACAGCCATGATTTCGCCACCGAGCTTTCCAGCCCGAGGACCCAAATCAATGATCAGATCGGCAAAGCGCATGGTGTCTTCATCGTGCTCCACCAAAAGTATCGTATTTCCTTTTTTCTTGAGTTCATTGATGATTTCCAAAAGCCGATGATGATCACGCGGGTGCAAACCGATACTGGGCTCATCCATCACATACAGCACACCGATCAAGCCGCTTCCCACCTGAGTGGCCAAGCGAATGCGCTGGGATTCTCCACCAGAAAGCGTGCTCGAGGAGCGATTCAGCGACAGGTACCCGGTTCCCACCTTTAACAAATACTCGAGCCGAAAAAAAATCTGCTTAAGAATCTTTTCTGATATGATCTGCGAACGAGAATCCCATGTTTGCGCCTCCAACCACTCTTGGAGCTCGCTAAGATTGAAGGCCGCAAGTTCCGCAATGTTTTTCTTATGGATCAACACGCTCAGTGGCTCCGCCCGTAATCTTGTCCCCATGCACTTGGGGCATTCACCAATTTCGGGTTCAAAATCCAACTCCTCGGAAGCCTCATCCACGGCATTCTTAAGGTGGTATTTGATCTTGTTGAGCTTCTTACCGCCATATTCCGAATCAGAATAGATCTCCTCTTCGATATAATCCAAAGTGCCCAAACCATTGCAAGTGAGGCAAGCACCGCGCGGATTGTTGAAACTGAACAGGCGCGGCTCCAACTCAGGAAAACTAAAATTACAGATCGGACAGGATGAATTCAAACTGAAGCTTTCACGAGTGCCGTCTCGCATTTCCAAAACCATGCGCCCATCAGCCAACTGCATAGCCGTTTTGACACTTTGATGAATGCGTTCACGCAGGCTGCCTTTCACCACCAACTGATCAATCACAATGTCGATATCATGAATCTTAGTTTTGGTGAGCTTCGTGGCCTTGGCCAGGTCAATGTACTTTCCATCGACCTTGGCTTTGACAAATTTTTGTCCCCACTTTTGAAACTCCGCTAAGAACTCGCCCTTTTTCCCTTGCACCACCGGCGCCAATACCAAAAATTGCGTGCCCTCTTTTAGTTTAAAAATGTGCTCTGTGATGTCTTCGCTTGTGGTCTTTGTCACCGGCACATGATGAGTGGGGCAATGGGCAATACCAATTTTGGCAAAGAGTAAGCGCAAGTAATCGTAAACTTCAGTTACTGTGCCAACAGTCGAGCGCGGATTGGCGCTCACCGACCGCTGATCAATGGCAATCGCAGGAGAGAGGCCAGTCACCAATTCCACATCTGGTTTTTTGAGCTGCTCCAGAAAATTTCTGGCATAGGCCGAAAGGCTCTCGATGTAGCGCCGTTGCCCCTCCGCATAAATGGTGTCAAAAGCGAGGGAGGATTTTCCGCTACCGCTCAGTCCAGTCATCACTGTAATTCTGTTTCGCGGAATTTCGAGGTTGAGGCCCTTGAGGTTGTGCTCGCGCGCGCCTCGTACAACAATGCCAAAGTGCTCCGGCCGCAAACTTGGGGCAGCGCCGCCATCTTTGGCTTTGATGGTTCGCGCCTCCGGCGGTATTCGCACTTTGCCTGTGTTTTTTTTACTTGAACTATTTTTTGAGATCTGAATAGGCATTGTTAATCACCTTGCGTTTCGGGGCACAGGTTGAGCAAACACCATAGAGCTCCAACACATGATGAGTCAAAACAAAGCCAAATTGCTGCGCAACCTTTAGCTGCAAATCTTCGATGGCTTTGTTTTCAAATTCACAAATCTTTCCACACTCCGTGCATGTGAGATGGTCATGGTGAGACTTCGGCGTCAGCTCATAGCGCGCCGGCAAACCACCCATGCGCACCTCTGTCACGAACCTTCCCTCTGTCAGTGAACGCAAAAATCTGTAGACGGTGGCAAAGCCCACCGAAGGATCCATGCGAATGACCTTTTCAAAGAGCTCTTGTGCCGTGATGTGCTGAGAACCTTCTGATAGCGCTTTCAAAATTAGCAGGCGCTGATTGGTGACCTTTAAATTGAGATTGCGAATGATCTTTTTAAAATCAGCTTCACACGGATTGTGCTCACGGATCTTTACCAACTCATCATGAGGGCTTATAGGCTGGGGTAAAACGACATATGCATCTAAATCCATCTCAAACACTCCTAAATGAGAAGAAACACTCTCAGTTTAGGCTATAGCCAATGTTTATCCACCACACAAGTAAATAAGAATCATTCTCAACTGGTTTTAAACTTGGGATTTTTTTTGCCAGGAAGAGTTTTGGCCTCCTGCGCCAACTCTCCGTCTTTGAACATCAACATAGTTCCGGGAGGCACATTTATCCAGGTTTCATTGTTGGTCAGTGGGGCTGTGGCAATCACTGCCACCTTGTCGTCGTTTCCGGTGACACCGCTAAAGTCAAGAGACAGGTCTCGATCCACCAATTTCGCGATCGAAAACGGAGCTTTGCGAATGATGTAGCAGAGCTGAGTGGAGCAATGAGCAAACATCCACGTCCCTTGCGAGAGGAGAAAGTTAAACTCACCGTGCGCTGTTGCCGCAATACAAAGCTCACGAAGTTTTGCAAAAAGCTCCGTTTCAAAATTTTCACTTTGAGGACTGAGATCTCGATGTAGGTCTTCCAATATCCAACAAAATGACAGCTCGCTGTCGGTGTTGCCCACTGGATTGTACCTTGTGGGTCGCTCTCCATTTTTAGTAATGCTCTTGTCAAAGGGAACAAAATTCTCAAGATGTCCATTGTGGGCAAATATCCAGTACTGCGACCACATCTCGCGCATAAAGGGATGGGTGTTCTCTAACTTATTTGTGCCGCTCGTGGCCCGGCGAATGTGGGCAACTATATTTGTGGATTTGATGGGATAATTTTGCACCAGCTCAGCAATCTGTGAGGTGGCCGAAGATTCATGGTCCAAAAACTGCCGCACACCGCGCCCTTCAAAAAAGGCGATACCCCAACCGTCTTTATGTATATCCGTTTGACCACCGCGGGCGCGAAAGCCAGTTAAGCTAAAACAAATATCAGTGGGAACATTGGCATTGAGACCTAAGAGCTGGCACATCCTGACTCCGTAGCTATTCTTCTTTTCTTTGTCCTATTTCAACGACAGGATCACTACTATGCAAACTATCAGTATGAAAAAACGGCGCTTTCAGACCTAAGACCGGGGCCAACTGGCAGGAGCAAGCAGAACACACCAATTATTCGTAATTTCTGAGGTTTTTCTATTTCATTGGCGTCTTTACAACATTCAGCGCTATTTAGCCCATATAGTCACTTATCAACTTTCATAGGGACATATCGTGACGCGCTCACCATAGGTACTTTTTCATTAAGTCGCGTGAAGAATTTTTAAGCTTGGATTCAGGAATTGTGGCGAAATCTAGTTCATTTCGCATTTTTTTGACCAAAGAAAAAAGAATAAACTAAGCTGCTTTTCATGGGGAGGTGGATGATGCGTTTACTCAGCTTAACTTTAATATTCAGTGCCCTGACCTTTTTGAACGCCTGTAAAGAAATCAAAATAGAAAATGGCGAAATTCCAGATCAGTACTTGGCTCAGGCTCAACAGCTCGTCGGCGATTACGCGGGAGAATTTGCTCGCCGAAAGGGAGTCTTGCAGCTTCGGTTGGATGAAAATGTAGCAAAGGCCCACTTTTCTAGCTCGCTTGGTGATGATTTGCTCGGAGAGGAGTGCAACAGCAGGATCGGTTTCCTGAAAAGAGTCACAGTGTCAGGAGATGGAGATGAAGCAAAACTTAAAAATGCAACATTTGCATTTGATCCAAACCATTGCAAAGATGAGGTTTGGGGAGAAGAGCTATCTCTGGATTTCAAAAAGGAAAGCGACAAAATTAAAATCTATGCCTCTGTATTTCACTATGCCACTTGGGAGCTAGATTGTTACTACACCTATGATCCAATTCAGGGAACTCGTCAGGTCTGTAGTGAAGACTATGTACACCATTATCTGAGAGGGAAATTTGTGCGAAAACTGACAAACTATGAAAACTTTTCTGAGCCCTCTCTTGAAAGGGTTGATTAGCAGGTTGTTTCACCCGGCACAAGAGAGTACCGAAGTCATCGTTTTGATAGACCCATTTTCCCGAGGCATTTGCAGAGTACAGGGATGCGAACACAGTCAGTAATAGTCAAAATTTGTTCATGTAATTTCTTCATGGGTTGGGGGTCGGTTTAGGAAAATGCACGCCTGCATAACAGCTTGTGCCGCATGGAACCTACCAGCGCACGCTTGAGCAAATGAAAGGTCAAGGTATTGATCTAAGATGGATAGAGGCCCTAAGAGTTTATGTTGGCTTTCCTCATTTATTTTGTTGTATTAACCTCAACTCGACAATAATTTTTGGTCATAATCGCTAGAGCTCGCGCCAGAAGGCCCAATCCGGCAACGTCCTCGCTTTTGCCAACCTCACCTTAGGGGAACTAAGCCTTCGGCCGGCAAAAGCTGTGGGCGCCGCCGCCTTGGCTCTGCTGGCGCGTTCTGCCTCAAAAATTATTGTCGAGTTGAGGTTAATTATTGTCGCAATTGGGTGAGTAGCTGTATGTTTCCAGTGATGAAAAGACATAACTCTGTTTCAGCGCTTTTGGTTGCGGGTCTACTCTTGATTGTATTGAGCTTCTGGTACTACCACAGGCGCAGTCCTCTTGATTTTGACTCAGAGAGTACCGACAGTTCTCAGGAGCCCATCATTACCCAGACTTCAGCAGCTCAAGAAGTTCGAGATTCAGGCGCTTCATTCCGAAATCAGCGAATTGCGAAGTTGACTTCTCCGCCCAATGGTTCAGGGCCCAATGGCAATGTACTCAGTGCCTCAGGACCATTTGAAAGTGACAATGCAAGCACATTGGGAGTTTTGAAAGATTTGCGTCAACAGATTTTCACAGAACAGCAGAACCTGGCAGCCTTGAACCGAGAACTCAGTGAGATGTTGAGTATTCGATCGTCAATTAATTTTTTAGAAAACGAAGAATCAGATATCAATGCACGGATCAACTACCTAGAGCGTGACTTGACGCTGTTGAGGCAGGATATGGCTCTAATTGACGAAATCAAGCGTTCTTATGCTCAACAGTATCAACTGCAAACAAATGCAGCTATAGTCACTATGGAGCGAAACATTCAGAATATCGATGAGGAAATTCTGATGTTGCAACAAAAGATTCTCTTTCTTGAGTTGCAAGCCAAAGATTCTACAAACGCCTCCTTGGGAGTTTCTACTATTGATCAAACGACTCCCAGTCAAACGCTCGCGAGTGAACTCATTTCGGTGAATCTTCGACAAAGTCGGGAGCGTATCGCCTATTTGCAGCAGCAAAAGGAAAAGCTCCGATCAGAGATCCGTGTTGCCCATGTGAACCGCGACTCAAACTCCCTACAGAGCTCAATTGAAGCAGAAGCGGCAAGAGCACAAATGAAGCAGCAAGAGTCAGAGCTTGTTGGTCAAATTGAAGCGTTTAAAAAGAAGAAGGAAGACTTGGTCCTTCGCCAGAAAGCATTGAAGGAACACCCATTAAAATCTCAAGACAGAATCGATGTTTTGAGACTAGCCATCTCAGCCCAGCAAAGTCTGATTTTAGATCTGGAAAGGCGCATTGAGGGGATAGACTCCCTCTCTCAATAAACAATTTCGCCGCCACCTTGCGCTTTCTGGTATGGTTTGCCCAGGCGCAAATGAGGGCGCGTAAATTTGCCCCCATAAATCACCAGTCAAAATTCTGCGAGTCATCAAAAGCCTCCGTGCTTTCTATAAAGGAATCTCATGACTCTAAGTTTTCTCAACTATTAATCTAGTCTATTAAACCCTTATTCAGTAAAAAAAGTGCCTTACTGAGAATTGAGTCCACGAGACCTTATGTCCGCAAGTCCTGAACACTGAAGAGATTCTCTTGGAGGGCAAAAAATGACTCAAGCAAGTGGACTTCTCCATTTGAGTAAGCGCCCAAGCCCATAATGGATGAATATCTACAAGCTATCTGAGTTAGTGACAATTTTTGAACTTCTACATTCTCAATCGATGTCTATTTTATAACTTGAATGTCCATAAAGCTCTAAGAACCAATTAAAGTCTAGACACTTCCGAATCTAATGTTTATAGTTTCAGAGTGGTCAAACTCACCAACTACCTTGGATCGAATTTTGCAAAAGTCTGAAATTGCCATTATATTTGAACCTAGGAGGCCTTAAGATGCGGAGATCGAAAATATTATTTACATTGGTGACAATTTTGTTTTTTTCTTCGATTGGAAGAACAACGATCATTAGCGGACTTGATGATTTTTTTAAAGAATTAACAGGCTCCTGAAAAACTCATATTTTTTTGATTTTTTCGGTTTTCAACTT
>CAYMBJ010000044.1:0-30967 GCA_964388665.1 uncultured Pseudobdellovibrionaceae bacterium | reverse complement strand
AAAAATTGAATTTTACGAAAAACCAAATTTACGCGGAGATTCCACCGATCCGGGTAGCCAGTCACCGTCGATAAGGTCTTTAAAATTTCTTTCATAGGTTCTTCCTCCGTCATATTTTCTTTTCCATTAGGATTTTCATTCCGTCTTTGTCGGTTGGATCAGTACCGATGATTTCAAATCCGTTTTTAATATTGAGCATCAGCATCGCTTTGAATCGATTTTGTGTCTTAGTTCCGATTTTTGCATAACCTTGTTTTCGACACCAATCATGTTGAGCCGCCATCAGGTCTTTTGCGATACTCAAACCTCGGTATTCAGGAAGGACACCACCAAGCCAGCTATAGAATTCATTTTGATCTCGTTCGTAGCCAATTTTGAATCCCACAGGCAGATTCTCAATGTAGGCAATCGCTAAATGGAATTTCTTGTGTTGATTAAAGGTCGAGTAGAACCATTTGGAATCCCACTGGCCAAAAGACTTTTCGATGAGAGGCGCGATGATATTGATATCTGCCTCAGTAACATCGGTCGTCATTGTAATTTCGAGCGGAATTTCTTTGAATCGCGGAGTGGACTTGCCGTTGAGTTCAATGGATTCAAAAAACATTTGCTTGGGCCTTACCCAAACTTTGCCTTGGGCATTTTCGTACCGAGTCTCGTAAATGACCATTTCTTCGAGAGTTTCGCTATGTCTAGCAAGTCCAACGTAAGTATAGGGGTTGTTTTTATAATGATGGTAAAGCTTCATGACTGATTTTCTTTCGACTCCGATAGAATGGCATCAGCTTCAATCTCAACCAGCATGTCAGGATCAATTAGAGCTTTGACTTCAACCATCGTGGTAGCAGGAGAATGATCGGCAAAAAATTCGCCATGAGCGCGACCGAACTCTTGCCACTGCGAGATGTCCGTCACAAATATACGAGTACGAATGATGTCTTTTAGAGTCGCGCCAAGCGGTGCAATCGCCATTTCAATGATTTCAAGGCATCGCTTTGCTTGTTCATACGGTTTACCAACGGCAAAGACTTTGCCGTCTTCTGAAACAGACGCGGTGCCAGTCACCGCAATGGTGTTGCCCATGCGAATGGCACGGCAATAGCCAACTTTCTTTTCCCAAGGAGCACCACTGAAGGTCCGCTTTGCATTGCCAGATTCACTCAGCTTCATGTGTATCTCTCATCCAAACCACTTGAAGCGTGACCAAGTGCTTTAGCGATCTTAATCATTTTCTTTTCAGGATATTTATCTGTGATTTTGTAGCCGTGATCGGCATAGAGATTAATGAGCTTCGTGTTTGAATCAGATGTATAGGTAGCCGCCTCGGTCATGCCATGCCCACGCATCCAATCCTCACCTTGCGATAAGAGCCGCGTGGCTACAGCCTGCCTTCTGAATTCAGGAGCGACAAAGGTGGTCGAAAATAATCCAATAGATTTTCCCTGATCATCTTTGTCGATTCGCACGATGGTATGACCAAGAATTTGGTTTTCGCTATTTTCGGCAAGAAAGACCTTAGCCGTGCTTTGCTTCGGATCGAGATGGAACATGACTCTTTGTTTGAGCCAATCCATCGTGTACATCGAGCCGCCTTCTTCCTCGCCGAGTACCTCGACAAGGGTTTCGCGCATTCTCTTGGCGATCAGGTCAATTTCAGTTGTTGAATCAGGCTTGAGTGGACGAATTTTGACGGAATTGCTAAGGTCCGAATTCAATATCGCATACAACTTGCCATCAAAAATCTTACCGTCTTTTTTGTAATGACTGCGGAGATAGCCCTCGCATTGAAATCCTGCCTTTTCTAAAACTCTGGCAGAACCAATATTGAAATGAAAAACATTGGCAGTGATACGAGTGAGACCAAATTCCTTGAAAGCAAATTCAACCGCTTTCTTAACGGAGGCGGTCATGATGCCGTTTTTCCAGTATGGCTTCGCCAGCCAATAACCAAGCTCGGCTTTGTGGTCTTCGCCGATTGTAAGTCCTAAGAATCCGATCCCACCAACGAGGAAATTGTCGCTTGATCTGCGAATCGCCCAATTGACCGAGCGACCGCCTTGCTTGGCAGTGGCTTCGATATTGTGATTGATCCACCAATCGGCATCAGCTTCCGTATAAGGAAACGGAATCGCTAGAGTCTGATCGTAAATTCGTTTTTCTTTGAAGTGTTCGAGGTAGGCGGCTTTGTCGGAGAGGGCGATGTCAGAGATGTGGTAGGAGTCGTTGATTTTTAATTTCATCTCCTACTCCGTTTAACTTTTTAACCTTTAAGCCTCATCCTTGGAGTTTTCAGTTTTTGTTTCCACTGTCTTTTCATCTACTTACCAATTTCTCGTGGGTTAAAAATTGGTTGCGGGGGCCGGATTTGAACCGACGACCTTCGGGTTATGAGCCCGACGAGCTACCAGACTGCTCCACCCCGCGACGTGATAAATTTTTGGACTCAAAACTCAGTCTTTTGAAAGATCGGTGGTAAAACCAAAATGTCAACCGAGGTACGTTGAAGAAGAACAAAGCTAGGCCTATCCTCTTCTTCTGTCAACAAAAACAAAAACTTTGAAGAAATTAAAAAGTCTGCACTTCAAGAACTTCAGGGATGAGTTCTTTCATTCGCACTTCTACCCCATCCTTAAGAGTCGCGGCAGCGCTAGGGCAACCATTGCAGCTTCCTTGCATTTTGACCTGCAAGATGCCGTCAGAGAAGTTATGAAAGACAATGTCGCCGCCATCCATTGCAACAAAGGGGCGAATTTCATTGGCCAGCACTGATTTGATTTTGCGCACGATCTCAGTATCTTCTGCGACAAAGCCTGCATCGGCGGGCTTTGCTTCGATAATGGCAGGCTCGCCCGCTTCAAAGTGCTCTTGAATGAGGCCGCGTAAAGGTTCAGCAAGAGACTCCCAGTCTACCCAGTCTTGCTTGGTCACGCTGATAAAATTTTTGCCCAAGAAAATCTTACTCGTCCATGGGAAACCAAAAATTTTTGCTGCAAGCGGCGAAAAGTCGCTTTCGCCCGGGTTATTGATTTCAACGCCCTCAGTAAGGGGGATATCAAAATCAAATTGAAACTTCAGGGTGGCCGGGTTCGGGGTGCTTTCTACGGAAATCTGCATCTTCTTCTCCAAAATTCTCTAAGTACTAGCCTCAACTGAGTTTACCACAATCATCCAGTCGAAAGCAGGCTTTTTTTGCCCGTTTTTATTTTAACTACGCCTCTACGAGCCGTGTTAATGGCGCCAAAGACTTGCCCTGCAAATCGGATTCGATCTAAGTTCCTGTGTTCAGTCGCAATATCACAACATTAATTAAGGAGCGATCATGACACCAAGAGTGAGAGAGATTTTAAGCTGGTACGGAGCCGACAATCCAGGGACCTTGACCAATATGGCGCGAATTCTCAATCATGGGCGTTTAGCTGGCAGCGGAAAGCTGGTGATTTTGCCGGTGGATCAGGGCTTTGAGCACGGTCCCGCTCGCTCCTTTGCGGTAAACCCCGATGCCTATGATCCGGCCTATCACTTTGAGCTGGCGATCGAGAGTGGTTGCAATGCCTATGCGGCGCCGATTGGCCCTCTCGAGGCTTGCGCCCGCGACTTTGCCGGAGAGATTCCGCTCATACTAAAGATCAACAATTCAGACACTCTGTATGGCTCCAAATCGCCCATCAGTGCCCTCACCTCTTCTGTGGAAGATGCCCTACGCCTAGGCTGTGCTGGAATTGGTTTTACGATTTATCCCGGAAGTGAATTGCGCAAGCAGATGTACGAAGAGATTTCGATGGCAGCCGCAGCCGCTAAAGAAGCGGGCCTGGTGGTGGTGATTTGGTCTTACGCGCGCGGGGAACAAATTTCCAAAGAGGGCGAAACTGGAATTGATGTCATTGCCTATGCCGCTCACATTGCCGCCCAGTTGGGTGCGCACTTTATCAAAGTGAAACCGCCGACAGCTTACATTGAACAAGATGCGGCTCGAAAAGTTTATGAGGCACAAGGGATAAAGATTTCGACACTAGCGGATCGCACCCGCCATGTTGTGCAGTCTTGCTTTAACGGCAAGCGCGTGGTGATTTTTTCTGGCGGCGAAGCCAAATCCACCAATGAGCTCTTGGCAGATGTACAGCAGCTCGCTCAAGGTGGTGCTTTTGGCAGCATCATGGGACGAAACGCCTTTCAGCGACCGCGCAAAGAGGCCATCCAGCTTTTGCACGATGTGATGGATGCATTTTCTGGCAAAAAACTTTAGAGTGTCGGCGCTGCTGATTCGCGAGTCGACTCACATTAATTTTTGCTGTAAACAAAAGATCACTTACTCTTTGTTGAATGACTACGAAAGCGAGCACGAATGAGCGCAAATTCTCAAGACAATCCTTTGCGAGCGGAAAAGAGAAAGAAACTTCACGCCTTAAAGGCGAAGGGCATTGAAATTTTTCCGCACACCTATGAGCGCACGGCGCTCACTGGGCAAATTCACAAAGACTATGGCAATTTAGCAAATGGTGAAAAAAAGCCTGAATCCATGTTTAAGATGGCCGGCCGACTGATGACTTTAAGGGTCATGGGCAAGGCCAGCTTTTTCAATATTCAGGATGGTCAAGGTGCGCTGCAGATCTATTTGCGCACGGAGGAGCTCACTCCCGACGATCTTTTTGCTTTTGAACATGTGGATTTGGGAGATTTTGTTGGCATTGAGGGCTTTCCCTTTCGCTCTCAAAAGGGTGAGCTATCGCTGCACGCCCGCTCGTTTAAAATTTTGACCAAAACCATTGAGCCCCTGCCCGAAAAATTTCACGGCATTCAAGATATCGAAATCAAATACCGGCATCGTCACTTGGATCTGATTGCTGATGCAGACTCGCGTCAGGTGTTTGTGACTCGCTCAAATATCATCAAAGAGATACGTCGCTTTCTTGATGATCGTGGCTTTATGGAAGTGGAAACTCCAATGCTTCAACCTCTATATGGTGGTGCAGCGGCGCACCCATTCACCACGCATCATCGCGCGCTCGATATGAAGTTGTATTTGAAGATCTCACCCGAGCTCTACCTAAAAAGACTTGTGGTTGGCGGATTTGAAAAGGTCTATGAGATCAACAAAAACTTCCGTAACGAAAGCATTGATCGCTCACACAATCCTGAGTTCACGATGCTCGAGTTCTATGAGGCCTACACAGATTACGAATATCAAATGAAACAGTTTGAAGACTTGATCTGTCACCTTTGCATGAAAATCAAAGGGACATTGAAGTTTCAATACCAGGGCAAGGATATTGATTTCACACCGCCGTGGCGCCGCCTACGTGTTATTGACGGCGTCCGCGAGTATGCAGGAGTTGATCCCGGTGCTGCCAGCGATAAAGAGCTTTTTGATGCATGCAAAGCCAATGGCTCAGATCTTAAGACCCAACCCTCACGCGGCGAAATGTTTATGGAGCTTTTTGAACTCTGTGCAGAAAAGCATTTGTGGAACCCGACCATTGTGATGGATCACCCACTCGAAATCTCACCGCTGTCCAAGGGTCATCGCAAGGACATTGGTTACGTCGAGCGCTTTGAACCCTTTGCGGCCTATATGGAGATTGGCAACTCCTTCACTGAGTTGAATGACCCTGAAGAGCAGTCCTCTCGTCTCAAAGAACAAGAGTCCAAACGTGGAGTCGATGAAGAGGCCCACCCAATGGATGAGGACTTTGTGTTGGCGATTGAGTCTGGTCTTCCGCCAACGGGTGGCGTGGGCATCGGTATAGAACGAATTGTGATGATCTTAACCGACCGCCCTAGCATTCGCGACATCATCTTTTTCCCTACGATGAAGCACAAATGATGAGTCAGGGAAGATGGCTTGTCACGATCTGCTTGGTGCTTGGTATCTCTGCGTGCGCGCCCAAGCCCACGCGCACGCGCGAAGAAAAGCAAGTGCCGAAGGTAAAGATCACCAAAGACATGAAGGCAGAAAAGGCCACCTGGTTACGAAAAGTGCAAAAGGATGAATGTGCGCTTTTGGATTCGCGCTCGTTATACGAGTTTCAGCTCAAGCGCGTGCCCGGAAGCGTTTTGGTGCGATGGCAAGACTTTGCAAATCCTGGCGAGTCTCACAAAGGAATATTGTCCAAAGATCTTCAGGAACTTGCAGAAAGATTGGCGCTCATTGGTGTAGCGCCAAATCGTTGCGCCGTGATTTTTACTGACCGCAAGAGTGTGGGCGCCGATGGACGGCTCGCCTGGACGCTGGCTTTTTTGGGCGTTAAGGAAATTCAAATCCTCAACCGCGAAGACTATCCAGAGCTCTTTGTTGGGGCACTGGATAAAGCGACTCGCAATCTCCCCGCCTGGAAACCAAATCCACAGCAAAATCTGCGAACCACGGCCGCAGATTTTGTAAAAAGTCAGCCCGAAATGTTTGTCGTCTTGGACATTCGTTCGCCGGAGCAGCAAAAACTCAACCCAATCAGTCGGTTTTGGAGCGGAAAAGCACTCGAGCTAGAAGCCAACAAACTCTTTGAACGCAATCGCTTCAAAACAGAAAGCATTTGGTTGCTCGAAAAGATGGGTATCAGCCAAGATCAGCCACTGGTTGTTGTCAGTCGCGATGGAGTCATGAGCGCCGGAGTCAGCTTCTATTTGACACAGATTGGATACCGAGCCTCAAACCTAGAGGCCGGCTATGATTCGCTTTCTAAATGAAGATGAATGTGACAATGTGTTTGACAATGTATTTGACGATGTATGTGATGGTGAAAGCGCCTATATGTTCATGATCTTTTTATTACCAACAAAGTCCGACAGCCCCAATCCCAAATGAGTGCTAAAGGTATAGAGCAAATCCTTTAGGTCATAACTGCTGACATCGTAACAGTTGCCGGGATGGATGAAATTTCGGCCGCCGCCAACCATGAGCGGAATTCCAGCAGATCCGCCTTGATGAGCTCCGTCTTGCACCGAAAAACCACTCATAACAATGGTGTTGTCCAGAATTGGACTGCCATTGAAATCTTTTGCGGATTTCAATTTATCAATGAGATAGCAATTCAACATCATATAGAGGCGGTCGCGGGTGATGCATTTTTCACGCCCGTTGGTGTTGGTCGAATAGTGCGAAATCCCAAAGTGATTTCCAGCCGTCAGTTGAACTCCACCATACACAAGATTTGACGGTATCTGCGAGCCGTAAATTCGACTTGAATTTTCGCCGTCATACATCAATACGGCTGAGCGAACGAGGTCGCATTGAAATGCCAAAACAATCATGTCCATAAAGGCCTTTGCCTTCTGAATAAAGTCGGGTTTGACTCCGTCAATATCAGAGTTATCAAGGTTACTTGGTGGAGCTTGGGCTGGTCCACACTGACCGCCCGTAGGGTTGCCACCTGGCGTGGGAGACGGAGTTGGAGATGGTGATGGAGATGGTGACGGATTGGGCCCCGGCGATGGCGTAGGTCCCGGCATAGGCCCTGGAGTCGGAGACGGTGTTGGTGATGGAGACTGTTCTGGAAAGAGGCGGGTCTCAAGACTTCGCAGACTCGTAAAATAATCATCAAGTTTGATGTTGTCCTCTTTGCCAAGCTTTGCTTTTAGGTCACGAATATCAGAGACCGCGCTATCGAGAATGCTTCGCTTTCGGTCTGCCACAGAATTCATTGGCACCGGACTTGTTGATGCCGCCGTGGCCGCCAAGGCTTTGGGCGCTAGCACCAGGTTAGAAAACATTCTCTGAAAGAGCGTCACTGGATTTTTGTTTGGCTCGACCTCGCGAGAGTCTTTGTAAGACACATAATTTCCATATCTAAATTTGACTCTGTCTCCGGCCCCAGTGCCAGCTCCTGTGTGCATCACCAAGGGCGACTTTCCCGTCTTCTTACCAATGATTTGATCAAACGAATCACCCGGCACCGCGCATTTTGTCGAGGCGGGATCCATGGTCACCAGCTGCCCGGTGAGATAGGTGACAATCGCCCCGGCATGTCCGATGTTGTTATTGAACATGGATGCCGATCTGTTTTGTGTGGCATTGTATGCGCTTGAGCGAATTCCCTTAAGTATTGAAAAGTCTCCTCGTTGATTGGCAAAGGGAGAAAGCACTAGGGGCAAGTTTGTTGTCAGCGCACCTGTGGCTGGATGCCAAGGGGCATCTTTAGCAAGATTGTAGGTTCCATTTGGCATGTACAGGCAAACAAATCGCCGAGGTGCCGCTGTGGCCGCCCACAACTTTGCATCCGGCAAGAAGGCCTCTAACCAGGGAAGGGTAAAGACAATGCCTGAGGAAGTTATAAAATGTCGCCGTGATAGTGGTTTGGATGTCATAAAGAATTTCCTCCCTGCATGCGAAACGGCGAACTGAGAACGATTTTTGTAAAAAACTCTGATAGTGAAACTTCATTTCGCAAGGATTCCTCGCCAATTTGAATGGCGACGCATTTTTCGAAAGTGCTATTCAACTCTCTGCTCAGTGAGTAATTCATCACTTGACGGGTCAAACAGGATTTGGATTGCCGGCTCTCTGCTAGGTCTACAAACATCTCTGAAGCGTTATGGAAGGGCTTTCCGCCCGGAAGCTCGCCCGTGGCATCTACAAGGATACTTGTGCCCTGATACGAATCGCGCCATTTGCCAAAGGGATCATAATTTTCTAATGCCAAGCCAGCCGTGTCCATTATTCTATGACATCCTATACACGCAGGATTTGAAGTGTGCTGCTCGAGTTTGTCGCGAATGGAAAGACCGTCAGTAGGCTCTACAGTAATGGTGGGGACATTATCAGGAGGAGGACTGGGCTCAGCACAGAGTATTTTAGCTGCGACCCACTTGCCGCGAATCACAGGATGGGTTGCCTTTGAATCACCGGCCGTCACGGTAAGGAGGCTTGCCTGAGTCACAACGCCGATCCGATCCGTTGCTGGATAATCCACCCGAACAAATTCACTCTCCGTAGCTCCTGCGGCCGGAATTCCATAAAATTCCGCCAGGGCTTTATTTACAAAAGTGTATCTGCCATTTAGTACCGCAAGGAAGCTGCGATCGTTTTTAAGAATGTCTGAGAAAAAGAGTTGGGTTTCGCGCACCATTGCCAGTCGAACGGAATCGTCGAGTCCTGCTATACTCGAATCCCTCAGGCTCTGCAGTCCCGCCCACTCATTGGTAAAGGCCTGCACAAAGCTCTCAGATTTTGGATCTCGTAGCATGCGTTGCACTTCGCTTTGAAGCGTTTCTGCATTTGTCAGAACCCCGCTTTTTGCAAGCTGATAGAGTCGCTCATCGGGAACTGTGTTCCAAAGAAAATACGAGAGCCGCGAGGCCAATTGATAATTGTCCAAAACAAAATCATCATTAGGATCTTGAGAATTGGGAGGCGTAAAGACCACAAAGAGGAATTTCGGACTCATAAGCATCGACTCAATGACGTCACTCAATCCCGCATCAAAGCTTCCTGCCTTAGAAAAAATTGCCAGCATCCTGTTGAGCTCACTGTCATTTGCTCCTTCAGTCAAAGGCCTACGAAAGAATTTCAGACCCAAGTCACGAATCGTGGTTGTCGCACAATTCAGTTTGGTGGCTTCCGTCACACTCTTGCCACAGGGGGCAATCTTGCTATAAGCTCCGCCAGACAAAGATTTTGTGGCGTTAAATTCTGCAACTAACTTTTCTGCAGCCTCAAAATAGTGAGACACCAATTCATCATAAATTTTTAAACTGTCAGAGTCATTGTTAAACCCAGACTCCCCCGGCGCGTCCGCAGGAAAAGCGTCAGCGGGCTTGAGCTTTGAGTAAAGTAAATCACGGACTGAGTTATTGTATTCGCGATTGGTCAATCTATGTATTGGAGAGTGGCCAGGATTGGTCTGACCGCAGGTCTTTTCATTGGTCTGACTTGCGCCAATCGCACCGGGTCCACCCGTAATGCTGTTCACTGAAGGGGATTCTTTGACTTCAAAAGAGGTTTTTCCACAGTTTGCAAATGCGACTAGCGTAACAATGCCTAAAGAAACAAGACTAAAAACGGCGACCGACTTTTTGTTCACCCCACGCATTCATTTCCCCAAAAATAGAAACTACCGCTGGTTTCTATTCTACCCTGTTTGCGACAGAAATTAACACCCGTTTTGACTTCAATCTATTGGTCTGACTCAATATGCTCCATTCACCTGGACCATATTGATACAGCGGGGTGAATATGTGGTAAATGCACATAAGAATTAATGAGCTTGAGTGCCTATCTTTTAGAGTGAGCAGGCCATCTCCATTTGCTGAAATCTCAGGTTCCGGACCACTTTGATATACAAGAGTCACCGAATCAAAGGAAGCGCTATCAAAGCCAGTAGAGGGCTTGCCCATCGCTAAGCTGAACTTCACAAGGCGAGTGGCAGCTTTGTTCAAGCCTCTTCGCCGATGAGCGAGCTTAATGAATCGATAGCTTCAAATTGGCCTGCAGAAATGTTGAATTTATAAGCATCCGAGAGTGGCTTACAATTGCTATTTCTGACTGGATTTAGTACTGTCTGCTTCATTGGTTGGAACATTCTGCTGGTCTTCAGTTTTTGTGCAATGCCTTGGAAAGCAAAGGTTGATTGATCTACTCGACCCTTAAAGTTCAACTATAGCTGGGGCACGGCTATAAAAGGTTAGACGAAAGGAATTAGGTTTAGCATGCTATATAACAGTGATTTTGTTTGGTGTCATTTGGGTAAAACGGGTGGAAACACTATAAGAACTTTTCTTGCTCGACTGAATGAAGGTGATATTAGAGGGGACTGGGAACCCTCACCGTATCAGCACGAATCGATTTCGGCTCGACATTCCCGAACAGGAGAAGACGTCAATAGTAAGAAATACATATTAGGAATTCGCAGATTGCCGTCCTGGCTAGCCTCCCACCTCAATATGCAATTTGGCGACGATCTTGATGTTGAAACGATAGAACGAAGTCTTGACGGTGAATTCTTGCTAGGCCCCCATTCGCAGGCCAAAAAAATCGGACTATTTGCCAACGTCAATAGATTTGATGACCTCCTCAACTACTATCTCGATCACCAACCAAACTACATTTTGCGTCAGGAGAATTTGCTCCAAGATTTTAAGATTATATTTTCATCTTTCTTTGGCACCGATAAACTAGAGCCCATAGTCGACGAAAGAATCAATGTGTTGCCACATTCAGTCTTGGAAACTCGCCTTTTTATACCCGAGAATATTGAACGAATATATTCAAGTTCACCAAAATGGACGGAATTTGAACGGAAGGCTTACTCAGATTTAGCTTAAATTCTTGATAAAATTTGACAAACTAAGCGCGGCCGCCAAGTGAAAGTCAAAATGGAAAGACAAAGCCGCAAGTGATCGCAAATTTGCTTAAAATCGAGGGGTAGGTTCCGGTCGCCATGATCGACGTGGCATAGGTGATCTCTGGACGAATCGCAAAATCCGGCGACATGGAGTAGTCAAAACCACCGCGAAAGCTCATCACAATACCGGAGGCATCGACTTGGGAGATGACATCGCCTTCGCGACTGATGGAGCCTGCCGCAATGCCGAGACCGCCGCCAACAAAAGGCGAGTATCTTTTTACGAACAGGAAAGATTTCTCTTCTGCTGAATTGGTCAGGTGCATGACCGGGCTAAAGGGATACCAGCGGGAGGTGACTTCCGTAAATGATACACCCGAAGAAAATGGGCCAAAGCGAAACCCTCGGGAATGCTCAAACGAAAAACTCCAAGAGTCGCTATAGAGCTTATCGATAAAGAGTGAAAATACGCCGGGGCTCTCGCTACGAGCCACATTGGTTTCAACGCCATCGACGGGGACCACCTTTTTGAGCCCGGTGCCACCGATACCAATCGAGCCGCCGATATTGTAGGTAGACGACTTTGCGGCCCAAGAGGGACTACAGAAGCTCAGCATCGTCAGGGCGAGCACAACCCTTTTTGCCAATCTAGGCCGTGCGTTTCTTATCGCCATCGCCGCCCTCACCGCTAGCGCTGCCGCTATCGCCAGCTCCTCCGCCATCGTTTGCACCACCACCAGCTCCACCACCAGCTCCACCGCCGCCGCCACCGTCATCGCTTCCGCCGCCGCTTCCGCCACCAGCAGACTCGGCAGCAATGGCGGCTCTGAACGCGTCGATGTCAATTTCAACATTGGAGGCCAGAGCTTTATCGAGCAAAATCTCTCCGGTTGAAATCATTTCTATCAACCGCGTAGCCATTTGACCCAACCAAACATTCTTTTCCGCCTCAGTGCTCGTATCAGGTCGCATGATCTCTTCGGTGATCATCTCAGAGGTCATCGGCGGACACAGTGAGATGATCTTTTCAGAAAGATCGGGCCGAACCCTCAGATAGGCCAGGACTTCGTCTGTAGAACACTTGGCCAAAAACACGGTCAAACTTTCATTTTCCCAATCTCCTATAAACGCAAGATTGGGCGTGACCCGCTTGTACCTATCAATCGCAGCACCTGTCATTTTCGGAAGCAAGGAGACCTGTTCAAAAGGACTCAGAGCTTTGGTGATCTTTTCCATAGTGCCGTCGAGCACTACGACATCCTCGGTTGTATCACCCTTCATTTGCGATTGAAAATTCGCACTCAGCTCTTCTAGCTCGGTGCTTGGAATGCGATTTAAATTTGCTGCAGCATTGAGAATCTGAAACTTGGCCTCCAGACTCAAACCCTGAAGGTAGCGAACTCGCAAATCCTCTGGCAGGTAGAGAGACACCAAAGTCTTCATGCGAGGATTTTGTTCCATAAGCGCTTGATTCACCACGCTCATATTCATTCCGCCGAGATAACCAAATGGCTGATTGAGCGCATCCACTCCCAGATTCGATACAGTCAACACATCCCAATAGACTTTGTCCAAGGCATTCTTAATGTCACGCACATCCAAATTTGACATTCTATTGAAAACCTTGGTTGCATTGGCCAAGGCGTCCACTGGGATTGGGAGTTTCCCCATGTCAGCGCCTATGGCGTCGGCAAATGCGGCCAGTTTTACAAAGCCGGCCTCCCCGCTCTGACACCAGATACGAATCAGCTCTTTGATTTCATTAGCGACCTTGGGTGCCAGTTCCTTGAGGCGTTGATTCAACTTCACTATTTCTTGGCGCATGAGCAAACGTTCGTTCTCAACCTCTTGAGTCTTCTGCATGGCTTCGCCAGAGTTTTCTATTTTTCCCGTCACAGGACCGCCACCGCCACCAGCGCCGGCTCCTGCGCCGCCCTCAACCGAGACTGATCCTGCCCCATCAGATTTAGAGTTACCAAGTAGCCGCCAGAGTATCACGGCCAAGATCACGCAAAGAGCCAGCACCAGCTGCCCGGCCAAACCTTGAAACTGATTGAGCAGATCCAGTGGAGATTTTTCTGGTTCTGGTAGTTTTGACTCGGGTTTTTTTTCCACCAAGGTTTTCACCTCAGTAACAGAGGACCGACCAATGTCACCAAACTCTACTTTCACTCGTTCCGCGATCCAAGTCTCTACCTCTTGTTTGACCTCTGGGCCCAGTTCTCCTTTGAGGCCCACAGAAACCAATACGGAGCGAATTTTATAATTCCTGAGCACGCCTGAATCAATGATTGCCTGTTCCGGCTTTGTGAACTTTTTTAAAAGTTCTTCGGGATCAAGTGAACCCAAAGTCAAATCTGTCACTTGCAGTTCAACTGGCGGGGGCAAAATCTGTGGCTGGGCAATTTTTTTTGGAATTTCGACGAGCTCCAACTGTGAGCCCACTTGAAAATTCTTTACATCCAAAAAGGTTCCGATTTCAGAAGAGTAGCGCTTGGCCAGCAGCTCCTCCAACAAAGCCTTTACACTCAAGGCTTCAGGAATCAGTGCCGCAGGTGAGGCTTTCACTGATGCCGTCCGCGCAGTCTTTGCCGCGGGAGTATTTTGAGCAACCGCAAATGGCCCGCCGACAAAGATCAAAAACAGAGCTAGTGACGAACACAGCGAGGCTCTTATCATTTCTTTACACCTGGAGGGGGCGTCGGCGCCGTGGGGCTTGCGGGCAGCCTCTGCTGACCACCCATCAGTTCACGCACTTTGGACACCATTTTTACAGTTTCCTCCATTTGCGGATCTGCTTTGAGAGCCTCTTCGTACCACTTGAGGCTCTCGGCATAATTTTGTTGAGCAAAGTAAATTGAAGCGCGCATCGAAAGAGCGCGCGAGAAAGTGGGCATGACGGCTATGATCTTATCCAACTCAATGTGGGCTCTTTCAAACTGCTGCAAGAGCGCAAACTTTTGGGCCACAAACAAGCGATCAATGATCTCTTTGGCTACAAGTTCTTCTTTGGCCTGATCGCCAGCATTTAATTTGATATCGAGGCTGGTGACCATTGCACCAAAGGTTGAAAGCGGAATCGTGAATTTCTCAGTCAAAAACCCGGCTTGCTCAATACCCAAAACAAAAAACTCGCCCTCACTCACCTTTCCGCCGATGGTGTTCTTGAGTTCCTCTGTCGGCATCTCTAAGGGCGTCTTACCTAAGGACTTCTTTTCGCCACTTCCAACATCAATAAAAAACACGTCCGCTTGTGGGGGGTCACTTTTCACAACAAATTTGGAGCCGCCGCAGCCCACCCAGCAAAAAAGAAATGACAAAACTATAGTGAGCTTTAGAACTTCCATATCATCTAGTATTATGGAAATATTCGACTTTGAGTAGGTCTGGGTCCAGCTATCAAGACCAGAGCAAAAAGATTTTTTAGATTTTCCATGCCGAAATCAATTTTTTTTTGTAGAGTCTAGACATGTCCAGCTATCCTAACGCCCATTTTTCAGGTGAAAACAACATTGATAACACTGTTCACTTCGACCAGTGGTATGTCTCTGCCGGAAACAGATTTGGCGGGCCATTTACCACTCGCTCAATTCAGGTTGCCCTGTCAGAGGGAGATCTCGGTCGTGACACGATGGTATGGGCTAAGCGATATGACGACTGGCAAACAATCACAGCCATTCCAGAATTTGCGAGTCTTTTAACCACGGCAACGCGAGCACCAAATTTGGCAAAGTTCTTTTCCGAAAACGAATATCAGCTTCAAGGGGTGCAATTCATCGAAGGAACTGATTTGAATTTTGCGACCTCCGGTCAGCTTCCGCACCTTCCGGCTATGCGCAAGGGTCGTGATACCAATCATCTCGAAATGAACAATGATTTGGTAAATGAAATCCGCGGTAATAGTCGCCATCAGCACCACTCAACCGCAATCAGCGATGCTGAGATACGAAGTGCGAGCAAAGCCAAAGGTCTTAGCGACATTGTGTTGATGAGAAATTCGAGTCGACGCGCTCGTCTTGCAGCCTGTCTAATTGCTGGGGGCATTGTTGCTGGCAGCATTACAAATCTGTACATCAATAGCCAACGTATTCAATTGGATAAGGGTGTTGCTTTTGCTGACGTTAAGATGGTCAACAAAATTGCGCAGATGGATCTTGAGGAGCATGGTGCTTTGGTTCATGTTGTAACCTCCAGTTCAGATCTCATTACACCAACTTTTTACCTAGGCACCAACTTGCCCGACGGCGAAGCCCTGGACTTTGAGCTTGATGCCATCGCCGACAGTCTGGCTGGACCACCACCTGCGACATTGAAGACGACAGTCACTACGAAAGGGCACTTAGCCATCACACCCAAGTTTCGAGACGAGGCTGGAGTGCCGTTTCCGAGAGGCAAATACAGGGTCTCTGTGCAAAGCGAAAAGTATGGAACTCTGATCAAGGATCAAGAGGTCTTCATTGGCGGCGTTGCTGATGAAAAGTACCTACAGGATCTTCAATCTTATAAATTAAAGGCCAAGGTCCTGGCCCGCCAAGAACTTCTCGAAGTCAAACAGATTGCCGACTCTCTAAAAAATCAGCTGAGTGAAACTCAATCACAATTCAATGCCCTTGTTTATGCAGGCGCGGGGCGAAACAGTTCAACCAACGAAGCTTCTGTAAACAAATGGAAGGACTTTAGCTCTGGCTGGGTCGCCTTTCAAAACGAACTTGAAGCGCTCACGCGAGAGTGGGCATCCACGGCAGGAAGCCCACGTCGATTTTACAAAGGTCTTGCCAATACAATTTTTGAAGCTAGCCGTTTGATCGCCGATATCCATCAGAGACAAGCGGACTTTGTTACAAAAAAAGCCAATGCAGAATCCAAAGATATCATCACACAGAATACAGCGTCGGCATTTAAGATCTTGAGTGTCCTCAATGATCAGTCCGACCAACTGCTAGCCTCAACTCGACAATAATTTTTGAGGCAGAACGCGCCAGAAGGCCCAAGAGTCCATTGGTTCGTATTTATCCTTCCGTTTATTGAACTCACTTTGGTCGAGCCATTTACAATCCTAGCAAAAATCGCTCAAGAGTTTGACAGATCTTTCCGAGAGGTTGGTTAGATCCATGACGGATTTTTTTCATTAACCTGAAAATAGGAATTTAAGATGGAACTTAATAGAAACGATTCAGAGTACTACTTTATTGAAAATTCCGAGGAGAGCGCCGAAGCGCACTCTGAAGTGCATGATCTTCAAGAGCAAAATCAAGAGCTAAAAGTAAAGAACTCACAGCTACAAATATTGGTGGATCAACTCTTTAGCTCTGCTGATCTCGAAACAAAACAGGCAGAACAGCAAGCACTAATGAATAAAATTTCTGCCCTTGAAAGGCAAATTCAAGAACAACGACTCGAATATGAAGCGCAAATCTCGGAGTTGGGATCTGATTGCTGGAACTTTGAAAACCAGCATCTGGCCCTTAAACGAGAGGATGCACAAGCTAAGGAAAGCATCGCTAAGCTTGAAACCACGATCTCAGAGATGCAAACACAGCTCCAGGCAGTGCAAGAATTGTTAGATAGCAAAAATCAAGAAGTCGAATCATTGAAAGAGTGCCTACGCGAGCAAGAAGAAAAACACAGCCTACAGCTTGTGAGCTGGCAACAAAATATTGAAGAGCACGAAGCAAAGACTCAAGCTTTGGTTTCGCAACTGCATGTGAATGCAGATCACCGCGAAGAATTGAAGCTAAAGGTCGAGCATTTAGAAAAGGCACTCAAGGCACAAATCTCGGACTCTGTAGCACTTTCTGAATCAATTCGGCAGGCCGAATCCAGTCACGAAGAAAACTTAAAGACCCTCGCCTCACTGCGGGCCAAATTGAAAATTTTAGAAAGCGACAACAGTTGCCAAAACGAAGAGTTGAATACCGAAAGGTCTAAAATTAGAACTCTTGAAACGCAGCTCAAAGCCGCAGAAGCAAATCTTGCCAACCGAAATCAGGAACTCGATTCGCTCAGAGCACTGCAAAAAGAGACCACTCAACGCCTGAGCGACGGTCAGGCAGAAATGAACCACTTACAAAGCAAAATTGAGTCAATGGACGCTAAGATCAACGAACAGAAGGAAGAGATCGCATTCGAAAGATCGCGAAACCGCTTTCTAGAAGCGCGCTGCAAAACTCAAGAGACATCACTCACTGAAAAGACGGAGGAGCTTGAATCACTCACAAGCACCCATCAGGAGAGCTCTGAGCAGCTGATCAACAGCCAAAAGTCTGTGCTCAAGCTACAAAATGAATTGAGCTCAAGCAGAATTGAAAATGAAGCGTTTAAAGACAATCTTCAACAGGTGGAGAGCTTTTACAAGGCCCAGATTGAGCACCTCCAACAGTGTCAGCTCAACAGCGAAGGTGAAAAGAAGGAGCTCCGCACCCAACTCAAGGATCTGCGAGAGCGGAACCAACAGTACGCTCGGCAAGTCGAAGAGAGCGAGGTCAAATGCGCCACTCTCACACGAGCAATGAACGACAGAGATCAGCAATTGCAGTCCTATGTGGGCACGGTCAACCGTGAGCGCTCACAGATTGTCGGCATTGCCAAAAGATTGGTCGAAGAGATTCAGTCGGCAGCGACGCTGCACCCGCTGAAAGACTACCTGAGCATCACTGAGCAGGAGATCATGAAGCTAGAGAATCAAATCATCCAGACACCGACAATTTCCATTGATAGACGTCGTCTTGAGATATGCCTCAATCAAATGCGTGAGCAGAAGCGAACACTCATGACGATGATAGAGACTTCAACTGCGGACCTTCAAAGACGCGCCACTTGGTTGAAAAAGGTCATCGGCAATGATGTCACCGGGGGGCAAATGCCGCCACCCCCGCCACGAGCCGGGGCCGCGGCATCTAAGCCCTCTGATAAGATGGATTCCAAATCTGCATACAAAATTGAAAAGGAGAATCAGATTTAGGTGGAAATCTCGAAACCAGGCTCCTCTTCATTCTGGTCATCCATCACTCTGATCGGTCCACTCTTTGTGGCCATGGGTTGCTCTTTGCTTTCACAAAAGTCGCAAGCACCGGGCGCACAGAGCGGAGAAAAGTTTGGCGGCGCCGCGGTGTGGTCAGAAAACATCATGCCCGTTCCAGCTGAAGTCGCCGCCGATATTGCGCAACTGCGCTCTGGTCGCAGCATCACCCTGCCCCCCTCCAACATGACTGGCAACAGCGGTTGGCAACAGTTCAACAATCCCAATCGAAATCTGGCTAGCGAAACACCTGAACAAGAGCAGCTTGCCTCCTACACAAACGAAGATGAGATCGCCAACAAGAACCCAGCAGAAGAGCCCCCTGCCGAAGCCGAGTCAAATGCCAGTTCAGAAAAAAAGAAAGTTCGCAAGCTGAGCTCTGACCGACCCATCGTCCTTGATAAGAGTGGTCGCAATGAATCCTACAAAGTGAAGGCCGGCGATACGCTGATGAAAATTGCTTTTGCCAAGTATGGCAATGTCTACCGATGGCGCGAAATTTTAGCGGCCAACGAGGACTTGATTCGTGATTTCAATCGACTGACCCCTGGAACCGAACTGATGATCTATGGGGTGCAATATGTTGCGATCGAACAAGACGGAGAAATTTATCTCATTCGAAAAAACGACACTCTGGTGAAAATTTCGCGCAAGCTGTATGGATCGACTGCCTATTGGGTGAATCTCTGGAAAAAGAATCAACTGTTGATTCGTAATCCTGACAAGATCTATGCTGGCTTTACCATGTACTACGATCCTCTGGAAAAGATTAAACGCGAGCGCTAACTATGTTCAAATCTAGACGCTCACTTTCAATTTGTCTTTTGATTTGGATGGCAAGGACCCCTTTGGCCATCGCGCAGACGACAGAGGCACCGACTCCGACTGCAGCTGCGGAGCCTGCACCAGCGCCGGCGCCTGCGCCAGCGCCTGAATCCGCGCAAGCCCCAACGCCTGAGACTGCAGAAGAAATCATCAAGCCACCCTCTCTCCTTGCCAAGGGTCACCTACTTCGGCAAAAAGATCAAAGCGCGATGATAAAGAATCTCAGTTTCAATGCGGCAGAACTGGTGGTGTCTATGGCTTCGCATAGCAATGCCATCAAACCCTACGTAGAGATCGATGGAATCTACAAAAGACCCGGCTGGCAGCTGAGTTTTGGTGAGATGGAGCTCGTACCTCCCATCAGCCCAATGGGAAGAAAGCCCGATCCCAAGTTCACTATCTTTGCCTATTTGAATGGACCCACGAGCGAAATTCGTTTAACTGCCATTGGTCCCAACGGCGAGACAGAGACCGAGCGGGTCTTCGTTTATGCTCCCCATGCTCAGGTCTTTAAAATTCAATCGCCTTGGAATCGCCTGTCACTCTCCTTGGGGATCGCTCAATACAATTATTCGCAAACAGGCACTGGCAGCTTCGCTTCTGTCATGGGGTTCTTCTCTGCCCAGTACGACTCTCCCCGCACATGGGGAGGACGCTGGGGCTGGCAAGCACGCGCCGGCATGACTGCCCTCACCCTAAAGGCGAGCCCATTTAAAAATGACCCTCAGGTTCTTGAAGCAAAAGCAGATCTACTTTACAGCAAGGACCCGGAGGGAGACCCGGCAAAACTTGATCAATTTATCATCGGCATGAGCTATATGACGATGTTCGAAAACGGCAGCATTTTTGGCATTCGCAATCTCATCGCACCCGAGATTGGCTACATTCATTTGATTCCTCAAACCGCTAGATCAGCCTACTCCCTCGAGGCTCGGTACGTGGCCATAGATACAAATCTCGTGAATCATGGAGTGAACATCGACTTTTTTTACAATTGGATTTTGGACAATGGCCATCGCTCTCGCTTGGGCCTGGGAATCTCTGAGGTGGACTATGAGCCGATTCCCAACACTCGCGTTCTCATTCGATTGATATCAGGCCAATGGACTTACACCTTCTAACAAACTCCTGTAACTGATTTTTTCAGGATCCTGCGAATCTACTAACACAGCTATTTCTTACCCCACACTTCAGTCAGGCGCTTGTCGCGCCCACAGTTGAATCTATAAAATTTGTAACGAAATGGATTTTTTTTGTAGTAGGACTGATGATAGTCTTCAGCCGGATAAAAGGTCTTTTGTGGCAACAGCTTTGTCGCAATTTTTTCCAAATCAATCCCTTGTTTTTGAATCTCTTTTAGAGAATCCTCATAGTCTTTCTTTTGCTGATCATTGGCATAAAAAACAGCACTGGTATAGACTTCGCCTTTGTCACAAAACTGGCCACGAGAATCATAGGGGTCAATGTTGCGCCAAAAAATCCTCAATAGCTCTGCATAGCTCACCTTCGCGGGATCAAAGGTCACCTCGACGGCCTCTCTATGCCCCGTGTTGCCAGCCGAGGTCTCCTCATAAGTGGGGTTCTCTTTGGTTCCGCCGGTATATCCGACCCGTGTGCTGATCACCCCTTTGCCTTTCAGTTTGTCGTAAGGAGGTTGCATGCACCAAAAGCACCCACCAGCAAAAACGGCGACCTGGCTAGATTTTGGCGCGGTCATGCTTGCTTTGTGAGAGTCTTCAAACTCGCTCAAGAACTCACCGTACCCGGCCTCGACCAGTTTTTCTTTTGGGATAAACTTTAGAGCCGCAGAGTTCATACAGTAGCGCAAACCTGTGGGTTGCGGACCGTCGTTAAAAACATGACCTAAATGAGAATCAGAATAGCGACTTCGAATCTCAGTTCTTGTGGTAAAAAGCCCTTTGTCTTCCTTCTCGACGATGTTTTCCATCACCAATGGCTTGGTAAAACTGGGCCAACCCGTGCCAGAATCATATTTGTCTTTGGAACTAAACAGCGGCTCGCCAAAGACAAGGTCCACATAGATTCCATCTTTCTTTAAGTCCCAGTATTCATTGTCAAAGGGCTTTTCAGTTCCATCTTTTTGTGTGATTTTCTTTTGCAAAGGCGTCAATTCTGAAATCTTTTGCTCTTTGCTGGCCCGTTGAGACTCGTCAAACTCCCAAGCTCTGCAGGTCTCACCCGCGGCGATCAAACCCGAAACCACCAACAAAGCACGGATCAACTTCTGCCCCGATCGCAGTTCTGGAGCAAAATTTGGTATAGTGGTCATTTTCAACTCCTTGTTAACAATTCATTTGATCCTATAATACACCGAGATAGCATGTTGAGAACAGCACTTTGTTAGGTAAGAATCTATGAACTTGGACTTAAGAAATTCTTACATTAAAATGAACAAGATCCAATATTGATTTTCATTTTCAGCTCCACCATGCTATCTCTTATTCATTATGACACGTGATTTAAATGTTGATCAAATTAAGAAGCTTTGGATTTTGGATCTCATCATTCAAAGCGGAAGTTTAAAAAAAGCAGCTCTGCTGGCCAAGGTCTCACCGAGCGCCATATCGCAGACGCTCTCATCGCTGGAGACTTCCGTCGGACGCACATTGCTTGTTCGTGAGCGTGGCAATGTGACTCCCACGCAAGACGCTCTTGCCATACTCGACATTGTCAGACCTGCATTTGAAGCTTTCGACCGCCTGCGCGACATCAACAATGCTCCCACACCGAAGATAAGCTGGCTCAACTTTGGCACCTACGAAAGCATCGCCATTGATATTCTACCGGGCCTCATGCACAGCCTGAAGCAAAAAATGCCTCACTTGAGGTTGGGCTTGCGCATCAGCCGCACTGCCAACCTTCTCACTATGGTCCGAAAGGGTGAGCTGTGCTCGGCGCTCATCACCGAAGTGGATGACATCAATCGGCTCTCCATTCGCGATGTAGCGGAGGACAGACTTGGATTTTATGTTTCCAATCGTCATCCCATCTTGCAACTGGGTTGGCAGGCCCTTGATAAGTATGGTGTCGGCTCTCTGGCCCCTGGCAAAGAAGGTTTGCCACGATATTACCGCCGCTTCATAAAACAGGTCGACCATGTCAAACCGGTGCTCTTGAGTGATAGTTTTGAAGCGCTACGAGCGGCCGCGGCCAGTGGCGCCCTGGTCTCTGTTTTGCCTCGCAGAGTGGCTTTGCGCTTGAACGATCTGTGCGAAATCACTCCGCCCGGAGGGGGCGCAAAAGGCAAGTCCAAAACTGAAAACGGTTTGCATAGGATCTACCTGGTCAGCCAGAGCAGCTGTGATCCCGAAGAGTTTGAGTTTTTAGCAGAGGAAACTGGTCATTTGCTCAACATTCATTAAGATATCACATTAAGATATCACTTTGTTGCATGAGTTCACTCACCGGAGCCTACGCAAGATCCTGAACCTGACAGAACCTGTAGCCCACCAACTGTGTACAAGGTCCACGTGCTTGTGAGACTTCCAAATAGCGCCTGCACCTGAACATTTCTAGCGCGGTCCAGATAAGAGTATTGAGTATAGAGACCACCCAATGAGCCTCTTGCATTGGGGACATCAGCTTCTAGAGTCAAATTCTTAGTAAAATCTGTCGCCTTAATATTAACCGTTGTGGCAGACACACGCGACACAATGACTTCCTGGCGACTGAGCGAAAGCGCATTTGTTTTGCACAATAGAATTTCCGTCTTTGATTGCACAACAGGCGCTTGTACCGAAACACCGTCTGTACCCGCGACACCGTCTGCACCCGCGGCACCATCCACGCCACGCCCTCCCACTGAAGTTTCTTCACCTGTTGCACTTTTCAAAAAAGACAGGTTGTTGTACGTCAGGAGACTATTGTCCATCTCACTTATGGAAATTTCATCGGGATCTAGAACAACCTCAGGAATGTATTCACAGTCACTCTTTACCAAATAGTAGTTTTGCGCTTTGAATTGAATCTCGTGAGCGATGACCTCTTGGGTGAGCCCCTTTGCTCTGCAAAATTCGGCATCAAGGCTTTGATAACGAATCAACTTTCCGTCATAGGGATTTCCGTTTCCGCCCTCGGTCTCCACCAAACTGACGCCGTTCGATTCGTCCTCCAACTGACTCAATGGCAATTGCAACTGTGTTCCTTTAGAGCTCAGTGAATTGAAGGCCACGTTGGATTTTTGGCAAGCTTGAAAGATTGACGTCACGCCAAAAAGGACGCCCGAAACGAATGTTAAAAAAATTATCTTTCGACTATTGCTCGGCAATTCAGACCCCCAACAACATTGTACTTCATCTTATGAGGGTTCCGCAATTGACGCCTGCCGATCGAGTCACAATGATTCAATCCACAAAGCGATAGAGAGAGGCGACATCAGTTGCAATTATCTGCGCATTTCAAAATGAGACAGCAAAGCAACAATACCTTATTGCTGATCATCTTCAGAAATCATTTGGCCACTGAAGCCCACAAAAACTGAATAGCCATTGAGAGTTTGCATCATGGGGGTTTCCACAATTTGACCAGCGGAAGAGTCCACTTCAAAGCCATTCAATACTGAATCTTGATTACGATTGGCACCGGCCACAACCTCTACTCCTTCAGCTCGAAAAGGTATGTTCGGCAAAGGCGCTGTGCTCAGTATTTCACCTTCCATCATTCCGCAAGCCATCAAGCTTTGAAAACTCAATAATACAAGAGTAAGCTTAAGAGCAGATTTTAATTTAACAATAACCGAAAGCGCGCCACGCACTCGTTGCTTTGTAACTGCGGTCATTAGATTCATTGTCCAACTCCTTCAAACCGATCTTCATCCATCCGCACGAGATCCGATGAAGACTGAGACAGCAACCAAAGGCCATCACGGGTTAATCACTTGTCGGACGAAAGTCGCGGCAGCTTTAGGCGCGCTCCAATTTGAAACAATCTGCCCTAATTCGACAACACCACCTTCTGCCTCAAATGTTCGTTCAAATGTTCATTAGACGCGTGCTCTTGCCATACTCTTGACCAAAACTGGTGATATGAGTCAGGCCCATCTTGTGAAGCATCGTCAAGTAGAGCGAAGCATGGCTCTCGCCGGCCCCTTCCATCTTGGCTGCGGTGTGCTTTGGCGCCACAACACATTGGCCAGTCTTGATGCCCAAGGCCTTTCCTCCGAGCGTGACCAGCGGCATGTCGTTGGGTTGCCCGCCGTCATGATTGCCATTAGGATCTCCACACATGATTGCAATCAAAGTGCGATCCAGCAATCGATCACCAGTGAAAGGATCAATGGATTTTCCTAACTGCTCCGCCAAGCGCCCAGCAAAGGAGACCTTCCATCGGTGCAATCCAATCATTTTTGATAGCTTCGTCTCGTCCACATTTGAAAAGGGAGTGCTCGTCTTTCTGAGGGCACCACTGCCATGATGAGAGATGTCCAAATGAATACCACCATTGGGCCTTACATTGCGGTACCAGAGGCTTTGCGGAATTACATTTCCAGGATCTGCATAGTAACTGTCACATCCCATGGCCAGAGTCGCAACTCTCACGATTCCACATTCAAAAGCGAGAGCCGCAAGATCTACCATATAGTTGGTGAGATCCACATTTGCCTGGGTAAGAAGACCCCGAGTGGGCCAGGTGGCGCCCTTCTGTGCTAGCATTCCACGACACTGAGCCACAGTCTCTACGTTGTCTAACTCTTGTGACTCCTTTTCTTTTTCACGCAAACGCTCAAGAAAGCCGTCCAAAACCGCTTGATCCTGCGGCGAGGTTTTTCTTTTAAAATCCTGCAAACTGCTCAGCACATAGTCCAGTTCACTCTTCCCCTTGGTGGCCACTGCCACCTTAACTGCAGTGGCTTTGCTTTTATCCACAATGGTTTTGAGGCTATCAAAAATGGCGCCAGCCGATCGCTTTGACTCAACAACAGAGTTTTTTCGATAAGAAATGTTACCACCCCAAGCTGAACCCGTGTTGACCTTTGCCAGTGAACCCAGCGGGGCCGTGAAGGCACCTGGATTCATAACCAATGAATGAATGGGCGTTGGTGCAAGCCTTTTGACTTCGTCTGCAAGGACTTGGTCAATTGATGCCTCCGTGGCAACGGCTAACCATTTTCCATCCACACAGCGTGGCGGACAGGCCGTGAGCGTGGTGCTGTATTTAATGGGATGCAAGCTAGGATAGGCCCCACCTACTCCAGACCCTGGTCCTCCAGGCAAACCCGGCCCTTTGAAGTCATAAAAGTTTCTATGCATGCCGGCTGTATTGGTGTATCCCGCATAGCAGTTCATATCTTGATAGTGACTTTGCAAAGCCGAAAGACAGATGGGGATTTTCTTTGGATCAAGGGCTCCGGCTGTGGGAGGATGCCACAGACCACCCATCGTACCACTATAGGCATCCCACATATAGGAACCGTGCGGAAAAGAGAGAGCAAAAAAATATCCCAATTTATTGGGCGCTGCCTGTGCTTTGCTTGAATAGAGCGACGGCAAAAATGGGATAGCTATCATTGATCCCATGCCCTGTAAAAAAAACCTTCGATTCGTATTATTCGTACTCATTCTTACTCTCCCCAAAACAGTTAAAATTTAGAATTCAATCCTTTAATCCAAACCACCCTCATCGGCCTATTTTTCCTGGGCCGTCACCATGCGTGCTTGTGGCGTCTGTGCTAGATAGTAAAAGAGATCCGAAATCTTTCCGCCCTCTGCAAAAACGCGATCACTTACGGCCTTAGCAACACAACGATCTTCGTTAACGACTGGACGATTTGCCAAATACTCAATCATGTGCTCTGCAAAGCAGGTCTGAAATCTCCCCGACTTAGCAACCACATCCACCAGTTCAGGAAGGCTCGCCATCGGCTCTCCAGTAACAAACGCTGTTGCCGAATCTACAGGTTTTCCGGACGGATAGGTGGTTCGGTATTTTCCAAACTGATCGAACCCTTCGAGGGCAAAACCCATGGGGTCAAAGATCTTGTGGCAACCAGCGCAAGAGGGGTCGCTGCTGTGGCGTTCAATCTTTTCGCGAGGAGTGAGATCCTTTAAGGCAACATTGTCCTCCAACGAAGAGTTGATGTTGTCTGGCGGAGGTGGCACCTGCACACAAGAGATCTGATTAAGAATATAAAGTCCACGCGTCACAGGGTGCGTTTCCACTGCGGAGCCGGCATTGGCAATCAACACGCCCACATGACCCAATATCCCCTTGCGCCCAGCACTGTTTGGCAAAGTCGCTTTTACATAACGATCTTCAGGAAAAGTTCCTGCAATTCCATAAAAAGCGGCAAGCTTGGCATTTACAAAAGTGTAATCCGCGCTGAGCAAATCCATCAAATTGCCGTCCTCCGCAACCAAGTGTCGAAAGAGCTCCTGAGTCTCTTTGACATAGTCCGCGGGCAGACCAGACTTTACCGCTTCAACGGTGTTGAGGTCATGCAAGCCCAGCCAAGAATTTAAAAATGCATCTGACAAATACTGAGATCTGGGGTCCTTGAGCATTCGTTGAATCTGCGCCTTCAGTACGTCTTTGTTTGCCAACTGACCCGACTTCACTATGTCACGAAGCTCTTTGTCTGGCACCTGACCCCAAATGGAAGATGCTAATTTTTCTGCGACAAACTGCTGCTCATTTTGTGCCTTGTTCTCTGACAAGGCCTCCGGAGACATCATAAATGCTCGCAACAAAGTTCTAGCACCTTCGGCTGAATCGGCATGGCTCATGTAAATGCTCTTGAGTGCCGCTTTTGAAGCATCACTGAGTGCTATGCCGAACTCACCTGCTACACCCGCAACAAAGCTCATCAAGCACTCAAAATTGTTGGCAGCGCACTTGAACGTCGAGCTCTTTTTTTGCAAAAGCATCTCGGCGCCCTTTGCGGCAATGTCTGAGATCAGACGAAATGTTTCTGCATCAATGTCTCGGGACACCAAAAGTGAAGCTTCATAAGAAAAGCTATCGAGACCGCGAAAAGAAATGTCTTTTCTGGCCATCACTGGTTCAGACAGGGAAAAGGCGATTTCAATAAAATTAACATACTCACCTACAGTTTTGTATCTGAGCTTTCCAGAATTTTCTTTTGCTACTGGCAGAGCGCAATTCATTTTGAAATCAGGGACAATTCCATCGCCAGAGCCGATGCCACCACCCGAAAGGCCGTCGATGGTTACAGAACCCAAGCTGCTTACACTCTTTCCTTTGGTCGTATCAAAGGTTGGGCTACAGCCGATCGCCAGAATGCTCGCAACAACTAGTTGTAGATGCCGGCTTTTTTGAATGTGCCTCCGCATTTGTCTTTGCATCTGAACCTCCCCTTTTGTCGTCCATTTTATCGTTCATTTAAATTTATCAATAAATTTTTTGCCCAAGATTTATAAACGAGGAACGATACACTGTTAGTTGCGTTGCTCAACTTGATACTGTGAAAATCGCGACCTGTCTCAATTCTAGACGCCAAATCCACTCCAACTCATCTTTCTCCAAACCATAATCGTTCACCATTTATAAGTTTAAAATAGTTTCTAAATCACTTAATCTATGTAGGTGGGATATATAAAATTTAAGCGCATTACTATTAGTAAACGGCAAATGGCATTGACGGCGATCACGCTGGCTTTTTCTTTGTTCTTGCCATTTCAAGCCTGCCAAAAAGAGGCCATCTTTGATAAAGACATTCAAAGCAAAGGTGGCAATGGCGATGGCTATGAAGGCCTCCGAAGTGTGCCGTCAGAATTCTCTAAAAAATTTACGCCCGATAGTGTTGGTGCTGGATACTACTTTCATCTTGTTAACGGATTCTCATGTGACAAGGCAACTGTGCCTATGGCCAGTCACGCTGGAAAAATTGAGCTATCGGCAAACGGAACCGCGGTACTGACTGCGGACTCCTGCGCCGACGCATCCATCACTCTGCCAAATTTTGACTACACCTCTTACGCACCCGACTATCTGACCGCTGATGGCATTGCCTATCAACGACTCCCAACCGATCCGGATTTAACGAAGCCACTCACCGAAGTTGAGGCATTTTGCCGATCACCTGGCTCAAAAAACTCAGGCATTGGCATCGCCCTACAAAAGACCTTCAACGTTGCTATTCCTATCGCCAATAAAAATCTTTTGCGAAACACCGAAGAATTTGAAGCGAGACCATGGGTGCAACTAACTACATTTCCCGCCAACGTGGAAATTGCTCCAAACGGCGAAAAGACTGCAGAGAAAGTCATTGATACACTGGCGTCAGCTGGCGATGTTGGGCAGAAACTAGCTCAGCCTGTCAGGACAATGAAGGAAAATACCATCTATACCTTTTCTGCCTACGTAAAGCCGGCGGAACGCCAATGGTTTCGCTTAAAAACGGTTGCCAAAGACAATTCTCAACAGGACACCTTTTTCAATGTCGGCGATGGAAGCAAAGGCACTAGCACACATCCTTCCTCAAGTATCACTCCTGTGGGAAACGGCTGGTATCGCGCCAGCGTTACCTTCAACTCGCTGACGGGTAGCGAAGGGGGCGCCGGCTTGATAATGGCGGCACGAGACAACTCTTGGAGCTATGTGGGCGATGGCAGCTCCGGACTTTTTGCATGGGGATTTCAGCTGGAGGAAGGCGCTCAAGCCACCAACTATGTTCCCAACTTCAGCACCAAATATGATGCCACCTATTTTGCAAAAATATATACAGCACAGCAAAATGCCGCCGGTGAATACATTCGTACCGAATCCATTCCCATCTTGGTGAGTTCCGCATCGGGCGAGCCAGGAGTCTTCCGCTCTAATGATTACCTATTTGAATTCTCGCAGAACACACCTCTCCCCTCTGGAGAGTCATCTGGATTTATCAGAACAACTATAGACAACGTGCCCTATGCAAGTGATTTGAACTGCTCTGCAAGCCTAGGTATCTAATGAGTGTTGAAAAATTCATTTCTGAAATTGAAGAATTGATTCGTGGCAATGAAGATTCGGCTGCCGCCGCCCAATTGAGTCGGTTAAAGCCCAAACAGATTCAACGTCGCTACCGCGCCAAGCTCGCCAATCTTGCACGACGCTCGGGACTAGCCACAAAGTCTTTGGAAATTCTGAAGCCAGTGGTGATTGAGCACAATCATCTCCTGGAATCCGCCTCCCACGAGGAGCGCGCAGAGTATGCGCAAAGCCTTTATAGACTTGGCGCCACATTTGAGGCCATGCGAATTTTTAAGACCATTGATCCCAAGATATACCCGAAAGTCCTCTTGTATAGGTCCTTTGTGGACTTTTCGCAGTGGAACTATTCTGAAGCCATTCCCAACCTGCAAGAGTATCTGTCCCTTATCGATCCCAAATCATACGAAGGTATTGTTGCAAATCTCAATCTCACTGCCGCACTCCTAACTGATAAAAGAATAGATGAAGCCGCCACGGCACTTGCATTCTTAGAGAAAGAAAAGATTGAGGCGAACTTTCCACGCCTGTTTGCAAATTGGCTAGAACTCTCTGCACAACTTGCAATTGAAAGACGAAACTTTGAACTTGCTCGCGCTTTTTTGCAAAAAGGGCTTTCAACCCAGGATGCCACTGACAATATGTACTCTCTATTTATCAAAAAATGGGAGTGCGTATCCAATCTTACCAATAATGGCCCCAGCCTCAGTGCGATTGCCAATCTGAATGAAGTGCGCGACCTCGCCCGCAAACTTTCACATTGGGAGACGCTCCGAGACTGCGATTTTATCGAGGGAAGGTTCACTAAGAACACCCCCCAATTGACGCATCTTTTTTATGGAACTCCCTATCCAAAGTACCGCGAACGCATTCAGCTTGAGCTCCCCGCTTCCTGGAAACCAACAGAGACCTATGTTCGAAATCTAGTCGGCACTCCTGATACTCCAATTATCAGACTTCTGCCAACTTCAGATCGAATATTTGGTCTAAAGCGCGACAGCAAACCCATTCAGCTGCTGAGCATATTGAATGCCGATTTCTACAAACCCTTGAATGTCGGGAATCTCTTTCAGAGCCTATTTCCAGAACAGCATTTTGATCCTGACAGCTCTGCCAACCGCGTCCACCAGGTGCTGTTTCGTTTGCGCATTTGGCTTGAGGAACAAAAGCTGCCACTGATGCTCACTGAACTCAATAGCACCTACAAGCTCATTGGCACCGCCCCTGTCGCCATTGAGGTTCCCTTGCATTTTGAGTCACCACAGGCTGGGACCTTTGCCCTTGCGCAATTGCGCCAGCATTTTCAAAATAAAGAGTTTAAGGCAAAAGAGGCGTCCGCTCAACTGGGCCTAGAAAAGACTGCCTCCGTTCGCCTCTTGAACGAGGCCATCGACAGAGGCGAACTGCAGCGCCTTCATCAAGGACCGCAAACTCGTTATCGCTTTGTAAAACGCCACGATCAAAGTCAAAAGGTCGAGGCCGAAAACAAACAACACCATATCTAATTGTTGGCATGAACGTCAGGTCAGCCCTCTAAACTTCTGAAACAAGTTTCGCACACTCATACACGCGATGATTGTCCGCAGTTCCGGGAATTTTACAGCGCATAGTCCACAGGCCGAAAGCAAAAGAAAGAGAGTTGTTCCTAAAATTAACTTTAAAATGATCTGGGTATGCATTTGGCTCAGTTTCATATTGACTCCCCTTTTAACCGAAATTTTATTGAGCTAAGGAAATCTTTCTTGATCTTAAAATCACCTTGCGTACTATCAGATAACTGCAACTTTCGTGACTATGTCAAAATGCTACGTAATGTAAATGTAATTTCAAAACACTGCCCCACACTGAACAGGGAGATATTTCTTTTTTAGTTGAAACTCGGCAAGAGAAAGCCGGTTGATAAATT
>CAYMBJ010000043.1:0-31253 GCA_964388665.1 uncultured Pseudobdellovibrionaceae bacterium | reverse complement strand
TTTTTAGGGGCGTCAGATGCTAGAAAAGTGTCCGTCAAATCGGGGGAAGTTCACCCTTATCGAAGCGATTTGGTGTTAGGATCTACTTCCTTAGATTAGGGAGTGGTTATTTTTTAAAAAATTCACAATCAGAATTTGCTTGTGGGCTGAATGCAGAATCTAACCGGTCCTGAGGGAATAACGCCATGGCCGTTAGGTTTACACGAGCCATTTGTGGCTTTTCCCAGGTAGCCCTGTAGGCCATCATCTGATTGAGTTGCCTTTTCGAATATCTCGCAAGATTGACTTGCAGGAGCATTGATTTTTTCCTCAACCGATTTTAATAACTCCAAGATCTGTCCTAAATTTGTAGCATGCTTTTGACCGTTCACAGAGTCCAGAAGTGCAACAGAATTGTTAGGCAAATCCTCCATTAGCCCTATTGCCTGATCACTGATTTCGAGTCCGAGTTGCTGTTCGAGCAAGGCCAAAGGTGAAAAGAGGGCTTTGCCTCCTGAATTTCGAGACCAAGCAAGTGCTGCGTCAGGCGAAAGGTGAACAAGTTCACGAGAATTTACATTTCGGCCAAAATACACATTTGAGATTTCATTGATAATGGTTTTGGCGGCCGCGGACATGACCTGGGTTCGGTCAGCGCTAAAGAACAAAACTTTAAGGAAATCGAAGAGACCGGTGGAATCTGAATTTGATTGATTTTTGTCAAATAGATTCGAGAAATTCCCCTGCTCTTCAAATAGCGCAAACCCCGCATCCTTTGGGGAAATTCGTCTAGGTGAATTTTGATCAATATAGCTCCCATGTGAAAAGGATTCGAGTGTTTTTTGATAGTAGGCTGCAGTAACCGCAGCCAGAGTTTCATCTAGTAGTATGAAGCTTGAAAGATCTCCAAAGGGCATTTCGGTCAGCCTGCTGGATCTGCAGTCTGAACTCCGATTTGTTTCCCCACCATTGCGAATTGATGTCTTCAATCCAGTTGCCGGTGATCACCCCGGTGCCGCCGCGAAAATCGGACCACGCTTGGAGATTGAGCGGGTATTGTCCCGAAACCACGTGGCCGTCGATGTCGTATAGGGTGAAGGTTCCGCTCGCATGAAAGCGAAAAGTATTGTCGTAAATCTCAAAATGGCGAAGGCCGATCCAAGAGGTATCCGCCCCATGGGTGGCTATCGGAGCGTCCGTCAGAGTGTTGCGGCGAAGGACGACGCGGGAACCATCGTCGGCATCAACCACGCCGATGTTGGTAAAAATATTGTCTTCGATGTACACGTTGTTTCGTCCATTGGTAGCACTGGCCCCCATGGTCGAGGGCGCCGCCCATGAATTTTCACCGCCGCCATCCTTAACCTGAATACAACCAGAGGCAAAGTACTGCTGGTTGGTGCTCAGACCCTGGAATTGGTTGTTATAGATCACTCCACCGCCATAACGGTGAAAGCGGATGATTTCAAAATCCCGCCCGAGGAGCTGAAAAAATTGTCATGAATGAGCGGTGGTTGATCGCTGACCGAGCCATTGATGCGGATGAAACTTCCCGCCGCCCCAGCGCGATTTCCAAACTGCAGATTGCTGATCTCAGTGCTGTAGCTTGCGCCCGTCGTGAAATGCAGCATTGACATGTCCCATGTGCTGAGGCCACTTCCCATAAAGAGCTTCACTGCGCCTTTAGTCTGACCTTGGAGTTTGATTTGTTTGTTGGTGGCAAGACCGCTGTCCCAAGTGCACGTGCCGTTGGGAATGGTCACGGTGTCGCCGTGAGCGGCAGCATTGATGGCGGCTTGCACGGCATTGACACCGCAGTCTGCGGCGGTGAGCGTGGCGGCACCAGCGGTTGGTAGGCCCATCACCGCTGCCACGACGGCCGCAGCCATTGGTCGCCAAAGATTTCTGATATTCGCTATAGACATAGATCCCATTTTTCCTCCCCTGAATCTAATCGCGCCAACGGTCCAACGTTTAGAAAATACTGTTCGCTTTTGAATTTACTTATCTCATCATTTCATTTGCGTGACTTCAATTTAGCATTCGCTTTACACCTCTAATAGTTCAAAAGGTCTACCTTGAGGACATTCCGTTGAGCGGCTGTTGAGCAAATCCTAAGGTGCTGAATATTGATTAGTAAAAGGTCTCACTATGAAGCGCACAAGTATGAGAAAATTGTTGAGTCAACTCACCAAGGGTGACCTGGTAAGTCTCCGCACAGTCGCGAGCAAAGTAGCAATTGGTTCAACGATAAGGTTTTTTCAGGTTATACATAAAAGGTAGACAATAATTCTTGGAGGAATCGCTAAAGCCCGCCCCAGAAGAACCAGGGCGGCGGTCGTGACCACTAAAAACGACACTCGCAGTGACTGAAATCACTTAAGTCTATTCATAGTAATCTCTCCCTTTTATTTTCGATCGTCGAAATGACGAACTCGTGTTGGAGGGCTTGTAATCAAAAAAAAACGGAGAAGCAACGGTGGTCGACAACAAAGCGTTCACTGCCAGCAACCAAAAAAGCTCAGAGCCTATCACAAAATTGAGTTCGTCGCGAGGAAGCCAGAATTGAATTTTGGGATAGGCTCATGGGGAATTAGAATTCTTTTACGGCTTCATCATAGCCAGATTCCAGATCATCTAGAGCTGTCGACACACCATCTTTCATCTTTTCCCATGCAGAACCGGTGCTCTTTTGTAACTTGGCCAGATCTTTTTTCAATGTGTCCTTTTTTCGCTCCAACTTTAACACCTCTTGGTTCCACTTTTTTGAGACTTTGTCCTTGGTGGATTTTGCTTTGCTCTTAAGTTCAGAGATATTTTTCTCTAACTCTTCGATCTTGTCAGAGGTTGTTTTTACGAATTCTTCTTTCTGTTCAACTGCGTATTCTTTGGTGGCCTCAACCGCCTCGACGGTTTCCTTTTTTACTTTTGCGCCACTAGCTTTGGTGGCATCCTTGGCCGCGTTGGCAATGGACGAAAAAGAAAAGACACAGACCAAACTCGCTGGCAAAATCACTTTAGCAAAATTCATAGTTGACTCCTTTGTAATTGGCTCAATTTATTCGCGAAGATCTGTTCTGGCAAACATTCTGTGCGGAGATTCAAAGAATTTAACAATCAGGGGCGGCAACTCGGAGATATGATCTGCCCTGTGAGCAAGAGATTGCAACGTATGGCCAAAATCCAACCACACCGAAGTGGTCTTTAAATAAAAGCGCAATTTTCGCAGCGCCAAGGGGGGAGCGAACGAGCGACTCATAATTTCAATCAAGTGCAGGATGACCCGCCCATACTCTTGCGCCTCTTCCTCTGGTGTGCGCGGGACTTTGCGCATTCGCCCATCCAAGTGAGCGGCAGCTGGCGGCGCAAAACCGAGGGCCTCACCCAATTGCCAGAAAAGCCAAGGTCGCGCGGCCAACCCACGCCCAGCCATCACCAAATCACATTGTGTCTCTTGCAGCATTCGCAAAATGTCATCAAGGGTCTGAACATCACCGTTACCAATCAGAGGGACACTTATTGATTTCTTTAACCATGCAATCTGCGCCCAGTCGGCATGCCCGCGACGCTTGACCTCGGGTGGGCGCGGATGCAAACACAACCACTGAGCCCCAGCATCCACGAGACCTCCCACAAAATCCAAAAAAGCCTCAGCACCTAAACCCTCGCCGTAGACGCGCAACTTTACCGAAACTGGCAAAGAGGAACTCTCTACGGCAAATCTCACCACTTCCCGCGCGTAATGAGCATCACCCATCAATGCCACGCCATAATTGTGCTTGAGAGCCTTTTTTACCGGACACCCCATATTGATATCGATACCCACAGCGCCCCAGGCTTCGAGCGCACGAATGCTCTTGGCTATGGGTTCGGCCTCGTTGCCCAATATCTGCGGCACCAACAGATTGGCCTGCGGCATCAGGTTTCCCTGCGCCGGCAAAAGGCCGAGATTTGGCTCCATCAGAGTTTCTGGGGTTTCGCCCAACCTCTCGTTAGGCAAGCGCCGAGAATTGAGCATTTCGGTGGGCCAGATGGTGCGCGCACCAGGTGGCAAATACCAACGGCACACCTCGCGCAGGGGCGCATGCGACAGGCCCACCATGGGGGCAAGGCAGAGCGGAAAATTGAGCTGCAAGGGCCCGAGTGCTATCGATCTAGACTTCTGTTTTTCTGCAACTTCTACTTCTAACACATCATTTCCAACGCGGAAGCCGCCTTAGAGCCCAATCCGAAAAACTGAAAGTTAATCACTGCCATAGATTCTTGTCTAACTATAATTTTTCTGCAATGAACATCTATGGCAAATGGAATACTAAAAATAGGAATTGTGGGCGGGGGCCAATTGGCACGAATGCTCTGCTTGCGGGGCTGGGAATTGGGTTATGAAATGCACATCCTGTGCAAAGATCAGCATGAACCCGCCGCACAGGTGACCCACCACTGGCATCAGGGTGATGGTCACCGCTATGGCGACTTGGCCAAGTTTGCTAAAATCGTCGACATACTCACCATTGAGAGTGAATTTTATAATGCCGATCAGTTTCTCAGAGTGCAAAGCAAACACCAAGGCCTGCCGATCTGGCCAAGCCCTGCCTCCATCGCTCTTTTGCAAGATCGTATTCCACAAAAAGAAAGTCTCAAAAGGCACGGAATTGCCACCGCTCGATTTATGGACGTGGATTCCAAAGAGAGCTTTGCCGTCGCTGCAGAGACATTTAAAAAAGGCTTTGTCTTGAAACAAAGAACCCACGGCTATGATGGCTATGGGACCCATGTGTTTCGCTCACCTGGGCGTGCCACATGGCAAGCTCAGTTTGCCAATCACAAATGGCTTGCAGAAGAGTTCATTCCTTTTGATCGCGAATTGGCTGTGCTCTTGGTTCGAAGTCGTGATAACAGCATCATAGATTTTCCACTTGTTGAATCTCATCAGGTGGACAATCGCTGTGATTGGGTGCTGGGGCCCACGCAAAATCCAAATTACAAAAAACTACTCAATCAGCTGCGGCGCTACCTGGTAAAGATAGATTTTGTTGGCGCCATTGCCTTTGAATTGTTTGAGATCGATCAAAAACTTTTTGTCAACGAAGTGGCTCCACGCGTGCACAACTCCGCTCATTACACCATGGACGCATTTCAATTTGACCAATTTCATTGTCATCTGCTTGCCATTTCAGGCAAACGACTGCGCGCTCCTCAGGCCTTGACTCCCGGCTTCGTTATGGTCAATCTCATAGGTAAAGGAGGCAAGAACATTCGGCTTCCTGACAAGATAGAAAGTCATTTGCACTGGTACGGAAAAAATGAAAGTCGCATGGGCAGAAAGATGGGTCATTTGAACCGCTTGCTTTATAAAAATCAATCTCCGTCTTCCCTAGCAAAGAGCCTAAAAAAGCTGGTTGCGATCACACTCAAAGAAAGAAATTCAATCAAGCTATGAAGACAACAGCAAAAGAGAAGTTTACAAAAAAGAAATCCACAAAAAGGAAGTCCACAGAGAGGAAGTCCGTCGCAATTGTTATGGGCAGCCAGTCAGATTGGCCAACCATGGAGCAAGCTAAAATTGCATTAGATGCATTGAAGGTGCCTAATTTTGCTCAGGTGGTTTCGGCACATCGCACTCCCGAAGCCATGTATAAATTTTCACACGAAGCCGAAGCCAATGGCATTAGCGTGATCATTGCCGGAGCCGGAGGGGCGGCGCACCTTCCAGGCATGATCGCAAGCCTAACTCACTTGCCTGTTGTGGGCGTACCCGTCATTGCCACCAAACTCGATGGTCTGGACAGCTTGCTGTCCATTGTGCAAATGCCAAAGGGAATTCCCGTCGCGACGGTTGCCATTGAAAATGCCTACAATGCTGGATTACTGGCCGCAAGAATTCTGGCTGTGAGCGACTCAGAGCTCACGAAGAGACTCAAAAGTTATCAAGACCAGTTAAAGAAAAAAGTAAAATCCATGAATCGAAACCTAAAGCGCAAAAAAACCTAGCCTCAACTCAAAAATAGCTCCGAGGCGATAAAATCCAATCTGCCAAAGATCAAGTCAAAGGGGAGGCCAGTGATTTGTCAGGGACATCTGTCGCCACATGCTTTACGGCCGCCATCAGCGCCACGTATACAGTGTACAGACCACCTGTCCAGAGCAGGTCTCCTGCCATTTGGTTCTTTAAAAACGGCAGGGCAAAGCCAAAGCACTCCCAAAATCCCAATGCCGTTCTTGGATAGTGACTTCCCAAAAGGAAAACGCCAAGGTTAGAAACAAAGAAAAAACCCAAGCTTGAGGCCATCGCACCAGGAATCAGTACCCATGCATTTTGCTTGCGAAACAAAACACCAATCAGAGTTGCAAAGGCAATTCCACCGTAAACAAAGAGCACATAAGGATGTAACCCCAAATACAAATCAGAAATGAACATCGCAACGATTGGCAAAAGGTAGATCGAATTGAGTGCACCTGAGGACGTGTGATGACGCAGGCCCAAATACCCGTAGAGCAGCCCAATTGCACCCACTGCAGTCATATTGGGCGGATGCGGCAGCCAACGACTCAAAATGGCGATGGCCAGCAACGAAATCAATGCCAATCCCTTTAGGGAAAAAATTGATTTTATAAATTTCACAGCAGATCTTTTCACAGCAGATCTTTTCGCAGCGGATTTGGTGATTGGCAAAACCTTTGAATTCATTCCTCAGCTCCTTTATATCTTACAGGCAATGGCAGCACCTTACTTTACAAAAGCAAATGTGGTCAAGAAATGCGATGTCTCTTTAGGTCTTCAACCACCGAAGGGTCCGCCAGCGTGCTGGTGTCCCCAAGCGAGTCGACCTGCCCCTCCGCAATTTTGCGCAAGATTCGACGCATAATCTTGCCTGATCTCGTTTTTGGCAGTCCTGGTGCAAACTGAATCCAATCAGGAGAGGCAATGCCACCAATTTCGTGGCGAACCTGTTCAATCAATTTCTTTTTTAGCTCTTGACTGGCGACCACACCATTTTTCAATGTGACAAATGCATAAATTCCTTGCCCCTTGATTTCGTGTGGCCGAGGCACCACGGCAGCTTCTGCCACGGTTTCATGCGCGACAAAGGCGCTCTCCACCTCGGCAGTGCCTATGCGGTGCCCAGAAATGTTGAGCACATCATCCACGCGCCCCGTGATCCAATAGAATCCATCTTCATCACGCCGACAGCCATCCCCAGTAAAATAATATCCCGGATACTGACTGAAATAGGTCTCTTCAAAGCGGGCATGACTGCCATAAACCGTGCGCATTTGCCCTGGCCAACTGTCTTTGAGTGCCAAGACTCCTTGGCAGGCTCCCGACAATTCCTCTCCTGTTTGCGGATTCAAAATGCACGCTTTAATTCCAGGCAGAGGCACAGACGCCGAGCCCGGCTTCATGGCGTTGACCGCTGGCAGTGGCGAAATCAAAATTCCTCCCGTTTCGGTCTGCCACCAAGTGTCCACGATCGGGCAGCGCTCCTCGCCGACCACCTTGTGGTACCATTGCCAAGCCTCGGGATTGATGGGTTCTCCGACCGTTCCTAAAAGCCGCAAGGATTTTCGCGAAGTCGACCAGACGGGCCTCTCGCCATGGCACATGAGCGCACGCAGCGCTGTCGGTGCGGTATAGAAAATACTGACCTGATGCTTGTCGATGACTTCCCAAAATCGCGACACATCCGGATAGGAAGGCACGCCCTCAAAAATCACCATTGTGGCTCCACGACTGAGAGGTCCGTAAACAATGTAACTGTGTCCCGTGATCCAACCCACATCGGCCGTGCACCAAAAAACATCTTCGTCACGGTAGTCGAACACCTCAGAAAAGGTAAAATTGGAATACACCATATAGCCACCGGTGGTGTGCAAGACGCCCTTGGGCTTATTTGTTGAGCCGGAGGTGTAAAGCAAAAACAGCGGATCCTCAGCGTTCATGCTTTCCGGTTTGACATACACCTCTTCTAAGTTTTTGTTGCGAAGATGGTTGACGGCCTCTTGCCAATTCACGTCTTGCTCTGGATGCCAGGTGATATCAGAATTTTTGCCTTGATAAGGAAAAACAAAAACCTTTTGTACACCCGCAAACTCACTGCTTCCGCCCGATTCTTCGGCCGTTTCTTCGGTCGTTTCTTTGGCCGACTTACTGGCCGTACCTTTGGCCGCCTTGAGTTGCGATTTTAATTTTTCGAGCGCCAGATCAACATTCTTTTTTAGAGGGATGTTTTTACCACCTCGCACTCCTTCATCAGCCGTGATCACAAAGCTGGATTCGCCATCCAGAATTCGATCGCAAATGGAATCAGGCGCAAATCCACCAAACACCACTGAGTGAATCGCACCGATGCGGGCACAGGCCAGCATGGCATAAACCGCTTCGGGAATCATCGGCATATAGATGGTGACGCGATCGCCGCGCTGAACACCGTGGTCCAAAAGCACGCGCGCCAAAAGATTCACTTCACTATAGAGCTCGGCATAGGTGATTTTTCTTGAAGGCAGATCGGGAGAGTCCGGCTCAAAAATCATTGCCACTTTGCTGTTGAGGGGAGCCGCTTCCACATGGCGATCAACGCAGTTGTAACAGGCATTGAGCTCACCACCATCAAACCAACGGATGTTAACTGGAGACTCAAAACTCACCTGTTTGGTGGTGTGCCAGGGCTTGTACCAAGAGATGCGTTCCGCTTGCTCCGCCCAAAACTTTTCGCTGTCTTGATCAGCTAAGGCCAGCCAACTTTGATATTTCTTGAATTTTAAATTGGCTCTTGCTTTGTATTCAACCGAAGATTCCACGATCATAGCGACCTCCTCAATAGATTCTGCTCACAAAGGGTCAGCAGTATCTCAACAGGTGAAATTCAAGGCCAAGAACTTGCCAATGTCAAAACATCGACACCCGTGCTGTGACGCTGCTTGGTTTTCAGGTGGCAACGAACCTGATCGAGGGCCACGGTTAAGCTGTTTTTCGCCTTGCTCGCGCGATCTTCTCTGTTTAGAATAGGCGCCAACAGGGAGGAATTATGCACATTTCAAAATTAGCGGGATTGATGAGCATTCTAATGGCAATCGGAGCATTTTCTTGGAAAGCGTCAGCCAGCGAGGTGCGCTTTGAGGCCGGTGATCAATTCACCATTCACCAGCTTGAAGGCATTGCCCGCGTTAGATGCCGCGACACCGGTGGCTACCAAACACACATCGCATTTTGCAATGGCACACGAACCGAGCCTGCGAGAACCAGCTACGTTCTAGGGCCAGTCAATCCGCAGATTGACGAAGTGGTATTGACTGCCACAACAGATGATCACTCTTCTACAAAGAGCGTTGATTATATTGGCAAAGAGGGCCGATCAGAAAAGGCCGTGAATCTTTTGATTTCGACCCTAACCCAACGACCACTTTTGCGTATCGGCCAAAACAATGTGTCTTATATTTTGCGCGATGTGAATGACAACCCCATTGCCACTGGCAGCTTCGATGTTGATGTTTCTTGGGGCGATAAGCTTCGCTGCCCCACCGACTACATTTACTCCAGCTTTCCTAGCGATTGCCGAGGCACCAGCGTCTGTTACGAGTACTTTCGTAGAAATGAACATCTGTGCCGTGCCGAATAGCGAACTGAATGGATTGGCCACTGTATTGGAGACTCCCCGCCAAAGGGGAGGCCTCCACCGAAAAAATTCTCGATCAGTTTTTAGACTACATTACCTACAAAGACCTCACTCTCTATCCCGCCCAAGAAGAGGCCATTCTCGAACTGTTTGAAGGTAAAAATATTATTTTAAATACACCCACTGGCTCGGGAAAGAGTTTGGTGGCACTGGCTGTGCATTTTCAATCTCTCGCCCTGGGTCGACGTTCTGTGTACACCTGCCCCATCAAAGCGCTCGTGAATGAAAAGTTTCGCGATCTCTGTCGTGACTTTGGACCAGATCAGGTGGGCATGATCACAGGTGATGCTGCTGTCAACCCCGGTGCACCCATTCTGTGTTGCACGGCCGAAATTTTGGCCAACCGTGCCCTTCGGGAGGGCGAGCTTCTCAAAGTTGATGATGTCATAATGGACGAGTTTCATTACTACTCTGACAAGCAGCGGGGCGCCGCCTGGCAGATTCCTCTGCTAACACTCAAACAGTCGAGATTTTTACTGATGTCAGCCACACTTGGCGATATGGATTTTTTTATTAAATCTATAACTCAGTTGACTGGCAAAGAGACTCTTTTGGTGAGCTCCCAAGACCGTCCCGTCCCACTTGATTTTGAATATTGCGAAACTCCCATTCACGAAACCATTGGTGATATGGTTAAGCGCGGCTTGGCTCCGATCTATCTGGTGAACTTTTCGCAACGAGAGGCCGCAGACGAAGCTCAAAGCCTACTCAGTGTAGATTTCTCAACAAAAGAAGAAAAGAAAATGATCGCCGAACTTTTGCAAGGCTTTCATTTTCACAGTCCCTACGGCAAAGAATTTCAAAAGGTCTTACGCCATGGTATCGGCATCCACCATGCTGGACTCTTGCCCAAATACCGCAACATTGTGGAAAAGCTTGCACAACAGGGGCTGCTCAAAGTGATCAGCGGCACGGACACCTTGGGCGTGGGTGTGAATGTGCCGATACGTTCGGTGCTATTTACAAAACTTTGCAAGTATGACGGCCACAAAACTGCAATCTTGAGTGTGCGCGATTTTCAACAGATCAGTGGCCGGGCTGGACGACGCGGTTTTGACACTCGTGGCACGGTGGCCGCACAGGCGCCGGCCCACGTGATTGAAAACAACAAGCAAAAGTCCAAGGCGGCCAATGATCCCAAAAAACTCCGCAAATTGGTCATGAAGACGCCGCCACCAAAGGGCTTTGTTATGTGGACTGCCGAAACATTTCAAAAACTACAATCATCAACCCCTGAGCCATTGATTTCGTCATTTTCTGTTACCCACGGTATGTTGCTCAATGTTCTTAGCCGCGAAGAGGATGGCTGCAAGGCCATGCAGGCGCTGATTCATAACTCGCACGAATCTAAAAAAAGCAAAAGGCATCAGTTGCAATTGTCTTTTAAATTCTTTCGCGCGCTTTTAGAACGAAAGATCATTGAATTCATTGTTCCGCAACCCCAATCGGGCCGAAAAATAAAGGTCCATGCAGATCTGCAAGATGACTTTTCACTCAATCAGACGCTCTCACTGTATTTGCTTGACGCCATACAGGTCCTTGAACCACAGAGCCCTCTCTACGCTTTGGATTTGCTAACACTTGTAGAGTCCATTTTAGAAAATCCAGACACTGTTTTGCGCAAGCAACTGGATCGCATCAAGAGCGAAAAAATGCTGGAACTTAAAATGGCCGGCGTTGAGTTTGACGAACGCATTGAGGAGCTCGAAAAGCTCGAGCACCCCAAGCCCAATCGGGATTTTATTTATACGACATTTAGTATTTTTCTCGAAAACCATCCTTGGATCAGCCAAGAGAGCATTCGACCAAAATCTGTGGCGCGCGAAATGTACGAAAACTTTCACACCTTTGCCGAGTACATTCGCGAATACGGCCTGCAGCGCTCAGAGGGGCAGCTCCTCCGCTACCTATCTGATGTCTATAAGGTTCTGGAGCAAAACGTTCCCGTTGCAGCAAAGACGGAACCCGTGCTTGAAATCATTTCTTACTTTAGCGCCCTCCTAAAGGCAGTGGATTCAAGCCTGGTGGAAGAGTGGGAAAAGCTCCGCAGGGCCTCTGCATGGGAGGCGCAAACGGGTGATCTTTCGGCGGCTTCCGCTGCGGGCTCTGGCGAAGTCGGAAGTGGCTCCGGCGTTGGCTCTGGCTCCGGCTCTGGCGTTGATTCTGGCGTTGGCTCGGGCGGCGCCAACAGGAGCGGGCCCATGGATCTCACGCAAGATAAAAAGATGTTTACAATTGCGATTCGCAATTCCCTCTTTCTCCTCCTGCGAGCGCTTGCGATGAAAGATTACGAAACCGCCGCCGAACAGCTCGACTGGATCACAGAAGAGCCCAACGTTACCGGCAAGAGTTGGCAGGAAATCGATTTAGAAAAAGCCATGACTCCCTATTACGAAGAGCACCAAAGAGTGTGCACCGACCCCAAAGCCCGCGCCGCTCACAACACCAGCATGGTGGACGAGGGCGAGAGTTTGCGAATCAAACAGATTCTCGTTGATCCTGAAGAGATTTCGGATTGGGAGATGGAGTGCCTTGTTCATTTGCCGGCCAGCCGCAAATTAGGCCGACCCGCTCTAGAACTCATCAGCATTGGCCCCATCACCGGGTATGCATAGATGAAATCAAGCATTGCCAAAGACCGCGAACAGATTTTTTTGAGCGACATCACCATCGATGTCGTGCGCCGGCCCCGCCGCAAATGCATCACCCTCAAAGTGATTAAGGGGCAGACCATGGTTTTGGCCAGCAAATCCACGCCGAAACAAGCGCTGATTGAGTTTGCCGAATCAAAAATCAAATGGATTCAAAAATGTTTGAGCGCCTACCATCAGACGGCCACCAGATTTCCGACAGCGGATGGCGACCCCATTCGCTGGATGGGAAAAGAGGTAAAAATTCGCCGGCACTTTACGCCCCTGCGAAAGGCCTTTGTGGTTCAGAAATCTGATGAACTGCAATTTTTTGTGCCGCGGGACCAGTTGCAGCGCGAGCTGATGGAGCTAACTGACAGCTTCATCGCCGCCATAAAACACTTGGCCATAATGATCATGACCGAAAAGTTTTGGCAGGTGGCCAACAGCCCCATCGTGAAAGCGCACATCACAAAGCCCGTCAAGGAACTGAAGTGGCGCAAAAATCGAGGCCGCTGGGGAAGCTGTTCTTCAAATGGAGTGATCAACTTGAACTGGAAGCTCATTGCCCTCCCACCCCATTTGATCGAATATGTCATCGCCCATGAGCTCGCTCATTTGCGACACCTCAATCACAGCAATCAATTTTGGAATTTGCTCTCGGTGATCATTCCCGATGCCCTACAGATGGACCGTGAGCTCAATCAAGTTCAGCACTGGGCCGACTTTCTTGATGGGCTCTAGCAGTGCATTGCCCCTCGCGCATCGCAGGCGCAAATAACCGCGTCGCAAGCGACGGTCGTCGCACGTCGCAAGCGACGATGATTGCGTCGCTGGCGACGACGGTCACAGCCAACGAAGGTCTTAACGTGAATCAAAAATTTTTACGGTACCAATTTTAAGTCGCGTTAAGGCCGAGGCGGCAAGGCCGGAGGCGCTGAGGCGTGCTCCTGGCACGTCGCAAGCGGCGATGGCCGCAGCCAACGAAGGTCTTAACGCGAATCAAAATTGGTATTTAGAATGGAATGTCGTCTGAATCATTACCAAAGGAAGGCTCCGGCCCAAAATCTTGGGTCATCTCTTCACCGCCGCCACCGCCAGCATTGGCGTTATTGCGATTGTAGGAACCGCCGCCCGCACTCGCTCCAGCACCACTGCTAAGAAACTGCACCGTTTGCGCAACAATCTCTGTCGAGTACTTCTTCTGTCCTGTTGTGGCATCATCCCAGCTGCGCGTCTGCAACTTGCCTTCCACATAGACCTGACGGCCTTTGCTAAGGAACTTGGCGCAGTTCTCAGCTTGCTTGCCCCACACCACAATGCGGTGCCACTCGGTGCGATCCTGCTTTTGGCCATCTTTGCCAACCCAAGACTCGCTCGTCGCAACGCTGAATCTAGCCACGGTTCCGCCCTGGCCAACTGTTTTGATTTCTGGGTCATTCCCCAGATTGCCTACGATTATAACTTTATTAACTCCAGACATGATAGTCCTCCCATAGTTGTTTCATGATACATCATCATGATCTGTCAATGACTGTGCAAAGAATCATTGAAAATGCTCTGCTAGCCAGCCTCAACGCAGCCCAGAGCCGATCCGAAATGGATCCAAGTTAAAGAAACCGCCACAAATTTGAGCGATTCCAAAGCCTCCCAGCAAGCCCGCCCTTAAAAAGGGCTCGGCAAGCCGCAATAATGCAAAGGAGCAAGGAAATTTCAATGCCTCAGATAGGCCGCCATTTTTCCCGCGCCGAAAATCTCAATCGCCGATCTTAGATTGCAGTTTCGACACAGCAATCGCAAGTTATCAATAGTGTCGGGTCCTCCCATAGATTTTGGTGTTGGAAAGTGATCGTATTGAACCGCGTGTTGGGAGCCACAGTTTGTGCACTTGCCGCCATCTCTTTGCCAAACCTCTCGTCGGACAGCTCCAGGAATAGGGGATTTCCCTGGGACGGAGAATTTTTCAATCGCCAGATCCGCCAATTTATGCAAAAGCTCGTTGTCTGAAATTCCTGGGTCTGAATGGGCCATTAGACTTTTAAGATATTTCAGTTTGACCAGCAACTCCTGGTCGACAGGCAAGGACTCTAACTTGGGCTCTGAGTAACTGGCTTTATCCGCAATCACTTTTTCGGCGACTCGGGTGGAGGTTCCACAAACCTGCCGCAGGACATCCTTTTTCTCATCACGGCTCAATCCTTCACCGCGTGATTTTTGTTCCTTTTTAAAATGCGCCTGCGCCAGATTTAAGTGAGTGAGGCTTAATCGTCCTGATTCCACAGCCGGAGCAATTTCTGGAAGCTCGGCGAGCAATCTCATGGCTGCAATTCTGCGGTAAGCTTCGCTGCCCTCATAACCCAGATGCTCTTTGACGTAGTCAAAGAGAGATTCAAACTTTAAGCTCGCAAAAAGACGCCGATGCTCAACTTCTTTCAAGTGATAGAGGACCACTAGCGTCGCCTGTTTTTCGTCTTTCACAGCCTTTTTGGTTTCTGATAGAAGGACTTCATCGGTCAAATGTTTCAAGTTCATAAAAACCTCCGCAAATCCTTTTAGCACGGGATTTGGGAAGGAGATTTTTTGCTTACATTGGTCGTTTACAGTATCGGCTTTTCAGATGCGCGGTGAATCTTTCGCTCAAGTGAAAAACCTCACCCAGGAGCAATTTGCCGCCAATCGCCCCGGCCTCAGAAGGCACTCCTAAATAAGGTGATTTTCAATTATTTCTAGGCAAAAGCTCGTCAATTAAAATCTCACTGGTGACGCAAAATTTTTTGCAGCGAAGATGTATTGAATTGAGGTATGGGGAAGAGGACACGAATTGTTGAATTTCTGCACCGTGATTTGCCCTAAGACCGGTGGTACCCACTGTTTTAACGGGCAGAGTGCTATGTTCTTTCTTAATGAAAGAAATTACAATATTACAAATTTCGCAAGCTCAATTTTAAACAGATCTAATATTAAAATTTCAGCAAGCAATAAGGACAGTATACCTAAACACTTTAAAGGATTTTGCCAGCACCCAAGGGAGTTACGATATTGATCCCGCGCCGCTTTCGAAGTTGGCGCGAGCTTTAGCGATTCTGTCCAAAAGTTTTTATCGAATAAACTCTAAGCGGTGGCTTCGGCCTCTTCGTCTTTTGGCTCTACCATTTGGATGTCCGCTTTGGAGGTCAGATAAGCTAACACCTTTTCTTCGGTGATGGTGTAGCTCAGGCGGCTGATGGTTTCGTCTTTAGAATAGAACTCACGAATGCGGGCCACATCGATACCTGTTTGAGTTGCGTACTCGGCAAACTTTTGATCGATGTCTTCGCGCGTGCAAAGAAAGTCATGCTTTTTAGCGACCGCATCGATCAAGAAAGAGACCTGCACCATTTCGCGAGCCGTGCTTTCAAAATCCTTGTCCCACTTAGAAACATACTCTTCAATTTCGGCCTCTGGAGCTTTGTTCTCTTCAAAACGCTTTCTAAAGTCGGCGATCAGATTCTTTTTTTGCTCTTCAACCATTTTGGGCGGAACCTCAATTGGGTTGGCGCGCACGAGGGCCTTGAGCAGATTGTTTTTGTACTTGTCGGCGATACGCTTTTCTTCTTCTTTTTGAATATCTGCCAAAATTGATGACTTGAGCTTCTCTAAACTTTCCATTTTTAGAGTCTCTTTAACAAATTCATCATTGAGCTCGGGCAAAACTTTCTTTTTGATTTCTTTCAATTTGACTTTGAAGTCCACCGGCTTGCCTGCCAATTCAGCGGCATGGTAGGGATCTGGAAACTTCAACTGAATGGTCTTTTCCTGACCCGGCTTCATACCAACGATGCCTTCTTCAAATCCCTCAATAAAGCTGTTGGAGCCCAACTCTAAGGTGTGATTTTCGCCCTTGCCATTAGGCAGAGGCTCACCGTTGACACTGCCTTCAAAATCAAGAACGGCCACATCGCCGATTTTAGCGGGCCGATCTTCAAATTCAGTTTCCATTTTTGCATGGCTGGCACGAATGTTCTCAAGAATTTTTTCTAAACGCTCGGTTGAATCCTTCTGCTTTTCTTTTTCCACATGAAGACCTTCATATTTTGAAAGCTCCACATCAGGGCGAATATCAAATTCAGCACTGAATTTAAATTCTTTGTCCTCTTGAGCATCTTCAAATTCAAACTCGGGATAGGTGATGGGATCAACCTTGAGCTCACTCAGTGCTTTTGGATAGTGACGCTGAATCAAGTCTTGTGACACATCCATTTGTACCCGCTCTTTATAGAGCGATTTGATGGTGGCAATGGGCGCCTTGCCTTTGCGAAATCCTTTGATGCTCACATCACGCTGAATGGACTCATACACACGCTGAAATGCAACTTTGACCACTTCTTGAGGAAGTTCCACATGGACTTTTCGCTGCAGTTTTCCTGGGCTTTCGATATTCGTTTTCATAACTAGAATCCTCCGCTTATAATGCTCCGCTTAATAAGAGGTCGGATCATAGGGATATCACCCATTTAGGTAAACCAATGACTCGTCGCCTCCTTAAGATACACAAGAAGGCACATAGGAAGACACACAGGCTGGCGGCGGATTTGGCGCGATTCATTCTGAGAATGCGTCCCGTCCTGAGTGTCTCGACTATGGATTCAAAAAATGTAGCCGAATTTGAGGGATGCTCGTCTTCAGAACTTAGACCAAGGGCCCGATACGATAAAAGTGGGCCAGCTGAGGGCCTTGTTTAAAAAGCAGTTCATCGGATGAGTGAGTGAGCAACAATTTGTTTGGGATCAAAAGGTATTTTTTTGTGAGACACATCCTAAGGCCCTTTGTGATGCCCAACAGTTTTTGCCATGGGCTTTTGATGGCGGCTTTGGTGGCTCTGACCAACGCCGGCTGCTCCAATTCTGTAAATCCACCCGGAACTTCTGAATCAGCCACTCTCTCGAGCGATTGCAACCCAACCGCGGTCGCTGCCGCAGATGCCGCCCTTGCTGCCGACAGCAGTTTCACCATGATCTCTGAAGAAAATTGGAATGAGGATGCCGTTCGCCAGGTGCTTCAGGTTTTTGCCTTTGGCGGATCGGCAACGCCAGCGCAAATAAAAATCTGGGCTGACATGAGCCCTGGGGCCGCCATTGTGGAAATGCTGACCTTTGAGCCCGTCAACCCCAAGCTTTCGCCACCAGATGCCTTTGACAATCTTCATACAATAAAACCCTCCATGAGCTGTTTGTCTGCGCTATGGAGTCAGCCTCACAAACAGAACAAAATTCCCACCGACGAGAGGGCCAATTATCTGCTCGACGCATGGAACTCTCCTGGAAAAATCTTTTTGCAGATGATTGCAAAGCGCGGCTGGAATCCTGTTCTTTCGCGCATGGGCTTTTGGGCGACCAACTATCATATGGCTGTGAATCTCGATGTGGGCGTGGAGTATCGGCAAATGATCCACTACTATGACTCCATAGTGGCCAATTTATCTGCCCGATTGCCCTTTGAAACAGTTCTCACCAACGCCGCTCTGACGGCCGCCGTGGCTATGCAATATGGTCACAAAGACAATCGCTTTCGTGATGGAAGATTCTTTGGCAATGATGACTTTGCTCGCGAGTACTTTCAGCTCTTTTTTGGTATCTTGGGAGTCAGCTCCGCCTACTCGAGTGATTACCATGAAACCGTCACCATTCCAAATATGGCAAGGATACTGACTGACATACGCGTCCCCTACATCACCTACTCCAACGGCAATGAGGGCTACGATCCTGTATCGCGAATTTCTGAAGAGTTTCACTATCCCGGAGCCTTGGAGATCATGAACCAACAGATCAATGGCAGCAATGCACAGATTCGCCTCGAAACCTTGTCCAGCATTGCCATCAGCAACTCCGAAAGCTTGGACAATTTGCCAGTCAGAATCATCGCCGCCCTTGCTGATGATTCTTTAGATAATACTCGAAAAAGCGCCATTCGCGCGCTCTGGGCTGGTTTGCCGAGCAAAGACCTGCTGAGCTTTATCCGCAAGTATGCCGTCTCCACTTTGTTTCACAACGCAGGCCGAGTAAAAAATTGGACAAGCATTGAGCGAAACATCATTCACTCTAATCTTGTGACACTCAACAATTTTGAATCCTATCGCAACTACTACAATACCGAATGGCGCATTCGCGACGAGGGCTTCACACTGTTTCGTCCCACGCACAATGTTTTTGGTCACCAGACTGGTATTGAAGCCGCTGCAGCACCCACGGCCTTTCAAAATGTATATGAAAGAAACATTCGCGAGTACTGGTACTTTTCGCGCAGTCAAGACTCGCGGGCCAATTGGAAGAAGGACTGGAGTCAGTTCATTCCCGCCGGTTCCAATGCGGAGTACTCTGTCAGAAATGTCGCCGAATTTTTATGGCATCATCTGATTGCCGATGACTTGCAAAGCTTTGGCACACTTGAGCGCTATCATCTTTACGCTCTGCTAGGATCTGGCAAGGATTTGGGACTTTTTATTAGCGAAGACGATCCCCTGCATGTCTATACAGAATCTGAACTCGCCTTGGCGCTGGCAAATCCAAACACAGGCTTAGGAAAAACGCTGACGGATCTCGCCAATGCAAACATCTTGCTCAGCAGCACGGATGCCAATCTTCGTGCGCAAGCCAACGAACGCATTGGCCTCGGCATCAATTTTATCCTGGCCACACCTTTCGCCTTTGCTCAGGCAGGGAAATAAAGGAGCGATATGAACACCAGAACTTATTTTAAAAATCGAAGATTGTTTCTGCAGCAGAGCCTGGCTCTTGCAGGTCTGCCGCTGATTCCTAAAATCAGCTCTGCTCAGTCGCTTCCCACCATCACCAATCCTATTCTTGCCAACATCATTTTGGATGGCGGCCCCGATTTTCGCCATCTGCTGGTGCCCGAATACAATTCTGATCCAAATAGCTATGGCTATACCTACTGGGCCCATCGCTACAATGCTCATGGCATTGGCTCGACTCCTGCAGCTTGGGCCGCTCGATTTTCCAGTGGCTATGATCTGGTGGTGAGTGGCGGCGTGCGATTTGGCATTCTAAAAAAAGCCGCCTGGCTCAAAAGCATGTGGGATCAAGGGCAAGTGGCCATCGTTAACAATGTGCTTGCCAGTACCAATCGCGACCACAATCACTCTTCGGTGATTTACGACAGTGGTGATCTGAATGCCGCAAAAGGACAGGTGGCGCGCGAAGGCTGGGGCGGGCGCTTGGCCGTCGGCCTCAATGCCAATGTGGTTTCGGTTTCGCGAAACGTGAAGCAGTTCTGCTTCGGTCCAGATCTGTTGAATCCAGATTCGCACAGCATTGACCGCATTATTTCTGCGGCTGACTCGCGCAACTTGGGACTCTATCAATCCGCTGCTAAAATTGCATCGGCAAAGTCCTCTAACTCCCAAGCCATAATGGACAGATCCTTGAGTGCGTACTATGCCGCAAAAACACTACCGGCAGGCCACAAACACGAAGCCTTTAAGGCCCATGAGCAAAAGCTTCGCACCTTTGGAGAGTTGGTCAATTCGCGCTTGAATCAGTTTTCTCTGCCCAGCAGTTTGAGTCAGCTTGGCCAAAGCAGCTCTGGAAGTGCTTCTGATGGTTCGCTCACCAACACTGGTTTTGCCACGCAAATTCGCAATCTCTATGATTGCCTTCTTTGTCATGATCTTTTGAATATGCGAATTGCAGCACTTAACTATGGCGGCTGGGACACTCACAAAAATCAAGCGACTGATATCGAAGCGAATTTTCAGGATCTGTTTGGCACAGGCAAATCACTGGATGTGCTGTATTCAGCTCTCAGTAGCAATTTTTCGTCTGCCGCCAACAAATTGGTCTTTGTATTGGGTGGCGAGTTTGGCCGCCAGCTGGGGGCAAATGGCGGCGGTGGCACTGATCACGGTCGAGGAATGACCATGATCTTAATTGGCAAAGAGGTGCGCGGAGGGATCTACGGCGAAATGTTCCCAGCTACCGAAATTGCTAACTCCAGCAATGGCTATCTCAAAAACAATTCAGACATTCTCGGAAAAACTTCATTATTTTATTTGCTGGCAAAGGTCTGTGATAAATTGCAAGCTGGACAAGGTAGCCAAGTGTTTAGTCAGTTGGCTCAAGCGCAAATGGAGAGCCCCGGTTTATTGGACAGCCTATTTGTATAATGGAGCCAAACTACAGATGCAAGATGCGCAAATCAAGCAGCAGTGCCAATTGATGAAGAGATGTGGATCATGATGTGGATGAGATCACGAACGCAAAACGTAAAATACCGGCTTGGCAGAGCCGTTTGTTTTGCATTTGCCCTTCTGACTGCCCTTTTCATTGCGAGCAACGCACAGGCTGAAGATGCGCAATTGGTCTTGCAGGCCGAAGGTGGCCTGGGCGTGGCTGGTTTGTATCGTGACATCTATGGCAGTGGTACAGCCACCGGATTTGGAGTGGGCGCCAAATTCACTCGCTTTTCTTGGCTCGTAAAATTTGGTCAAATTCAGTTTTCTAAAATCGAAAAGGACTCAGTGGCCGGTCGTTTCACTTATGAAAATGCAATATCCATGTATAATCTGGACCTAGAGTACGAAATCACTCCGGCAATTCGCACTTCCATTGGTTATGGTCGCATGAACCACACCGAGCACTCACTCCTTTATGAAGAACTCATTCCAGGCACTGAACAAGCGACCTCACAAACGGGCACTTTGGTCTCTCCCGAGGATTTCGTTGCCGCGGGTCTCATGTACGTTTTGCCTATGAACAGCGCGTTTGAGCTCAATTTTGGGAGTCAATACAATCGCGGCCTTAAAAATGATCTTAACCTGCTAAAAATTCAGATTGGTTTAAGATATGTTTATAAATAAAATACTCGCCACGGCGGGCGCAACCGTGATTGCGCTTTTAGTATTGAATTTAGGCTGTGCCCCCCAAGCAGAAATGAACGCCGGTGCAAACTCTTCGGCAGCCGATGTGCTACCAACCTATGACGACCTCAATCTAAAGATCTTTCAAGTTCACTGCATTGGCTGCCACTCCTCCTCCCTAGACAACGGAATTGATTTTTCCACATATCAAACGCTCATGAACTCCATGAACGCACAAGGGGGTCTGGCCGTCTTTCCAGGCGACTACGAAAGCAGCAGAATTTGGATTCGCACACGCCCAAGTGGCGGCATGCCACCTGACAGCTCGCAACTTCCCGCTGGCGCAAATCTGGCCATTCAAAATTGGATTCTCCAGGGTGCAAACCAAAACTGAATACCCATTTCGACCTCACCAAGGACTCTCTGAATTGAAGTTCAGGAGGTCAGAAAATCTCAGCAAATCGCTGATAGTCAAACACCTGTAGATTTGTCTATAATAGAAAAATGAATCACCTCCCCGAGCTCATTCAAGATCTGGCCATCATACTGATGACAGCGGCCATCGTAACCATTGTCTTTCGCCGCCTTAGGCAACCGGTGGTATTGGGTTATTTGATTGCTGGATTTTTGGTAGGTCCACACTTTCCGTTTATGCCCTCTGTTCAAGACTCTGAGAATATTTCTATCTGGGCTGAGATTGGCGTGATCTTTATGCTTTTTGGACTCGGTCTTGAGTTTAGCATTAAGAAACTCAAGAACGTCGGCAAGAGCGCAACGATCACCGCCTGCTTTGAGATTTTTGTTATGCTGGCCTTTGGCTACATCACCGGTCGCCTCTTGAGTTGGTCCACCATGGACAGTCTTTTTTTAGGTGGAATTCTCTCCATTTCTTCGACCACAATCATTGTCCGCGCCTTCGATGAGCTCAACCTCAAAGGACGAAATTTTGTTTCTTTGGTCTTTGGCGTCCTCGTTGTTGAAGACGTATTGGCGATTCTATTGCTGGTAATATTGTCTTCCGTTGCCGTCACGCAAACTCTATCAGGAATGGAGCTGGCTTACTCATCACTGCAGTTGGGATTTTTTTTGGTGCTCTGTTTTGTTTTGGGCATCTACATTCTGCCAGCGTTCTTACGAAAATTTCGCAAATACTTGTCAGACGAAACCATTCTCATCGTTTCTATTGGCCTGTGCTTGATGATGGTGCTCACCGCCAGTGCCGCAGGATTTTCTCCGGCACTAGGGGCCTTTTTGATGGGCTCACTTTTGGCAGAAACTCGAGATGGTCACCGCATCGAGCAGTTGCTGATTCCGGTCAAAGATCTTTTTTCGGCAGTTTTCTTTGTTTCAGTCGGAATGCTTTTTGATCCAAGGGTGCTTCAAGATCATTTTGGCGTCATCCTGTTGATTTCACTGGTAACGATCTGTGGTAAGTTCTTAAGTTCTACGGCCGGGGCCCTCATCTCGGGTCGCAGTCTCAAAAACTCAGTTCAAGTGGGTATGAGTTTGGCACAGATCGGCGAGTTCTCTTTTATCATAGCTACATTGGGAGTGTCGCTCAACGTGACCAGTGACTTTCTTTATCCGGTGGGTGTAGCCGTTTCCGCCATCACGACGTTTTGCACCCCTTACCTTATCCGCTCTGCAGATCCGTTTTACTTTTGGTTAGATAAGAGAATTCCAAAAAGAATCAAAGAAGCCTTAGCCATCTATGAAAAATCACTAACCGCCACCCCCGGTTCAAACGCTCTGAGCCTGATTTGGAAGGAGTACGGGACCAAAATATTTTTGAATCTCGTAGTGACAGCGGCCATTGCGCTTGCGGTGAAGCGCCTTGTGCTTCCAAGACTCGAGAGTCTATTTCCAGATTTATTAGCATTTGAACTGGCGATTTGTTTTTTAACTTTGTTTTTGGTCAGTCCTTTCTTGTGGGCCATCTTTGTGGGAGGCCCAGTGCGTTCTCAAGATTATAAGAGCGATATCTTGCGCCAGCTTAAGACATTGCAATTTGGCGTCGCCACTACAAGAATATTGATTGGCTTTGCGACCGTCGCTTTTATAGTTAGTATGTTTACCTCTATACTGGCAGTTTCCGGGGTTGTTTTGATCTCGCTTTCATTTTTAGGATTGATTTTTTTCAGCCGCTTTTCTGAGTCCATTTATCAAAGGATAGAGAATCACTTTTTGGCCAATCTAACCGAAAACGAACGAAGCCAACTTGAAAAGAAGGAAAAATTTTTTCAATTGGCCCCATGGCATGCAACCCTTAACGAGTGTGTGCTTTCGCCTCGTTCCGGATTTGTTGGCAAGAGCCTGCAGGATGCCAGGCTAAAGGATGACTATGGCGTCATGGTGACCATTATCGAGCGAGGTGATCAGCGCATCCTGCCGCCCCTTCGCCATGATGTGCTGATGCCTTTTGATCGCCTATTCTTGTTGGGCACTGAAGCGCAGCTTCTTAAAGTTAGAGAACTTTTGGAAGTTCCATTTGCGGCCACGCCAGAGCCATTGTCAGATCGCTTTGGTTTAACTTCTTTGCGATTGTCCAAAAGTCACGTCCTGGTCAATAAGACGATTCGCGACTGTGGCATTCGCGAGGAGGCCGAAGGTCTGATCGTCGGGCTTGAGCGCGAAGGGCAGCGAATTCTTAACCCTGACTCCTCGCTGACATTGCAAAGTGAAGATTTGATATGGGTCGTGGGCGACATCTCAAAGGTGCGCGCGCTCACCGCACATTAGAAAGTTTACACTGGCTTTCTGTGCGGACTGCCTGTATGAAATGAGCCTATGTTAATCTCAAAACTTGATGCTAAAAAAAATGAATTCGCAGACTTTGCCTTGATTGATCCTTTATTGAAAGCGATTGGTGACTCTGGTTACTCCCACCCCACTCCTATTCAGGCTCAGTCAATTCCGAGTCTGTTAAAGGGCTTTGACCTCCTAGGATGCGCCCAAACCGGAACAGGAAAAACAGCGGCCTTTGCGCTGCCGATCCTGCAACGTTTGGCTCTCGCACCTAAGCGAACCGAACCAAAATCAGCCCGGGTATTGGTGTTGGCGCCAACCCGAGAATTGGCCATACAGATTCATGATAGTTTTGGCGAGTACGGAAAATATCTGCAGATAAAATCTGCAGTGATTTTTGGTGGTGTCGGGCAGTCGCCGCAAGTGAAGACCTTGCAAAATGGTGTTGATATACTGGTGGCCACGCCGGGTCGCCTCTTGGATCTGATTCAACAGCGCTATTTGACCTTGCAAAAAATCGAAGTGTTTGTTTTGGACGAAGCCGATCGCATGCTAGACATGGGATTTTTGCCTGATATCAGACGCGTTTTACAGATGCTCCCCAAATCGCGCCAAAATTTATTCTTTTCCGCCACCATGCCACCAGAAATTCAAAAGTTGGCCGACACGCTTTTGGTGACACCAACCAAAGTTACGGTGACTCCTGTGGCGTCAACAGTTGAGGTGATAGCACAGTCAGTGATGTATGTCGAAAAGAGCAAAAAACGCGACCTCTTGCGCACACTGCTTGAGGACAAAAGCTTTAGCTCTGTGATCGTCTTTACGCGCACCAAACATGGAGCCAACCGTGTGGTCGAAATGCTTAGCAAAAATCGTATCAGCTCAGCGGCCATTCATGGCAATAAATCTCAGTCGGCCCGACAGCGCGCTCTTGAAGAGTTTCGCGCGCGCAAAATTCGTGTGCTTGTGGCCACCGACATCGCAGCCCGCGGCATCGACATTGATGATGTTACACATGTGATCAATTTTGAGCTGCCTAATGATGCCGAAAGCTATGTGCATAGAATTGGTAGAACAGCAAGAGCAGGCGCTCAGGGCATTGCCATTGCGTTTTGTGATGCTGAGGAGCGCGCCTTTTTGCTGGACATCGAAAAGCTCATCAAAAAGTCCATTCCTGTGATTACGGATCATCCCTACCACTCCCCCAGTGTGGCCAATGCTCGGGTTCTTTCCAAAGGAAAGGCCAAAGCACTGATTGAAAGAAATCAAAGATCCGATCGTGCGGCTGAAGACGGTCCACCGCGGCGTCACTTTCGTGGCCCCAGAAGTTCCACCGGTGGATCTGGGCGTTCAAGACCAAGTTCGCAGCGCAGTGGCGGCGCCGGGGGCGGTCGACACGGGCCCAGCACCAGTCGATAGTTTCAAAAAATCATTCTGAGACAGCGGACTTCCGTACAAAGGTCGATGTGAAGATCCATCTGAAGATTGACACGGAAGTTGAAGATACTATCCTGGTGAGGATGGAAAAACTGAAGCATTTTAATCAAATATTGTTGAGGTCTGCGTTTGTAATTCTCCCCTTGCTCATTACTTTGGTGACGACAGGTTGTTCGGAGCCAAAATTGATTGCTCACACCCGCGATCGGGAATTTTTTGACGCCTATCAAAACCCCTCAATTGATTATCCACAGGCTGAGACAAGATTTGAACAGTTAAAAATGCTTGAAACAGATGAAAGCACTCCGATGCGCTTTGTGCTATTTGACAATGGCAAGTTCTATTATCAAATCGACAAACTGGGTGATGGAACCGGTCTATGGCAATATGTGGATGGGGCTGTGCACCTGATAGCCAAGCGACCGATTTTTGATATGAATCTTTATGTTTCTGGTGCCGGTGAAGCTGGGGATGACGTGGAAGTCCGCTTTATCAATCGCTATGGATTTAGCACTGTTCGAGGTAGGTTACGCGATCCGCAAGCTATGGAAGAACAAGGAATCACACCACCCAAACTTCGCGAATTCGCTGCTTCCCACAAAGACATATAATACGGAGTCGATGGTCACAGTGATATTTAATAACCCGGCCGGGTTAATACAGTACGGTACTCGCGGTTTTTCGTGAATGACAAGGCCGCTCGTGCTCTCGAGGCTGATAGGATTGCAGTCGCAACTGTTGCTCCACCAAAATATTAAATACAGACAACAGCCGATCATGCGCTCGCATTTCGTTATTATAGCCAACTTGCTCACCCAGAAGTTCGATTGTGTGATGAACGGCCTCAATGGTAGAAAAACAATGAGGCTTTGGTTGCCTGCGCACCCAAAATCGCGAAGGATGTGGCGGAGTAAAGCAGATTCGCGGTAAATTCTGCAAATTTTTGCTTAGATTCACCATTTTTTTCGCAGTAGCCCAGGTGCCGTCGACAACAAGTATCTGTAATTTTTTTGGGCTTTGCGAGCTCTCAGCTCCAACAGAACAATTGCCACTGGACAGGTTCAAGGCGCCGGCACCAGGATACAGCAAAACACTTTGGTAGTTGGGATTGCTTAGGCAAGCATTGAGCTTTTCGTTGTTACTAAAATCATGGCCCATAATGAGCTCAGCATTCTCAAGCATCAAATAGGCCATACGTCCCGTGGCGATGCGCCGGTGGTGCTCGATGGGGTGAATGAGTATTATAAATTTTATATGCGGATCGAAGGGATGAAGGTGCACACAGTAGCAAGAAAATTGAGGTTGAATGCACCTAGGACAAATGCGCCGCCATCTTGGTTGAGACTCTTGTTGAGCCACTCTGTTTGCTAAGAACTTTTGAAGATTGATCAGCTCGGGCCCGGTAGAATTTTCCATATGCATAGCTTATGGGGAAATCAAATCCTAGCAACTGCTCTTTTGTTGAAAATCAACAAAACTCGCGGTAGGACCAGGGCTATGATTACTACCTCAAATGTCAGCCTCCGCTTCGGTGGCAAAAAGCTCTTTGAAGACGTCAATGTTAAATTTACACCCGGCAATTGCTACGGATTGATTGGCGCCAATGGCGCAGGAAAAACCACCTTTTTGAAGATCTTAGCAAAAGAGATTGAACCCAATACAGGTGAAGTGAACATATCACAGGATCTGCGTGTATCCGTTTTGAAACAAGATCACTATGCCTTTGATGAACACAGCGTTTTGCAGACTGTGCTTATGGGCAACGACAAATTGTTCAAGATCATGCAAGAAAAAGACGCTCTTTACAGCAAAGCTGACTTCTCTGAAGCTGATGGCATTCGCGCCAGCGAATTGGAAATGGAATTTGCTGAGCTCAATGGTTGGGAAGCTGAGTCTGAAGCAGGCACCATGTTGGCCGGCCTCGGTATCCCAGATGAGCTTCATCAGAAATCAATGAAGGACTTAGTGGGCGGAGAAAAAGTGAAGGTGCTCTTGGCTCAAGCTCTATTTGGAAAGCCCGACATTTTGCTCTTAGATGAGCCGACCAATCATCTTGATATCTACGCGATACAGTGGTTAGAAGACTTTCTTCTCAATTTCGAAAACACGGTGATTGTGATTTCGCATGATCGTTACTTCCTCAATCGAGTTTGTTCGCACATTGCTGATATCGACTTTTCAAAAGTGACTACCTATACCGGCAATTATGATTTCTGGAAGGAATCAGTGGAACTCAATCAGCGTCTGCTGTCGAATCAACAGAAAAAAACTTCCGAAAAGGCTGAAGAATTGAAAAGCTTTATCCAGCGCTTCAGCGCCAACGCCTCCAAATCCAGGCAGGCCTCATCCCGGCAAAAACAGCTCGAAAAATTGGATTTGGCAGACCTGCCGGTTTCGTCGCGAAAACAGCCCTTTGTCGGTTTTGAACCCAAAAGGGAGCTTGGCAACGACGTCTTGACCGTATCTGGCATCAGTAAAACTATCGATGGTGAACAGGTTTTAAAGAACATTAGCTTTGTAATGCGTAAGGGTGACAAGATCGTACTTCTTGGGCGAAATGACCTCGCCAAGACGGTGTTGATGGATATTTTGGCTGGAGACTTAGAGCCTGACTCAGGGTCTTTTAATTGGGGAATCACAACCTCCACCGAGTACTTTCCGTCAGAAAACTCAAAATTTTTCACGGGTGATCAAGAGTCACTCGTGGATTGGTTGCGTCAGTACTCAAGTGATAAAGATGAGTCCTTTATTCGCGGATTCCTAGGAAAAATGCTCTTTAGCGGCCCAGAAGCACTCAAAAAGCCCAATGTCCTCTCTGGAGGAGAAAAGGTTCGCTGTATGCTTTCAAAATTGATGCTTTCGGGAGCCAACGTCTTGCTGCTGGATGGGCCCACCGCCCACTTGGACCTGGAGAGCATTTCAGCTGTAAATGAGGGCATTAAGCGCTTTAAAGGCAATGTGATCTTTACTTCGCATGATCATGAATTTATTCAGACGGTCGCCAATCGCGTGATCGAATTGGATCAAGAGATCGTGTACGACAATTCGATCACCTATGATGAATATGTCGAGGCGAAAAAGCCCCGACCAGAAAATAAATTATAGCGGACTATATATAATTGAGCGCAAATTGCCCTAAGATTTTGCATCTGCAGCAGGCTTTTTCGCGCCGCCGGCATTCTTCTTAGCTGCCTTTTCTTCGGGAGAAAGGCCCCATGGGGAGCCTTTTGGACCGCCGCCCCCGCGGCCGCCCTTTCTGCCACCTTTGCCTCCTGCTTTGGCATCAGCAGGAGGAGTCGGGCGAGAGAGCACTAGGAATTCTGGAACATAGTGCAACTCTTCGATAACTGTAGCCTTTTGTGGCACCGGCTCACCTTCGTTCAATTTCAAAACGACAACTCGCTTGAGGCTCTCTTTGTTTTGACTTGCGATGTTCAGTGCATTGATAAAATAGCTGAGCTTTTCGCCTTCCAATTTAAAGGCTTCGCCCAAACTGGCTTGTATCTCTTCAGGAGTTTTGCCTTCAGCAGCAAGACTGGCTTGAGCATTGAGTCCTTTAACGAGGGTAAAACTTGCAAATTCTGTAACGGCTTTCATTGGTCATCTCCTTTTTTCAAGATGACAATATGGTCAAAAAAATTCACTAAGGTCAAGGACTCAGAGCTATTGATTGCCTTCTGACGGGGGCTCCACACTTACGGCATTTGCTTCCAGGATTTCAAAGAGCTCCTTGCGCAGGTCAGGATACTTTTCTAAGCCTTTTTGAATAACACTTTCGGCAAGTGTAGATTTACCCGCTTTGGCAATCAATTCGACGAGAATCTTTAGAATTTCGGGGGTCGCATTTCCTTTGGTTACCAACTGTCGACCGCTGGCTATCACTTTGTCAGCAGGTAGAAGAAATCGATCAATCTTGAATTTGAGTTGTGCAGCCTTTACTGGATCCACTTCGTCTATCGGCAGAAGCTTAAAGAAGCGATCCGCCTGATTGGCGTCATTTATTGCTATAAACTCGTCAATCACCTTTTCCAAATAATCAGGACTGCGCTTTGCTACCACTGAACCGACCTCGAAGTACTGCCCCGCCATCTCCAGTTGGAGCGAGCGAATGGACAGCCTGCCGGCAAGCAAAAATGCCGAACTCACCAGATTGGACAGCGCTGCCGGCCGGTGATCCAACACCTTGTAAATTTCATAAAGGTGCGGCAGATCTTTAAAGTTTCCTGCATACACAGTCGCAACAAAAAAAGTACCCAACCTTTGCGTGGTCACCGGAAAGTTTTTTGAAATCGTATTGATGCGCGTGTAGGCCTCTTTATATTTTTTTTGAGCGAGCAGGCTTTCAAATTCACCTATGAGGCAACGATAGTGCAAAGGCTGCATCTTCACACCTTTAGAAAATTCCGCAAACGCCTTTTCATAGTCCTTTAGTTTGAGTAGTGATTCGCCAGAGTAACAATAAGCTGAAATAGGCTTATCCGAAAGTTTCTTTGCTTCTGCCAAAACCTTGATTGCACCCACATAGTCTGTCTTTTTCATAAGGGCTTTGCCCTCGCGAATCTTAGTGGTATAGGGGCTTGGATGCATTTTCTTCTGCACCACCTCTGAAAATCGTTTTTCAAAATCAGCCACGGAAAATGGCTTAACCATAAACGCGTCCACCTGCTCTTCGGCCGCCTCGGCAACAGCCGAGTCGGAAGACTCTTTGCTTATGATAATCGAAACTGAGCTTGCGGGCTCATGGAGTTTTTCAAAGACTTCCATGAGCATCAAACCTGAGCTTGAGCCCAAAGAGTACTCCGAAATTAAAATATGGGGAATCGCTTCATTGAGCTGCCTCAAGGCATCTTCATAATTTCTGGCGAAAATAACAGAACCCGCGTCTGCGCCAAACTCGCCAAAGAAGTTAGAAATCATATTAGCAAAGGCCGAGGAAGGCTCAACAATAAGAATTCGCTTGTTCTTTAAAAACTCTTCCGTGAGGGCTTTTAATTTTTTTGCCTCACTCATTGCCTTTTACCGCCCCAAAAGTAATATCAACCCGTTCTTGCCGTGCCCCTTGGGCCTTTACATATCGTTTCCAAATCATCCGATCAAATTGATGGAGGTGCAGCGTCAACTGACAGCTCCCAAGAACTGCTGAGATGTGAGCCACTTTACCAACAGCCGAAAAATCCAAGCACTCATGTTCGATATATACTCTCCCGGCCAACGAAATCAATTGCCCCTTTGAGCAACCAATCTCCGTCGTAGCAATCACTACAGACTGTTGGTCATATTGGAGCACCTCTGAGTCCACTTTTTTATGAAGATGAAATCCGGAGGTGAGATTTTTAATTTCGAGAATGTCGAGGCGAACTATCAATCTTTGTCCCCCAAAATTTTGTTGCAGAATCTCAATCTCAACATCAAGAGCAAAAAACAACAATATGAGTCTCAGCAAATCAACCGTAGGTCGAGCCGAACTCTTTTACGCATGCATAAAAGTTGAGAAACATCAATGAACACGGTTTTCAGAGCTATCCATTCAATCATAGGTTACATTTAAGGGAGTTAGGAGGCTTTATGGCAGTTATATCTGGTGCTGCTGGCCACAGTAGCAAAAAGGAAAGAAAAATAGCACAGATTCTCTATATTTGCATTGGGGTTGCCATCATCTTTTTTGCCCTGCTCTATCTCTTGCCAAGAAACTCGGGCATTCTCCAAAGTCGAGCTCCCAGCGTGAAAGGAGTGCTTTCAACCACGGGCACCTACGTAGCACCAAGCACAGGTTCCGCGGCATCTCAGAACAGCAATGCCTTTCAAACCTATCCTAGCGCGCCAGACGAAGAGCCTGTCGATAAAGTGGATGAAGCGAGTGGCAGCTCCATTCCTGAAAATTAGCCTCAACTCGACAATAATTTTTGAGGCAGAACGCGCCAGAAGGCCCAAGGC
>CAYMBJ010000042.1:0-35155 GCA_964388665.1 uncultured Pseudobdellovibrionaceae bacterium | reverse complement strand
AATCAATCCAGTAAAGCAGCCGACCCAGGAATTAAATATTTCCTTGGCCAATTGGTAAGCCACCACTACGGTCCCAAGATAGCAAAGAAAAGCAGGCAGTCGCACCGTCCAAGCGGCCTCGCCCAAAAAGCCAGTGGAAATGGCCTCCATCCATGCGATCATTCCCGGGTGATCAAAATAAGAAAGTGAAAGCTCTTTGGCCCAAGACCAATGGTAGGCTTCGTCATCAATCAGGCCAATGTTGACCATAAAGAGCAAGCGCAAGGCCACCACGAGACCAAAGACAAGCGCCACTTTTGATCCAAACTGCAATCTGTGCCAGAATCTTAATATCATGCCTAAAAACTCTTTCCGGGTTTATTTATTCACTCATAACTTTTTAAGTTGGATCTGTTTACAAAAATTACTCATCGCCCTGTTGCTTATGCCAGGCTGCGCCGAAAGCCCAAAAAAACCACAGGCTCACCCCCACCCCGCCTCTTACGGCATGGAGCTCTTCGAAGTGCAGCGTGCAATGCCCCCCAGATCCAAAAATAATTCAGAATTTTATTTTAAAAAATGCCAGCTGGATGAGCAGCGCCCCTTCACAAATCAAGCTGAGTTTGACTGCAGCTATCCTTAATGCCTGTCCCAAAAATAGCTCCGCCAGCCTTTAAGAAGTGATTGTTCTTTTTGTGGATTCTCATTACACTTTCGCTGAACTTCGCAGCGAAAGGATTCTCGATGGCATCTAAAATTGAAACCACTCCAGACATGGTTAAAAAAGTCTATGCGACAGCAAACGAAAAAATAAAAGTTGTTCGCAATCGACTCAATCGACCTCTCACCTTGGCCGAAAAAATTCTCTTTGGCCACCTAGATACCCCAGAAAGCCAAGAGTTGGTTCGCGGCTCCAGTTTTTTGCAACTGCGGCCAGACCGAGTGGCCATGCAAGACGCCACGGCACAAATGGCGTTGCTGCAGTTCATGCTCGCAGAAAAAAACGAAGCTGCCGTCCCCTCCACTGTGCATTGTGATCACCTGATTCGTGCCAATGTCGGCAAAGAAAAGGACATGACCGTCGCCATGCAAGAAAATGAAGAGGTTTTTAATTTTCTCGCCACTGCCTCTTCTCGCTACAACATTGGTTTTTGGAAGCCTGGCGCAGGAATCATTCATCAAGTCATCCTCGAAAATTACGCATTTCCTGGCGGCCTCATGATTGGCACGGACTCACACACACCCAATGCCGGCGGCCTTGGCATGTGTGCCGTGGGCGTGGGCGGCGCGGATGCCTCCGATGTCATGGTGGGCTTGCCTTGGGAAGTTAAAAATCCGAAAATCATCGGCGTGCATCTGAAGGGCGCCATGCAGGGTTGGACTTCAGCTAAGGACGTCATTCTCAAACTTTGTGGCATGCTCACCGTTAAGGGCGGCACTGACAAGATCGTCGAGTACTTTGGCGAGGGGACACGCTCCATTAGCTGCACCGGCAAAGCCACAATCACCAATATGGGCGCTGAGCTGGGTGCCACCTGCTCTGTGTTTCCTTATGATGAACGCATGGAGGCCTTTCTCAAAATCACCAATCGCGAAGAACTGGCTAAGATCGCAAATGAAAACAAAGCTCTATTGAGCGCCGATGCAGAGGTTCTTTCTGATCCTAAAAAATATTTTGATGAAGTCTATGAAGTTGACCTTTCAACTCTTGAACCCCATTTGGTCGGACCTCACTCTCCAGATGTCGCTAGGCCCATTAGCGAAATTGCTGCCGAAGCAAAAAAGAACAACTGGCCAGTTTCTTTATCAAGTGCACTGATTGGCTCGTGCACCAATTCTTCTTATGAAGACATTGGTCGCGCCACCTATGTAGCCAAGCAAGCGTTGGCCCACGGTCGCAAAATGCCTCAGCCCTTTTTGGTCAGCCCTGGCTCGAACCAAATTTTGAAAACCATTGAACGCGATGGACAGATGCAGGTTTTAACTGAGGTCGGCTCAACTGTGCTTGCAAACGCCTGCGGACCCTGCATTGGACAATGGAAGCGCGACGACATCAAAGTCGGCGAGAAAAACACCATTGTAACTTCTTTCAACCGCAATTTCCGCGGTCGCAATGATGCCAATATCGAGACTTTGGCGTTTATTGGTTCTCCTGAAATTGTAATGGCGTTGGGTCTGGCCGGGCGGCTTGACTTCAATCCGATGAAAGACGAACTGGAGACACCAAAAGGTAAAATCACCTTACGACCCCCCGAGGCACCAGACCTTCCTGAGCGCGGCTACGTATTTGATACTGATGGCTATCAAAAACCTGAGGGCTCTAAAGCCAACGTAAAAGTGGATGCAAAATCCAATCGTCTCCAGCTTCTCGAGCCCTTCGCCGTATGGGATGGCAAAGACTTTCAAAGGCAAATTGTTCTGGCCAAAGCCAAAGGCAAATGCACCACAGACCATATCTCTCCCGGAGGACCATGGTTGAAGTTTCGCGGTCATTTGGACAATATTTCAGACAATATGCTCTTGGGTGCCGACAATGCATTTTCTGGTGAGATTGGCAAAGGCAAGAATCAACTTAGCAATCAAACTGGAATTGAGTTTTCCAAAATCGCTCGCGAGTACAAGAAGGCCAATCAGGGCTGGATAATTGTCGGCGATGAGAATTATGGTGAAGGCTCTTCTCGAGAGCATGCGGCCATGTGCCCCCGCCACCTGGGCTGCACAGTTGTCTTAGTAAAGTCTTTTGCGAGAATTCATGAAACCAATCTAAAGAAGCAAGGTGTATTGGCGCTTCATTTTGCTAAGCCCGCCGACTATGACAAAATCCAAGAGTCTGATCGTCTCACGTTCAAGGATTTGAAAAGCATTGCTCCTGGTAAAAACATCACCATTGAAATTGAGCATGGTGATGGAAAGACCGAGACCATTGAAGCCAAGCACACCTACAATGCCGAGCAAATAAAATGGTTCAAGGCGGGATCAGCACTCAATCTGATTCGCGGCGTGAGGGTGGATTAGTATTGATGAGACGGGCCATATAAAACCCGTCAAAATCACTGTGACGAGGATCGATATGGAGCTCGGATTCGAGCTCCCAATTTTTTTGATCTTTTAAAAAATCCCGCACCTGCCGTTCGTTCTCTTCAGGCAGTATTGAGCAGGTCGCATAGACCACGGTGCCACCAGGTTTGACCATCGCTGAATAGGAATCGATGATCTCACTCTGGGTTTTTACCAATTGCTCTATATCTTTTTTTTGAATTTTCCATTTGGTGTCGACTTTACGGCGCAAAACTCCCAGTCCCGAACAAGGCACATCCAATAGCAGTCTGTCCACCTGCCCGCGAAATGCTGTGATGGTTTCCGCCCCTGAATTCCATCGGGTCTCGATAATCTTTACCCCAGCACGATTGGCACGAGCTCTGAGTCTCTCTATTTTTTGAGCAACGATGTCCATGCTAAGGATTCGCCCACTGTTTTGCATCAGAGCCGCCAAATGTAGTGATTTGCCGCCGCCACCGGCGCAGGCATCCACAATGGTTTCACCAGGCCGAGGATCGACAAATGGAGCGATCAATTGAGAACCGCCATCTTGAATCTCAAACAGGCCGGCCTGAAAAGCCTGAGTCCTCTGGATGTTCTTTCGCACCGTCAGGCGTAAGCCCACATCGGAATTCTCAATCCACTCGCACTCCACTTGTTCCGCCTCCAGCTTGCGTACGAGTTCGTCTCGCGTGATCTTTAGCGTATTGGTGCGCAGGAACACGGGCGCTTTGGTATTGAGGCGCTCGCACAGCGCTGCCCAATTCGATTCTCCCAACTGCTCCTCTCCATACTCATACAACCAATCTGGGTAAGAATGCCGAACTGCCGGCGCCACCAATTGCAGCGCTTCGGTCACTGTCGGCGCTTTTGCAGGGTTTCCTATTGGCAATGGGTTTTCGTCGCTATCTTTGCTCGGATATTTATCAGTCGGATATTTTTCCGCAAGATAGAACGCCACAATTTTCTCAATAGCAAGGGCAGACCATTGCTGTGGCATCTCAACGTCATCACCGGCATGGCTTGCACTCGCGATGCCAGTATCACCATTGGTGTTGTTAGTGTTGGTGTTGCCGTTAATGTTGGCAAGATAGTGGTAGCGACGGATCCATCTCACCAAATCATAGACGGCTTCCGCGAAAAAGCGGCGATCCCGCGAACCCCACTTAGGATGACTCTTGGTCGTCTTTTCAATGACTTGATCCGCATAATGACGTTTATTAAAAATGACATCCAGAGATGCCTCGACGGCTTTGATCAAATGTGGATGTAGTTTCATGGCAGCCTTATCCTCTGAAGGGGCAAACCTATTGATACAATTAAAAAAGAAAGGTGGAGCCCAAGGCCATGTAATTGCCGTTCAATTGCCCATTCGTCAACACATGAAGGTGATTTTTAAGCCCGCCCTCCAAGCTTAAACCAAAGGCGCTCTGAATTTCTAAAAATCTCAGTCCCATATAGATCTCGTAGTCCAAAGTTAAATTTGATTCGTTAGGAAGTTGCCGCACAAAAAAGCCTGGCCCCAAAGCCGCGCCAAAATACAGAGGAAAGCGCGTTTCTACTTCCGGGAATGTCCAGCTGGCCAACACCGAAACTTTCGCAGGTGAATACTCCAAAACCCGATAGCTGGTGTGTTCGATGCGCATGCCTATGTCAAAATTGGCATACTCTTGTGAAATGAGATATTCTATAGTGAAGTTGGTTTGCGCCACCTGATCGATTTTTTCGGTTAGGGCCCACTCATAAGACTCAGAATTTAGAAATCGTCCCACCTGAAGACCAATATAGTGCGACCCAGTGCTCGAAGATCGCCCGTAAGATCCTTCGGTGGTTTCAGAGGAGCCAACCGGCGGGTAATGTCCCTTTTTCATGTACTCACGGGCGGCATCCCGCCCCACGCGGGGAGACTCTGCTGCCAACGCACACACTCCGTCAAAAATGCTGAGCGAGCCCACAAGAATCCCCAGGAACAGCCAAATCCCACTTTTCAATTGCATCATAATCTCAATTGGATCACCGATGACAGAAAGAGTCAAAATCTAGGGTTGACCAAAGTAGTGCTTGTTCATAAACCTCATAGTTATGAAATGCCCTTTTTGTGGTCATCAAGATGATAGAGTCCTAGATACGCGAATTCAAAAAGATGGCGGAATTCGTCGGCGTCGCGAATGCCTGAAGTGCAAAAGCCGCTTTACGACTCTTGAGACAATGGTATTGAACTATCCTTTCGTCGTGAAAAAAGATGGGCGCCGCGAAGCCTTTTCCAAAGAAAAAATTCTCAAGGGTCTGAGGGCGGCCTGCCAAAAGCGTCCCGTTTCTGCTAACATCATTGAGGCACTCGTAGAGCAGATTTCTTCATGGGCTATGACTTCAGGCCTATCAGAGATGGATTCACAGCTCATAGGCCAAAAGGTCATGCAGGAGTTACGCCAGCTCGACGATGTTGCCTACATTCGCTTTGCAAGCGTGTACCGAAGTTTTAAAGATGCTCAAGAGTTTGTGGAAACCCTCGAAGACGAATTTCCTCGCGAACTACCTAATCTGAATTCCTAGTGCTATAATCATAATAAAGAGGTTGCGTGAAAAAGAAAATTCGTGAAATTGCCTTTCTGACACTGTTTCAATCAGAATTCACCCAACCGCTCGAAGTGCGACACCTCTTAGATCTCTTTGAAAGCGAGCTTCCCAAAGAAGCCATGGACGCCATTGAGCTACTCACTTCGGGCGTCCGTACTCACCTTCAAGACATTGATAGTAAGATTCAAGCTAGCTCCCAGCACTGGAAAGTCGATCGCCTCTCCTCAGTGGACCGCACGCTTTTGCGCATGGCAATTTATGAGATGATCATAGCGACGCCGTCACTGGATGCAGCCTTGGTCATCAATGAAGCCATTGAGCTGGCTAAAAAATACTCCAACCAAGATTCGCCAAAATTTATCAATGGCGTTCTTGATCAGGCCTACAAACGGAGTCAAATGTGAGTCTAGTAACCTTAGCAAAAAACGATTTTTTCAGCGCGGGTGCAACACTTTGGGCAGCTCCGCAGGCCAGCGAGTTCGAGCTTTATGATCAGCTGGATTGGTATTTGAATTTACTCCTCTCAAAGGCACAAAATCATCGCTTGCAAGAGCCAAGCCTTGAGATTTTGGACATTCTCAAAAAAACATCCCAATCCTTTAATAGAACCACTCTTACCGAAAAGGCGCCGCAGATTTTTACTGTGCCACGCTTGGTACCGACAAAATTTTTTTTGCAGATTCATTATACAAAGGATCATTTGAAAGAGTGGCTGGGAGAGATCGAAAAAACAGCCACACGACTTCAAGTTCGTCACCTACGAATATTTTTACCGACCTCTGTGACGACACTACCTAAGGAAAGTGATTTTCAATTCAATGCCTTTGACGAAATCACAGTGGCTCCCAATTTAGGAATGCAGATCGCGTGACCAATCCATCACCGCCTTCTCGCTTTACAATCTATATTGTTTCTGACGGCACCGGGGAAACAGCCGCTACGATGGTACGAGCAGCCCTCGTACAGTATTCTCACAAAGAAATGCATATGGTGAGACACAAGAACATCCGTCTATGGCACCAGCTTGAACCCATCGTACAAAATTGCTTTGAAAATCGCGGCCTGCTTGTTTACACCTTTGCCATTCCCAATATGCGCGACAAGGTCCGCGAAAAAACTGCGGCGCTAGGAATGCCGGCCATAGATTTACTCGGACCTATGCTCTCCACTCTTGATGTCTACTTTGGCGTTGCCTCGGCGAGCAATGTCGGCGCCCTCCGTGTCGTGGATGATCTGTACTTTAAACGCATTGAAGCGATCGAGTACACCGTCAAACATGATGATGGCAAAGTGCTTGATGATCTCGACAAAGCCGACATCATCCTAGTCGGAATTTCACGAACATCAAAAACACCTCTTTCAATTTTCCTTAGCCACAAGGGCTGGAAAGTGGCCAACATCCCTTTGGTGCTTGGGGCGACTCTCCCCAAAGAGCTCTTCGAAATCGATCAACGCCGAATAATTGGTCTCATCATCGATATGGATAGCTTGCAAAGAATTCGCCGCATCCGCCTCGAAAAATTTGGCCAGGATCCCGGTGGTGAATATGCCTCCCTCTCTCATATTGCTCAAGAGGTGGACTTTGCCGAACGGCTGTTCAAGCAAAACCGCAAATGGCCGGTCTTCAATGTCACCGAACGTGCCCTCGAAGAAACAGCGAGCGAAATTGTAAAAATCATTGCCGTAAGACTTGGCCTTCCCGAATCGGTAATTTTTTAGTCCCTCACCATCACTCTATTGGGGTATGCTGACAATATGGAAATATCGACCACAATAGGATGCTCAAAGTGATTCCCTCTGAACATCCACTTTTCTCCGCAGAGGATCTCGAGTGGATACAAAACCTTTTTAATGATCAAATTTCAGCGATTGGCCTCCAACTGAGCGTCTCAGAGCAATTCGGAAGTCTAGCCACAGATCATCGCGACAAAATTCGTCGGGCTACCGCGAGTCATAGTGCTTGGAAGTCCTCAGTTTCGCACTGTCGTGCTGCAGGTGGTTTTGTCAGTTTTACAAAAGATCAGCACTGTGGTTTTGATATAGAGGAGATCGACAGAGTTTCAGACCACGTAGTGAAAAGAATCTGTAGAGAAGAATCCGAGTTCACCAGCGCCCCAGGTGCCGCACTCCTATGGAGTGCAAAAGAGGCTGCGTACAAATCTCTGCGTGATTTACAGCAGCCGCCAGCAATCAGCGCCGTTCTAATATATGATTGGAAGGCCATCAGCCCAGGCACCACTTCTCTTGGCCACCAAGAAAAATCTAAACAAGATAACTCTGAACACGACAGTTCAAAGGCTAAAGATATCTGGATATTTCAGTTTTCGTCAAAATACTCAGAGTCTCCAATTCAAGGGCGTGGCATCGCTTTGAGCTTTTCTGGTCTCGCAATAGCCATTGCTAAAGTTTTTCTTGGTGAGCAATCAAGTTGAAAAGGGTCTCAGCAAGATTGGTGCTGGTGACATTTTTTTTGTAGTAAAACATCAAATCCAATTTGTAGTCAAAGTCGGTAACGTATATTCGATTCAGCCGACCGGATCGCACCTGTTTTTTGATGGCATGCGCCGGCAAAAAACCGCAGCCTAAGCCCGACTCTATGACTCGCTTAATGGTGCCCACATTCGACGATTCAAAAACAATTTTTAAATCGCGAACTTTAACCCCCAAGCCACGATTGAATTGCTCTTCAAAGCCTGGATACTCTTCTACCATTCGCACAAAAGGCAATTCGCACACTTGAGCCAAACTGGTCTCTTTAGGCAAGTTGAGATCTTTTCCATTGCCAACAAACCACATCTCCTCGCGAGAGAGCAACTTCGATTCACAATCCGGAGTCGGCTCGTGAAATTCATCTTCTACTTTAGGCATGATGGCCACGTCATAAAGCCCTCGATTGAAGCTATCAATCAATTCTTTACCCGGATGGTAGTCCAGTCGCACTCTAAAATCAGGATTGTGTCGCAACAGACGACCAACAATAGGCGACATTATATGCAGACCAATCGAATTGAGTGTGCCCAACTTCAAAGTTCCCTTCAGTTCAGATCCAATGGACTTGATAGCAACTTCAGCTTGATTTGAAAGCTGGATAATTTTCTTTGCGTATTCAAAAAGAATCTCCCCTTGAGGGGTGGCTTTCACCTGCCGAACACCTCGAACCAATAGCTCCACCGTCAGTTCTTCTTCCAAATTGCGTATCTGTTGGCTCACCGCAGGTTGTGTCAAATAGAGTTTATCGGCAGCAGCAGTCATACTGCCTTCACTGACCACAGTGACAAACGTCGACAATTGGTAGAGATTGAGCACGTGGACCTCCTGAAAATTAGCAGTGCCCTTTGATTGTGGATAGCAGCGGCTCCAAAGGAGATGCTGCTATAAAGGCGCCTTCGCTACATTACCGCTAAAAAATGAAATTATCTAGTGCGGACTTGACACTTTGTTCATCAATGGAATGGAATGTTAAAGGGGAGACCACATCTATGAGACAAATTCGACATTCCCTTTTCTTATTGCTATTGCTGGCTTCGACCTTTGGCTATGCAAAAGTTTTTAGAAATAACTACATTAGTTTTGAGATGCCTGATACTTGGCGTTGTAATCTGGAGCAAACGGAATGGGTTTGCCGCAGTGACAGCCAAAAGGAATCCAAAGAAGCTATTGTGATTTTAACTGCAAAAGAGGTCGGGCCCACAGACTCCTTTCCTCAGTACAAAGAGCGCTTGAACGTGCCCTTCACTGTGTCTGGGCGTGGTGGCAGCGCAACGCCATCTAAAATCTCTTACAAAGCCAAAGAGATTCGTATTAACGACCAGACCTGGGTGGATGGCCTTCACTTGGGTAGCGAAGTGCCAAATTATTTCACTCGGTACTTGGCCACAATCAAAGAAAAAATCGCGGTGCTGATCACCTTCAGTGCCCATCGAAATTATTATGCAAAATACAGCCAAGATTTTTTTAAAAGTGTACAGAGTTTGCGAGTGATCGCATCAAAAAATCTCCTCAGTCGACCTGATATGGGCAATCTGCGGCCAGGAAGTGACATGCTTGGACCTGGAATTCAAGCTGGCGCCATTCCGGCAGACCTGTCCCAGGTGGAAGGCATGAATCAAAATCGAGGCGGCGGAAACGGTAAAAAAATTCTTTATTTGGGACTCGCACTGGCCATAGGTTCCATTGGTGGCTATTTTCTGCTAAAGGGCGGCGGCAAGAAAAAGCGACGCCGATAGTAATGAGGCACCTCATTTCCTAGCTCCTTGCAAAGCCTCTTTAGCTGTGCTGTTTGATCTTTGCTCAAAACCCTATCGCCATATTCAAATCCCTCGTAAATTGTAAAAAATTGAAGGGCATTTTCAAGCACTCCCCGCTTCATCAAAGGAATCGCTTCGATGACTTCGGAGTTTGTGCTGGCAGGGGTCAAGCCTTGGCCACAGCCCGCTAGCACCACCTCTAGTCTCTGTCGATAATCAAGATACTGTTTGCGAATCTGCAAATTACGTCGAGGCAATTTTGCGTCATTTTTGAACTTAAAGAACTTTCGCGATTGAGCAAGTAGCAAAATGAGAACAAGTGTAAAAAAGAGGAATTTTATGGCCTCAAGATTGTTGGCCAAAAGCTCCTTTTGCTTTTCAAAATCGAACTCTAGCCAAAACAATGTCCAACGAAAATTCAGCCAATCACCAAAATTGACCAAGTAATCCTTAAAGGTCGCCCAATCTCCGCTTCTATTTTCAGACCCGCTTCGGGTCCTAGCCATTGCTGAGGGCAGGGCGCCGCTGCCGTCCTCAAGTCGAATTTGAACTGCGCCATCCAAGGGATCGGCACGCTGCCAATAGCCCTCCTCATCCAAATACTCCACCCAAGAGTGTGCATCTTTATCGGCCACGCGCAAATACCCGCCCAACTTCACCCACTCGCCACCATGATACCCCAAGACCAAACGGCTGGGAATTCTAAGTGCACGCAAAATCAATGCCGTAGCAGATGAGTAGTGGTCACAAAAACCCTTCTTGCCAACAAATAGAAAATCTTCAATCAATGCCATTTTCCCAGGCCTCAACGAATAGATAAATTGATTGTCCGCAAAGTATTCAAAAATTTTCTGTACCTGTTGGGCGCGCGAAAGATCAGATTTTTGCAAACCACGCGCCAATTCATAAAAGGGCTCTGACAATTTCGGTAACTGCAAATAAAAGTCTGGATTGTTTGTCCCTCGCCGAACGACCTTGGCTGATTTTACTGTGTACTGAACTGCCCCTTTGGCAAACCTCTTCAACCGAGCATTTCCCAACTTATCGAGATACATTGGGGTGTCTCCCAACAATTTAATCGGATAGTCCCGCGTGAAGATCCACTCATATCCCTGCAAATCAAAAAAGTACCGATTTTGCACAGTCTTTCCATAAGACTCCACAAAGTCATCAGGCAAATTCTCTCCCCTTGACCAGTCAATACCAACTGGAAATCCACTCACGTCGCCACGAAAGTATAGCTCATCAATATTCGGTTTGCCTTCAAACTCAACCCGAAACGCCGTACGATTCGAAATCTCCATCTCAGCCACATCACTCGGACGATGCTGCCCCGAAAATCCAGTTTGCGTCTGTGGACGCCACCGTCCCCAACCCCAATACGACCCATCAAGGCGCGGAAAAACCAAAAACAGAATCATAGCCAAGGGCAGGCTCACAGCACAAAATCCCGCAATGAACAGGAATCGGCGGCGCTGACTCTCAAATGCAGTCGGAAAAACCACTGCACACCAAAGCAGAAAGAAACTAAGAACGACCACAGGAAAGTACCAGATCTCAAAATTCATAAGCAAGGTTATCGGCACCAAAAAAAAGTTGGCAAGTACCAAAAAACGATGGTCGTTTTCGTTTTGATATTCCAAAATCTTAAAAGCGGACATCCCAGATAAAAACACCACAGCAGCTTCTAAGTCTAGGAGGGATCTGTACAAAACAAAAACCGTGAGAGTAAAAAACGCCGAAAGCAATCCGGGAATCCACCTTGGCAAGGGTTTTCCGGCAACGCGTTCTAAATAGAGGCGATAGCTAACCACACAAACCGTGATCAGCGAAACCCAAGCCGGAATCTCTTTCATAATTAAGAGCTGACTGAGAAGATAGCTAAAAACCAAATAATAGTTCTCAAAAAACCTACGCATGGCCCGAGCCCTCGGGTTGGATTTTTGGCAACTGTGCCAAATAATCTAGAATCATTTTCATCTGCTGCAAGCCGCTGCCAAGAGGAAATACTTTCCTTTCGACCTCCAGTAAATAGCAAAAACCACTCTGTTCAGCTTCAAAGATCAACTTCGCCAACTGAGCCATGCGCGATTCAAATTCGAGACTCATGAAATAGACATCACGAATCTCAACTCGGGGTTGCCCGGTTCCCGATGGATTGCGCAAAAACAATTGGTCCGTACGTGAGTACAGTTTCCAATCTGCATTTTTGAGACTCCGCCCCACCTCATAGGGTCGATGGGTATCCATTGTATCATTTTGCTCATCAGACACCGCCTCCAGTAATTGGCGACTCTTTTGATCTGGGAATTGAACAGCGATAAAATTCTCTAAGGTGATGCCCTTGCGCTCTGGCCATACTGAAAAATCGAGATCAAGCGGCACCTTCTTCCAAGCCCTGCACAGACCAAATGGAAATTGGGACTCCACTCTAATAATCGGGATGCGATAATGCCCCCGAGTCAGTTTTCGAAGAGAAGCCCTAACTTTTATTTGAGACTTTCTGCGCACCGATCCTACTTTGCACGGCTCAACAAGATTTTCCGCATCTGAAAGGGTGGCCTCTGAACTGAGCCACATTGAATTGTTAGCTACAGAAAAATCAGCAAAACCTACATCATCGGCGAAGTGCGAATCGACGTTGCTAGACTTAATTTCAAACTCAAAAACAATTTTATTGGTATACAGAAGGCCAGTTACGGCAATGGAGCCCATCCAGAAAACAAAAAAGTACAAAAAATTATTGCTGTAGGTGAATGCGGTTACAAATAAAACAAGGCAACAAAGTGCAAAGTAAAATCCAAATCGCGTGGGCACAATGTAGGTTCGATTTAATCTGGTGAATTTGTCATTCAACTTCATTGTCCCACCACATTCGGTGCCAAATTCACAGCTGCACAACCTCAGTCGCTGCTGCAATTTCTTGGGCCGCCTTAACACCATGATCTAAGCTCTGCCCTTGGCGCAAGCGATGACCAAATACATAGGGCACCAAAAATTTTATCACTTCTGGTTTAATAAATTCATGACCCTCTAAAAATGCAAAGGCTCGAGCAGCCTTGATGAGAGCCATCCCTGCCCGCGTGGACAAGGCGGCGGAAGCCGCATCATCAATTCGTGACTTGGTGACCAAGCGACTGACATATTCAGATATGCTCTGCGAGATATGGACGCTAGAAACCTGATCTTGGGCCTCCGCGAAAAATCCAGGATCCACCACTGGAACAAGCGTCGCCAACTTTTCGCGGGCATCAAATCCAGAAAAGATCAAAATTTCAGAGGCAGCTGAGGCATAATTTAATTTCAAAGCAACCATAAATCGATCCAGCTGACTCTCAGGAAGTAAATTGGTCCCAACGTGGCTGCTCGGATTTTGCGTCGCCAATACCAAAAATGGAGTGTGCAGCTGGTAGTTTTTGCCCTCCACCGTGACTTCGCCCTCCTCCATGGCTTGAAGCAGGGCGCTTTGAGTCCGTGGACTTGCGCGGTTCAATTCATCAGCCAAAAGAAGATTGGTGAATATTGGGCCTTCCCGAAAAATGAACTCCGCAGTGTTTCGATCAAAATAGTTGTACCCCACAATGTCGGAAGGCATCAGATCATTGGTCATTTGTACTCGAGACACCTTCAGACCAAACAATTTAGCAATGGTTTGCACAATTGTGGTTTTACCAACTCCGGGCACATCCTCAATCAGCACATGACCTCGCGCCAATAGCGCCGAGACAATCACCTTTATCTCATTGTCCTTATCAAGAATAATCGAGCCGGCCTGTTTCAGAACTTCCTGAATTACACTTCGGGAACTCATTTTAAGTCTTCTATCTCAGTAACTTGGCCATTTATGGACTTGAGCTGATCCCCAATGGCAGCTTTATCAGCAAACACAAGAACGGAAAAGTCCTGAGGCCGATAGAGCTCTTTATAAATAGCATTGACTCCGGCAACATCAATTTTATCAATTTCTCGGTAGAATGTTTTTAAATACTCTTCACTCAGACCATAGGAGTAGAGCAATAAAAGGTTATAGCCCAGCTTTCCGACCGTTTCCAGACTTCGCGGAAATTGCCCATAAATTTGAGCCTTGGCCGCCAGCAAATCTGCTTCTGTGATTCCTTCTTCAAAAACTTTTTTTAGCACACCGTAAGTTTCGTCAATCGCACTGCGAGTGGCCTCATTTTTGGTAAAGAATGCTATTGAAATAGCACCTGGCAATCTTCGCGCATCAAATCTAGAATAAATTGAATAGGTCAACCCTAATTCGTCACGAACACGCTGATTCAGCTTCGCTCCGAATCCACCACCCAGAGCCTCGTTTGCAACTCGCACAGTCAAATATCGGGAGTCGCGCCGATCAATTCCTGGCTTGATCATGCGAATCTGCGCCTGCTGCAAGCCCGCTTTCGAGACCAATTTGACTTTGGGCGTGTAGTTTTCAAAGCTTAAGGGTCGAGAACTTGATCGTATTGATTTTTTCTTCCAACCCGAAAAGGTATCAACCAATTTCTTCTTGGACTCTTCATTAATAAATCCGGAGAGGGTCACCATGGTATTGTTAGGTCGATAATAACGAAAGTAATGCTTGATGATGTCGGCCCTCGTGACCTTTGGAAGATCGGTCAGCAGCAAAAATGAATTTTGTGCATAAGGGTGGTCACCAAAAACAATCTTTCGCGATTCAATTTCCGCAATACCATCCGGGCTATCTTTAATCTTAACAATAGAACTGAGCAACTGCGCTTTGAGCCTCTTTATCTCTTCATCCCTAAAGCTGCTGTTCATAACTATATCACCGATCAAATTGAACATCTTGTCCTGATATTGAGTCAGGCAACTGGCCGTGAGCATGACGTAGTCAGGTGAGTCGTCTACGTCAAAATCAATCGCATATCTAGCCAGCTCATCATTTAACGCCACCGCATTTAATGATGAGGTTCCTCGCTTCAGCATCGATGCAACCATCATTCCCAAGCCATTTTTCCCGATAGGATCTAACAAGCCGCCCGCTTTGAACAGTATCTGTATGCGTACTTTCGGTAGAGTCTCATCAGAGATAAAAAGATACTGAAGACCATTTGCCGCGGTCACCTTTTCAAAATCACGGATTTGGACTTCAGCTTTTCCAGAACCACTCGACGAGGCAGCGGAATTGGATGCAGATTTTTGAATTTCGCCAATTTTTGCTTTCGATCGGCAAGCGCTCAAACCGCCAACAGAAGCCACCACAATCAAAGCCGAGAAGGCCAATCTAATTTTCATTTTTGCGCTCCCCCTTTGGGCTCTAATACAGTTATGTTTTTGCGATTTGCAGCAAGATATTTTTTTGCAACTCTCAAGACATCCTCACCTGTCACCGCTTCGTACTTTTCTAAGTCACCATACATCGTAGTAAAATCACCTCGTGTAATTTCTGCCGTCGCCAGGGCTTGCGCCTTTCCATCCATCGTTTCCAGTTGATCAACAAATGATTTCATTACACTGGCCTTTGCCCGCTCTAACTCCTCGGCGCTTACTGGCTTGGTGATCACACGCGCCACTTCTGATCTCATCATGGAAATCGCTTCCTGCTGGCTTTTGCCTGGCCTCAAGCCTGCACCCAAGTAAAAGATACCATCGTCCTTTAAACTCATGTGAAATGCGTAGGCTGAGTTCGCAATTTCCTTACTGTACACCAGGCGCTTGTATAAAGAGCTCGAAGGCCCGCCGCCCATGATCTCAGCCAAAAGATCCAGTGCATACGCATCCTCATGTCCAATTGGCGTGGTTCGGTATGCAAAAGCAATTGTATCGGCTTGCACGTTCTGCTTTACCTTTACGTATGTCTCCTTTGTTTGTACAGGCTCCTCTGGCAATGCCAAAACTGGAACCTCGTGACGACTCAACTTCATGTAATTCTTCTCGATCTTCTTCATGACTTTTGACGAATCGAAATCACCCACCAATACGATAACGGCATTGTTTGGGACATAGTAATTTTCATAAAAAAACCGCAACTTCTCAACAGTGTAGTTGCTGATGTCTTCCATAGTTCCAATGACAGGATTTTTATAGGGATGCAGTTTAAATAGATTTGCAAAGATTGTCTCCTGCATGAGCCCCATTGGGTTGTTATCAACGCGCCAGCGACGCTCTTCCTTTACCACTTCCCTTTCACTCTGTAGATCTTCGTCCTTAAGAAGCAATGAAGACATTCTATCAATTTCAAGATCTATAACCAGGTCCAATTTGTTGGCGGGCAAGGTTTGATAGAATCCTGTCATATCAAATGAGGTAAAGGCATTGTTCTCTATGCCATTCTCGTGATGAGCACGATCAAAGGCCTTGTTCGCATATTTTTTTGACCCTTTGAACATCATATGCTCCAACATATGTGCCGCTCCAGTGACTCCAGCAACCTCATTTCTTGAGCCGACTTTGTACCAGGTATGGTAGCTGATCATTGGGACCGAGTGGTCCTCAAGAAGTAGCACAGTCATTCCATTGCTAAGAGTTTTTTTCTGAACATCCATGTTTACACGCAATGGACCAGCGCCGCCACCAGTCGCAGATTCTGTGTTCGCAGTGGCAGGATCAAAGGCGCTGATTGAGCATAACAGAGCAAGCGTAAGCGCAAGAATTCGAGTCAATAGCATGAGAACTCCTTCTCTCAAACAGATTTACTCTACAATTGTATTCACTTAATTTGAGGCGATCAACTATTGAACTACAAAGTCGGTGAAATAGACATCGCGAACAACTCCAGAGACTAAGATCCCGTTCAACCTATTCAAGATCTCATCCTTTAGAAAGAGCTTTCCCTGAAGGGGTTCCAACTCTGAAAAGCTTTTCGAATTGAATATTCTGATCATTGAGTCTCTGGCCTTTGCGCGAGTTTCTATATTCATAATCTCTTCAAAGGCAGCTTCATCAAGCATCTCTAGGTTGATCTCGACGCGAATGGTGCGCTTGGGTTCTCCATCTAAATTAACGGTGAACTTGTCCATCGTGTATATGAGTGGATCACTGGCGTTTGCAGCAGGCTTTCGTCGTAATTCTGCAAATAGCTTCGCCTCAGTCAAAGTGGGCGGCTCCCATCCCATTGAATATTTATAGACAACGCCAGCGCCACCTATCATAACCAAAATATTGACCACTAAAAATAGAGTTGATAAGAGCTTAGAAAAATCGCGAGGTGGGGCAGCGGGTCCTGCATCTTGTCCTTTGGCCATTTATGAACCTCCCGATAAGTCTTGATCGGTTGACTTAAACCCTGTCTTTAGGGGAAAATAAGGAATCAGGAGATTTTAGAGAATTATGCAATTTGCTGCACTTGAAGCCACTTTTTTAGCAAAAACTGGTAAGCAATTTCGACACTTTGTTCTATTTTTTATCTTGGCGTCATTCACCTTTGGCTCATCTCATTATGAGGCGGCGCTCGCTTATCAGTTTGATTCATCATCTACTGAAAAAGTTGTGGCTGAAAGCGTTTCTAATCAGGTCCTAGAAAATTTGTTTCCTGCCGATCTTGTGCAAATATCCACGACGGATGCCTTTTCGCCCTATGTCCTGCTTGTGGACAAATCTGAGCGAAAAATTCATGTGTATCAAAATGATAACCAATCCATTAAAAGAATTCAGACCTTTCCAGCAGACATTGGTAAGCTGGATGGCAATAAGCAGAAACGCGATGACTCGCGAACCCCTGAAGGAATCTACTTTCTAGAAAAGCAGCTCAATCCACCAGAGATTCCCTTTGACCAGTATGGTGAGTTGGCGTTTACAACAAACTATCCCAACTATTTTGACGTCACCGATGGCAAAACGGGATCTGGAATTTGGCTTCATGCAATTCCCGACACCGTACCACTCACTCGTGGCTCTCGAGGCTGCGTGGTCGTCAGAAATGACTCTATAAAAGAACTGCAGAAATACATTCGCCTCGGCGAAACGCCAATTTTGATATTTGATAAAGTGGAATATGCTAGCAAAGATCGTCATGAGATTCGCCAAAAAGAAGTGAGTGCCTTTATCGAGAGCTGGCGTCAATCGTGGGAGTCTCAGTCAGTCGAAGATTATATGTCTTATTATTCAACAAACTTTAAGGGCAGCGGCATGACTTATAATCAATGGCGGCGCCACAAATCCAAACTGACAAAAAACTACAACACCATCTCAGTCCAATTTGATCAGCCCTATATTCTCTTGAATCGCGATCAGCTGGTTTTCAAAACTTTGCAAACTTATGAATCTGATAAGCACAGAGACTATGGAATAAAAACCATATACGCGCGTAAAACTGGAGACTCGTACAAGATCATCAACGAAGAGTGGGTGGCATCAAGCAACACCGGCAAAAAACTCTTTCCAGAACAGGTGGCCAAAGATCGCCACCCTAAGAGATCTTTCCTCGAAAAATAACCTTAGTGGTGAAACTTGTCTTCGCCGTCATCGTCGACAGAATCAAGATTCAAAAGATCCACATTTCCACCATTGTCCGGCAGAGCTTCTAAGTGCTGATTTAGCTCCTCTTTTGATAGCTTTCCGTTATTGATGTTCCACTCGGTCAATCGCTTATCAAATTTCAACATCCGCATCGCTTTATCTAAAGACATTCTGCTCTCCTTAGTGAAAACTCACTTTTAACCAACTTTTGCGCTATGAGCAATCAATTATTAAGAGCCAATCATTAGGGCACCAGCGCAACTCTCAATCGCGCCTCAGTCCGCAATAATATTGGCATTGGCCTCAATTCCAATATTTGGGATTTTTCTCATCGTTATTGACGACCAAGCGCAGTTTACTCTTGCTCATGGATTTGGAGGCCTTTTTCGTCCCCCCACCTTTCATGTTTTTGAACAGGAGCAAGAGGCCTCCTGAAGCTAGGCCACCCAAATGTGCCAAATAGGCCACCTCGCCTCCCTCAAAGCGCGTAGTGAGGAAAGAGACAAATTGAATGAGTCCCATCAGTAGCACAAAGTACTTGGCCTTCATGGGAAAGATAAAAAAGAAGTACATTGTCTCATTGGCAAACATGACTCCATAGGCCAGCAGCAGGGCATACACAGCACCAGATGCACCAATCACAGGTACAAGAAGGCCCATTTGGCTTCCGGAAACCACCGAGTAAATCAGCATGATCAAACTGTAAATCAGCGCCGCACCAACACCACTGATAAGGTAGTACCTCAGAAAATATTTATGCCCCCACTTCAGCTCCAATGAAGCTCCAAAAAACCAAAGCATCAGCATATTGAACAGAATGTGGGTGATGTTCATCGAGTGAAGGAACATATAACTCACAAGTTGCCAAATTTTTCCTTCAAGAAAAACCTGCCCTGGATAAAGCGCCAAATACTGAGTGACTCCCAATTTCAAAATGGATTCACCAAGTATCTGCAATACGAACCAGCTGGCCACCGTTGCAATTAGGATAGCTTTTACCGATTTCGTTAGTGGAATTGGGCTAACAGAACCACCATTTCTATAATTACTCATGCCCCTCCTCGTACCAGGCCTCATTCATTAATATCAAAATAAATTCAACCTGTCATACAGTGAGTGCTAACTGAATTAAAATCCAGGGCCCACAGTCTCTTAAATTTCACTTCGCGTTTAATATTACTTCAGTTTAAAATGGGGGCTAAGTTTCGCATAGGTTTCGTCCAAAGACTCGACCACCACTTTCGTCTCAGCAAGAAGCGGAAAAAAATTAAAGTCCCCCTGCCATCTCGGCACAATGTGCACATGCAGGTGGGAGGGGATGCCGGCTCCTGAGGTCTTGCCTTGATTGAGCCCCATATTGATTCCCGAAGGTCCATACACCTTCTGCACCACTTCAAAGCATTTTCGAACGGTCCACCAAAAATCAGCATACTCTGATTTTTTCAGACCAAGAAGCTCAGCCTCATGTCGAATTGGCACCACCAACAGATGTCCTGGATTGTAGGGGTATTTGTTAAGTAAAACAGCCGAATACTTGCCCTTCAAAAGCGTCAACGAATGGAATCCTTTTGGCTTGGTTAATGAGTCGCAAAAGACGCACTCGTTAACCAAGCCCGCATTTGCATGCAATTTACCGACATAGGCTTTCCTCTGTGGTCGAAATAGAACCTGCCATGGACTCGCACTTGCATCAACATTCACTGCCGCAGCGTCATCGCCAACTAAAAACCCACCCCCAGCCTTGCCCTTTTCCTTAGCCCTGCCCTTTTCCTTAGCCCTGCTCTTTTCGTTAGCCTTGGCCTTCTTCACCTTAGCCTTGCTCTTCCCCTTAGCCATGGAATTGGCATTGGTCTTGGAGCCCCCGCCCTTTGCCTTATTTGCGGAAGTCGCCTTCTTCTTGATTCTGGCAGAATTGACTATCACATTGTCATCTGAGGCAGGGCCTGCGACTTTGATATATGCTCGTTCCATTGCCATCGATTTTGCATCCAACTCATTTGCCTTTTTTCCAAAAACTAAAGAACCTGCGACATGATGGCCAAAGGCCGGCCTACCAATTCTGCAGAACTTTGCAACGGAGATATCCCTAGCAGCTCCCGGAATAAATTAAAAACCCCGCTCCGTAAGCCCGCCGGCGCCCGCGAGTTCACGTTGTCTTCCTCTTCCTTGCCGCCTAGATCCCAGAATGAGTGATGCTCCTTAGGTGGTTCAAAAATTTCAAAATTATCACCTAATTTTGCGAGTGCCTTTGCCTCATTTACAGCATCATCATAATAGCCGACCTTATCAGCAAAACCCAACTCCACCGCTTTGTTGCCCGTCATGACCCGACCATCAGCATAACTGTCCATCACTTCGTCAGACAAATTTCGATTTTTTTGAATAGCAGCGCGAAACTGCAAATAAGTTTCATCTATCAAGTCTTGAAAAAGCGCACGCTCATCCTCTCTCATAGATCGATATTCCGCACCACTGTCCTTAAATTTTCCAGAAATAATAGAGAACCGAGATACCTTCGCCCAATCGTACAATTTCTCAAGATTTGCAAACTGCATGATGACGCCAATGGAGCCCACCAAAGCTCCTTCTGAGGTCACAATCTTATCGCAAGCCACGCCAGCATAATAGGCGCCAGAAGCCATCAGTCCCGACGTAACACAAATGACTGGCTTGGAGAACTCCGTCCTTGTTCGCAAAATTTCGTGATAAATTTCCTGGCTCGGTCCGACCACTCCACCCGGGGAGTTGATTGGAATAAGCACCGCCTTAATATTGGCCTCTTCGCGATAGGCCTTTAAATTCTTTAAGAATTTTTTTCCATTAAGAATCACATTGTCCAAAGGCAGCAACAAAATTGAATTTTTTGCTACCTTCTTCGATAACCCATCATCGATGGAATAAAAGCCTTTACCAAATTGAAAAAACAAGCCCGCCAGCCCCAAAATAACCAGCACTATTAAAATGATTCTTCCGCCCCATCGCATGCTTCACCTCACTAAAAGGAAATCACATTCTGCCACTCGGAAAAATACTTGTCACGGCTCTATCCGTCCTTCGATTAAACTAACAGGCTCCTGAAAAAGGGAACTCTGCTGCAGGACTCCGCAAACAAAAACACCTGGCTTTTGACCAGGTGTTTTTAAGAATCCAAATATTTTAGCAACAATTATATCATTGCCGCTCTACCTTTTATTCGTTCTCTTTATCCGTCTTCATAGTTTTGAGCTGATCTCCAAAAAGATCACCTAAGCTCGTCTTTGAAGTGAAAGTTGCTTTTTTGGCGTAGTCCTCAACATCTGCTTTCTGCTCTCGCAGCTTAACAAGCTTAGAAGATAGACCAATTTTTCGAGCATCCTTATCAATCGAGATCACCTCAGCACGAATAGACTCTCCTGCCTTGATAAAATCCTCTGGATGATTGATCTTCTCAACCGCCAATTCAGAAATATGGATGAGTCCCTCAATGTCGCTTTCCAACTCAACAAAGGCGCCAAAATCAGCCACTTTGGAAACCTTCACATCGTGCTGAGTGCCAATACCATATTTACTTTCAATGGTAGACCAAGGATCGCCTTCAAGTTGTTTAATACCAAGACTGAATCTCTCATTCTCAATATCAACTCCAAGAACAACGGCCCGAATCTTATCACCCTTCTTGTACAGTTCAGATGGATGATTCACACGGCGCATCCAAGAGAAGTCAGAAATGTGCACAAGTCCGTCAATTCCCTCTTCGATTCCAATAAATATACCGAAATCAGTTACGGATTTTACTTCGCCCTCAATGATAGTTCCAGGCGGATAAGAATCTTTGAGTTCCAACCATGGGTTCGGTTGAAGCTGCTTCATTCCTAGACTGATTCGACGACTTTCAGGATCAACCTCAAGAACAATCACCTCAACTTCATCACCAACATTTACAAATTGAGATGGGTTCTTGATTCGCTTATTCCAGCTCATTTCCGAAACGTGAATAAGTCCTTCTACGCCATCGCCAATTTCAACAAATGCACCGTAGTCCACAAGCGAAACGACCTTGCCTTTGAATCGAGTGCCCACAGGATACTGGTCCTTAGCTGCTTCCCATGGATCAGGAGTCAATTGCTTGAGACCTAGGCTCACTCGTTCTTTTTCTTGATCATATTTCAAAATCTTTACTTGAATGTCTTCGCCCACATTGATGACTTCAGATGGGTGCTTAATGCGACCCCAGCTCATATCGGTAATGTGAAGAAGTCCATCCATACCACCCAAATCGATGAAAGCGCCGTAATCAGTGATATTTTTCACCAATCCCGTCACGATGCTGCCCTCTTTCATGGTATCCAAAGTTTGCGTTCGCAAATTGTCGCGCTCTTCTTCCAATAGCGCACGCCTTGACAGAACAATGTTGCCCCGACGCTTATTGAACTTGATCACTTTAAATTTATATTTTTTGCCAATATAGACATCCATATTGCGCACGGGACGTAAATCGATCTGGCTTCCAGGCAAAAAGGCCTTCACACCAATATCAACACTGAGTCCGCCCTTAACTTTCGCAATGACCGTACCTTCAATGACTTCTTCATTTTCGGCAGCCTTGGAAATATCAGACCAAGCTCTCAACATATCAGCCTTATCCTTAGATAAAACGATCATGCCATTTTCATTTTCAATTCGGTCTATCAATACTTCTACCTGGTCGCCCGCCTTCACTTCGCGAACACCGTCCACCAAGCGAAATTCATTTATAGGGATGAGACCTTCAGACTTGTAATTGATATCTACAAGTACGTAATCTGTCTGAACTTCAACCACCGTGCCGGTGACGACATCTCCCACGTTAAAGTCCTGCTCTTTTACAGAGGCTTCAAAAAGGGAATCAAATTTCTCCGCTGCGTTCAATCCCTCAATTCCAGGATTGGCAACCACCTTTGCGTCTTCGGCGTCCAAAAGGGCCAAAAGTTTCTGTCGTTGTTGTTCAGATTTGTTTAATTGTTTAGTCATGCGATCTATTTATTCCTCCCCGAATGGCAAGCTCATTGTCTCAGCATTCAATTTACCTAACTCTCTTACAGAACTTCACTCTCAGAAGTCAAAGAAATAGCAGCGTAAAACGCGGCTAATACCAATTTCGATTCAAGCTTAGTCCATTGTTGGCTGCGACCATCGCCGCTTGCGACGTACGGGAGAACGCCTCAGCGCCTCCGGCCTTGCCGCCTCGGTCTAAACTTGACTTGAAATTGGAATAACTTGTGGCTGAAGTGTCTATGATCACATCATTTCAAGACAAAGGCGATAAAATCCTATATTTTGCCGGTCTTAAGAACAAAGCTGAGACATTTTTCCACAGTTTCCTCCAACGTCAGATCCGTTGAATCCAAGAGCAAGGCTCCCTCTGGAACCACCAATGGCGCCACCTTCCGCTGCTTGTCCTGAGCGTCTCGCTGTTTTTGCATGCTCAAGGTATCAGCAGAATCCAAGCCATGCTCAGCCGCTCTACGGTGAGCCCGCGATTCATTGCTTGCTGTTAAGTAAATCTTAGCTATGGCATCTGGAAACACCACTGAACCACAATCTCGGCCTTCTGCAACCAAACCAAAATCTCTTCGACCAAAGTCTCGCTGAGCCTCAAGTAGTGCCGCACGAACCTTAGGCAGCGCACTCACCCGACTTGCAAATAGTCCAACATCTTCATGATGAATGGCATCTGTCACATCTCGATCGCGAAAAAAAACCTTTGTCGCCACTGCTGAAGGCACAACTCGCCAGCACGGATCCTTTGCCAATAAGGCCAGTCCCGCCTCATCACCAAGCTCAAGATCCAACTCTAGAGCCACGTAAGCCAGGCCACGATAAAAGGCACCGGTAGATAGCCATTTCCAGTCTAACTTTTTAGCAAGCTCTCGGCTGATTGAAGTCTTTCCGCTTGCAGCCGGCCCATCAACGGTCACCACCATTCCCATTATTTGACCTCAACCTGCTGCAAGCCCTTTGCTAGCGCATCAATGGCAAATTCGTTCTCTGCTGCCGTGCCAACGGACATACGAAACTGTGTGGGAAAGCCATAATTGAGCAAAGGTCGCAAAATCAAACCCTGCTTTAACAAATTGACATTCAACTGCTGCGCATCTCGCTCGCTATCAAAAAACACAAAATTTCCTTCAGAGCGAATATATCGCAATTTCAGTTCAGAAAGCTTTTTATAAAAGTAATCCAAGCCAGTCCAGGTCACCTCCTGCGATTGACGAAGAAACTCTTGATCATCAATTGCAGCGATCGCTGCCTTTTGCGCGAGCCAATTGACATTGAAGGGTTTGCGAACCCGATTGAAAACCTCAATGACTTCAGGTGCTGCATGGATCATCCCCAAACGCAAACCGGCGAGGCTGTATGCTTTGCTAAACGTCTTGATAACTATCACATTCGGTAACTCAATTGGCCAATGCATAGCAGTTGCAAAATCCGCAGCTCTAACAAACTCATTGTAGGCCTCATCAATAACCACATAAAAATTGGCGATTTTTGCAGCTTCCGCACAAAAACTTCTGAGGTCACGCTCAGGCTGATAGCTGCCTGTAGGATTGTTCGGATTGGCAATATAGACCATACGAATTTTAGAATCCGCCTTTGCCTTTACCAAAACATCATTCAGGTCAAACTTATAGGCCGCCTCATCCACCTTGGACGTCACAACTTCCAAGCGAAAGGTTTTGGCCGAAACCTCATAGGCAATAAATGATGTTTTTGGAATCACCACCTTTTCTCCGGGCTCGCAGAGGAAGTTCATCAAATGATCCAGAATCTCATCTGATCCGTTGGCAAATGAAAGCATGTCCTTTTTAAGATTCCACTTTTTACATACGGCTGTCGTTAACTCAAAAAAAGACGGATCGGGATAGCGATGAAGATTCTCCAACTCAGCCATCAGAACTTGCTTTACCTTTTTTGAAACACCGAGCGGGTTTTCGTTGCTTGCCAGCTTCACAATTTTATCAAGCCCGTATTCTCTTTGTGTTTCTGACACGGGCTTTCCTGGCTTATAGGGAACTAGGTTCTTTATACTTTCATGAAGTCGCAATTTCACTTTCGGCTCTCCATAGGGTCGAATTTTGAAGCCGACAATTTCAGCCTGGCTCCAGTTGCCGTCATTGCATCTTTGATCGCTTCAATGTGTTCTGGGCTACTGGTTTCAATAACAAAATCAATGCGCGTTTCACGCAAATAAAGGCCTTGGGTAACACGATCATGATGGACTTCCAAGATATTTGCTCTATTAGTAGCCAAAATTTCGGTCAATCGACTCAAGCTTCCCGGAAGATCTTCAACAATCACACTCAGTTCCACCAATCGTCCGCGCTGAATCTGCCCGCGATCTATCACTTTGGCGATCAAGTTGAGATCAATATTCCCACCACTGAGCAAAATGCAGGTCTTATTGCCGACATCGACCTTTTTACTCATCGCTGCAGCCATTGCTGCTGCACCCGACCCCTCCACCAAGGTCTTCGATCTTTCTAGAAGAAACACAATACTTTCGGCGATTTCATCATCGCTCACTTCAACAATGTCATCCACCAAACGTTCAATGAATGATTTATAAATTACTTCCGAGGGAGATTTCACCGCAATCCCGTCGGCAATTGTTGAAATTTTCCCAGTGTACTTTTGGCTTTTCTTCTCATGCAGATTTTTCATTCCCGGAGCCTGCTGAGATTGCACGCCAAATATCTTTATCTTAGGATTGATATTCTTTGCTGCAGTGGCAATGCCACTAATGAGACCACCGCCACCGACTGGAATCACAATGCTATCAAGGTCAGGCACCTGCTCAAGAACTTCAATGCCAATAGTACCCTGCCCGGCAATGACCAGTGGATCTTGAAATGGATGTACAAATATCAAATCTCTCTCTTGCGCCAACTGCATCGCTTTCGTTTGCGCTTCATCATAAATCTCACCATGCAAAATCACCTCACCACCGTAAGCCCTGGTTGCATTGACCTTTGCTATTGGTGCAGTGTTTGGCATGATGATCGTGGCTTTTACCCCAGCGTGCGCAGCGCTAAAAGCCACGCCCTGGGCGTGATTTCCTGCCGAGCAGGCCACAACGCCTTTCGCCTTTTCAGCAGCACCGAGATTAAAAATTTTATTGTAGGCGCCGCGAATTTTAAAGCTGCCAGTTCGTTGCAAATTTTCAAATTTAAAAAAAACCTCTGCACCCAGCCTCCTCGAGGCAGAGAGCGAATGACTCATTTCCGTCTTTTGAATCACCCCATCTAAACACTTTTGGGCTTTTACAATATCTTCGAGCCGAACCAACATCTTGCTCATGAAACCTCCGTCAGGCTCCAATAAAATCAATGTCGCTAGCTTAGTCTATTGAATAATGATCGATTTTCAAAGAATGTTGAATTATTGTTATTGGGCACCTTAGCCGACACTCGATAACGCCTGAGTCAAAACGCATTCTTGCCCTTTCCTAAAGCTCAATCCCAATACACCGAAATACCATGAACCGGTGGATACTCTTCTCTTGGCAGGGAAGTGGTGATCGCTTTCACATCCAGCTTTGACATCAAGCCCAAGGCTCTGCGCTCATCAAAATAATAAAAAGGAGCCAAAAACTTGCCACAGGCTTCGCAACGGCTGACCAAATCTTCTTCTTTTGAATTGATAGCACAACAGATATGACAACGACGAAAATGAATGTGGGGGCATTGATTCTTAGTCATAAATCTCCATGAAAACGAGACCCCCACATAGATCCTCATTTTCGCAATTTAAATTTGTATTACCGGTTCAAAAACTCTAATCGCATGTTCTAAATCTTTAGCAGCTCCAGTCTATCACAACCTAAGAAGGATTGGCGGACTGTCGTAAAAATCTCGAAAAAAACCGCTCAAATCCATTATATCCTGTACAATAACTTGACGCAAAAAAATCTTAGTTAACTCCAAACCAAACACTCAAATCTGAGCAAAGTCCCTCCTCTTTCAAGCACCATTTCGCCCTGTTGAGAGCTCCTTGCCACCTTTGAGTGAGATGTCAGTGACTCATTGCCGAACAGATTTTGAGAAAAGAATCAATTTGAAGCGAGGCGCCCCCCACCAGAAATCCATCAACTGCCGGTACTGCCAACAGCTCTTTGGCATTCTCTGGCTTTACGCTTCCCCCATACAAAATTGGAAAATCATATCCTCGGCCATTTAACCATTTTCGCACCTCTTGATGAGCCTGCATGACCATTTCAGGTGTCGCCGTCTTCCCTGTTCCGATGGCCCACACCGGCTCATAAGCAATCTGAATTTTTGCGGTGGCTTCAATACCATCCAGGCCTGCATCCAACTGCTGTGTTATGACCTGCACTGTTTGCTTTGCCTCGCGTTCAGGAAGTTGCTCACCAATGCAAAAGGTGACTTGAATATCTTGATGGCACGCAAATTTGATCTTTCTATTTAGAAACTCATCCTTCTCACCCAGAACATGGCGACGCTCACTGTGGCCAACGAGTGCCAACCGAGCACCCAAACTTTTTGCGACTGCCAGAGAGTTCTCACCTGTGTATGCGCCTTCAATTTCAGGATAGAAATTCTGCAATCCCCACGCGAAATCTGAATCCAGAAGAGCCTCAGAGGCCACGGAGGCGTTTAGAGCCGGCACAAAAAATTGCACCGAATCCAAAATTCCTATCGCACTTTTGCGCCACTCTTCAAAAAACGTGCGCGTCTCTTTAGGGCCTTTAAACATCTTCCAATTTGCAGCAAATATTCGCTTCATTTTTTATTATTCCTAATCATTTCAATACTCAGCTTCCCATCGACTCGACAGGCCTGGTTCACAACTTGAAAAAAGATCTTCATATTGGACCACAAAATTAATACAGACTCGAAGATTTTTTATAGGGTTCGTAACAATTTTTGACACTTTTGGTACGAAAATTTTTCCAAACTATTGCAAGTTGCTCAAATCTCGACCAAAAGTAACGCGTTAGCATTTTCAATTATTTCAAAATTTTAATTCTTTTAGGGGTGGCAAATGAAAGTATTTACAAAATTAGCAGTCATGGTCTTTGCGACCATCTCGATCTCAGCTTGTCAAAAGAATAAAAACGAATCCGGTAATCCAAATGCACCGACCGCTGAACAGGATTACAACTGCCTTTACTCCGCCTACCAAAACCCCTTTTGCAATGGGCAATACTCAAACAATCAGATCAATAACTATGGCTCATTTTACGGCAATCACCATGGTGGCAATCATCAATACCCTGGTTTTCAGCCCTACCCATACAACCTAGCACAATGGCAAAATACCTACTACCAAGGCTACAACGGTTACTATGCCATGTGGGCCAACTACAATTATCACAATCCTTTGAATACTGCCTTCTCTGTCTGTTTTTGTCCCGCTGGATATCGCCCTGTATACTCCGCGGCTCACGGTCTTGGCTGCGTCTCTAACAGCGTAGTTACGTCTGCTTACCATCAGTTTTTGAATGTGACTGCTCCCACCCCTGGAAGTTACTCCAGTCCAAATTGGAGTAATCCCAATATTCCACAACTTCCCGAATACGATGGATCTGGAGCGCCAAGCTCTTCTTCTTGTTACAATCAATTGCCAGTCTCTTGTGATCTGAGACGACCCAATTCGTGTGGTGTAGGCTACGAGTGTCGCGCTATCAACAATGGTTACAATGCGATTCAAGGATTATGTGCGCAGGCGACGGGCTACAACAATCAATATCCTTACAGCACATTGCCTCGTTAATTGTAAAAATTCATTGTCTAAGCCCTTGTCTGATGAAATAAAAGATACTAGGGGGCTTAGGCATGAAACAAAATCTTGAACAACACGACCAATTCCAATCAGAATCCATTCGCCTTTTCTTTGATGAAACATTACACGCTGATGGCGCCATTCCGCTCAATTTGATTCGAGCGGAGCACTATTTGCCGGCCTTGGATTTCGCCCTCGCCGCCGCGAGAAAACGAATCAATGCCATAAAGACCAACGAAGCTGCACCCAACTTTGAAAATGTTATTTTGGCTCTCGAAACCGCTACTGATGAATTGGACCGAGTTTCCTCTGTTTATGGCAATCTTAAGCTAACAGAAGGAAACGAAGAGTACTCCAAAATCGGTGAGATTTTTTATCCCAAAATATCTGAGTTTTTTTCTGACGTTTCGTTAGATCCCCTATTGTTTGCGCGGGTGAAGTCAGTATATGACAGGCGCCAGGACATAATTGATCCCGAAGAATTGAGACTTCTTGAAAAAACATACCAGACCTTTCGTCGGAATGGTGCGAATCTTTCGCCTCAGGACGCGGAGAGGCTTCGTCAGATTGACCAAGAATCTGCTGTATTGGGTCCTCAATTTTCAGATCGTGTTTTGGCTGCTACAAATCAGTTTGAATTGGTGATCATTGACCCTGATGAACTGAGTGGCCTGCCCGAAGGCACTCAAAGAGCTGCCGAGCACGCAGCACAGGCAAAAGGAATCTCGCCGGGTTGGGTTTTTAACCTACAAGGTCCTAGCTATGTCCCCTTTGTCACCTTTTCAAAAAGACGCGAGTTGCGTGAAAAGATGTGGAGAGCCTACGCAACACGCTGTTTTCACGATAAGTTCGACAATCAAGAGGCCGTTGTCAAAATACTCAAGCTACGCCATGAGCGCGCCAAGCTGCTTGGATATGAAAACCATCCCGCATACGTCTTAGAACAGAGAATGGCCAAATCTCAAGAGCGAGTGCATGTTTTCTTGGAAAACCTACTTGAACCATCACTTCATGCTGCTAAAAAAGAATTGGAAGAATTGAAAAAATTTGCCCTAGAGACCGAAGGCATTACCGATTTAAAGCCGTGGGACATCGGCTACTTTGTTGAAAAGCTAAAGGAAAAAAAGTTTGCTTTCTCATCTGAGGAGCTTCGACCTTATTTTCAAACCGAAAAAGTGGTGAAGGGAGTTTTTGATATTGCCCAGAAGCTCTTTCACATTTCATTCACTGAGCGAAATGACATCCCGACTTACAACCCTGAAGTAAAAGCATTTGAAATTAAAGACTCAAAGTCTAATGAATATATAGGGCTTCTCTTCTTGGATCTTTTTCCACGCACAACAAAAAAGCCGGGAGCCTGGATGACAGCATTTCGCGAGCAAGGCTTTCAAGCAGGGAAACCGCGACGACCACATATCAGTATCGTTTGTAATTTTACTCGCCCCACACCCTCTCACCCATCATTGTTGACTTACGACGAAGTTAAAACACTTTTTCATGAGTTTGGGCATGCCCTTCACGGGCTTTTATCACAGTGCAAATTTCGCAGCATGGGTGGCACAAATGTATACTGGGATTTTGTTGAGCTGCCGTCCCAACTTATGGAAAATTGGGCTGAGGAGATTGAGGGTCTATCCCTATTTGCGAAGCACTACCAAACTGGAGAGCTCATCCCCGCGGATCTGGTCAAAAAAATTGAGCAATCAGAAAAATTTATGGCTGGCTGGTACTCCTTGCGACAGCTGCAATTTGCACTTCTGGATATGCAGTGGCACACGGTCGACCCTAACTCCATTCATTCCGTATCCCAGTTTGAAAACGAAGCAATTGCCAAATATCGAGTCCTTCCTGTACCTAAAGACACCAACGTGAGCTGCTCCTTTGCCCACATTTTCGCGGGTGGCTACTCTGCTGGTTACTACTCATACAAGTGGGCAGAGGTTTTGGAGGCTGACGCCTTTGAATACTTTAAAGAACGCGGAATATTTGACCCAGAAGTCGCTGAAAAATATCGAAAGTTTATTCTTGAGAAGGGAGATTCAGCTCCCCCAATGGAATTGTACAAACAGTTTCGCGGCAGAGAACCGGATGAATCCGCTCTCCTCAGACGTGATGGGTTGATTTAAGCGATATCTGTGAGGAGATAAAATTGAGGCACGAACTTCGCGGATCAAAAAAGAAAACATCGAAAGTATTGGTTGCAGATTCTAACTCTATGAAAAAGGTAAGGACGGCCACCAATTCTAGTTTTCCGCCAATTGAGCTTTCCCCTAAATCAAAGATAGGCATCGTGTTTCGCAAATCGCAAGAGAGTGTGAATATCACCTCGCAATTGGCTTTTTGGTTGGCAAAAGCGGGTGCAAAAATTTATCTCTCTGAGAACATTCCTAATGTTCGCCATTCTGTTTTGAAAAAAGGTCGAAATAAAGACATGAGCCTGATACTTGCTATTGGCGGCGATGGCACGTACCTACGTGCCGCGCGATTTGCTGGTGATTTTGAAATTCCCACTTTTGGCATCAACATGGGAACACTTGGATTTCTAACTACATTTTCACCCGACAATGCCGTTGAAAATATTATCAAGTTTTTCAAGGGACAACTGAAGCACCAAGTTCTCACTCAACTTGAGGTAAAAATCATTCGCAAATCGAGTATCATCAAGACTTTTACCAGCCTTAATGACGTCGTAGTCGAGAGAGGCTCTCACTCGCAGTTGATAGAGCTTTCCCTATCGCTCGGTGATAAATACATTTCCACGACACGAGCGGATGGCTTTATTGTGGCCACTCCATCTGGGTCCACGGCATACAACCTTGCTGCGGGTGGTCCCATAGTTCACCCCCAGTCAGCGAGCTTCGTTCTCAATTTCGTCGCGCCCCACAGCTTGACAACTCGCGCCATGGTTGTGCCAGACGACGAAGTTGTCGAGCTTCGAGTTGTTGAGGATCGTCAACAACAAGCCAAGCTGATCGTTGATGGGGCATCCGCCATTGAGCTCCACGAAAACGATAGGCTGCTAATAAAAAAGAGCTCGCAAAAGCACTACAGCTTGCAAGCTCAAGAGTATGATTTCTTCTTGCTACTCCGCGAAAAGCTGAAGTTTGGCGAAAGAGAATAGTACGCTTGCACAAATTAGATCCTTCAACTCTGATTTGTGGTAAATCTATCGGGCCGTAGCTTTAGTAGCGTAAGCCTGCATAAGCACAGATATATGGTCCAAGGAGTCAAAATGCTAGTCTCTTTAAAGGTTTCAAATTTTGCCATCATAGAAAATATCCGCCTGAATTTTGACCGGGGTCTCAATATCATCTCCGGAGAAACCGGAGCCGGAAAATCTATTCTATTAAAGAGTCTCAGTTTTTTGATGGGCGACAAAGGCACAGCCGACTCCGTTCGCTCGGGTGCAAAGCTCGCTGTCGTTGAAGGTGAATTCGATCTTACTCATCGTAAAGACATCGCTCAATTTTTACTGGACCTGGGAATTGAAGTTGATGGTCATGTGGCCATCCGCCGCGCCATTGGCACCGACGGAAAGGCTAAAAACTTTCTCAATGATTCAAGTGTTACATTGCAAACTCTAAAGAATGTTGTAGGCCCCTTACTGGACATCAATGGCCACGCGCCGCTTGTCGAAATCACTGGTCAGTTTGAAAATCGCAATTTGGCGCACCCTCAATATCAACTGGAGCTTCTTGATCAATATTGCGCCACCACCGAGATGAGGTACGAGTTTGCCAAGTCCTATTCTGACTGGAGGGCCACGGCGCGCGAATTAGAAACTTTAAAGCAATCAAAAGATGGAGCGCAATCCAAACTCGACTTTCTTTCGTTTCAGCTATCTGAAATTAAAGCCATTGATCCGATCGAGGGTGAGGATCAAAAAATTGAAATGGATCTCAAGGCTTTTAAAAACCAGAAAAAAATTCAAGACCTTCAAGAGTCCATTGATAATCTTCTATCTAGCGGCGAATCACCTGCGATCTCTATTCTTGAGGTTTGCTTAAAAAGGCTCAAAGAACTCAATGCGCTGCAGCCAAACACCATCAATCTGACCAGCCGACTTTCCGCACAGATCGACGAGCTCAAAGAGGTTAGCTATTGCATTCGTAAAGGCTCAGGGCAATCCTCACTCAATTACGAAGATGCAGAAAATCTCGAAGCCCGCCTAAGTGGTTTGCGGAAACTACAAAAGAAATATGGTGGTGATCTCGCCTCTGTTCTTCAGGCTGCTTCAGAAATTGAGGAAGAGATCGATTTGATTTCTAAAACAGAAACTAGAGTCGCAGAACTCCAGCAGAAACTGGACTCCCAAGAAAAGGCACTGCGAGAGCAGGCCGAAACTTTGCATAGAAAAAGAAAAGCCGGAGTTAAACTGCTAGCGGACTCTACCAATGCAGAACTTGTAGCACTCAATATGAACGGGGTTGTTTTCGATACCAACTTCAAAAAGCTCGAAACTTTGAATCAGTTTGGCTTCAACGAAATGGAATTCCTCGTCCAGTCAGGTAAAGATAAATCTCGCCTCCTTGGCAAGGTGGCAAGTGGTGGTGAACTTTCTAGAATTTTGCTAGCCCTTAAGAGAGTGCTTGGCAGCATGGGCGTTCCTCGAACTTTTATTTTTGACGAGGTCGATGCCGGAATTTCTGGTGAAACAGCATCGCGAGTCGGCGCAAAATTGAAATCCATCGCGCAGTCGCAGCAGGTCATTTGCGTCACCCACTTGGCCCAAGTGGCCGCTTTTGCAGATCATCACTTTAATATTGAAAAGACCTATGTAGATGAAATTCCATCGATGAAGGTACAAAAGCTGTCAGAAGCTGGACAGGTCAAAGAAATTGCTCGATTGATGGCCGGTAACAAACTTGGAAAGAGCGTCTTGGAGCATGCCAAGTCGCTCATTCATGACTCTGGAAAGTTGCTAAACTAGCGAAATCTAAAAACAATTCTGCCAGCTTGTTGACAGCGCATGTTGCTACAATCCAACCATTGAATCTTTGCTTTCCAATCAATCTGTGCTTTCTAAGCCATCAAATCCAATCCAGCCCAATTTAAGCCAATTCTTGGGCCAATAGATAGAATTCGTCAATTGGCCTATATGAATGGGACTTGTCTAGGTATTCTAATCTCCTATGGACAAAATGAACTCACTTTTAGGGCTACTATTTTTTCTAGGTCTGGCTATGGTGGGTGTCTCGATTTTCAGCGAGAATTCACCATCTCTTTTCTCAGTTTCAGAATCCACGAGTCTCTCTTCAAAGCTTGAAGCTCTTCATTCCGGCAGGAATCGACCAAATCAAATACAAAGCGCAGTGATATCACCTATCCTAAAGCAAGGCCGACCAAAATGGCTAAGACAATTCGGCACTTACGAATATACCTGGAGGACCAGCGTCCCCAATTACACCAAGGACCAACTTCAAAAAACAAAACTTTCTGTTTCATCAAATTCTAAAATTCACCTAGAACTCGAAATCATCGACTCTACCACGCAAGAATTTTACAATGGCAAAAAGCAGAGCCTTTTGACCATCAACTACTTATTTACGGACAAACAGAGCGGAAACCGCGTATTTGAGTTCGCTGATTCAATTAAAATTCAAAATTTTAAGCCGACTGAGAGTCACTGAAAAAAGGCAAAAAAAAAGGCCAGAACTGTTAGGCTCTGGCCTTAAAATAAAAAGCTGGCATCGTGCTACTCTCCCACACACTCACGTGTGCAATACCATCGCCGCAAGTGGACTTAACTTCTGAGTTCGGAATGGGATCAGGTGTGGCCCCACTGCTATTAACACCAGCAAAAAATACTTGTTTAATGATTTAATGACTTAACTGATTTTTAGCGAGCTAGTTGATTCATAATAAAAAAAAGCCTCACGATCTATTAGTACGGATAAGCTAAACACATTACTGTATGTACACCTTCCGCCTATCAACCTCGTAGTCTCCAAGGGATCTTAAGGGGGCCGAAGCCCCAGAGAGATCTAATCTTGCAGTTGGCTTCCCGCTTAGATGCTTTCAGCGGTTATCCATTCCGAACATAGCTACCCTGCACTGCCGCTGGCGCGACAACAGGAACACCAGAGGTTCGTCCATCCCGGTCCTCTCGTACTAAGGACAGATCTGCTCAA
>CAYMBJ010000041.1:0-36113 GCA_964388665.1 uncultured Pseudobdellovibrionaceae bacterium | reverse complement strand
AACCCGCAACCTGCTGATTACAAATCAGCTGCTCTACCAATTGAGCTAAGCCAGCACTCATCTCTTTTAAGACAGTCCAGAGGTTGTAGCGATAAAAGTTGAGGCGAGTCAAAAGATTTCAAAAAACTTCTCGCTGCCGCAATGACTCAAAAAGGACGATGCTCGTCGCGACGGATGCATTGAAGCTAGCTGCTGCAGCAGTTTGAGGTATCAAAACGAAGTCATCACACATCCTCTCCGAGGTTGAGCGCAGCCCCTTCTCCTCGGAGCCCACAAAAAGGGCAACCTTTTGTGGGAATTTTGTTTTGGTCACTGAGGTTTTACCAAGATGAGAGAGGCCGTAGACCCAAAAGCCTTTTTCCTTGAGCGTTTCACAGGTCTTATTGAAATTTTGAACCTGCACCATATTGACGTACTCGACTCCACCGCAGGCGACTTTATGAGCAGCCGGACTCAGGCCAACGCTTCTCTCTTCGGGATAAAAAATGGCATCTACGCCTAGGAGCCACGCTGTGCGAATGATAGCGCCGAAATTATTGGGATCTTCGAGCTGATCCAAAAGCAAGACCGATGCGGTATCAGCAAAATTGAGCTCTTCGGGGGACAGCGTCGGAAGCGGCTCACTCCAAAGCAGAGCGCCTTGGTGGTTTTGATAAAAACTGGAGAGCGCGGTTTCGCTTTTCTCCACAACCTTCACTCGCTTTGCCAAAGCTGCCGCCTCTATTTCGCGCAAAGTTTGCTGTGAAGACCAACGCGGCTGCAACCAAAGCTCGTGGTGCTCGGTGCGCTCAGCCGCTATGGCCTCTTTGATGCTGTGATGACCTGGGATCAACCGCTGGCCACGACGCCAATCTTTGGCACTGGGTTTACCAGGCGCCCTAGCCGTCTCTTTTTTGATTGGCTTTTGCTGCTGGCCACCGCGCAAGGGTTGGCCCGTTCTGCTCTTGGCCGATTTCGGAGAACCGAGGGGGGCGCGGCGCTTAGGAGTATTGCGATTCAATCTACACCTCGATCCAGGCGACAGCATAATCGAGCGCCGCCAGCTTTGGTTGCGACGCCTCAACAATTGGGCGGCCCACTACAATCCCAGAAGCACCCTTTTGTATGGCAGCCTGAGGGGAGAGAGTGCGCTTTTGATCGTGAACTTTATCACGGTCAAGGCGGACTCCCGGGACCACAAAAAAATAGTCGTTTTTGGTCGCCACCACCAACTCTTCACCGGAACACACAAATCCCGACAGGCCACACTGCTCACCAAGTTTAAGCAAATCATGGACATGACGGCTCACTGGCTGTTCCTTAAAGTTGCTCGGCACGTCTGAATCTTGCCAACTGGTCAAAATGGAAACGCCTAAAATTTTGAAGGGCCGAATACTGGCAAGCTCAGCCTCCAGCGCGACCATTCTTTTTAGCGCCACCTCTCCTGCAAGCAAGTGAACCGTCACTAGGCTGGCTCCGGCATCAAAGGCGGCCCGAACTGAGGTCTCCATTGTATTGGGAATATCAAAAAATTTGTGATCAACAAAGAGAGGACCTCGCTTTGCAATCTCCCGCAAAAAGTCTGCGCCATAGCGGAGCCCTAGGCGGGGGCCTACTTTAAAGCCGCCGGCAACATCACTAAGCTCATCGCAAAGCGAAAGAGCTGTTCTATCATCATCAACATCTAGGGCAACAATCAGTGGGTTGTTCAACAAACCCGTTTTGGAAGCTTTCATTTTTATCTCTCGCCAATCAATGTTTAGTCAATCATTTCGAGCAAAGATTTTATGTAGAACTTTTGATAGTCTTGATATTCATTCAGAAAATCCTCTTTTGTAATGAAATAAGAGATATCTGGAACTGCGCCATTATTTTCTACTGGCACGCCATCAGGACGATAGAAGAGCGACATTGTCATATCCACGGTGAGACCAGTAAAATTGAGGGCGGGAATTTCGTTAACATGACCTCCCAAGCCCGAGGTTCGCGTGCCCAGGAGCTTGGCGCGTCCAAAACCCTTCATCATGGCAGGAAATGCGTCACCACCGGAACCAGACATTTCGTCAATGGTCATCAATATCGGCTTTGTGTAGGCAAGGACGTTAGGATACAAAGTGGTCTCGCCACTCAGCGAAGTTTTGGGAGTCATAAAATCTCCGCCAGTCCAGGCTTTCTTAATAAGCTCAATAACTGAAGAGAATTGCTGGTAGGCAATGGTGTCGGTGGGAAGCTCATCAAGATAGCCTTTTCCATACAGGTAACTGGCTTTGGTACCGCGCAACTCAAACATGAGCGGAGCGTAGGGCGCGTTCATAAACAGCCCGACCATTGACTCAAGGTAGCTAACGCTACCGCCGCAATTGTGATCCTGGTCAATGACCAAGCCAATTGTGTTTTTCTCGAGCTCACGCACTGCAAATTCGTACTTTGCTAGGATTTTGTCGCTGTAATTGGGATCATGGTCATCAAGCCAATAGTAATGAGGAATTCGCAAATAGCCCACATTTCCTCTTGGTGTTGCATGAAAGTAGGCCACAAAGGGCTCCTCGACGATCATGGTGGCATCTTCTGGAATTTTAATGCGGGTGCCGCCAGAGCACTGGTAGCTACTTTCGACATTTTTCATTCCCATTGTTTCGGCCCAATCTGCGGCCGTAGATAGCAAACCATAGGGCTCTTTGCTGCGGTTTGTTTGCAAAGAAAAATGATGTTTGTATTCAGGCATCAAGTTTTCATCAAGGGGCTCGCCAGTCTCTTCCCAATTTAAAGTGTAGGAGCGAATGGAATTATCCAACCTGCTCTTGATGGCAAAAGTGACGGCTTCCCCTTCTGGAACTGGGACAATGGCACCTCTACGATTGAAAAGCTGTCGGGCTGCTGACCGTGTTTCAGTTAGATCAAAACCAGCTCCACGGTAGGATTTCAATTCTTTGACAACTTCAAAAACGTCAATGCCTTCGACGCCAACGACGGAATCGCCCCGCTTGAACGGAAAAAGTTTTTCTGGCAGAGCTTCGCGATCAACTGTATCAATCAGAATTTCGCCATTCACCCACTCGGTTGCAATTGGCAAGCTCTTGACATAGTTGGTGGGAACCCGTGAGCGAAAGTGACCATCATGAAATTCAGCGATGTATTGCTTTAGTAGGTAATAAAAATCGCGATTGCCTTTGGTCTGACCTATCTTGACCTCGTAGGCCTTTTTGATACTTTCCAAATCATAATTCATCACCTCTTGCTTAAAGCGCAAGGGACCATAGTAAGATTGAATGCTTGCGTTGAGCTGATCAAAGTCGCTGAACTTTTTTTCAAGAGTCAAAAGCTGCGCGCCTGCTTGAAATTGGCAGATCAATAACAGTGCAAATGCTAAGTTAGCAAAGATGCGAATCATGAGAACCCCCAGAATTAAATAGAATTGAATGATTTGGCTGTTCTCATACGACAGAATGCACCAAAAAGCGACAACAAATTTTAAAGTAAAAAGGCGCCGGCATATCGTGTGGGAGCATGCTTACACAGACTTTTTTGAGGTTTCGACGGAAGTGACGGCTTTGTATCGGCAGCATCTAATTATTTTGACTGGCTACTTTTGGTTGAGAATCTGAGCTGGAACGCCACCTACGGCGACATAGGGTGGAACATCGCGGGTCACAACAGAGTTGGCGCCAACACGGCAAGCCTCTCCCAAAGTGATGGGACCCAAAACCTTGGCTCCAGCGCCAATCAGAACTCGATTCATAACGGTGGGATGGCGCTTGATGGGATCAAACTTGACTCCACCCAAGGTGACTCCATGAAAAAATATACAGTCATCGCCAATTTCAGCGGTTTCACCAATCACCAATCCCAAACCATGGTCGATCACAAGTCGCTTGCCAATTTTCGCACCTGGATGAATCTCAATCCCAGTGAGCCAACGACCAATTTCTGAGAGCAATCGCGCAATAAAATAAAGTTTGATCACATAGAAGACATGAGCGATGCGATAAATCAAAATCGCTTTCGGCCCAGGATAGAGCAAGCCAATTTCCCATAAGGACTTTGCAGCAGGATCATAATTTTTATAGGCTTGCAAAAAATCAATCATATACTAGGTCTCTTGTACACCATCTACTTTAGATTTCAAATCATCCAAAATAAAATATCTTTCAAAGAGATCATTGAAAGAGGACCATCTTTGCCCAGACTGACGTTCACTGTCGATAAACACTTTGACGGTGTTCATCTTACTGTCCAAATCATCGACCATAGCAACAAGGAGCGCCTCTAGACACTTCGGACGCTTTGGCGAGCCGTATTCAAACTTGCCATGATGACTCAAGACGATGTGTTTGCAAATGTCGCGAAGATCTTCTGAAAAACCCAAAATTTTTGCACTCTTTTTGTCAATGAGTTCACAGGCCATCTCCATGTGTCCAATGAGTTTGCCGCGGTCTGAGTAGCTAATACCGTGATCAATGGTCAATTCCCATATTTTACCGAGATCATGAAAAATCGCACCAAAGATTAAGAGATCTCGAGATAAGTAATCATAGTGAAGCGCAAAGAACTCCATGGTCCGCGAAATTGAAACAATATGCTCCAAAAGGCCGCCCTGAGTAGCATGATGAATCGACTTGGCAGCAGGCGCCTTTAGGATCAGAGGTTTCAACTCTGGGTCTTCTAAGCTAGATACAATGAGAGTTTTTAATGCTTCATTTTTAAGAGTGTAGACAATCTCCATCAATTCTACGAAAAGATCTTCGGCTGATTTGGCGGATTTAGCAACAAACTGATTGATATCCAAATCAGGCACATCTGCAGTTTCGATTTTAGTTACGATAAGCTGCTTGCGATTTTGATAAACTTGAATCGATCCTTTTGCCTTTACGATCTGGCCACTTTCAAAAAGGGACCCTAATTCTTCGGCGCGATCCCAAATTCGAGAGTCGATGCTCCCCGTTGCATCGGCCAACCTAAATCCCAGATAGGATTTCCCAGTTTTTCCAGTTGCCGAAAATTTATCCTTAACCAGAAAAAAATCATCAACACTCTCTTTATCATTTAACTGCGAAACAAACTGCTTTTTGGTGGTCAAATTCATAAAAACCCTTTGCAAAATAATTGCTGCTGATCTCGTTCTAACAGAGAAACATGACCAAGCAACGTCTTGTTTCCTTTAATAGCCATTAGGATAAGGTCGCCACCAATCACACGCAAATGACGCGAGTCAGTCGAATTCAGTTTTAGACCATCATGGGAGTTCCATTCCTTAATTGCACGAGAGATGTCCATAGCGCGATAGCAACCAGAACCAAGCTCATCGCCAATGCTCTCTGTCTTGGGTACTTGACTGACGTAGTACACTTTAAGCTCCTCTGGCGACACATCAGGCAGGGCCACCTTTAAGGTAAAACTACCTTTCTTGCTGCCAAGAATGTCGGAGGTATCAAGCACTCCTCCGCCGCGCGGAAATTCTACGCGAACGCGCGGGCGAACCAAGGTACCCGGAAGGACTTCAGAAAATGTGAAAATTGGACTCACAAACTCAAAAGTCGGATCTGAGTGAACCTTTGTTCCCTCCGATGCCATTTTTGCCTGCGCTTCGATCGCATCCCAAACTTGACGTGGAATGCGGTGATCACTCACCATCTCAGATGATTCATAGAGTTCACCAGTATTCTCTTCATGGTGAGCAATGCAAGAGAGGAGAACCAGAAGAGTCGTCATAAAAAGAAAACCAACGGACAGCCGCCTTGACCTATCTATTGCTTCTCCCATTGCTACTGGGTCTCCATTTCATCTCGAAGCTCGATCAAAGGAATGAACTCAGGATATCTGGCTAACCCTTCTCTGATGAACTTGTAGGCCGACTCTTTTGACGATTTGTGAAACTCATTGGCCGCAAGAATATAGTAGGCGTATGGATTTTCGCTCAGCAAGGTGTTCATTTCACTCAGATTCTGTTCGACGCATTTGTAATCATCAATTTTCTGACAACTGAGTGCTCTAATCAAACCAAGTTTCGCAGTATAGACGTCGGTACGATCATCAATCAGAGCTCGAACATCTTCATATCGCTCACTAAGAAAGAGAGAATAAATATTGAGACGAATCACAAGATCATTAGCAGGGTCTTTAGTGGTCATCAGCTTCAGCTTATCCGCTAGTTCATAATCTCGTCCGGACTCCAATAGACAGCGACTCAAGAGAAGGTTTGCGACGTTCTCTGTTTCAAAATTTTTTGTAACGCCTTCATGCATCTCTCTGCACAAGCTTAACAAATAGTCTTGATTGACAACTGGCCATGCGATCAAAGGATCCTTTACCATCTGCCGGCCAACGCCCGGAAATTGATCCACATATTTTTGAATCTCTTCTTGCGTCAGAAGGTTGGCACGAAACTTAATATACATGGAAAGCAACTCACGCTCCGGCCTTAAAACAAAATCGGTCTCTTTAGTTGCCGAGCCAGTCTCCAATTTGGCCAGACTTTCTTTATTGAATTCTTTCTTTTCAACTACGGCGAGTGCTTTCATGTATTTGGCCAAAGGGTGACTCGCACTGATTTTGGCAAGGTGGGAACGAAATTCGTTATATCTGTGCTTTTTCAGGTAAAGTGCAGATAAATTAAGAAGGAGAATTTCGTTCTTAACATCAAGATTAAGAGCTTCCATCCAGTAGGCTTCGGCTTTAGCATCGTCAATTCCCCAATATGACAGACCTATGGCCGCGCTGGCTGCAACTTGCCACTCGCGTGCTCCCTTTTTGGTTTGTACAGCAGACTCCAAGATCGCCCGCCCTTGAGGAGCTAGACTGGGTAAAGCGACCAACAGGGGAGCTATTGCGATCTGAGTATCCAGATCTGGAGTCTGAATTTGCGATGCTCGATTGTATTCGCGCAGAGAAGCTTCATTGAGACCAAGACTTCTGTATTTGAGCGCTCGCTGAATGGAGTCTCCATATATCTTTTCTTTTGCTAAATCCTGCTTATAAAAATTAACATAACGTAAGGTCACAGAGACAATCATTAAACCGATAGCGCCCAAAAAAATTGACTGATAGATTGTTTTGAAAGCACTGTTTTTTTTTCGCGGCGGCGCGCTTCCATAGGCTCTGGGGGGGATTTTAGGTATGTAGCCAGGAGGAACTCCATTGGAAATCGGCACAGCCTCCTTAAGAGTGTTCGCTGTGGTTTCAGCGGGGACCGCAGAGTTCGCGCCCTTTATCATGAAAGAGCCAGAGTTTTCATCCAGAGGCGCACCCATCGGCTCGGTCTTGGTGATGCTGGCAGAGGTCTGAGTTGCAATTGTAACGGTATCTTCTTTAGAAGAGTCTTGCTCGCGCCGAATGGCTTCGATAATCTCTTTTAAGAAAGGATTCTCGCGCACATAGGACCAGCGCTGCATCGGACCCTTCATTTCGTCCAAAATAGAAATTTGGCGCCTCATGATGTACTCTGAGATTTCTTTAAGACTGTAGGGACCAATAATTCTTGTGGAACTTTTTATAAGCCAAACTTTTTCATTCGGCAACGGGCTGCCGCGACGAACATCCATCATGTCTCCTGTTGAAATACAGAGCTCTGTACATTGTACAAGACGAATGGAGATGAGAAAAATGTTTTCTTGATGCCGATCCTATATTTAGCCTCAGTTGGATAACAATCATTGAGACCTAATATTTTTCTCAAATTGTAGCTCAGGTCTATCAACTGACTCGTATCAGTGACGAAAGTGGCGAACCCCAGTGAAGACCAAATTCACCGCAGATCTTTTTGCCGCGGCAATGACTTCTTCATCGCGAACAGAGCCGCCCGGCTGCAACACCCACTGAATGCCGTGACTAGCAATAAGTTCAATGGAATCCGAAAATGGAAAAAACGCATCGCTGATTAAAATTGGATCGCTAATCTGCCCATGAAAGTGCTTCCATCGCTCTATGGCTAGCTTGACTGAATCCACACGATTGACCTGCCCCATACCAAGTCCAAGGGTCTGGCCATTTTTGACAATCGCTATTGCGTTACTTTTGAGGGCACCACAGACTTTTTCACCAAATATCATATCTGCTTTCACGGACTCATGGCTCGAAATGTCTAAACCTAGTGATTTCCATGACTCTAACTGACCATAGGCCAGATCGGGCACCTGTGATACGAAACCGCCGAATACGGATTTGTATTCAATGCCAAAATCGAGATCAGCCAAATCAATGCTCAAAATTCGCAAATTCTTTTTCTTAGCAAAAATCTGCAATGCCGCGGGTTCATAAGCAGGTGCAACGATGCATTCAAAAAACACTTCGGACAATTGATTGGCCAGCGCCATCGTCACCTTTTCGTTGACCGCAACGATGCCACCAAAGCAACTGACTGGATCCGCAGCTATCGCTTTTTTAACGGCCGCCGCTAAATCTTCGCCCGAAGCCACTCCGCAAGGATTATTATGTTTAACAATTACACAGCTGGGCTGAGTGAATTTTCTGACGAGCTCGAGGGTGGCTTGAAGATCCAAAATGTTATTGTAGGAAAGTGGCTTGCCCTGCAAAACCTGTGAAGTGTGTAGACCCTTTGTTGAATGTGAATACCATGCCGCTTGCTGCTGCGGATTTTCGCCGTATCGTAAATCCAGAACCCGCTCAAATCCTTTAGCTCCCGCTGACAATCCTGCGGGAAGTGTTTGCAATGCATCTTTGCTAAATGCCGCCAACTCAGGCGAGCTGGCAGCAAAGGATTTCAACAAATTGGTCGAAATCAATAGATCGTACTCAGCTGTCAGCGCAAATACTTTTTGCGCAAGTTCAATCCTGACGTCCAAGCCCGCTGGGAGAGTTTTTGCAAAGTAGTCCCTGGGATCACAAAGTACTGTGATATGTCGGTAATTTTTGGCTGCTGCCCGCAACATACTCGGCCCACCCACGTCAATTTTTTCGATGAGCTCACCATGGGGCGCATTTTCTTTAACGGCCTTTGCAAACGGATACAAATTCACGATCACCAGGTCAAACAGGTCCGTGTTAAATTTCTCAAGCACTGCCCGATCTTCTGCTAGCTCATAGCGGGCCAATAGCCCCATATGCACTTTCGGATGTAGGGTCTTTACTCGCCCATTCATCACTTCGGGAAACTCCGTGACTTCGGAAATATCTTTCACAACAAATCCCTCGGCGCGGAGATAGGTCGCGGTGCCGCCAGTGGAGTAAATTTGCAGTCCCTTTTCATAATGGGGACGTAAAAACTTCGCCAAATCCGTCTTGTCTGAAACACTGATCAGCGCTCGTCGAAAATGGTTTTCAGTTGGTGAACTTAGAGCATGCGAATTTTGAGAATCTTTTGTGTTTTCCATAGGCGCGAATCAAAGCAAACAACTGCAGGTCTTGTCAAAGAGCTTGTTGGCTCAACGAGAAATCAAACGCACACGGCCGCAGAATCTTTACGGGTCCATTCTTGAATCCTTAGAATGGCGAATTCGTGAGCAATAGCTTCAAGTCATCGTTGGTCAGCTTGAGGCCAGCCCCCACATAGGCAGAGCGAGCCTGACTTTTGTCTAGGGCGTCAGATACACCTCCGGAGAGATAGAATCCGTAGGGTATTTTATAGGTTAACGAGGAGCGAATATTGGTCTTAGAAAAATCAAAGGCTTCGATCGAAAATTTTAATTTTTGTCTGAGAAGCTTATAATCAAAACCAATGCCTCCAGAGTTTTCGATCAAACCACCACGAACCGTAAAATTATAAAAATTCTTGGCAAAAAGCGCTGAGAACTTTGTTTTGTTGTAATAAGTCTTTCTCTCATTGTACTCCGTGGCGGTGCCTCCAGCAGGGGTCGTGGCAACATCTACATTCTCGACGACGCCTGCTGGATCGTCGATGATGGCGATCTGGTAGTAACGATCTAATCCAGGATGAATCTCAATCCCCACGGAAGATTTGGCTTTGCCTATTTCCTGCAGGTAATCTGAATGGAAGTCAAAAGCCGTAGACACTTTGGCCGCAGTATCAACAAGTGAACTGATGCCCGATATCGCACCTTCAACCTCGTCGGCAGTGTCTTTGTCGCTGACGAGCTTACCAATTGCACCTTCGCCGTTATTGATTTTTGCAGCGATCTCATCAACATTTGTCATGGTCGAGTCGAGCTTGTGAAACGAAGCCATGAGCTTGCCCCAAGACTTTTTGAAACCCTTGTCGGAATCGTCACGAAAAGACTCGGATAGGGCCGAGGTTACGTCACGAATCTCACTCACAATTTGAGTGATTTGATCTTTATTTTTGCCCGACATCTCTGCCAAATCGCCAGTTAGCTTTTCGATATTTTTGACAATACGTCCGATCGTGTGCTTCTGGGTGCCATCATCTGAAATCGATTCATTGATTTTTTCGGCTACCTCTTTAATGGAGTTGGCGACCTTTGCAACTTCACCGATCAAATTGTCCAATGAACCTTGGTCACTGACATTGAGAATTTGCGCGCCATCTGCCAGGGGCGGATCTGTTGGAGACCCTGGATAGACCTCAATGTGCTTGTCGCCGAGGATTCCTTGGGATTTCAAATTTACGGCGGCAGAAGTTGTTAACTCCACGTCACTAGAAACCGAAATCAGAATCTTAGCCCTACCATCCAATAGGGATATCTCTTTGATATTGCCAACGGGAATTCCCGCGGTGCGAATTGCTGAATTCTTAACAAGCCCGCCGGCCGTGTCTAACACAAACCACGCGGTTTTCGATCGTCGCAGAAACCCAGGGCTATCGCTGACTTGAATAGACATAAAAGCAATGAGACCGCCAATCACGACGACAAGAAGTCCAACTTTTAATTCCGGGGTGCGCAGCCAATTCATTTGATGTGTTTACCTACCTATTCACCATTCTAATCGGCTCAGCAAAAGGTTTGGATTACTTTCTGATATTGCATGTCGTAACTGGTTAAACGGCCAATAGACCAGACTAGCCAAACAGCCCATGAAGCCCGACTGAGTTTTTCAGGAGCCTGCTAATTCTTGAGCTTTTCCATGTTGTGAAAAAGATGAGTCATGTAACTCATTGCTACCAATGGTAAAATGAAGTTTAAAATGGGAATCCAGCTGATCATACTAATGATCGCAGCTCCAAGGTAAGCCGATTTGAGATATTTCGTCTTTTGCAAGCGCCATTGGTCTTCGGTGTAAAAACGCAAGGCAATCATGGCCAAAAACTCTTGTGTCATAAAAAAACTACTGACCATGACAAACAAAATGAGATTCAAAACAGGAATGAACATCAGCGGCAATATCAACACTTGCACAATGATATATGGTATAAAAACCTTTAATGATTGTCGAATGTCCAAAAAAAGGGACCTTGAATACTTTGCACGACCAAGCAGATATTGCTTTTCAGTCTTCTCTACAACTCTGTCCACAAAAAATGAACACATCAGGGTTACCGTAGCCGGAAAAAAGAACGCCGTCAGAATCACAATCGCCAAGGATCCGACCCAGTCAATAAGAGTGTCCAACCAGTGCAAATCAAAAAAATCAGTACGAAAGAACACAGCAAAAACGATGACATAAAGTAGCAAAAAGGCCAAAATCCCAAAAAACACGGACCACAGTATCTCTTTGCGATAAGTGCCCCGAATCAGGTCATGGACGGTCGCCATCAAAGCTTTGCGAACAATGCTAATTTTAGGCATATTAAGTTGTGCCTTTCATGCCCTTGGTCACAAATCTCTTTACCAAAGGTATCTCACTGTCAAAAAAATCATCCGCAGAACCATTCAAAAGAACTTTACCCGCGTCAAGCATGACTATGTGGTTTGCCAGTCGAAAAGCCGCCATGAGATCATGGGAAACCATGACTGAGGTCGTGCCTTCACGCGCGCTGTGGGTCTTTAAAATGAGATCATCAACCATTTCTGTTAATATGGGATCAAGACCAGTGGTTGGCTCATCATAAATCAGAATTTCGGGGTTCAACGCCAGTGCCCGCGCAAGCCCTGTTCGCTTTTGCATACCACCCGAAATCTGACTGGGAAGCTTATCAAAATGTTTAGCCTCAAGTCCGACGCTATCTAATTTTTCGGTCGCAATATTGCGAATTTCACCTGCCTTCAAATCTCGCCGGTGCTCCACTAAGGGAAACGAAACATTTTCGATCACTGTCATATCATCGAAAAGAGCGGCTGACTGAAACAGTACGCCGAAGCGACAACGAAATTGAGTGAGCTGATTGTCATCCAAATCAGCAAGATTGGTTCCTAGTACTTCTATCTCTCCTGATGTGGGCCGATACAGGCCCAGGATGTGTTTCAGCAGCACTGATTTTCCGGTACCAGAAAATCCTATGATCGCCGTGAGACTCCCCTTTGGAATCTCGAGATTCATTCCCTTAAGAACGAATTCCTTGCCACCGTCAAAAGACTTCCGCACATCTTTTACTTTGATTGCAAACTCTTGCTTCATCCAACATCCCCTGAGAGCAAATAGTAAAAGCGAATCAAATTAGTAAGAAAGTAATCAAGAATAATAATTAAAACCATACTTTGCACAACGCCCTGGTTGGTGGCATCACCGACTCCCTTGGCTCCACCCTTTGTGAAATAACCACGGTAGGTACAAATTGACGCAAAAAACAAACCAAACACACTCGATTTAAAAAGTCCCTCATTGATGTGCTTGACGTCAATTGTGTCGCGAATTCGTTGCCAAAAAATGGCCGCATCCAGATCAACCAAATACACACACAGGAAGTAGCTTCCCATAATGGCAACAAAGTCAAAAACAGCAGTGAGAAGCGGCATACAAATAACTGCAGCGATGATTCGCGGGGCAATCAAATACTGTTTGGTATTGATACCCATGACATCAAGGGCGTCGATCTGCTCATTCACTCTCATCGTCCCAAGGCGCGCGGCCATAGCGCCGCCGGCACGAGCCGCGACAATCAGACCAGTGAGCACCGGTCCCAATTCGCGACTTATACCTAGGGCAACCGTCGGCCCTACCAAGTTTGTCATATTCACCAGTTTGAAACCCAAATAGATCTGAAAACTGAGAGCCAAGCCAGTAAAAAGGCTCGTCAAAATAATGATCCCCAAGCTCTGATTGCCAATGAACTCCATATGCCGAATCACTTCGCCGAAGCGACTTGGCGGAGCAAAGGTCAGGCGAACGCTGGAAAAGAAAAAAATACACATTTCGCCCAGTTCGCGAACGAAATTTTCAAATTTCTTAAAAATGCGATCCAACTGTTCGCTAATACCCAAAACGGCCTTTCTCACTTCTGCGAACCTCCGTACTGTTTGAAAAATTCGCCGCCACCCAAATATTTGCGCGGCACCCGCACTCCCACCTGTGTCAGAATTTCCCAAGATATAGTATTGGCCCAGCTCGCCACTTCATCAACTGAAATAAAATTTCCTGAGTCGTCAGCTCCAAAGAGCACCACTTCAAAATCTTTGACATTTCTAAATGATTTGATTTTCAGAATGTCCGTTAGATCGATCATCAAGAAATCCATGCAGACTTTACCAATGACTGGTGCGCGCTCCCCTAGCACCAAAACCTGCCCCCTGTTAGAAAGGGAACGAGGGTAGCCATCAGCATACCCGATAGGCACGACCCCGATCGTGGATGGGCGCGTTGCTGTCCAGCTGCCACCATAGGAAACCTTTTCTCCAACCGCTAAATTACGAATCGAGCCTACGGTTGACCTCAGAGTCATCACGGGTTGAAGCTTCCACGGCGATGCTATTCCCGTGGGAGCTACTCCGTACATGCTTAGGCCTGGCCGCGCTCCCCAATTGTTGCTAAACTCGGGAATGACTAAGTCGCCGCGCTCACGAAGAAGTTTTGCCATCATACCTGCTGAATTGAAGACATGAAAAACAGGCTTGAACTCCTTGAAGCACTGCTCGATCTTCATGAATTTTTGCAACTGCTGAACCGTTTGCCCATCGTCACTTAGACCATCTTCGCCACTGGCCAAATGAGTCAACACTCCTGCGACTTTAAGTCCCTTGTGCTGGTCAAGAATGGATTTTACAGTGTCCATTTGTGAGGCCTCAAAACCGAGGCGATTCATGCCGGTGTTGAATTTCAGATGCATTTCGATGGGCTTCTTTGCCAAGCGCGCCAACAATTCTAATTGATTCAGTGTCGAAACCACTGGAGTTAAATTTTGGCCGATGATTTCTTTAGCGCCAATTTCGTCAAAGCCTCGAAATACCAAGATTTGTTTTTTACAACCAGCCTCACGAAGTATCAATGCCTCTTCAATTAAACAAACGCCAAGCGAAGAAAGATTTAAAAACTCCAAGTAAAGGCTCAGAGTCTGATCTCCATGCCCATAGGCGTTGGCCTTTACCATCGGACAAAAAAATTGGCTGCCGTCAAAATCTCTTTTGAGTTGCAAAATATTGAATTTGAGTGCTTCTAAGTTTATCTCTGCGAAAGTTTGACGGTAGAAATCCATTTCTGTCTCCGTTGGCGCCGCGATTTTAAGTGTGGCTGCTGTTGGTCACCACAAACTCGGGTACGAAGTCAGGAGGCGCCTTGTAAAGGCAGATGCGATTTCCACCTTTGTCATAGATGTGCATCATGGCCTTTGTCGAAGCATTGTCCAACTCATCAGACGTCCTCACCAGAGTTGGGTATTCGCTCACCCCAAAACTCACGGATAGATTCATCGCAATACCCAACTGAGTTTCTTTTTCGAGCTGCCGCCGCAATCTTTCTGCCCGAAAGATGGCCCCCTGTTTGTCCACCGAGGGTAGGAGAACCGAAATTTCATTTTCTCCAGTCCTGGCAATGATATCATGTGATCTGGAGCTGCTCAATATAGCACCCGAAACTCTTTTTAAGATTGCATCTCGAGCATTGCGACCCAAGGTGCTTTCAAGTTCGAAAAAATTATCTAAAGCCAACTTCAGCAATGAAAGTGGCTGATGAGTCCGTCGTGCTCGAGCCAGCTCTTCATTGAGACGCTTGATATAGTAGCCGCGATTATAAAGCCCCGTCAAAGAGTCCTGCACTTCGAGCTCATGAATTCGTTTTTCAAGCACAAACTGATTAAAGGCAATCTGAAAGAGAGCGTACTCTTCAGCTAATATCATTAAATCCTGTGTTTCTTTTTCTATGCGAAAGGCAAAAATTCCTTCAAAGCCAACATTAGAGTATAAAGGCCATATCTTATACAAACCCCCTTCAAAGACTTGATAGAGAGTCTTGCGAATCCCTTCTGGACATTCGCCAATCGACAACTGAGTCGTTAATGCTCGTAGCTCATCCTCCGAGGCAATCGGCAGATGATTTAAGCTTTGCGAAACAGAAACACCACTGGATTGAACCAACAAGAGCGAGCGCATTTGTGGCAAATATTTATAAAACAACCCTATTACATCAGGAACCTGAAGAAGAAATTTATTGATCAAGTCATCGCGCGAAGCAGCTGATCGGTACTCAGCCAGACGTACAGAAATGGGTATTTGACTGATGTATTGGTGGGCGGACAGCTCTTGTTCTTTTTTTGACAGCTGCGCTTTCGCGTCGGCACCAGCCTCTTTTAGCTTTTGGTTTTCTGCAAGAATCTCCTGACTCTGTAATGCCAGATAGATTTTCTCGCAGGCTCGATCTATCGACCAGAGCACTCTCAGCTCTAAACTTGACTCCTCATCAGAGAGAATATCCATCACGCCTATTGAATTGTACTGAGTCAGCTGTTCAAACTGACCTGTGTTCGAAAGAACGATAAATCGCACATCAGGATTCACTTCAAGAATTCTACCAATGAATTCATTCATCGCTCCGCGAAGAGGCCGAGTAAAAAACACAACGATGTGAGGTGGTAAATCAGAAATCCGCTCGACCACAGCATCTTCTTCTTGAAAATAATGGGCGCCATAGCCAGCCTCAGCTAAGGTTACTTTTACCAGCGCTCCTTTATCGATTTCATCTGTGTAAATAAAAATGCAAAATTGCTGGGCGACTTCGCGTATGTTCACTCTGGCCTCTTTTCGCCCTCGCGTCCCAATGAGTAATCAGAGATAAGCTCGCTGGTGCGACTCTTTTTTTTCATTTGTAGTAGTTTCTCAAACGAATATCGATCCTTTTCGGTGGGCTTAGTGCCACTTTCAATAATGCTCAAATGTCGGGTGCTGCCAAACTGAATTCTTTCAAACTCATCTGTTTCACTTTTGGCATGAGTTTCCAAACCTCTACCCGCCTTTGCTCCTGTGTCCATTGCCTGCGGAGATTTGTTAGGCTCGCTAGTACCTGTAACTGACTCTGATTCCAATTCTGATTCAGACTCAGAATCAGCACCTAATTCTGAGTCTGAGTCTGAGTCTGAGTCCATATTCAGATTTAAAATGGAATCAATATCCATATCCAAAATTCTTTGCTGAGATTGGATTCCCTCAAGCACCACTTCATCTTGCTTTTCTTCTTCCTTTTCTCTCTCCTTATTGGGAAGAGGTGGCAGTACAACGGATAGAAGGTCCCTCTTATTAGCAAAACGGCTCTTGGAGTCGCTAGGGGCAAGCTGTTTGCTGGCTTCATCTAAAAACTCCACCTTTACTTTGGTGCCAAAGCCAGCTTCTGATTCAATCGTTAAACTTCCGCCATGACTCGCGAAGATCTCTTGGGCCACACTCAGACCCATGCCCATTTTCTGTCGCCCCAAGCGGGTCGTAAAAAACGGCTCCGTTACTTTGCCAATTACGTCTGGCAAAATGCCTTCACCAGAATCCAAGATTTCTAATATGACTCTTTCACCTTGATCATAAGCTTTGATTGTAATCTCTTTTCGTAAAACTCGCGCCATCGCATCAATCGAATTCTGCAGCAACTGAGTCAAGGCTCGACAAACTGAGGTCATTGCTAAAGTCATTGAGTTTTTGGTGTTCAGCTGCATATGCACAACTACATTTTCACTTTCCAACAGAGGCGACAGCTCTTTTACAGTCCGAGCAATTGGCACATCCAGTGTCGTGGTCACCTTGTCTTCGGATTGGTCCACTCCTAAAAAGGAAGATGTTTTTTCAACCAGAGTTTTTATTTTTCGCGCTTCCCGGATAAGCCCATCAATCTCTCGGTTCGACTTGCCCGCCTTATCCAGAGCCGAACCGAGCGCCTCAGCAGGCTTGGCATTGGCGATGATTTGAGCGTATCCTAAAATGCTCAACAGGGGACCTTTGATCTGCGTAACTATGGACTCTAAGCTGTCCTTCACCAGTTCTTTAGCTGACACAGTCGGCGGTGCTTTCTGAAAACTTTCAACTTTGCTATTTGTTCTGGGCGCTGCGCCCGCATTTGGGCCTGAAGGCGCATCGGCCGAAGACCCAGCCGTAGGACCCGTAGACGCACCCGTCTGCGATCCTGAAACCTTTGGCAAGCTTGCTAGCACCTGGCTCACATCATCTTCGGGCGTTTCCGGTTCTAAAAATTGCGACACCGCCAAGTTCTGACTTGGTATCCTGCCCTCTCGCTGGGTGTGTCTATTTGTCTGCATCACACCTGATATCAGAGCGAGAGAAATCATCAGTATTCCCAATCCGATCAAACCACTTTGCATCACCTCCGAGCGGATATCGGCCAAGGTCTGAGTGAAGTCAGATCGTGAAATCAACAAAAGATTGCTATCTGGAAGGCGCTCAAAACTCACGACCTCCTCTTCATTAAAAACAAAACTGGCGTTGGGTTCGTCGGCATGGCCTTTAACAATTCTACGAAAGATTTTGTCATTGTCTGCTTGAGCGCCAAGATACTCAGCCTTTTGATGTGCAAGAATCTTCCCGCTGCCAGTGACAAGTTGAAGTTGAGCTCTCGTGGATTGAAAACCTTCTAAATATTTTTGAAAGGCATCGGGCTTGACAACAGCGATCAACTTTTGATCCTGCTGATACCACCCTAACAGGATGTAGCGCTGATCATCTTCTAGCAAAAGGTTAGAAACACGAAGGCCTGCCTTTTCTCTATTTAACGTCTTATTGGCTTTCGCGAATAGCTCTTTTCCCAGTTTCTCCTGATTGGGCTTGCCCTTGTATTCTAGCCAACTAGAGCTAATCAAGCTTTCATCCAATGTGTCGCCCTGAGAGCTAAACACAGCATAGACCCCATCAATATGATCAGAAAGTGAGGTGGTTTGACTCTTAATTATGGCATCCAATGAGCGTTTTAAGGCTGCGATTCGATTTTGTAGATTCAAACTGCCCGTTAGGATGACCTGGCCCTGAATGGCAACGAGTGAGGACTGTTTTTCTTCATAGGTCAATTGGTAGGATCTCGCCACCAGAATGGCAATAAAGGAGAGTCCCGAAACCAAAGTCAAAAGTATAATTTTCTTATTCATTTCAACCCTTAAGCTAATTAAATGTAGCTACGTTTAGTTTAATGACAAGGTCTCCGTGGTGGCAACTCTTGTTATCAATTGCTTTTGCTAAAGCGCCGACCCACCTTGCACTTGTCATAAAAATACCATAAAAGGTGGCCACAATGCCCCAACACAATTGTGACGTACTTATAATAGGTTCAGGGTTAGCCGGCTTAGCTTTAGCGCTAAAACTGGCTCCCAGTCTCAAAATCATTCTGCTCTCAAAACAAAAGGCCCCACTTAGCAACACCTCGATGGCACAGGGAGGGATTGCAGCTGTGCTCTCACCAGAAGACAGCTTTGAAGCCCACATCCAAGACACCTTGAGAGCTGGCGCCGGGCTGTGTCGTAGAGAGGCTGTCGAAAATATAGTCTGCCAAGCTCCGCAGCGAATCCTCGAACTCATGCAGTGGGGAGTGCACTTCGATCACGAGTCAGGCTCTGAAGCCGTGGCGCTTACGCGTGAAGGAGGCCACTCCTTTCGCAGAATTGTACACCACGAAGATCAAACGGGACGCGAGGTGCACACTCAGCTTCTGAGCTTAGCTCAAAATCATAAAAATATTAGTATTTTTGAAAACTATCTGGCCATAGATCTAGTTACTAACAAAAAGACGGACCCCTATGACCTCGGCCCCAATCGCTGCATCGGCGTATATGCTTTGAATGTCGACACACAAATTGTCGAGTCATTTGCGGGCACTCATACGGTTCTGGCAACGGGCGGCGCTGGCAAAGTTTATCGCTACACTTCAAATTGGGATGGCGCTACGGGCGACGGGATTGCGATGGCCTTTCGCGCTGGAGCTCGAGTGGCCAATATGGAGTTCATGCAGTTTCACCCCACATGTTTGTTTAACAAAGACGAGCGCAATTTCCTAGTAAGTGAGGCCATTCGGGGTGAGGGCGGAGAGCTCATCGACTCTCAAGGCAATGCGTTTATGAAAAAGTATCACCCGATGGGATCACTTGCTCCGCGAGACATCGTCGCCAGATCCATCGACGCCGAACTCAAAAAATCCGGAGCCCCCTGTGTATTCTTAGATATCCGCCATCGGCCAAAAGAATTTTTGCTAGCTCGATTTCCTGCGATCTACAGCCGATGCCTTTCTATTGGGATCGATATGGCCAAGGACCCCATTCCCGTGGTTCCGGCTGCGCACTATCTGTGTGGTGGCGTGCTCACCAACGTCAGCGGCGAGACCGATATTTTAGGACTGTGGGCATTGGGCGAAACCTCTTGCAATGGCCTTCATGGCGCCAACCGCCTGGCTTCGAATTCACTATTGGAGTGCCTTGCTATGGCCGAAAACTGCAAAGAAAAAATCTTGCTGCATGATCTCAACGCCATTTCAGTGGAGATACCCGAATGGATTTATCCGACAGAAACAAACGAAGATGAAATGGTGGTGGTTCACCACATGTGGGAAGAGATTCGCACATTGATGTGGAACTATGTCGGAATCGTTCGCTCGACCAAGCGCCTGTCACGAGCGCAGCATCGCCTTGCAAATATTTTGGCTGAGGTTAAAGAGTACTATTCGCACTTCAAACCACATCATGATTTGATTGAGCTGAGGAATTTGGCTTTGGTTGCAGACCTTACTGTTGAATGTGCATTGCGCCGCAAAGAGTCCCGAGGTATTCACTATAGCCTCGACTACCCATTCTCAGAAGACGATCTTGAGGACAACGTGGCTGAAGATACAATTTTGCGAAACTCAAATTGACATTCCGTCACGCCATTTGAAAATCCAGACTCCGATCGAGAATTTCGATTTGTCTTTCGCCTAACTCTCCTTCAAGATGATTGAATGAAAACTGAATTGCAAAAATTTGAAAGCCACATGGTCACTTTCGATAAAAGCAAACTATTTTTGCAGCGATGGATGCGTAAGGATGCCACCGCTTGGTTGTTTCTCACCCATGGGCAAGCTGAACACTCAGGCTGCTACGAGCGGTTTGTAGCCGGCATGACCGACGCCAAAGTGAATGTCTTGGGATGGGATTTGCGCGGTCACGGCCGAAGTGAAGGGCGACGAGGCTATGCTCAAGAGTTTATGGATTATGTTAGAGACTATGCACTGGTTCTCGAGCACTGCAAAAAGGAACTGTTTGTAGATCTCCCTTGGTTTGCGACTGGCCACTCGATGGGTGCGCTCATTACCCTAAGATATTTATCAGATCAACTCGACGAAAACTGCAAAGGCGTCCTTTTGAGTTCTCCCTTTCTCGGAATCAAAATTCCGGTTCCCACTTGGAAAAGCGGAGCCGCACAAATTCTCAACTTAGTGGCACCTCAATTGACACTTCCTAATGGCCTGGATTACCATCACTTGACCTCAGACAAAAGCTTATTTGCCGAATATGAAAACGATCCCCTTCGCCATGACAAAATCAGTTCAGGTGTTTTTTTGGGTTTAGATTCTGCATTTCGCTACTGCTTGGACCTCGCCCCGCGCGCCAAATGGCCTCTCCTACTGCAGTACTCAGCCCATGACAAAGTTGTTACTGCCGAAAAATCAAAAGAACTCTTCGAGCTTTGGGGTGGGAAAAAGGAGATTTTTACCTACGAAAACTCCGAGCATGAGATTTACAATGACATAGAAAGAGAGCAGGTGTTTGAGAAATGCCGAAGCTTTCTAGATCGCGAGCGATAATTGTGTTAAAAATAAAGATTCTTCAATCTATGGCAAGCCTCATTGTATTTGGTTTATTGGCTGGCTGCGCAACCAACTTGCCTCCAGGAGCCATTAGCCGCGATCAGTATGAAGATTTAATTTTGTCTAAGGTTCAGCATACGCAAAAGTACTCTGGATTTTATAATGACTATGATGTCAATGCCCTGCTCATGACTCCAGATACAGTGATGGCTCAACAGCAATTTTTGCAAGGAATTTACCAGTGGTCCGATGAAAAAAAACAAGAGGAGCTTGAAAAAGTTGAGGAAAGCTTTGCTAAAGAAACAGAAGTGATCATTAGTTTTTATGCGCCAGAAAAAAAGCACGATGATCTGAGTCGCAACAAAACGCTTTGGAAAATATATCTAGATGTAGCGGGCCAAAGATATGAAGGAAAAGCAACTAAGCTCAAATTGTTAAGGTCTGAGGTGCAGGGACTCTACCCTTTTCATACCCGCTTTGGCTCCCCATATATGGTCACTTTTCCTTATCCAGCTAAACAACTCACTGGACAATCGGCCAAGGTCACGATCACCGGACCAATCGGCACTATGGAGTTCAAATTTGAATAAGAGCCTATTCCAAAATAGGCTCGCCTCTAGGGCGTGTTTGCCCTTTGATTTGTTCCGGTGGGCTGCGCAGGACCAACCGATAGGCCAAGTGATGGGCGAGTAAATTTCTTTTCCCAATCTTGCCTAGGGCGATATATATTTAGCCATGGCAAAAACAAATGCATGCACTCTATTGGCTGTCTCTACTCTCATAGCGCTCGGTTTGGTGGGGGGGCATTTTGCTAAGGCTGCTGAACCACCCCCTGAAGAAGCAAAATACGAGAGCGAATTGGACTGGTCACAGGATCACGAATCCGAAGACGTAGCCGCCGACCCCTCAATGGCCGCCCCGGAGCAAACGGATGAAGCACAGATGGCACAAGAGATGCCAACCTCTTCTCCTCCAGTGACAGCGGATAAGTCATTCAATGACTCTACAAAAAGTGAAACCGCGCCAGCACCGAAAAAAATGAAAAATGAAAAACCTGCCAAAGCGAACAAGCCGGCCAAAGCCGCCAAGGCTTCTAAAAAGGTAACACCAGACAAAAAACCGAAACACAAACAGTCTTCTGCAAGCAAACCAGGTAAAAAAGCAGAAAAGAAGTCAACAAAATCGGCCGCAAAAAAGGATAAGAAGAAATCAAAATCCGCAAAAGACAAAGGAGCTTCTGCATCTAAAGGAAAAAAAGCCGACAAGAAAAAAACTGATAAAAAGAAAAAGTCTGGAATCAAGAATTAACGGGTCGGGCCACCAGTCCTAATTTAGTGACTCAATCGGAGTTCGAGAATCGAGCTGCCAATTTTGAAAACACTGCTCGACCTCACTGCGATTTTTTACTTTCTTAAATTTTAGATGAGCCTTGCCTTTTACATATCTCTCGCAAGCCGTCCATGCGGAAAAACTCAAAACTCGAGAACCTTCTTTAACAAGATAGATTGGAAAATTATCGCTGGCTTCAAAATGAAAGGGATCAATACCGTACTTAGCTTCGCTGCCGTGATACAAATCAATGGACAAGTCTTTTGCCATGGCCACCGCCAATTGGTCACAGCGCTCATTGCCAGCAATTCCTGAGTGCCCAGGCACATGCAGCCACTCAACGCGAACTAGTTTTTTTAAAGCCATGACCTTTTCCCAAAGATCCTGATTCTTGACTGGCTTGCCATCTGCAGTTTGCCAACCACGACGATGCCAACCCTGCACCCACTGTTCCGCACCCTTTATCAAATAGTTGGAATCGGTGACCACCGTAACGTTCAAATTGGGCGGCGCTTTATCGGACGACAGTGCTTTTATGACGAACTCAATACCATGAATAGCACCGAGCATCTCCATACGATTATTGGTTGTTTCAGGATCACTAGCAGCCAGCTCTTTGACTTGCGCACTTGGGAGTCCAGCTTTTAGCACCACAATTGCTCCCCAGCCTCCAGGACCAGGATTTCCAGAACAGGCTCCATCAGAGAAAACAACATTCTTGTGACTGCTCTTTAGCTGTAACAATTGGCTAGCAAATCCCGACTTCAAATCCATAGTGAATTCACTCCCCGCTCTCGACCAACGGCGATGGCCTCGTCATATCCCGCATCGATGTGACGAAATAATCCCATTGCCGGATCGGCAGTGAGCACCTTTTGCAAGCGCAACTCTGCCGCCGAAGTTCCATCGGCCACGATCACCTGGCCAGCATGTTGACTGTATCCCATTCCGACGCCGCCGCCGTGATGTAGACTCACCCAAGTGGCACCGCATGCGACATTCACCATTGCATTGAGAAGCGGCCAATCAGACACAGCATCCGATCCGTCTCGCATCGCTTCCGTCTCGCGGTAAGGCGAAGCCACCGAGCCGCAATCCAAATGATCACGACCAATGACAATCGGGGCTTTGACTCTCTTTTCGCGCACCAGTTTGTTAAAAAGCAAGCCAGCCTGTGCTCGCTCACCATATTCAAGCCAGCAGATTCGCGCAGGCAATCCCTGAAACTTGATTCGAGCGGCCGCCATGTCCAACCAATTCAAAAGATGTTTTTTGTGTGGAAACAGCTCGCGAAGAGCATCGTCGGTGACACGAATGTCCTCGGGATCTCCAGAAAGCGCCACCCAGCGAAAGGGCCCACTGCCACGACAAAATAACGGACGAATGAATGCTGGCACAAACCCGGGATAATCGAATGCATTCTTGACTCCAGCCTCCAAGGCTCGAGCCCGCAGATTATTGCCGTAGTCAAACGTGACGGCCCCGCGTTTTTGCATTTCTAACATACTAACCACATGGCGAGCCATCGACTGGTACACCAATTCTAAATAGGCCTTTTTATCTCGCTGACGAAACTCCTCAGCACTGGCAACCATATGCCCTTCGGGAATGTAACCCACTAGAGGATCATGCGCAGAGGTCTGATCGGTCAGCAGATCGGGAGTAAAATTTCGCTTTAACAGCTCTTGAATCACTGTCGCAGCATTGCCTTGGAGAGCAATCGACTTGGCTTGCTTTGAATCTTGATATCTGCGAATCCGCACAATCGCATCGTCCAAGTCTTTGGCAACTTCATCTACATATTGAGTCTCTAGGCGCTTTTGAATTCGTGCAGGATCAATTTCGATTGCCAAGACCACACAGCCAGCAAATACTCCTGCCAAGGGTTGGGCTCCACCCATTCCGCCCAGACCTGCCGTCACCAGCACTTTGCCCCGCAGATCACCATTGAAATGCTGTCGCCCGGCTTCGACAAAACTTTCGTAAGTTCCTTGAACTATTCCCTGAGAGCCAATGTAGATCCATGAGCCGGCAGTCATCTGCCCATACATCATCAATCCCTTTTTATCCAACTCATCAAACACCTCCCAATTGGACCAATTGGGCACGAGATTCGAATTGGCCAGCAGCACTCGCGGGGAATCTGTGTGGGTTTTCACAATACCAATGGGCTTGCCACTCTGAATGAGCAGAGTCTCATCATTTTCCAATTCTTTAAGTGCACTTAGGATTTTATCAAAGCAGAGCCAGTTGCGTGCCGCTTTGCCTTTGCCACCGTAGACAATGAGTTCATCTGGATGTTCGGCTACGCTGGGGTCCAAATTGTTCTGAATCATTCGGTAAGCCGCTTCCTGTAACCAAGACTTACAATGCAACTGCGTACCTACGGGCGCCTTTACGGGGCGGGACTTGGATTGTATTGACTCCATAATCACCTCTTTGGATTCTCTTTAAATTTCTAGCGGACCGGTCTTTTCTTCACATCTTGCCACGATCACACCCGAACTGATGAGCTCAGTCAGCTTTCGCAAATCCTGATAAAAGGCTCGATCCTTTTCTGCATAGGGTACCTGCTTGCGCACTTCTGCCTTTACTGCTTCCAACGCTTCAGAAGTCTTTAGCGGCAAGAGCAGATCCAAGCTCTGTGTCCCAGACAAAAGCTCCATCGCCAAAATCTGTTCAACATTGTCTACAATTTTTTTAAATTTGCGAGCCGCGATGGTACCCATGGAAACATGGTCTTCTTTTTCTGCTGAGGTGGGAATGCTGTCCACGCAGGCGGGATGAGATAAAATTTTGTTTTCAGAAACCAGCGATGCCGCAGCCACTTGGACAATCATATGTCCCGAATTCAAACCACCCTGTGCCGTCAAAAACGGTGGCAGCTCACTCATGTGGGTGTTGATCATCTTGGAAATTCGACACTCCGAAATAGATCCTAGGCTCGCCATGGCCATGCAGGCCAGATCGAGGGCCATCGCCACTGGCTCACCATGGAAATTCCCGCAAGAAAGAATCTTTCCACTTTCGGCAAAGACCAGTGGGTTGTCTGTGCTGCTATTGCACTCCACTTCAAGGACGCGCTTGGCTTGAAGAAGATTGTCCTTTACAGCACCATGCACCGCCGGCATGCAGCGGAGCGAGTAGGCATCCTGTACCTTTTCGCAGTCTTCATGGCTCAATGAAATTTCACTGTTTTCAGTCAAGATTCGGCGCAGATTTTTTGCCGTTAAGACCTCACCGCGATGTGGGCGAGATGCGCTGATCAGCTCGTCAAAAGCAAAGCGACTGCCACGTAAGCCCTCAAGAGACAGGGCGCCGGCAATATCAAAGCCCTTGGACAGATTGAGAGCTCGCTCCAAGGCCAACGCACCCACAGCCGTCATCACTTGGCAGCCGTTGATCAGCGAGAGACCTTCTTTTGCTTTTAGCTCCAATGGCGCAACTCCATGCTTGGATAAAAGCGGTGCCACAGGTTGTGGGTGATTGTGCTCATCCAAATATTCACCTTCACCAATGAGTGCTAAAGCCAAATGGGAAAGGGGCGCAAGATCTCCACTGGCGCCAACACTTCCCTGGCAGGGAATGTAAGGAATGATTTCGTGTCGCAAGAACTCCAAGATTTTTTCGATCACTTCTAAACGGATGCCGCTGTGGCCGCGGGCCAAAGTGTTGGCCCGCAAAACCATCATCGCCCGCACCTCTTCTTTTGCAAAAGGCTCACCAATTCCCACCGAATGTGAGCGGATCAAATTTTTTTGCAACTCACCAATTTGAGCAGAAGAAATCACGACGCTAGAAAAAGCGCCAAAGCCAGTATTAACACCATACATGACATCGCCCTGGGCAATTCTTGTTTCAATATAGTTGCGTGAGGCCTTTACCTTTTCAATCGCCGATTTGGCGATAGACAAATTGAGATTGGTCGTATGAGCCAACCGAAAGAGAGTGGAAACATCAATATTTTCGCCATTTAATTCGTTTTTATGCTGCATATTTGGTCCGGATTTGAGACCCAAAGGCGGCGCCTGTCAACCCTTTCGTAACCTGGCGATCGTCTGAGCGTAATCATTCTTAAAGATATAGGAGCCGGCCACCAAGACATCCGCTTCTTTCACTAAGTGGACAGTCTCCTCATTGATTCCTCCATCTACCTCTAGCAGCACATTGGGATAGGAATCATCAATCAACCGGCGAATTCTTTTGAGCTTGGGAATTTGATTTTCCATAAAACTCTGTCCACCAAATCCAGGCTCCACAGTCATTATCAAAACCAAATCTACAAGATCCAAGAAAGGCTCAATATCGGCGATGTCCGTCCCAGGTCTCAGCGTAATTCCAGCGCGCACATCCATGTTCTTTATCATTTGCAACAACTGTCGCGGATCTTTTGTGGCTTCCACATGCACGGTCAATAGATCCGCACCCGCCTTTACAAACGCAGGAATGAATCTTTCTGGATGATCTATCATCAAATGCACGTCGAGCGGCAAAGGCGAGGCCCTCTTGATGCTCTCCACAACCACCGGTCCAATTGTGATATTAGGAACAAAGTGCCCATCCATCACATCCACATGCAGCCAATCGGCACCAGCTTGGGTGATTTTATCGATTTCAGAGGCGATGCGGGAAAAATCGCAAGACAAGAGACTCGGGGCAATCAGTTTAGATTTCATAGGATCTTGTACCAAAGATTTCCAGACAGATCCACTTTGATCTCACTGGATGAAGTCAGTTTCATTCAATATCGCAAAAATCAACATAAGAACAGGATTGAGGGTGAGCACAAAAATAAAAAGGGCCTCACGGCCCTTTTTGTAGAACAGCTCCTATATACAGGAGCCGTCACAATCGAATCAAAGTCTAAATTACTTCAAAATGTCCGCAGTGAATCTAGTACCGATGATCAAATGATTCTCAGTCTCAGTAGTTGCATTTGCCTGGTCAGTTTTTGAACTCGAAGTTGTGTAAGCCACATGGTAGCGAAACATAGCTTCTGTGTTTGGCGTGTACTCAAGTGCCAAACCTGCAGTCGTGTATGTAGTTTTAGTAGCAGTTCCGCCATCAGGTTTAACTTCCTTCACTTCAGATGCAACCTGCAACTTCGGCATTAAATTGTCAATTTTGTACCCGGCATCGATTACAATTGAGGTCAAAGTGTTCTTTTGTCCGTCAGAATATGAGTAGGAGCTGCTATTCATTATGTCTGCAGCATTTTCATTTGCATACATATTGTAGTCCAATGAAACAAGAACTGGTTCAGCGTCATACTTGAAACCAACAGAAGTGTATGTCTCTTTAACTTCTTTAAGAATGGCACCTGTTTTTGGAGCTACTGCACCAGAGTGATAGGTGACCAGCAATTTAAACATATTCTCCGCGAATCCGCCCATATAAACCAAGCCAGCGATGCCACCAGTATCATTATAATATGGATTTACTGTCGCATTAGCTACAGCCGTAGCAGGCCCTTGGTTTTCTGGGTGCGCATAGTGGAGAGCCACGGAGTGGTCGCCAAACATTCCAGTTAACTTCAGGCCACTGTAGTCATAGTTGAACATACTAGTGTACATGGAAGTAGCATATCTATCTGATGACGAATACTGAGCCTCCCATCCGCCAATGTCACTAGCGAACTTACCAAGAGTCAGCGCCATATTTTCGCTCATCTTGTCTGTAATTTGAGCTTCTGAGATTGCAGCATTCTGACCAGAACGGCTTCCTGCCGCCGACGTTGTTTTTAGCTCCAGCGTGACGCCATAGCTCACATTTTCGTCAATGTTTCCGCTCATTCCCAAATCCAGCTTTTGTGGCTTCATCTGCCACTTTGGCACGCCACCATTGGCTCTGGCATCGTCATTGTAACTTGTATTGTTTAAATCCAATCGGCCTTTTAAATTCAGTGCCGCATTTGCAGTCATGGTTGAAAATACAGCAAGCGCAGTCAAAAGAAGCTTAGTCATTTGTGATCCTCCGTTTTTTTTCAAACTGTGCATTACGAACTTTAGTCCTACAAGCTCTAACGCACTCACTAAGGGTTTCACGACTATTTTTTTTCAAAATTATTTTTTGATTTTATTACGTGGAAAATTCAAGAGTTGTTTGCCGAATCCGTGAGCTTTGTGCCCAAACTTAGACCAGAAGCCCGCAGCCATTCGCCGGCGTTTTGTCGATTGCGTGACTGCGGTTGCACTTCGAAAACCTCAAGCATTTCTTTGCCCACATGAAGTTCAGATCCACTCGCTTCTGATGGCCCTGTGGCAATCGTAAATGAGTGAGGCCCCATATCTACAACAGTTCCTGGCTCAGAACTTCCCTCTGTGGCGGGCACCAATCTCGTTTTATGAACTTTTATGATTTTTCCGGAGTGCACAAAGTGGGTTCCAGGTCCCCAAACAAAAGCGCGAACCTTGTTATGCAAACTCCTTGCTGAGTTGGTAAATATCAACTGGCTCTCCGCCTTTTCGATTTTCTTCGCATAGGTCACCTGGCTTTCATCTTGGGGCTCTCCAGCCAAATTGCCGCGCATATAATCCATCAACTCTACGTGCAAAAGCTGCGCGCCCAATGTGCTCAATTTATCATGAAGCTCTTTAGAATTCATTTCTATGGGAATTTCACATGCGCGGTGACCGAGAATATCGCCCGCATCCAACTTGCGCACAATTTTTTGAAGGCACACACCTGATTTTTCATCGCCAGCAAAAATGGCTCTCTGAATTGGGGCCGCTCCACGCCATCGCGGCAATAGACTTGCGTGCACGTTTACGCAGCCAAAAGGAAAGAGATCTAAAAACTCTTGGCTCAGAATCTGCCCATAAGCCACAACCACTGCAACTTCCGCACGCCAGGATCTGATCTCGTCCAACATCAAAGGACTTTTGCAAAGTTTTTCAGGTGCTAAAATCTTAAATTGATGTTCCTGCGCCAATTGTTTCACTGGAGTTGGCAGTAACTGGAGCTTTCGGCCAGAGGGTCGGTCTGGTTGAGTCACGACGCCGACAATTTCAAAGTGATCATCTTGCAAAAGGCCCTGCAGGGAGGTGACCGCAAAATCTGGAGTTCCGAGAAAACAAACTCGGACTCGGCTCACGATTTCACTTCACATTCTTCGATTTCGCTAGCAGCGGCCGCAGACTCTCCCTTCTGTTGGCCTGCGACCTCACAAACATCCCTATCGTCCTCATCTCCATCTTCGTCGTCGCCTTCTTCGGCATTTTTCTTTACTGGATAGCCTAGTTTTTTGATTTGATTTTTTATACGACTGCTCTTCAAAAAACTCAGATGATCAATGAACAAAGTTCCTTCCAGATGATCCATTTCATGCTGCATGCAAATTCCCAATAACCCATCGGATTTTACCACAAAGGTTTCGCCCACCAAGTTTTGAGCTTCAATTTCGACATAGTTAAAGCGCTCAACGGTTTCATAAAATCCTGGCAAACTTAGACAGCCTTCATCAAAGGTGGTCTTGCCCTCGCCCTTTATGATACGCGGGTTCAGTAGCACTAGCGGCTGCACCACCGCTTTTTCAAGATCCGTCATTTCGTCATATTGATAGCGACGCCCCTTTTCATCCCTGGGACGTGTATCAATGACCAATAGACGCTTCAATTCGCCCACCTGTGGCGCCGCCAGGCCGATTCCACGAGCCGCATACATGGTCTCAATCATGTCATTGACCAAATCTTGCAGGTCTGGATTGTATTCGGTCACATCTTCCGACTTTTCGCGCAAAAGAGGGTTGGGAAAGGTTAAAATTTCTCGAACGGCCATGGCTCCTCCTCGGTTCGTCCATCATACCGCAAAATGATTTGAATTTCAGCCTCGAACTTTGCCTCGAAGATGACCTAATGTGCTCAGCAGCAACTGAGGCCTGCTCAGCCTTGATGGCAAGGCACCAAGAGGATCAGCGGTTGGACGAAGTATAGACTAATAATTTCAACGCCTTAGCTTAATAAACAGCACCGCTGAGAGTGCTCCGCCAGCCACATTGGTGATCCAGGCTGCGAAAAACGGCTCGATATGACCGCGATTTCCCAAGGTCAAAGCTGAGTTGTAAAGCACCCAATAGACAAAAACCAATCCTAGACATATGCCTGCATTGACCATCATTCCACCACTACGAGCTCGCCCGACGCTCACGGGAATGCTCAAAAGAGTCATGATCAGTCCGGCAAAAGCAAAACTAAATTTACTGTGATAATCCACTTCGTAGCTCGTCGTTTCAAGACCAGCCTCGCGATTTTTATCGATAAACTGCTTAAGTTGGCCCTGCGTGAGCATCTCTGAGGTCTGCCGCGAAGACTGCAAGTCGCTGGAGTCTTCGCTCATAACCACAACCTTTTTCTTAAAATTGTCTGTTAGCGGGAAGCTGGTCTCTTTGCTAAACAGAGTGATTGTGCCATCAAAGAGCGTCCACTGCGGACCATTGAGTTCGACCTCCTTTGCGGTCATCATCTGCAATAAATTGAACGACTCGTCGAAAAAATAGAGATTTAAACCCTGCGCCTTGGATCCTTCCAAATTGAGGGTCTTTATATAAAAAATAGCGTTGCGCGAGCGGTACCAAACCTTGTTCATGGATATCACTGATGGCAATTTCTTGATCTCGTGCTGAAAAACTCGGTGCTTTTGCTTAGCCAAGGGCGGAAGAATTCGATCGGTCAGGTACAAATTCAATATGCACAAAAAGATAACGCTCAATAGGGTGGGCAGCATGATTCGAAACAAACTCATCCCCGCAGCAAACAAAGGAGTCATTTCGTTGTTTTTCTGGAGAGAATTGAGCGTAAAAACCGAACCTATGAGGCAAGCCACCGGCAGCATCTTTTGCAAGGTCTCTGGCAAAGAGTAGCCGTAGTAGCGAATAAAGGAGTGGAGGGCGACCCCTTTGTAATCAACTAAGTCGGACATGGCTTGGACGGCAATGAACATAGTAACGATGACCATGAGGCCGGCAATGCAATAAAACCAAAATAGCGAAAGGGTGTACCTATCAATGCGATTCACTTAACCATTATGTCTTGACTCATAGCTAAAATCCTTATTTACTTGGACTATGGCTTTACGCGTCTTACTTGCTGATGAAAGTACCACAATAAAAAAAGTGATTCAGCTCTCTCTCAAGGATTTCGCAGTTGAAGTCAAAAGTGTCGCCAATGGACTGGACGTCATCTCAGTTGCCAAATCGTTTGCGCCTGACATTGCCTTTGTTGATGTGCTTCTCCCCAAAAAAAGTGGTTATGAGGTTTGCCAAGAGCTCAAAGCGGATGCAGAACTCAGCCATCTGCCGGTGGTGCTGATGTGGAGCGGCTTTATGGAGATTGATGAAAAAAAGGCCACCGACGCCAATGCGGATCGCCGCCTTGAAAAGCCATTTGACATCGAAACTCTCAGAGATTTGGTAAAAGCTCTGGTCCCAAAAACCGAATCCAATCCTGTAAATTCTTTTTTGCAATTTCCTCAGTTGCCTGACTTTACCGAAGCTGGCGTCGCACAAAATACACCAGCTCCAAAAATTCCGGCCAGCGCACCAACAGCTGCGCAAAAGATGCCACCGAAGCCCCCGCCGCCCCAAACAAGCGTAACAAATAGCAGCGGAACAACAGGTGGCTCGCCTCAGGCTGCGAGTAGCTACTCAGCGCCTCCGCCACCGCCCCAGTTTGAGTCCTCGATTGCTGTTGACCGCTCCGCACGAACTCCATCGAACAAAGAATCAGAACTAGGGTCTGGAACGAATGCAGGAGCTGATTGGCTCTCGAACACCAGTCCTGAAAGTTTTGAAGCTTTGTCAATTCAGGGGCGCTCGGGTGCGAATATCAACCGCAATAACCAGACTCTTGATTCAAGTGGCGAATCCTTTCACGCCCTGAATCTTGAAGACATTTCCAATGACTTTCATCCCTCTGAACACGAAGAAGAAGAAATCGATTTTGGTTCTTATAAGGTCAAAGATGAGGGGCAATTTGCCGAAATTTCATTTGGTGACGAAGACTCCGCGAACAACGAAGACTATAATCGATCAACGACTCAAGGACAAAACCAGCTGAATTCCAATCAGTTTCAAGAAACGTCAACTAACAGGCTGAAGCAACGCGATGCGAGCTCAGTGGAATCCGAGCTGCCAAGTATGGATCCCGAGATTGCCATTCGAAATGCCTTGTCAGAGCTGATTCAAAGTGAAGAGGTTCAGTCTTCGTTGCAGGAGAATTTGCAAAAATCTGCAGAAAATGTCTGCTGGCAGCTGCTACCAGAAATTTTGGAGCGCGTTGTGCGTGAAGAGATTGCCAAAATACTGGACGAGGTTGATGAAGAGTTCCACGTAAAATCCTGATCTCGCGGGAATTTATCTCGCGTGACTTTAGGTCTCCACCAGAGTAGTAGTTTCACAATATGAAAAATCTATTGGACCTCATTCGATTTGCTATTGCCGAAGACATGCCCCATGGTGACCTCACAACCGATTCACTGGCACTAAAACCCAGATTGGGCCGTGCGCGACTGCGCGCCAAATCAGATATCATTCTCTCCGGGTCCCTGCCTTTTGAGCAGACTGTTAATTTGCTTGAGCCCAATGTTAAAATCAAATGGCACTTTGAAGAGGGCGATCGAATTCTTAAATCACAAATTATTTGTTCGATTGATGGCGATCTTTTGCAAATTTTGAAGGCCGAACGTGTTGCCTTGAACTTTCTTGGGCGCCTTTCTGGAATTGCCACTCACACCCACCGCTTTGTTGAAGCCATCCAAGGCACAACGGCAAAAATCTTAGACACACGCAAAACAACTCCGGGCTTGCGGCTTTTGGAGAAACGCGCTGTTGTGCATGGCGGAGGCACCAATCATCGCATGGACCTGAGTTCGGGGGTATTGATTAAAGACAATCACATTGCCACGCTTGGCAGCATCAGCGCCTGTGTTGCGCGTATCCGCAGTCAGCATGACGGCCCTATCGAGGTTGAAGCTCGCAATCCGCAAGACACAAAAGAAGCTGTTGAACTAAAGGTTGAGAGAATTTTACTGGACAATATGGACAACGAAATGCTGAAAAATTGCTTGGCTCTTATTCCACCGCAAATCGAAACTGAGGCCAGCGGCAATATGACCTTGGAGCGAGTGAAAAGTGTGGCAGATCTTGGCGTGACCTACATCAGTGTTGGCGCACTCACTCATTCCGCGCCCGTCGCTGACGTCAGCCTCGAATTTGATTGGAGTGAGACCACTCAAGACCACGATCAAAATCAAAATCAAAATCGCAAAAAAGCAGAGGGCAAATAGATGAATGTTAGCGAAGATTGGTCAATGGGATTGTTAGCCAAAATGTGGGCCGCGGAACATCAGCTGGAGGCCATCTATTGGCCGGAAATCACCAGCACCAATGCGCAGGCAAAAGAGATGAGCGTAACCTCTCCTGAGCTTTTGTTGGTCAGTGACTTTCAATCAGAAGGTCGGGGGCGCAATGACAACTTGTGGAATTCTCCAGAAAAGGGCAGCGCCCTTCTTTCTTCTTGGGTCTTTTTGAGCAAAAAACCTGTCTTGCCTCAGTTGACACCGCGAATTGGTCTGGCACTGTGGCGAGCCGCCAGCGCCATTTACCCACAGTTGGCTTGGAGTTTGAAAGCGCCAAATGATTTGTATCTGGGCGACAAAAAAATTGCAGGCATTCTCGTTGAATCGGTTTCACAAGGAAATTTAACCAAATTGATCATTGGCCTTGGCATGAACGTGTTTGCAAAACCCAATGACGTTGCTTCGAGCACATGTCTGGCAGAGCATCTGTCGCACTTCAATCACCATCAGCTATTGCACTCTTTTTCTGAATTTTTGACCTACCTTCATGTGGGCTTACAAGAGTCTGTGGAAGAAGCCCATGAATTGCTGCCACTTTTTCAACGTGAAGCACTTGCTAGCGCCTTGAATTTGCGGCCCAATCTAACTGCAAAAATCAAAGCTGTTTCGGCAGTGGGCAGCCTCGAAACCGAGGCGGGTCTAACTTCTTGGTTGGAGTTGTAGCATGGCACTTGTGCATACACCTCCTGGAGAAATCGGCTCGCCGATTCCGAACTTTTCCCTTCTGGGTGTTGATCAGAAGCAGCATGCACTGAAAGACTATTCTGGAAGACCCGCCCTCGTGGTCATGTTCATTTGCAATCACTGTCCCTATGTAAAAGCCATCGAGGATCGCCTCATTCAACTGGGTCATGATTTAAATGAGTTGGACGTGCCCTTAGTGGCAATTTGCGCCAATGACTCCGAAAACTATCCTGATGACAGTTTCGAAAATCTACGTGCCAGGGCACAGTTGAAAAATTACAGCTTTCCCTATCTGCATGATGAAGATCAGCAGGTTGCTAAAAAATTTGGCGCGGTCTGCACGCCTGACTTTTTTGTTTATGATCGTGATTTAAAGTTACAGTATCGTGGACGACTGGATGACTCTTGGAAAGATCCATCTGCAGTAAGAAATCGCGAGCTTTATGAGTTCACAAAGGCCTTGGTGCACGGTGAAAAGACACCGGAGCAACAGCATTCCAGCATGGGTTGCTCAATCAAATGGAGAGAATCATGATTAAATATTTTTTTGCTAGTATTTTTGCAACTCTATTGCTTGGTGCGATCCTGGCCTACAAGTATCTCGGCTTTTATCAACCTGTGAATATCACCATGGCCACCTCGGGGCCCTACCAAATGATTTACATGGATCACGTAGGTCCCTATCATAAAATTTTGCAAACGATTGAAACTGTCGAAAAATGGGCCAAGAATATGGGGCTCGAGTGCAAGTTGTCGGTTGGTGAATACATTGATGATCCAGATATGGTTGACCATGACCGTTTGCGCAGTCGTGGCGGATGCATTGTTGAAAATTTACCAGAAACTCTGCCAAAAGATTTTAAATCAGCAGAGATACCAAAAAAGGAATATGTGACGGCGACTTTTGATGGTGCGCCCAGCATCGGGCCTATGAAGGTCTACCCGAGAGTGAAGGATTACTTTCGCGAACAGCGACTTGAGTCGACTGGATCTGTTTTTGAAATCTACTCAGTCCAAGACAATGACAAGATTCGTACGACCTATCTTTTTGAGCCAAAAACTGCCGCAGACACTGCCGAGTAATGAACTAAAGGACCTGACAGGCCTCCTGGAAAGTCAATCGTGGTAGTCGCGGAAACAACTTCTCCGGTTCGCCAAAGCCAAGGTTGCATAAGAAGTTAGATTTCCATTTTTTATCTGTAAAGAATGTCTGATCTAGCTTTTCATTGTTGAACCCTGACATGGGTCCACAATCTAGACCGTGCGCCCGTGCCGCTATCATCAAGTAAGCCCCTTGCAGGCTGGAATTGCGGAACTGGGTGTCTGCGATCAGCTTTTCTTTGCCGACAAACCAAGAGCGGGCATCTGCGGGTGGATATTGCTTGGGTAACTGTTCGTAAAACTCCATGTCGCCGGCTATGATCACCGTCACTGGCGCCGTCATCGTTTTTTCAACATTGCCTTGGTCTAAACACGAACGAAGCTTTTCTTTTGCCGCTTTCGATTTTACAAAAACAAACCGAGCGGGTTGAGAATTTGCGGAGGTAGGTCCCCATTTCGCCATTTCATAGATCTGCTGCAAAATGGAATCTGGCACATCTTTATTTTGCCAATGACTGTGAGTGCGCGCATCTGCAAAAAGATTTTCTAACATAACTGCTCCTATCCTGTGGACATTTCGACGAATTCAGTACTTTATTAACCCGGCCGAAGGTAAATTAAGAGCCTATCCGAAAACTCTGGACAAAGGTCTGATATGATTTTTTAATGAT
>CAYMBJ010000040.1:0-37283 GCA_964388665.1 uncultured Pseudobdellovibrionaceae bacterium | reverse complement strand
CAGAATCGCTCGGTAATTATGCGACATTTTCCCTTGGTATTGACAGGAAGATCAGTTCGCAGTTTTCAGGTTCTAGTCTTAGCCAAACAACAGAATCTTGAATGTCACTATACAGACGAACAGTTCTTTACACATTCTGAACAGTTGATAGATGAATGCCCAGCACTTAGTACGATAATTATCAAATTACAGCGAAATCAGATCGAAGAACTTAGAAGTGCGCTAGAACTTGCTGTTGAATAGAGTAGGCGCGGAAGCCAAATTGATTGCCCCAAAATGTCATTTGTAAAAGATTTCGACAGCGTGATCCGGATGAATGCAAATCTGACGGCAATAGATCCGTCTCAAATGTGGACACGGTAATTGCATCGTGAGTATTGAGAATATTATCTGAATTGGAGAAGCCATGACTATCATTGAGTTCATCAAGAAAGAAAAAGTGAATGTTGCAATGGGCGGCGTCTTTTGCCTCTTGCTGGCGCTTTCGGCTTGTAACAATGGCAACAAAAACGACGACCAGCAAGCCTATGAAGAGGCTCGCGCATCCTATTCTGCCTGTGTCACCAACCGTGGCCAAGACCTTTGTGACCGCATCAAAAGTTCTCAGGGCGTAATGTCTATAAATGAGTATCTCGGCAAGAACTCTTACAGCGCCTATAATGGTTTAGGCGCTGGCTACAACCCTTACTCTACCGGTTACGTAAATCCATATGCTAATGGCTACAACAATCCTTATAACAACTATGCTGCCAATCGCGCTTATGTGCCTGGTAGTGGCGTTTATAACAACACTCAAGCCTCAGCTCAAATGGTTGAACGTGGCTATTTTGATAGCTACTTTAAAAACTTGCCAGAAGAGGCGATTCGCGAAATGAATCGCCGCTGGAGAGATTTTGCTGCTGGCGTTGACAATGAATACAACGCTTTACGCGGCGGTTGCACGTGGAGCCCTTGCTACTAAAACTTTTGTAATCTTCTGCGAGGCCGCACCGCGGAGCCGGACGGCCTTTCGTCAGCCTCCTCTTTGTGCCCGTTCAGGGCTTTGATTCACTTTCGAACCTTAAATAGCATTAGACCCATGGAACTCGTTGGCCCCATGCCTCTGGTCAAACCAGACTGCGACAGAGCCTCTGAGCCAACTTTGCTTTCTAAAAAAGTTGGCATTTTCGAATATCTTACACAAGCGCGCGCTTTTTCTAGAGACCTAATACCGTCCATTATGGCGTCAGACTGAACATCAAAAAACTTTTCGTCCAGCAGGTCTGTACGATCAAACAGTTTCAATTTTTCTTTCACACTTCAACTCCCAATCTCTATCACTTAATATTTAAAAAATTATATAAAATGCGCAAAATTTAAGTTAAATTCAACTTAAAAACGTTTGTCGACTTTTCGGTTTCAAAACTCCAATCACTAAAATCCACTTCTGTCTTCAGCGCCTCCTTTAACTTTAGTAGGGCATGACGGTAGTTGGCTTTTGCAGTATCGTAAGGACACTCCATAATTTCTGCGATTTCCTTAAAGCTCATGTCTTCATAAACCCTCAGTGTCAAAGCGGTCCGCTGCCGCAGTGGCAATGTGTCGACAACATTTTGAATGATGTCTGAAATCGCAGAATTCACCAAGCGGGCCTCATCTGTTGCTAGCACGACAATATCAACGCCTTCCATGGTCACATTGCGACTCTCGCGCCCACGTAGCTTGTTTTTCGCTGTATTGACCACAATTTGAAATATCCAACTGCGAAACTTACTACCACCCGTCAAATGATCCAGTTTTTGATACGCTTTGATCATACTGTCCTGAACCACATCGTCGGCTGCATCCACGTCTTTAGTAATACGCCAAGCCACGCGCGTGAGGCTGCGCTGGTACTTTTTAACTAGCAAAGCATAGAACTCGCTCTTGCCCTCCTTCACTTTATCTACGATCTCTTCATCGGTTAAAGAACATAAGTCGCTCGCCATGGTTTTGACACTCCCCCTAGTGGATTCGGTTAATCGAAATTCGACGAAAAGCGAAAAAAGATGCAGGGATCACTTATATGGCACCAAGCCAGGAGAAACCCTCTCTCTACAATGATTAAAAGCAAGGCAGGGGCCACAAAAACTGCCCACAATGCAACCACCTCGCCGCTGATTCGATCTATAAGAAAATGTAATCGCATTTTCGCCAAATGCTAAGATTGCAGCGCACAGGTTTAAAAAATCATCCGCTAAGTGGTCGAAGTGCAGAGGCTTTTGCAAAATTCTTAAAAAGCCTTTCACACAAACTAGACCCCGGCGACAGCAGGTGAAAGTCCCGCTCCGTAGAACATTTATAGCTGGTATAAGAGCTGCGCCAGGGCCAGAGTGTCCACAGTGTCAAATTATTGGCTCTCATCACCAAAGGCCTATTGTGTGACTTAGAACCATTATCCCAAAATTGAGTTCGTCGTGAAGAAGCCAATTTTGGGATAGGCTCTTATTTGACGGTGACGCGGTTTCGGCCACCTTGCTTGGATACATACAAGGCTGAGTCAGCGCGCTTAAAGAGATCTTCCCATCCTTGATCGATAGTGTTGAGCTCTGTCACACCAATAGAAATTGTGATCGGAATATTTTTTGAATCATAATTGAATACATGAGACTCGATCGTTGCTCGAATGCGCTCAGCAATCTCTTGTGCTGTCTGAATGGGGGTTCCGGGCAAAAGCAACACAAACTCCTCTCCGCCATAACGTGCAAAAAAATCAGAGCTTCGGATCAATTTGGTGGTGACCACTCGACCCAATTCTTTCAAAACAAAATCGCCCCCTGGATGCAGATAAACATCATTTACTTTTTTGAAGTGATCAATATCAAAAACAACCAGACTGAGAGGCTCCACCTGCTGCTTGCTGCGCTTAAAGGCTTCAGGTCCAATGGCAATCAACGAAGATTTTGAATAAGCTCCCGTCAAAGCATCACGATTGGCCCGCTCATAGAGGCTTTGATTATTGAGAGTCTCCATGCTGCCTTTTTCGAGAAATTTGAAAATGACGTTTCCGGTTTTCACTTGATCATTATTTCTCAGTATACATGGACTGCCCGGCGGCAGTTGCTGACCATTTACAAAAGTTTTGTTTGTAGAGCCCATGTCCGAGATCGTAATTTCGTCGCCCTTAATATTCACAATGGCATGGGAGCGCGAAAGACTTCGATCATCGATAGAAACTCGACATTCAGGACTTCTACCAATGACTGTACCATCTTGAATCAGTGGCCACATCTTGCTCTGAACTACAGGCGGCCCCAGGAGTACCAAAAGCACCGGCGGAGCCTGCTCCGTCGGAAACTGCTTTTTTAAAGTGTTCTCAGTTGAGACCACTGTTTTTTCTAGGGTTGAATCGTCCTGGTTATTCTCTGACATACAAATATCTTAGCCTATCCCTATACGAAAACAAACATTGCGCGAGGATCTCCAACTTCCGGCTGGTCCGGATGGGTAATTATGAGATCGCCACATCCTCTTCAATTCTATGGTAGCCACGCCACTCTTTCAGCCTGGCCCTAGGTCGACCGCTCTCAGGATATTCGATGAGCACATAGGTCAGCTTGGTGATTTTGCCCAGCGACACGATGTCCAACGAAGTGATCTCCGTCCAGGTACCCGTATTTAAATACTCTTTGTCTTGTGACCACTGTCGATATTGATACACATGCGTATGGCCAAAAATCACCGTATGAACCCGCTCGTCATTTAAGATTTTTTTTGCCGAATCACTGAGATCAGGAAAAATGGCGCTCTCTAAAATCACATTTAAAATTGTTGTAAAAGACCAATGTCGACGCGGGTCCTTTACAAAAATTGTTTTCAAAAAAAATATGCACAGCCTAGAAAAAGCAGTAACGATCATTTTGGTTTCATTGACAATTGCCCATCGGAGCATTTTCGAAAATGGGCGAATTTTATCGACATGAGGATACTGTTGTTTGATTTTCAATACGAGGTCAACAAAGAACAATGACCCAAAGGGAAGATTTAAAATGGGCTCAGGCAGATCACGCTTTAAAAAAAACTTTTTCGGATCCATTCGATTGGCGGCCTCATGCATATGTCCATGTTCGACATGAACGCCGTCAAAATAATATACTAGATTCTTAAATTGAACATTTTTTCCGACCACTTCGATAAAATATTCCCTACATGCCGGCCACATCATAGGTTGGTCATGGTTTCCCATCACGTAGGTGATAAAGTTTCCAGGTTGCGATGCGAATTCGGCAAATGATTTAAATACATTTTTGTGCCCGTTAACAATCGACTTAAGAATTTCAAGCGCAATGGACTCGGTGATGACCGTCAAAAAATGGCCCTTGTAGTCCACTTGCAAAAAATTTAAAAAATCGCCATTGATGATCAGTTCGACTTCGTAGTCACGGAATACACCTGACGAATAGTAGTGTATAAATTCCACCAATTTCTCGCCAAAATAAAACTCTTCCAGAGAATTCAGGCCGCCACCATCAAGCAGACGCCCCTTGCCCAGATGCAGATCGCTAATCACCATTTTTACTCGCTTTGGCGTTAGCTTTATTTCTGTAGTATTTTCTGAAATCTCTGTATCCAAGACAACGCTCACTCTGCTTTTTTGATTGTCGAAACTATGTTTTCCTCTTTTACTTCGAGCTGTGCAAGAGCCAAACGCAATGCTCGCACAGTTTTCTTGAATTGATCTTGATTCACCTCGATGGCCCGATTGAGGTCTTGGATTTTGGAGCGATAGCTCTCAACTTCCTGGCCAACCTGGTCGAGTTTTCTCTTGAGGTCCAATATCGACTCATCCTTGGCGCGCACCAATGCTGTTTTTTCGGCCACTGCCAACTCAAGTCGATTCTCCAACTCGCGCTCGCGCACGCGAATCTTTCTGAAGTCCGTCTTCAAACGGTTTTCTAACTGTTCATTCTGTGACTTCGTAGCACGAACTTGATCCTCTTTGTACTCTATCTGGCCTTTTAGTATTGTGATCTCGCCATGCATAGAATCGCGAATCTCGCGCTTTTCCGCCTCTAGTTTCACAATCTGCGCCTGCCACACTTCTGATTTTTCTTTTATGTATTGGCCAGCGTTAAAGAGTTCATCATTTTCTTTGCGCAAGCGATCCACTTCTTTTTCAAGGTCCAATATTCTTGTTTGCGCCATTCGCAAATTATCAGCTTGCAAAAGATGCGCCTCCACTGATGAGGCTGCCATCGCGGGACCGCTTTGCGAGCGACGAGGACCACCGACCGCCACCTGCGGCTGCACTTCTGAATTCTTTTTGCGTCCTTGAAATCCATCAACTGCAATCGTGGCCTCACTGTCGTAACGGCTTCGCGAAAATGTATTGGCACCAGTTTTGGGTCGATCCGCCATCGACACTTCACGAGCGGATTCTCTGGCTGCCGCCTTTTCATTTTCGCTTATTGCTTTTTGTGGTTGCTTGGATAGGTCAACGGTCTTCTCGTCTTGGACGGAGGAATCCTGTATTGATGTACGAACGTCATCAATCAACTTCTGACTAATCATATCTGCCGGTGAAGGCTTTTTATCACGACTCATTTGCTAATATGTCATCGGTATTTCTTAGGAATCTCTTTAAGATACAAACCCAGACGGCAAAAAAATCTGTTTGGGGGCGGACTCGTCACTGGTCTGGTCTGGGCTGGGCCAGTGACGATTTGAAAAAACTATTCGGCGGTCACTAGACTTTCGCGCAGCTCTTCGAACTCGCAAGGCACACAGCCGACCTTTGTCACAACGATGCCGGCCGCACAATTGGCCAGAATCGCACAGTCGGCAAGCTCCAATTTGGCCGCCGCGGCCAGCGCCATGGTGGCCACCACCGTGTCACCGGCTCCGGTAACATCGTAGACTTCCTGGGCAAAGGTCGGAATTCTCATCACTTTGCCATTTTTTGCAAAAATCAAAATACCTTGGGCTCCCTGTGTAAGAACCACCACCTCTGCCAAGGTCTTTTCTTTTAAAATAGGCCCAAGCTGAAAAACCAGGTCGGGATTGGCCCGAATCTCTTCAAATGGAACCTTCGCCAAATCAATGGCCTCATCAAAATTGGGCTTCAGCCAAGTGACTCCGCGATACATTTCCGCGGGTTGGCTGCGATGGGGATCGGCCAAAAGCAATTTGCCCTCGGCCTTACAAATGGCTGAAACTTCTTGAACTAAAGTTTTAGTGACGACCCCTTTGGCGTAATCCTCAAGCACCACAACGTCCACATCGACGACGGCCTCTCTTATTTTTTGGATCAGACGCTTTTCCACATCGGGGTGTATCGAGCGCTTGTGTTCATAATCCACTCTCACAACGTGGTGGTTTTTTGCCATAATTCTGGATTTTCGAGTCGTTGGACGACTTTCATCCACAACCAAATCGTCCCATGGGACTCCCGTTTTTTTAAATAGGTCTTGCAATAGGCTTGCACCACGATCAGCGCCCACCACGCCCATTAGGCGCACCTGCCCTCCCAGGCTCAAAACATTTTGTGCCACAAATGCAGATAGGCCCAAGCGAAGATCCTCAGACTCCACCTCCACCACTGGCACGGGCGCCTCAGGAGAAATTCTGCGCACAGATCCCATCACATACTCATCAAGCCCAACATCGCCGACCACAAGCACGCGACGATTCCGTAATTTTGGCAACAGCTGCAAAGCCTGCCTCTTCATAGAATCATCCAATTGGTATTCGTGAACTAAAGAATTCTTCATAGTTATCCACTAACCTGATTCGGCAACGCCGTCGACCAATTGCTTGGAGCATCTAGCCTCAACTCGACAAAAATGTTTGTCGAGTTGAGGCTGAAGACCCTATTGCTGACCAAATCGGGAGCACCTGGAACCATGATGTTTTTGAAAATGTTGCATCACACTATAAGCCCTTCAGCATCAGGAAAATTTAGGTGAATCTCAGAGCAAAAGTGATTAGGGTCGGCCAAAATCGAGGACGCAAATTATTTTCAAACAGGGGGAAAATAGATGGTTTCGAACTCTTCTTTAAGCGCGACGTTTAAGACGGTCCTTGGCCAGGAGATCAATCTTGAAAGCTACGGTGACGAACTCAACACCTGGGTTAAAAACTTTACAGCCCTAACACTTCCTGAAAAAGTCGTGATTTGTGACGGTAGTGACGAAGAGTATGACTTTCTTTGCAATTTGCTCGTAACCGCTGGAACCTTTAAAAAATTAAATCCTCAAAAACGGCCCAACTCCTATTTGGCTCTTTCCGATCCTTCAGATGTCGCTCGTGTCGAAGATCGCACCTTTATTTGCACACCCACCATAGAAGAGGCCGGCCCCACAAACAATTGGCAAAAGCCAGAAGAAATGGACAGCACCTTGCTGAGCCTTTTTCAAGGCTGCATGAAGGGCCGCACTCTTTATGTCATTCCGTTTTGCATGGGCCCACTCAAATCTCCCTATGCAAAGTTCGGAGTCGAGCTGAGTGACTCTGCCTATGTTGCGGTCAACATGAAGATCATGACCAGAATGGGCCTGCCAGCATTGACGGAGATGAGATTAGCGTCAACATCATCGTCAAAAGGCAAGCAAACGCAGTCGGCTGGCAGCTTTGTTAAGTGTGTGCATTCTGTAGGTCGCCCCTTGAACCCCGGCGAAAATGACGTTTCTTGGCCGTGCAATTCAAAAACCAAATACATTGTGCACTATCCACAGCGAAACGAAGTTTGGTCTTTTGGTTCCGGATATGGTGGCAATGCTCTCTTAGGAAAAAAATGCTTTTCACTACGCCTGGCCTCGCATATGGGAAAAACGCAAGACTGGTTGGCTGAGCACATGCTGATTTTGGGCGTCGAGAACTTGCAGAATCCCGGAAAGAAAAATTATGTTGCAGCGGCATTTCCGAGCGCCTGCGGAAAAACCAATTTCGCCATGATGATTCCACCAGCAACCATGCAGCAGTGGAAAATCACCACCGTCGGCGACGACATCGCATGGCTGCATCGAGATTCACTAGGCGAATTGCGCGCCATCAATCCGGAGGCTGGTTTTTTTGGCGTGGCTCCCGGCACCTCAATCAAAACGAACCCCAACGCCATGGCCACCATGGCAAAAAACACGATTTTTACCAATGTCGCGATGACCGATGATGGTGATGTTTGGTGGGAAGATATGACCTCTGAAGCCCCAGCGCATCTGATCGACTGGCAAGGAAACGACTGGACGCCCAGCTGTGGGCGCAAGGCCGCTCACCCCAATTCACGGTTTACAGCACCCGCAGCCCAATGTCCCTCGCTGGATCCTGCCTGGGAAGACCCACAGGGCGTTGTGATTTCGGCGATTCTGTTTGGCGGGCGTCGCGCCGACACTTTGCCTTTGGTGATGGAAGCTAAGGACTGGCAAACTGGAGTTTATCTAGGGGCCACCATCGGTTCCGAAACGACCGCGGCAGCCACTGGCAAAGTGGGCGTGGTCCGCCGCGATCCAATGGCAATGCTGCCATTTTGCGGCTACAATGTCGGAGAGTATTTTAAACATTGGATAGATTTTGGCCTTCAATTGAAAAATCCACCCAAGATCTTCTTGGTAAATTGGTTTCGCAAAAACGCCCAAGGCCATTTTATTTGGCCGGGCTTTGGCGACAATATGCGCGTGCTCGAATGGGTCTTGGCCCGAATTGAAAACCGCGCAACGGGAGCGTCCAAAGGCCCGGTTCTACTGCCAACCTATGAGGCCTTCAATTTAAAGAACTTGGACTTTTCAAGTGACCAGTTTGAAGATCTTATGAAGTTGGACCCGGCTCAATGGCAAAAGGAATTGGCTTCCCATCGAGATTTCTTTTCTAAAATCGACAAAATGCCAAAGGAAATTTTAGCGCGACTTGCTGAGATGGAGTCAGCCATGCCAACCTCTCACTGACCATGAAAAATGTGTCGCCAAATGGTGTGCAATGAAAAACCTAATCTATCAGCCCGAATTTGTAGTTGGCAGCGAGCGCCAATCTGCTATTGATTACTTTCTGAATTTGCCGGCCATTTGGGAGCATCGGTACTCGACAGCTCGACCTTTGGAGACCAACCAAAAACAACGGATGCTGCTTCGCCCTGTTTACTGGTTGGGAAATTGGCAATTTGCTTGCTTGAACTACTATCACCCTCCCAAGGGCGTGGATTTTCGCTGCGTGGAGGCGGAGCCCTTTCCAGACTTTATGCAAAATTGGGTTCATAAAATTGAAAAGCAAATCCATCAAAATGTGCCGCCCAGTGATATCCCGCGTGGATGGCACCTCAACACCTGCCTTATCAACTATTATGGCCGAATCAAAGATGCCCAAAACAAGTGGCAAGATGTAGCTCGGGTTGGAGATCACAAAGACCATGAACCAGGCCCAGTGGCATCCGTTTCTTTTGGCGAGCGCGCCTACTTTCAGTTTGTCAAGAGCGCCGGTCGCAACCATCCTAGCCAAGCGCAACTTCACCAATGGCTCGAAGATGGCTCCCTGCAGATCTTTTCAGGTCATCGCTATAAAACCAGCTTGTTTCACCGAGTTCAGAGAGTCGAAAAGAAGAGCAAAATTGAGTGGCCGTTCATGGGGGAAGACTTTAAGGTGAGGCGAATCAATCTCACCTTTCGCTATGTCCCCGATCAGCATATATTGCCGCTGGCGCAGTTTCCGGCGTCATTGCGCCAAGACCTAGCACCCTATATTGCAAAATTGGCTCAACGCTCGCCATTTTTTGCCGCAGCCTCCGATGCCGCCCTTCTTGCTCCCGCCTCGGTCTAAGAGTAAATTGAAACAGCTCTGACTTTGTCCGCTCTGGCTGCGTCTGCCAAATATGACTTCCAGAGACGAAGAAAACAAATTTGATGACTCCCTTTCCTTGCCGCTTTTAGTATGGGGCCGTAAACAAGCTCAGGTTCGCGATTGCAGCAAATGAACTGAGAATGGAAAGGAAAATTTCGTCTCATGGAATCAAATTCGAATCAAAGAATTTTTCACTCTTCTGAGGCCCACCTTAACGGCCCCCTTTTTATCAATGCCCTACAATCAATTGAGGAGTCTGCAAAGCTAGTCAATTGCGACCCGAATGTTTTAGAAAGATTGCGAAGACCACGTCGCAGTGTCACCGTCTCGGTACCTGTTCGCATGGATGACTACTCCGTCAAAGTTTTTATTGGTTACCGCGTGCAGTACAATGCAACGCTTGGCCCCTTTAAAGGTGGTATTCGCTACCATCAAAACGTCGATTTGCCTGAAGTTGTCGGCCTGGCTGCGCTCATGACTTTTAAAAATTCAGTTTTAGGATTGCCACTGGGCGGGGCCAAAGGTGGTGTTTGCGTTGATCCCACCAAAATTTCAAGAACAGAAAAGCAAAATCTCACTCGTCGTTATGCCTCAGAAATTGCCCAGTTTGTTGGCCCCACCAAAGACATTCCAGCACCTGACGTCGGTACCGACCCGCAGACAATGGCTTGGTTTATGGACACCTATTCCCAGGAGCAGGGTGGCTATTCGCAGCCTGGAGTCGTGACCGGCAAGCCAGTAGAAATTGGCGGAACATTGGGACGTAATCACGCCACAGGCTTGGGCGTTGTTTATGTTGCAGAAAAAGCCTTTGAAAAATGCAACATCAATTACAAAGGCGCGAAGATCGTTGTCCAGGGTTTTGGTAACGTGGGTTCGTTTGCGGCGCTCTTTTCTTATGAGCGAGGCGCTAAAGTGATCGCCGTTTCTGATGTCAGCGGCGGTATTTTTAACGGTGATGGCCTCAACATTCCAGAGCTCATCGAATATGTAAAAGTCAACAAACAGATCAAAAACTTTCCCAATTCTCAGGAAATCACAAATGCAGATTTGTTAGAATTGGAATGTGATGGACTTTTCCCGTGCGCTCTCGAAGGCCAGATTGACGTCCACAATGCTGAGAAAGTGAAAGCAAAAGTAATCGTCGAAGGCGCCAACGGCCCAGTCACCAACTCGGCGACAAAAATCCTGTACAAGCGTGGCGTGTTTATCGCGCCAGACGTCATTGCCAATGGCGGCGGTGTTATTGTCAGTTATTTTGAGTGGGTGCAGGACATTATGTCTTTCTTCTGGGGTGAAGACGAGATCAACAATCGGCTAAAGACAATTATAACCAAAGCCTTTGACGATGGTTATAAATTCTATGCCGAAAGACATGTGGACATGCGAAGTGCGGCAATGGCCGTTGCCATCTCTCGTCTCGAAAAAGCCATGCTCTTGCGCGGCCTTTACCCCCGATAGAAGCGACTAAGGATAAAGACAATCACTTTGAATTTACCAACTGATCCGCAAAACTCACCACTTAGCCATGCCTCCTTTGAAAAGACCTTTTCCATTTGGAAGAGGCCCTGGCTATGGGTTCCAGCCCATCTTTCACATGATATGAGCTCGAGTCTTCTTAAAATATACGCCAATCTTTTTAGTCAGGATCCCGGAATGTATATATGGCGATCTTTTGAGTGGCAAGGCATGTACTTTCGCAACCCCACAGGTATCGCCGGTGGCCTCGACAAAGATGGCGAAAACATATTGGATTGGCAAAGCTTGGGCGCCGGATTTTTAGAACTTGGCACCGTGACCCCACTGCCGCAGGCAGCCAATGACGGAGTGATTGTCAATCGCGATCACAAGAATCTGAATGTATGGAATCGCATGGGCTTTCCCAATCGCGGTGCGGGGGACTTGGCGTCCACCATCGCCAGCCGCAAATCCGAGTGCATGGTTCCGCTATTTGTGAATTTAGGACGAAATCGCTGGACCGAAAATTCGCACGCTCACATGGACTATTGCTATCTAATACGGCAGTTTGCGAGCCTGGCCGATGCTTTGGTGATCAATATCTCTAGCCCCAACACCACTGGACTCAGGGATCTCTTTGCCCCAGATGTCCTGGCAAAATTCTTGCGCCAACTCTTCCACCAAGCCGTGGAGTCCAAAGCTGGGCCTCTCATTTTAAAGCTGAGCCCAGACCTTGAGGACAATGACCTTGTGCGCACAATCGAAGTGGCCCTGGATTGTGGCTTTATGGGTTTTATTCTGACCAATACCACCACTTCCCGACAAACTGCTTCCAACTTTCCTGAAGTCGGTGGCGTCTCTGGACGGGCACTGGCGCAGAGATCCAAGAGATGTCTGAGTTTAGCCCGAGAAATTATTGAAAAAAATCGAAGAACTGATTGTCTACTTGTTAGTGTCGGTGGCATTTTTACATATAGTGATGTGGTCGAAAGATTGAATTTGGGCGCGCACCTGGTTCAGTTCTATTCGGCCCTTGTATTTGAAGGACCTAATTTATTTTCGCGAATAGCAAAGGAGGCTCGTGGAGGACCTGCACGACACCAGGGAAAGACGAGCGAGCAGAAGATCGCACTGGATCCCAGTGGTGGCGGGAGTCATTCGCAGCGGCAATAAGGTTCTTATCGGCCTGCGACCTGAAAATCACTCGCTAGCTGGCCAGTGGGAGTTTCCAGGTGGCAAGATCGAAACTGGCGAGAGCCCAGAGCTCGCTCTCAAGCGAGAAATGAATGAAGAGCTAGGAATCGACGTAGAAGTTGGCACTCTTTTGTTGGCGGTCACCCATTCCTATGGTGAAGTCAATATTCTGATTCTCTTTTATGAAATTCTTTACTGGAAGGGCGAACCCAAATCAAAGCATCATCAATTGATTGAGTGGATAGAGCCGCGCGAATTCTATACACGCCCCATTCCAGAAGCTAATAAAAAAGTTTTGCCACGAATTTTTTCAGCTGAGGATTTAAAATGGCCAAAATCTTAATTGTAGCTCGACATCTTCATCCGACAGCGCTTGATCTCGCCCACTCTCTACAGCATAACCATGAAATCAATGTGGTGACTTCAAGGGCAGAAGACTTTTCGGGAACCTATGATTTTCCAATCCTGTGCTTTTTTCAATCTTGGAATTTTCTCGAAGCTCTGCGGTTTCTGCCGGTATTGATACAGACACCACCTGACATTGTGCACTTTCTTTGTGAGAACGAAAATCTCAATATCGCGGAGATCTTCATAGCCGAATGGGCTTCGCGTTTTCACACTTCGCTGCTCTCTACCTCTTTGTTTCGCCTCCACGATCGCGTCGGCTGGGGCAGCCCCCTGCGCCACCTTTTAGAATCCAGCCACGTGGTCACCTGTGCCAACGTACCAATGATGAGCCATTTGCGCGGCCTCAATGTAAAATCGCGTCGCCAGGCCCGCGGAATATTGCCACCGCTTTTAAAGGTTGCCAGCGAAGTCCAAAATCACGCAGAAGGCATCGAGCAGCCCGAGCCAGAGTGGTTTGAAAGAATTCAAAATCGACGCTTGATCGTCATTCCCTTTGGTCTGAAGTCTCTGGACTTTGACGACTCAACGATCGAATACGCAATAAAATTTCCTAAAGAGTATTTTATCGTCTTTATCGGTAGCTATAGTGACTGGAGTTTGCGCGATAAGAAGGCCTTTAGCCATTTTCTTGAAAACTCGCCCCTAAAAGGGCGATGGCTGCTGACGGGTGATATGGATGAATCGCAAATTCTCCACCTGATGACCTATGCAGAAGCCCTCTTTGTGGCGCAGTTAGAACTGTCAGCACTCGAAATCAATCGATGGCTTCTCTTGGGCTCCTCTGCCCCAATCTCAATAATCATGGATACCAATCAAGCCAGCATTCATTCACAAATCTGGCGCAATCGCGAAAACTGCTGGATTCTTTCCATGTTTGAACCGCGCAAAGACCTCTTCGAAATTTTGGCATTGCCATCTTTAAGGCTCTATTCCTCTTCTTTGCAAAGTTTAAAAAACTCGCTGTCTCATCAGCTCGATAGCCCAGTCAATGAACTCAATCGACTTTATCAAAGGGCTTTGAACGAAAAGAGCTTGGGCCAGTCACGGTGAGTTTATGAGCGATACGACATCCACCGAAAACCCACAGCATGGCGGTCCTCAGCGCTCAGATGCAAAAAGCGAACGAAAATTGAAAATCTGTTTAGTGGGCACTCACTTTCAAGTGATGAGTCGAGCCAGTGATCGAGGCTTTCTCTGGCCCATAGCAAAAGGGCTCGCTTTCCGCGGTCATCACGTGACCGTGCTCTCGGCTCGCAGTCCCTTGGGTAAAAGCGAAATCATACGTGATGGTGTGCGAGCCATTTTTATTATGGAGGGTCTTCCGCGCTCTGTGCGCATTCCCTTTGAAAATTTGGTCTACGAAATGTTTTTAAAGCTGTCCAAGGAAGAAGCGTTTGATTTGGTGCACAGCCTGGATGCCACTGGAGTTCTTATTGGCAAAACAAAGAGCTCACATAAAACCAAAGTGGCCTTTGACATTGAGGCCACGCAGATGGCCCAACTGTTTTCGATTTTAGGCATGAGTCAAGAAAATGTACGAAGCCTGATCACCAACAGCCTGGCGCTCCTGTATAAGTTTGTTACAACTTATTTTGGTGGAGATCGAGCCCTGCTCCGCTCTGCAGATGGAATCTTTGTCACCAGCCCCCGCCAAAGGATAGCTCTTGAAAGATATTATCTTTATCCTGAGCAAAAGACTTTTCTTGTACCCTATGGCGCAGAGGTTAGTGATCTGCTACCTCGAGAACAAACTTTGGAGCTGCGACAGTCCTTACGCCTGCCAGAAAATGCACACGTCGTTGTCGCCATGTCTGATATGATTGAAGGCCATCCCGTATTTAATCTGCTCAACGCCTTTGAGCGTCTGGCCATCAAAAAGCCCAACGCCTATTTGGTGCTGATCGGCAATGGACCAAAGTTTAAAGAGATTGAATTCCATATTTTGAACCTAGCGCTCGGCAGTCGCGTGATCATGACCGGTCCAATAAAATCCAAAGAGATTGTCGATTACATCATGCTAGGAGAAGTATTTGTAGAGCTCGACTCCAAATCCTCCGGCTTTGATACACCAATGATCGAAGCCATGGCACAAAAGCGCCTGATCATCGGCTCAGAAGTGAGTCCCATTTCCTACATTATCGAAGACGGCTTAGACGGTTTTTTGATTCGACCAGCTGATGTCGCCTCGTTGTCTCATCTCCTGATCGAAATCTTTTCTGGCACCATCAATGCTGCCGAGATTGGCGAGCGCGCTCGGCAAAAAGTGGTCGGCATGTTCGAGGTCGACAAAATGGTCGATGCTATCGAGCGCGCTTATTTTAAAATCGTCGATTAAAAAGTTGACCTCGCCAGGGCGAACGTTTCAGATTCGCTCCGATCAGCCCCGGCATCAATTTTCTAAGACTAAGTTTAATTAGGTGCGACTTCCTCACCACAAAGACTGCGAGCAATAGAAGTTAAATCAAGATTCTGATAAGAATATTCGCGATTTGAACTGGACAGGGTCACCTCGTATATTTTTTCACTACTGACAGAGAGCACACGACCACATTTTGGATCGACATCTTCACCACAGGCAGTCAAATCCTCAGCCTGGACCTTCAATAGCGTCACATCAGGCTTAAGAGTGAATTCAACTTGCGGTATGCCATCCTTTTTGCTTTTTATGATGGTAGCAATTTCATTGCCTCCTTGGGAATCTAATAAAGCGATCATATTTCCACCGGGGCAGCCCATCGAGTTTTGAGAAATCAATGTCGCCATCAAGGCCAGTATTGTAATTGCACTTTTCATTTTGTACTCCTATATATCTGTTTCGTTTAGTTTCTATTTTGCATTTGCCTCAAACCAACCAGAGCTGCAAATGATATACCAGGAGCCCTCTCCCAAACGACTTTACGTCGTACCTAAGTCAGCCCTCGCGCAATTCTTTGTCAGACAACTGGCAAAGATTTGGTCACTTCTTTAACTACAGTAAAATGGCAATTCATAAGAGTTATTTGAGGATGCTGACTACGACGACTGAAAATCAGAGTGAAAGCTTTTGCTTAAACGGCGCTGATTGAGCTTAGCCCCCTGGCACCGCTCTTGCTCTGTCTTAAGCTCTTGAAGAGTTGCATTGAATACTGTCGTTTAAATTGTTAAAAAAAAAAGGAGTTATCTATATGAATCTATTTAAATCGATCATTTGTGTTGGAGTCTATCTACTGGCATTTGGAGCGCAAGCTCAAGATTCTTCTATCGTCCTGAATGGTGACCTGTTTGAAGGAACTGGAGAAGCTCAAACAGATTTGAACGAACCTTGTTCCGTCAAAATTTTGCGCAACAGTGAGGGAAATTTAGTGACTCATCTTCCAACTTCAAATAATGGAGAGTATCATCAGGCTGACAGCTCCATTGAATTCATCATTGATGCAGGGAGTGTTGGGGAATATGAAGGTTCTGCGAGCGCAGAGTGGTCGGCTCTTACAAAGAGCTATTCTCCGGGTTTTCAAGGAGGCGCCTCTGCAAGCTTGTTCAATAAAAGAACGGTCCAGCTTAATTTAGCACCTTTCAACGGTGAAACAGATCCGGAAGTAATATTTAAGGAAAATATTGAGTCAATTATCTTATATACGAGAACGGGAATCATTTCGGGACATTTCTCAAATAAAGGAAGCGAAATTTCAGGGCACACCTGTCGTAATTTTCGCTCTGATGCGACCGTAGCGAACTAGGACATGAGTTGCAGTTTACTGACAATGAAATTCCCTGCCTTTGCAGAAGCTGCATTCAGCCGCCCATTGTTGACGCTTAAAAGGAGTACTGTGGGTGGCAACTTTGATTTGACTCGACACCAGATTGATACAAATTTGGAAAGTATGCTGGAGCCCAATAAAATTGAAAGGGTCTTCCGCTTTCAACGACAATCTGCACGTGGATTTTTTTCGAACCACAGTGAAGTGACCGGCATCCATGAAATTGCACAAATGAGAAACGCTGGGCATAGACTAAAGTCGAAATGGCTTCCCATGTGATCGAAATCCAGACTGAGCTACGGAAACGCATAAAGGCAAGTCTGGAGGCGGAGCCCCCTGTAGAATCCTTGTGACAGTTGATTGATCTACTCTGCGTCGAACTTGAGGCAACAACTGGTTCGGAGTAAGAATTCTTTCAAGTTGCGCAAGGCATACTTTCACTGAAGAATAAATACAGCGAAAAATTTCGAATAGAGGAAAACACAAATGAGCCATGCATCAAAGAAACCAGACGTTCAGAGATTTGAACTTGTTGAAAGCGTTACCACTCAAGACGGAGTGATCAACGCCATCAACCGTGCGCAGGCAGTCATTGAATTCAATCTTGATGGAACTATTCAACATGCCAATGACAATTTTTTAAATTTATTGGGTTATACATTAGACGAGATCAGAGGCAAACATCATCGAATGTTCTGCGATCCAGGATATTCAACCTCTCCCGAATATCATGCGTTTTGGGAGAAAATGGCGCGAGGGGAGTTTAATACTGGAGAGTATCAGCGCATCGGAAAGAGTGGAAAAGAAGTCTGGATCTCCGCCTCATATTGCCCAATATTAGATATGAGCGGCAAGCCCATTAAAGTGATCAAATTTGCATCCGACATTAGTAGGCAAAAACTAAAGGATCAAGAGCTGGCTGCTCTTTCTAAAGCGCAAGCCGTGGTCAATTTTGATTTGGATGGCAACCTTATTGATGCAAACGAAAACTTTCTTGAGACATTGGGCTACGAAATAGATGAAATAAAAGGGAAGCATCACTCTATGTTTTGCGAACCATCTTATGCCAAAGGCATTGAATATCGTGAATTTTGGTCAAAGCTCAAGTCAGGTCAGTTTGTCGCAGGTCAGTTTCTTCGCATTACCAAGGGTTCGCGTGATGTTTGGATTCAGGCATCCTACAATCCCGTTTTTGATCTATCAGGCAAGGTATTTAAAGTTGTAAAGTACGCGACCGAAATTACCAAAGAAAAAAAGGAATGGATTGAACTTGTGGATACCTTGGCAGATACATCCGGCCAACTCGCAGCAGCGGCAGAAGAATTGACAGCAACGGCAACGCAGCTTTCGGGAAATGCAAAACTAACAACAGATCGATCTACAAATGCGGCGGCTGCTGCAGAGCAAGTTTCAATGGGCGTGCAAACCGTAGCATCAAATACAGAAGAAATGAGCGCATCGATCAAAGAGATCGCAAAGAATACTGCTGCAGGTTCAATAAAAACAAAAGACAGTCTAAAAAAGGCACACGAAACGACAGCGATCATGAGTCTTCTTGGTGCCAGCAGCAAAGAAATTGGTTCGGTAATTAAGGTTATTAGTTCTATCGCGCAGCAAACAAACCTTCTGGCCCTCAATGCTACAATTGAAGCCGCGAGGGCCGGAGATGCAGGCAAAGGTTTCGCTGTCGTAGCTAATGAAGTAAAGGAATTGGCTAAACAGACCGCAAGGGCCACTGAAGAGATCGGGGTCAAAGTCAGTACTATGCAAGGTAGTACCGACAATGCCGTCACTGCAATTGGAGAAATTTCTAAGGCCGTGGAGGAAATCAACTCCATCTCTTTAACTATTGCCACTGCCGTTGAAGAGCAAACCGCAACTACAAATGAGGTTTCACGTGTGGTCGCCGAGTCCAGCAGTGCCGTAAAAAACATTTCTTCGACAATCAAGGACGTTTCTTCAGCCGCGATAGAGAGCTCTACAGATGCAAGTCAACTTATGAATGCATCGACAGGTCTTAGTCAGCTTGCAATAAAGCTAAAAGATTTGGTGACGAAACTGAAGACCAAATAGTTTATCGTGGCCGAGCGTTCACCCGATAAAAACTCACATTGATGTAGTACATACTACGCCCACGTTCGATTTGGCACCTGTGGGCTTGCATCTTTACCTTTTTGAGGAGTCTGTTTCTGAGCTTTTCAGGACCTGCTAATCTAATAACTCCACAGTAACTTTAATTTTATCTTTGTATTGTGGACCAAAGTCCGTGTCGATGCGCTCAGTAACTTTGGCCGCCTCGATTTTGCAAGCACCAGTTTCCTGCCACCGGCCCCAACCATTTTTCTTCGCACAGGCAAAAATGGCGCCATCGTATTCCACCTCTATCTGTCGCGCCTCTTGGTTCAGCTTCATGCCCGGAATCGCAACATTTACGTTAGCAAAATCTTCTCGACCATGTCGGCACTCGGTGCGAATCCAAGCTTTGCCTTCTGATTTGTAGACCGCGAATTCATAGGTGACATGAGAAACAAGTGAACAAGGATAGGGCATGCTGTAACTTGAACCCTCAACAATCGCACCGGCACGGGCACTCATAGCAACCACTGAAACACCAAGCAGCACAAATAGTTTTTTCATATATCTCCTCTTCAGGTTTATTAAGCGCTAAAACCATTGCCATTGCTGCAATGAATTTGGCTTCGTTGTAAAATCTTTTTCTGGAAAAGTCATATGGCACCTGTGGCATTGCGTTATCTTGACAGGGCCAAAACCATTTTTTCAGTTTTTCACTAAAAGAACTTGGGATTTAAAAATAGTGTCTCTATACTTGGGCTTAGAACAGGGGTTGGATATTATGACCAAAGCAGATTTAATTAATAAGATTTCTGAGAAAGCGGGCATCACTCGTGTCAAAGCGGAAATCGTCGTCAATACCGTTTTTGATTCTATGATTGAATCACTGATGAAAGATGATCGTATTGAAATACGTGGCTTTGGGTCTTTTGTGAATCGCAAATATGACTCTTACAAGGGTCGAAATCCCCGCACTGGTGAAGTGATCAATGTTGAAGAAAAAAAGCTTCCCTTTTTCAAAGTGGGCAAAGAGCTCAAAGAGGACGTCAACAACCCCGCCTAGCAAGCCGTGACCCGAGGCGCCGAGGCGTGCTCCTGGCACGTCGCAGGCGACGACGGTCGCAGCCAACAATGGTCTAAACTCAAATCGAAAATTCTCAGGTACGAATTTCAAGTCAAGTTCAGACCGAGGCGGCAAGACCCGAGGCGCCGAGGCGTGCTCCTGGCACGTCGCAGGCGGCGACGGTCGCAGCCAACAATGGTCTGAGCTTGAATCGAAATTCGTACTACTGGAAGTTTTTTACGACGCCAATATACGGCAAATTCCGATAATATCCCTCATAGTCTAGGCCATAACCCACGACAAATTCGTTGCGAATTTCAAAGCCAATGTAGTCCATTTGACAGGGAACTTTGAGAGCTTCAGGTTTATGTAGCAAAGATACAGTTGTAATGGATTTTGGATTTCGCAATTGCAAAGTGCTTTTCAAAAAATTCATCGTAAGACCGGTGTCAACAATATCCTCTACTAGCAACACTCGCTGACCCTCAATTGGCAATGAAAGATCAAGAGTGACCTTCACTTCTCCAGAGCTTTGCGTGCCGTTGTAGCTATGAACACCAATGAATTCGCAAACAACTTCATTGCTCATGGCGCGGATTAAATCTGAATAAAATATGAAAGACCCTTTGAGAACACAGATCGCCATGATTCGCTCATTGCCGAAATGCTTTTGGAGCTCCTGACCCAATTCGGTAACTCGACTTTGAACTTTTTCAGCTGTGATGTATGGCTCGATCATGAGTGATGTGTTCATTTCATTTCTCCCTATCCTATGCTCATTGTGTATTGCAGGTAGGTCGAAAACTCAATGACATCTGCAAAGTTCTGCGCAGCTCTGCTGAACCCATAGGCGTTATACGAAAGAATTGTTCATGATCTCGCCAAAGCCCCCACCGCCAGGAACAATGTAGCCCTTGTCGTTCAAACCCTTTTCTTGATCCCATTTTCTGCCCAATGGTTCCTTTTGCACTTGCGGGCTGGAAAGACCGCGGTCCACGCGCAGTGCATAGACCTTAAGATCAGGATGGGTGGCGCTTATTTTGCGCAGGTACTCTGGCGATACAATCAAATGCATAGCAATAAACTTATCAGCCACACCGCCGACATGCTTTTTGTAGTGGTGCAAAACCGCGTCGAGGGTGCCACCCGTGGCACCCATAGGATCAGGTATCAGCACGATGGCCTTGTCAATATCACCGCCGATTTTAGCATCACCAATTTTAGTTCCAATCACTTGATCATTGGCTGCGGTCATGCGACTGGCATAAATGTGATCTTGGCGGATCTTTCCGCCCTGAATTGCATAGTGCAGCTGATGATAGCAAATATGACTCGGAAAAGTTCCAGCTCTAGCTAAATTCACAACAACTGTTTTCTGCGACGATATGATATTTTCACCCCGCAAAATTCCGTCTTTATAGAGCGGAGTCATGCGTGTTTCAGCCGTAAAGTCTTGCGTGGGAAATTCAGCATCCAAAACCGTGTTGATCATCTGCGTGTAGAGAATCTCAACAAATCGGTTAATGTCTGGTTGAAAGGTGGTGGGCGCGCAGAGTCGCGCCAGGACCCCAGATAAAAATGGACTGCGTATTAGGCGAAATTGGTCCCCATAAAAGTGATCTTGATATTGGTCAATCATGATCCAAATCTATCCACTGGGGATTACTTGTCAAAGGTTAAAATCAGCACCAAATCGGCAAGAGTATTGCGAAAGTTCGAGCTTTTCAATATCTCGAAGGGTGAGATCAGTGCCAAGGAGCCCTCAGCGGGATCTGGATTCGCACTTCGGGGCAACAGATTGGCCATAAAAAAGGCCTCTTTGCCGCGCACATCGAAAATCGCTGGAAAACTGAATTTCTCATTGGCGGGCCCGCGCACATCGGTGCCCTCCGGGCGCCAGCTGCGCGCCACAAGTAGATTTCCCTTAAAAGCGCCGCCGCCACTATCAAGAAGCTCAATATACACTTCCAAGCCCAAATCTTGCTCTGGCGTTTGACCACGCTTTCCTAAAAACCACTGTTGGGACTTGGCAATCTCAAGAGTTTTGTCTTCACGAAGGTGAATCTTGATATTTGAATTTGTAGCCTTAAGAAACTTTTCCGTTTCAGTGAGGGTGCCTGTTCGGTAGTTGCCAAAATTTTGAACTGGCGTGCGTGCTCGACTCTCGCGAATGAGCTGCTCGAGATAATCGTCGCGCATTTCGACCCAATGCACTTGCAATGTGTGAGATGTATTGCGCCCGCCAGAGGCAAAACTCGGACTCGCGTTGGGATCGGCCATCTCTTCGCGGGCGGCTGTTTCTGCGTCCACCCCCTGAGTGACAGCATTGGCCATTTGATCGGGACCTGCATTGGCAGAACCTTGCTTGGTCTCGATCGGAGGATTGAGACTCTCACTTGCAAACTCTGCCTCAATTGGGGCATTTTCACTGGCGGCTTCATTGCTAGTGGGTGCAGACACCGCCAATTGCGCCTGGCTGTCCTCAGTTGCAGCGGTGTCGGTCACATTGGCCTGAGTGGGCTCTCTTCGGGAATAGTCAGCACCCACCTCGGCAAAGTTATTTTGTGAATGACTGCTCTTAAATTTGAGGTAATATGAGGCACCTGCACCGAAAATCAGTGCAAAAATCAAGAATTGTCCAAGTGCATTTTTATACAGTCGAACCCACCAAGGATCACGGCTAGGCTTATAGGTCTCGACGTCAATGCCGCAACGAGCGCAATACTTGTCTTGCGGCTGCGAAAAGCCACATTTTGGGCAATTAATTAACATCCAGGAATCTCCCTATTTAAAGCTTAATTCACCTTGGCAAAAGCCTCAATCGATTTTCGGGACAATGAAATTACTGTAGACTTTGATCATGCAAAATGACTCATTGACCCCCCTACCTGTACACACTCCGGTTCTTTTAGAGGAAATATTAACGGCCTTTCTCCCATTAAAGCCAATTTCGCCTCTCATTGGCTTAGACGCTACTTTTGGCCGCGGTGGCCACGCTCGGAGACTTCTTGAGTCTTTACCAAGCCTAAAATTGATCGCCATTGATCAAGATGAGACAGCTCTGGACTTTGGTCGAAAGGAGTTCGCCTCAGAGATTGCGACTGGCCGTCTCCAATTGAGACACACCAACTTTGCAAACTTTGATTACGAAAACCATGGAAATTTGAACCTGATTTTGGTGGATCTTGGCGTGAGCTCGCCACAATTAGATGAAGCTCATCGTGGTTTTAGCTTTTATGAAGAGGGTCCGCTCGACATGCGCATGAATCAAAAGGACGAAATGACCGCTTCTGATGCCATCCATACCCTTGAAGAGCAGGAGTTGATTGATGTTTTCAAAAATCTGGGAGAGGTTCGCAGTCCATTTCGGGTCGTACGCGCCATTGTTAATGATCGCAAGACCAAGCACTTCAACTCAACTCTAGATCTTGCAGCAATGATCGAAAGAATAGATGGCTGGCGAGTCAAGGGTCGTCACCCAGCCACACAGTACTTTTTAGCACTGCGGCTTTATATCAATCAGGAGTTGGAGGTCACACGCCAAGCTCTACCGAAAATGATCGATGCTCTGGCGCCCGGAGGTCGCTTGGCTGTGATCAGTTTTCACTCGTTAGAAGATCGCATCATCAAGTACATTTTTAGGGACTCGGACTTAGGTCGTCCCGTCAACAAAAAGGTGATTGAGGCCAGCGAAGGAGAGCTCAAACAAAACCCTAGATCCAGAAGTGCTAAACTGAGAGTTTTTGAAAAAGACAGTGGGCTCGAAAAGGATTAGACTAATAGTATATGGGCAAAAATCAAAACTCCTCGATTAAATCTTTGATAAGTTTAACAATTATTTTTTTCACACTGTTCGCCATTGCATTTGTGGAGATGGAAGAACGTCGGATGAACTATGTGCTATTGCAAAAGCATCGAGAATATCGAAAGGCCTTGCAGCAGTATCGAAAAAGTGAGTTGGCCTTCGCCAAAATGACCAAGCCTCAGCGACTCGACAAGCTGGCAAAAAATCGTCTCACCATGAAAACTGCTGACTACGATCAGGTGATCCATCTGACCAATCAGAAAGCCTTGTAATGCGCACACGTATCGTATTCTTGTTTCTTATGATCGGCTTTCTTTGGCTTTCGCTGGTGATTCGCGCCGGTCAATTGCAAATATTTTCACCGGAAAAACTTTCAGCGCTCAAACAAAAGCAGTTTCATACGGTTGTGAATCTGCATTCTCGCCGCGGCGACATCCTTGACCGCAATGGGCGACCGCTCGCCTTTAGTATCACCGCCTATTCGCTATATGCAGATCCATCAATAGTGAAGATCAACAAAAAGCAATTGAGGGCTGCGGCCAAGCTCTTGCGCGAACACCCCAAACATCTAGCGGCTCGCATTGGGGACAAGAAGAAGCGATTTGTGTGGCTCTCGCGAATGCTCCCCGAGGAGCAGATGTTAGCAATTCGAAAACTCAAGATCTATGGCTTTGGTTTTGTTGAGGAGTGGAAAAGAGTCTATCCCAATGATTCTCTTTTTGGGCACTCGCTTGGCTTTTTGGGATCAGAGGGTTCAGGGCTAGAAGGGCTGGAGCTGCAATTTGAAGATTGGCTTCAAAGCAATAACCTCAGAGTTCAAGTCAAAAAAGATGCTCGCGGCCGACCGCTGATGTCGGAAGGCCTTCTTTTTACTGAAAATCCCGATGGTGAAGACTTGCAGCTTACTATTGATAGCGAATATCAATATTTGCTAGAAAGCGAACTCAAGCGAGCCAAAATAGAATTCAACGCCGATGGCGCATCAGGAATTATTGTGGATGCACGGACCGCAGAGATCAGAGCGATGGCTTCGGAGCCTGGGTTTGATCCCAATCATCCGCGCAAAGCCAGTGTCAGCGCACGCCGCAATCGCATACTCACAGACCCCTTTGAACCCGGCAGTGTCATGAAGCCCTTTGTTGTGGCCAGCGGATTAAAGAGCCGTGTCATCACCCCCCGCACTCGAATTTTCGGCGAGAACGGCAAATTCAAAGTCAATGATCGCACCATACGTGAGGCCGAAAGCCATCACTCTTTTGGCATGATGACTTTGACCGAATTGATTTCTGAATCCTCCAATATCGGCGCAGCTAAGATTGCCCTTGATATCGGGGATGAACGCCTGCGCGAAGACCTAACAAGTTTTGGATTTGGCGAAAAAACTCGAGTCGAGCTTCCTGGTGAGTCACGTGGGGTCTTGCCGGCAACGCCGTGGATTGACCATCATTTGGCAAACATCGGTTTTGGTCACGGCTTTAGCGCCACGCCTCTACAGATCGCTGCTGGATACACAATGCTTGCTAATCGGGGCATGATGCGAAACCTTTCGTTGGTGAAATCGGCCTCCTTAAAGGTGCATGCTCAAATGCAAAATTTATTGAAAAAATCAAATTCTGCTGATTTGCAAATCTTGGGGACAATCAGCGAAACTCGGGCCCTCTCAGCAGAGATGACCGAGGAGGTGGTGGAATTGCTTAAAGCGACCACGACCCTGCCTCGCGGCACCGGCGGTCTGGCACGAATACCGCCTTTTGTGGTGGCTGGAAAAACCGGAACCGCACAGCGAGTGATTCCTGGCACCAGGGGCTATGCAAAGGACACCTATATTGCGAGCTTTGCAGGATTTTTTCCGGCCGACAATCCCAGGTTTGTCATTTATGTTGCTGTAGACACTCCAAGAACTGAGTACTATGCCTCTAAAGTTGCCGCACCTGTGTTTGCACGCATTGGCAAAGGACTCATCATTAAAGAAGGGCTGGTACCAACAGATTTAGCAAAAAGTAATCCTGGCACCGGCAATAAGGAAACCGAGATGTCAAAGATGATGGCCCAGCAAAAGGCCTTCGCCGGCCTTGATTTGCGCACAAAAAAAATAGGTCCATTTGATAGAGGCACTCACCTAAAGCAAGCAATAGAAAATGAATTTGTTCCCGAATGGACAGATCTCACTCTGAGAGAGGTCTTGCGCGAAGCGCGAGATGCAAAAATTCAAGTACAGGTGAGAGGACAGGGGGTCGTAGCCTCCACATCGCCCTCTGCATTTGAGCCCCTTCCGTCGGGAAAGAGGGTCACCATCATTTTGCGAGAAAAAGAGTAGCCAGTCAAAAAATATAGCAATGAAGTGCGAGTCTTGCTTTTAAATTTGAATGCTAAGCATCGATTTGGCGATTCAACGACAGCATTTGGCCTTGAATCATTACGCAAAAGTGCTTTAGGATCTGTTTATTGGATTTATAAGGAGAATTTGCATGATTTCGATAAGATTTTCAGAAACTAAGGCGGTAAATGCCTTTGGACTGCTGCTCGCCTCATTTCTTTTTTTTGTTGGCAGCGAAAGCTTTGCCAAAAAGTGCGTGTGGATTGACTCCTATCACGAGGGATATGACTGGAGTGATGGTATCGAGAGAGGCGTCAAAAAAGGAATTGCAGGAGCTTGCGATCTCAAAATCTTTCGTATGGATTCAAAGCGCAACAAAGAAAAGGCGGATGTTGAAAAAAAGGGCCTAGAAGCAAAAAACTTTATCGATTCTGAAAAGCCAGATATTGTGATCGTGACCGACGACAACGCCGTTGATCAAGTTCTCATGAAGTACTATAGAAATGCAGCCCTTCCCTTTGTGTTTTCTGGCGTAAACTGGACAATCCAGAAGTATGGATTGCCTTATAAAAACACGGCAGGAATGATCGAAGTGGCTCCCATTCAACAATTGGTTGCAGAGGCCAAAAAATCAATCTCACCCTTAAAAACAGCCACTCTGATTTATCCAGACAACGAGACAGGCAAAAAAAATGCCCTTCAAATCAACAAAATATTTAGTGCCGCAAAGGTAGAAATTTTCCCGCACTTCGTTGCCGACATTGAGGCCTTCAAAAAGTCATGGACAGAAGGTCATGATTCTCATCTTCTGTATCTGGACAACAATGCGGGAATAAAAGGTTGGAATGACAAAGAAATGGAAACTTGGCTCACTCAAAATACGAAGATTCCCTCTGCCGGCACTCAAGACTGGATCGGCCCGTTCGTAGCCTATGCAGCGGTAAAGATACCTGATGAGCAAGGCGAGTGGGCGGCGGAAACCGCAGTAAAAATTCTCTAGGGCGCCGCACCCAACTCGATTCCAATTGCTACCAATAAGAGGTTCAGCTATTTTTTTAATCCACTCATTTCACAGAATGTGGGCTTAAAATTAAGCGCTGCCTTTATGAAGAAGGCTTCGATTGTTAGAGTCCCCGCTAGCAAATAGGTCATATTTTCTATGCAAGTTAGCCAAGATCACTATTGGAACTACGTAGAGGTCACTGAGTTTTTAAAGTCAGTGGAGGCTGCTCATCCAAATTTTGCAAAACTTGAGTCCATCGGCCAAACGCGCGAAGGACGTGACATTTGGCTGATCAGCCTCACTAGTTTTGAAACGGGATTGCCAGAAACAAAACCCGCGATTTGGTTAGATGCCAACACCCATGCCGGTGAGGTCACCGGAACTCAGGCCTGCTTGGCTTTTATAGGCAATATGCTCAATGGCATAAAAGATAAATCTGCCGAAACCTTGCAGATTCTAAAAACCACAACCTACTACTGTGTCCCGCGAATTTCTGCTGACGGTGCCGAGCTCTACATTGCCACCGGGCACTTTTTGCGCTCAACGCCTCTGCCATGGCCCCAATACGGGGGCACTGATCGCTGGCAGCAGAAGGATCTTGATGGCAATAACGAAATTCTCACGATTCGCAAAGAAGATCCCGGTGGGGCATTCAAAATTAGCAAAAAAAATCCTAAGCTAATGATCCAGCGAGAGGCTGTCGATGCCGATGGCTCCGACACTTTCTATTCTCTTTATGAAGAGGGAGATTTTACCACCCAATCATCGGCGGTACAAAAGATGGAGGCGCTGTGGGGCTATGACCTCAATCGCAACTTTCCTTTTGAGTTTCGCAGTGAGGGTGAACAAAAGGGGGCCGGAGATCATGCCATGTGCCTGGCCGAAACAGAGGCCATCGTCAAGGCCGTCTCCAGTCGAAAAAATATTTTCCTGGTGATCTCACTGCACACCTCCGGCGGCTTTTGGCTACGCCCCTGGAGCTCGCGGCCGGACAGCGAGATGAATAGCCAAGACCTTGCTGTTTATAAATCCATTGGTGATTGGGCCGCAAAAGAGTCTGACTACGCTCACCTCAACGTATTCCGAGATTTCCAATATGTAGAAGGCCAAATCACCTCGGGTCATTTTGATGACTGGTGCTATGGGCAGTTGGGCATCCACGCCTACGTCGTTGAAATTTGGGATGTCTTTGCAAAGGTGGGAGTTAATTTTGCGCATCCGACAGATCGCTATTTTAAAATTGGTGAAGAGCCACTCTTAAAGCTCTACTCCTGGTGCCAGGAGAATCTAGAACACTCCGAGTTCTATCAGGATTGGACGCCCTATCAGCACCCTCAGCTCGGCAAGGTGGAGATCGGCGGCTGGAAGTTCAAATATCTGATGCAAAATCCGCCCAAAAAGTATCTGGGCGAGGAGACCCAGAAGCTTGCAAATGTTTTCTTACAATTGGCCCACTCAGCCCCACAACTTAAACACGAAGTGCAGATCGAAAAGGTCGGCTCGCAAGCGAGCCTTGTTAAACTGCGTATAAAAAATGTTGGCTTTTTTTCCACTTCGGGATCGGAATTGAGCAAAAAGGTCAATGCAGACCACCGCCCCTTTTATGAACTGAAACTCAATGATAGGCAAACATTGCTGTCAGGAAAAAAGACAGGCGAAGTCAACCATCTTGAGGGACGCAGTCGATTTTTGCCATGGCATACTCCGCACGGATTCTATATGCGAGACAACACACACGAACTCGAAATTGAATTTTTAATCGAAGGCAGCGGGCAAGTTGAATTTTGCGGAAACTTTTTTAGAGCCGGAAAAATTCACCTCGTTTGGCAGATTTAGCGCCCTTCCCATACATCAATTCTCATATCGAGCCACTGTTCCCATAGATTCATTTTGATACGATGCTGATCGCGCAGAAAATTGGGATTTCAAATGTTCCAATATCCGCGAAAAATGAAGCAAGGGGGACAGATGAATCCTGCGAATTTATTTTCAAAAAAATTTGCTACATGGAAAAAGACAGGCTGTGAACTGCTGCTTTTAGCAATTTCTGCGCTTGGAGCCACTGCCTGTGGAGGCCGCCGACACAATGCTGACCCACAATACAATTGTCGGCGCGGCAGGTATTGATGTGCGCTACGCAGCGACAAGCGCCATTATTGAAAACTCTCTCATGTCGGGATCGATTCGTGATCGCAATGGCGGAACCCACAGCGCAAGCTCTAATCTTGTTAACCTCGATAATGCAAATTTCAAACTGCTGTTTTTTGATCCTTTGGGCCTTGATTTTAGTCTCAAAAATGGATCGGAGTTTGTAAACAAGGCCATCTCTGTGCCCATTGCAAAGACTGAAATAAAAAATGATTTCTGTGGTGGGCGGCGCGAGACTTCACTGCCCGATCTGGGGGCCATTGAGTATCTCGAGTCTTCTAGCTGCACGGACAAGATTCAGTGGCTCTTTTCAAAGCACCAAAAATGATGAGGGATGGGAGTAAAAGATGAAATTAAGAATTGGCATACTGACCGCAAGCCTTGCTCTTTTATCGGCTTGCGATGGAGGGTTTCAAGCCCCAATATCCTCTTCTGCATCTCCTTCTAGCCTTGGCACTAACAACGCGGACCCGTCAGCGGCTGATGCCCAATTGCCTTCTGAAAGTGGACCTGAAACTGGCAGTCAAAATGGGAGCGGAGGTGCAATCGGAGACATTAGTGGCGGTGCCATTGGTGGTGGTGTCGGGAGTGGCGGAGTTGAGAGTGGCACTGAGAGCGAAAGTCCAAGCTACGTTCCCGTGAGCCTACCCCCTCTAAACGATGACGAGGTTAGATGCCAAGCACAAGCCTCGCCAGCGCCAAGGTTTCTCAATCGGCTCACCAAGCGCCAACTCTCAAATGTTTGGAACGACTTAGGTGTGATTCGCCTTACTCGCAGTTACAGCGTTGAGATAGTTAATACGAGTTTAGCATCAGGCATCGCTTTTAGCATGGTTCCAGATGATGAAAGAACCTACAATGCGTCTTCACGCGAAGATCAGACACTAACAAGTGGACACGTCGAGGGTCATTTTTTTACGGCGGCACTGGGCGCCGATCTCTATTCGAAGCAGGCCACTTTCCCACTCGCTTGCATGAATAATATAGATGCAGCGACGGACGAATGCATCAAGTCCTTTATTCAAAGCACCGGACTCAAGGCACTGCGAAGGCCGCTTAAGAATGAAGAAGTGGAGCTCCATCTGCAGCTTTTTAAATCTGGATCCACAAAGCGCGAAGGACTAAAGATGCTGATGGGCGTTTTTGCACTTGCACCTCAGCTGATGTATGAAGTTGAAACAGAAGGGGCTCTGCGCCCAGGAACCTCAGATGTCTTGGAGTTGACCGACTATGAAATCGCCTCCCGAATTTCTCTTGCCGCTCGCAATGCCCCTCCCACTGCAGCTATGTATACGGCGGCTGCCCAGGGAAGATTCACCAATCCTGCAACCCTTGCTGCCGAAGTCAAGCTGCTCTTTGATGGTGTTGATAGGGCGGCACTTGAAGCGCGTAATGACAATGTCTATGGATTGAATCCCGTTCAGAAAACCTTTCGTCAATTCGAAGAGGAATGGTTGCATTTGGACCAAGGTTTGGACCCATTTCAAGAGAGCTCTATCTTTAGTAAATTCCTAAATAATGATGAGACATTTGTTACTTGGAGCTTCAAACCAGAACAAATTGAAGAAGAAGTGCATAATCTTGTACATCGTCATTTCTGGAGAGGTGGAAATTTTGCATCCCTACTCTTAGATCGTGAATTCTATGTGAGCAACAGCGAGCTCTACGGCCTTTATGGTTATCATAAAACACTAAATAATGTTTGTTCCTATCGATATGCTATGGACAAAGCAAGCATCACTACGCCCATCACTGGAGACCGGTATTTAAAAGTAAAATACCTCGATAGCGCTGGCAAGGTCATTACTGGCTATGCTCCTGACGTTATGGCACAAAATCCAAAGGCGCAAATCATAGAAACTGAGAAGATCGATTCGCAAAAGAGAATTCTAGGTTTTGATGGTCAGCTACAAAAGGTTTTCCTTGGACACGCGGACAAAGTCACTGCCGACGGCTACGCTGGTCGCTGTGAATCTGACTACAACGCGATTCTGGCCGCAGCAGGAAAAACATACCAACACACAAACCGAGTTGGCCTTCTCACGCGTGCCGGAATGTTGTATCAATCTCGAGTCGAAAACAATCCTGTGCAACGAGGAGTGTTTCTGAGACGTCAGATTCTTTGCGATGATCTCTCCAATCCAGATGCAGACAAGTTGCCCGATCGTGCTCTCGATTTACCCGAAGATCATCCTGATGTGACAACTCGTGAGCGATATGCGACCAAAACCAGCCCAGCTCTTTGCATGGGCTGCCACAATCGAATCAATCCACTTGGCTTTGCCCTTGAGGACTACGATGCGCTTGGAAGATTCCGCACGCGCGAGAACTTTTATGACCTCAAAAACAATCGGCCTGAGATCATCTCGACCCTTCCCATCAATGCTCAGGTTAGCTCCCTAAATCTTTCCTCATACGGAGACAATACGGCGGTCAATGGCGGCACTGAATTGAGTGAGCAATTAGCAAGATCGACAAAGGCCAACCTCTGCGTTAGTCGACAGCTCTTCCGTTTTATGAACAAAACACGAGAATCAACTGAAGACGCCTGTATGATATCCGATATGTACAACAACCTAGCTGGCGAAAAGGGGAGTTTTGAAAAGATGTTTCAAGGTTTTTTCTCGCATCAGTATTTGAGACTAAGAAAGGTGGGGCCACAATGAGCAACAAAACATTAGGAAACTCTCAGCGTCGTCAGTTCTTAAAAATATCAAGTCAATTCGCGTTTGCCCTGCCCTTCTTGCCATCTTTGGCCTCAAGGAGCTAGGCTGCGGAGTCTCTGGTTTTACCTCGCTTTGTAAGTGTCATCATGAAGAATGGACAACGTCCCGAGTTCTGGGCTCCAAAAAGCCTATTGACGAATCTGGGCGCAGAGGTCGAACCCAATGTTCGCGTTACTGATCTTCAAGCCTACAAGGGCCAGCAGATGAATATGATCTTTCAGAATAACTGGGATCAATATCTATCTCAGATGACTTACTTGCGGGGTCTCGATTGTGTCGTTGGCAAAGGACACAACGGAGGCGAATGTGCGTTAGGGGATATGAGTTATGCCGAACCCTGGGAGACGATCGACAATGTAATTGGGCGCTCTAAGCGATTTTACCGCAATCAAATACCGTCTATGCCTGCTGCTATGCTATTCAGTTCGGTTTCGACAGTCGAATCCGGCGGAAAGATAATTAGATCGCCGAGCTTCCCAGATCCAGTTGGCTTCTATAACAGAATCTTCTTCAACAGCACCTCTCAAGAGAGAGTTTCCAACAAAAAAATTGTCGATTTTGTTTTGGAGAGATACAAAGATTTGAAGAGCAACCCTCGACTTGGATCAGAAGATCGCAGACGGCTCGCTTCTTATATGGACCATTTGAACGAAGCCGAAAATCGCCTTTCAAATCAACGATGCTTGACTTGCCCAAAGGCGCCGCTAGCCGAATACAACAGCGACAGTCTTTACTCGAAAATGGCGGCCTTTAATGACCTGATCATTCTCGCTTTGCAATGCGGAGCCACACAGGTTGCAACTTTGGGGTTAAAACAAATTCCGAAACCGAGTGAGGCTTCTCTTCCTGGATATATTGACAATCCTACGCAAGCTCCTCTGGATGGCCGAGGAGTCTGGCACGAAGAAGGACACATACATGACGACCAAAACCTGGCGACTGCGAGTGAAAACACAGCAAAACAGCTACAAGCTATATTAGCTTACAATCGCTGGCACTTTAACAAAGTCATTCTTGATTTGGTCAAAAAGATGGACGCGGCAATCGACGCCAATGGCAAATCGCTGCTAACAAATTCCTTGCTGTATGTAGGCAACGAAATGGCAATGGGTCAGCACCGTCAAGATGATATGCCCGTCCTGCTAATGGGAACAGCCAACGGCTATATCAAACCAGGGCGAATGATTGATTACATGAACTACAAAAAGCCCTATCATCCCTTTCGCCGAGACACGGCTTACCACAAAGGCTCTTACCCGGGACGACCCTTTAACCAGCTTCTTGTTTCCATAATGCAGTCAATGGGCCTCACTCCTGAAGAGTACCAACGACCTGGCCGCTCGGGATATGGAGCGATCACCTCAAGCAAATCTCAACGTAACGAGCTCTATGCTGATGTCATCGCTCAGCATGATCAAGTTCTTCCTAGGATTCGAGGATAGTGAATTGATTGAAGGAATGGATTGCAAATGTTCGCAAACGACTTACATAGTTGACAATTTAATAAACTTCATGAATTTTTGACCCGCGATTTGTTTTTTTGGCCCGCGATTTGCTGTAGAGTAGATCGATATGAAAGTAGTCGATTTTAGCATTCAGATTCTATGTGTTGTGAGCTCGCTGATGATTGGCCAGATTTGTCGAGCACAATCTGAAACCATGAAACAATTTGCGCACACTGAGGCGACATCCAACGTGCCAGGCTTCGGTGGCTTCGCTTTTGAACTCATTGACATTCCTTACTTGCTAATTCCAATGAACGAACTTGCAGGACTTGGCGTATATGACTCCTTTGTAGATTGGTTAGACCAACGCCAAAAAAATGGTGGGCTCCTACTTGATATGAGGGCAGACCTGCCCGAATATATACGCAAGATTATCGTAGTAGAGCGCAATGGAAAAAAATATTTGCGGTTTTTTTCTTCCCCCTACGACACGAAATATAGACAGCAGCTCAAGGATTTCTTAATGAGCCAATCAATTAGCTTTGAAGAAAAGAATGATCTCAAAGGCTACTCGACGAGCTCTCGATCACTGATCGTCATAGATCCTGAAACTAACCTCAGCTTTTCTGTCAAACCCTCTACGAACAGGATCGCAATAAAAAACTCCCTTGGAGATCGAGGGTTCCCCGCTCTATTTGCTAGCTTGGCCAGACTATTAAGTGACTACCTGGAGAGATTAGGCAGATCGATGTCCACAGCAAAGATTGCTCCAGAATCAGCTGTTATGGGATTTCTCCCTGCGTTTAGCCGATCCGGAAAACTTCTTATTGATTCGTCATACTCCATTCGGCTGATGGAGGAAGTCAGCAAAGGAAGCGAATACACTTACTCGCTTTTCAGTCTTACCAATCTTAAGCAAAGAGCCGATTTGGCTCTAAAAAGTGGCTACACTGACTCCTCAGCTTTTTTAAAAGATGTGAGTCGAATACTCGGCGCAGCCATTGTAGAAATAAATCTTGTCGCGGGCTTGTTTTACACCTCTGCACACGGTCAAAATGCAAGGCTCAATTTTGACGAATTTCATAAGCTCAAAGGAACAATCACATTTCTTGATTTTATCGACGTCAAATACTTTCAACCAATTGTATCACACCGAACGGATCAAGCATGGACAGAAAAACTCTACACTCACCTGAGCAATATCAACGGCGAAGATCGAGGTATCGTTACCACGGAGCAAGTTTCTCAAAAATCTTTTGGTATCTTTGGAATCCACAGTGACGAATTTAAGGAAGGCGTCAATTCTAAACTCGAACAGCTTTTTGGACCCAAAGTGGCCAAGCAACTTTGGGATTCTGGAGCCATTAGGATGAACACTGGACAAGAGATCAGCTACGACTTTTCAAAAGCGGACTTCTTAAATCACACCCTAAAAATCAGAACTCACGCGCGACCGATTTCTTGCAAAAAAGCTGTCTCAAACGCGCTCTCACCTGGAAGTTTATAGAATCGTCTCATTCTATTCGAGGGTTTTTAGGGCGCACAACACCACCTTAAAGACACTGCGATTAGAGGACGAGGGCCCCTCCTCGTGGTCCTTTGATTTTGCACTTCCAGATTTCGAGTTTTTCATGTATTTTTCGACGAGAGCTTTGTATTCTTGACCAAACTCCTTCAGACCATCCTCAGTAAAGGGCAAACTTTTGATTGAGTAAAGTGAGCGACCACTTTTATAATCCGCTTCAACATGATGAAGACACTTTTGTAAACACTTTTTCACATAGTCTTTTTGCGCAGAGATGGAGCCTGTGTTCAAAAATGCCAAATGCATTTCTGAACTACCGACAGCGGTAACGGATAGGTCCATTTGCAGTACTTTTGCAATTGCGGCTTCCGCTTTCTCTAAAGTCAAACCGAGCTGACTTGCAATCTGCTTCACTTCTTCCAAACCAAGCTCGGCCAGCTGTCGCTCGTTCAAATACAACAACAGCTCAGGAAAGTACCATTCAGACAATAGTTGCTTTGAGCTCACTCGAACATCTTCCATTGAGTGCAGTGAATTCAAAATTTTTAGCTTCTGAACGTGATAGCTGCGCTCAGCACGTGTTTCAGACTGGTCACGCAAAATCATTGCTTCAAATATCTCCGTCTGCACCTGTGACATCCTTAACTTAGACGCCAGGACGTGAATATTGTGAACAGTCAGGTCTCGTTTACCACTGAGGATCATTCGCAAAGAAGACTCCGAAAAGCCCAGCTTTGCAGAAAACGACTTCATTGAGGAGTCTTTTGAATGGCTCTTATTCAATTGAAAAAGAGCCCGTAAGAACTCGCGATAGTTACTGTACCTCCTTGGATCAGTTAAAATTGTCAACCGATACCCCGCCCATATCCAGCAACGTATCAGAGCTCAAAGGCACAACCTCAATTGGTTCCATTGCAAAGACCTCAGTCGCAACTGACTCAACAGTACTCACCGGATCGCTATGATAACAGAAGTCCCTGATTTTTACTAAGATGACACCGACCTGTACCTGATGAACTCCATTTTCAATCTTATGCTCCAATGCCACTCTGGAGAATTTCTGATTGCAGCCACGCACGTAGGTCATTTCCACGCTAGATACCGGAAATCCCTTATCATTCGAAATTTGAAGAAGCTGCGCCAAGCTTTCGCCTGGTCCAAGATCAAGAGGCTGAGAGTCCGCAAAAGCCGGCTGTGAGAGGAGTCCGATGGCAACAGCAAGAGTCAAAAGTGTGTTTTTCATAACTGAGTTCCTTTGTTTAGTAAGGTGGTTAATAATACCTTGAAAATCAAGTGAGGCAACTATACTCAACTACCATGCAAGTTTCAATTGAGCATGTAAATTGTATTCACACAAAATGTGCGATTTCCGCTCAATCTGGTGACTATTTATCGGGAGCACTTCAAGCCTGTAGTGCCCGATGTAAAGCCAGGTGCTGTATCGGATTTTTTGACTTTATTCTAAAGTGAGTGTGAAAATGCAACATGAGCAGAAATCAACGCTCCCTACATCGTTTTTGCAGCTTAACTCTCTTCAGCACCCCATTTATTTTTGGACTAAATTTGTTATTTCAAACTCAGATTTGGGCTGCAACAGAGTCTCCTGAGGCACCCAAACAAAAACAAACTCTTTTGGCAGCCTCTGGAAGTCAAAAAGTTCAACTCTTGGAGCTGTTTACTTCGGAGTCCTGCTCCAGTTGCCCTCCGGCCGATCAATGGATTTCAAAAATGAAATTGGATGCTGGTCTATGGAAGAAGTTTGTTCCTGTTGTCTTTCATGTGGACTATTGGAACTATCTTGGATGGAAAGACAGCCTCTCTACTCATGCCATGACCCAGCGACAGAGAGACATTGCCGCCACCTGGGAAAGCCCCTCAGTGTACACCCCTGGCGTGGTGCTAGACGGATCGGAATGGAAGAGTTGGGGCAAAGGCAACTTGCCAAGCGCCAAGGAAATTTCCAACTTTGAAATCAAAGTCTACAACTCAAACACTGTAGAAAATGAAATTGCCGTAGAAATTGTTGGCCCAAAAGAATCAAAAAAGAAAAAGGCATTAGAAAAGACTTCAGTGTCTTACAGGGTTTATGTCGCAAGACTCGGCGCTGGTATTCAATCAAAAATCCTTGGCGGTGAAAACAAGGGGAAACTTCTTCAGCATAACTTTGTCGTACTGGACTGGAGCTCTCAAACACTGTCTACACAGGATCTCACGTCAAATGCAATTTTAAAGTTCCCATTTCAATTTGCTTTGGTGGAATCTAATCAATCTCCACCTAATCAATCTCCTCGTAAGCAAACTCCTGCACTGAAGGCAACAGAACTGGCACTTGCAGTATGGCTAGAGCGCGATAAAGAGTATCGTCCGCTGCAAGCCACGGGCGCATTTATTCATCGCTAATGAGGTTTACCTTTGTAAATGGCAATTGAAGATGCTGGCCAAAGTGTCTCATCTTGGCACGGAAAGTACTTAAATCGCTCACGGGTAGTGTCACCAGACTCCAGATACCAATCGACTGGCTAACAATATTTGGCACTGACATGAGATTCCCCCAGTTTCAGGAAAGATGTCGCATTACCTAAAAATAACATGGGGCGAGAT
>CAYMBJ010000039.1:0-37862 GCA_964388665.1 uncultured Pseudobdellovibrionaceae bacterium | reverse complement strand
CTTCCACAAAAGGGCTCCCTCTTTCAAGTTTCAACTAACTTTGAGATGTCTCCTATTCTGGCTAATTGAAATGCCATTTGTTGATTTTTAACGTGGCTGTGATTTTCAATTTTTTAGGGAGTTTTATGAAAAGATATGGTTTTTCCGCTGCGGCTGCAATTTTGTTTTTGATGGCCAATCAAGGTCTAGCTATTGAGAATCTATCCTGTGAGAATGCAGTTCTGGATGTTGTTACGGAGCAAGGACAGGGAATCAATGATGAGGTTTATGGACCCACTCCTGTTTCCGGTGAAGAAGCCGTTGCCAATGTAGTTGATGGCAACAATGACATAGAAGACGAAGTAATTGAAAAGGTTAAGGCAGTTGCTGCAGGTAATTCAAAACTTTTTTATATCGTAGACTATTACAGTCCCGGTGGAGATGCAGCAGATCTTTTTATCGTTGATCCTGCGACTTGCAGCATTGAAGATCAAATTACATTTTTTGTAGAATAGATTTTAGCTGCCTCAGTTGCGGAGGACCTTTAAACTCCTCCGACTCCTCCTCCGACTCCGACTATTCCAACGACACCACCATCTCCACCGACTTGTAAAACTGGTGAAGCTTTGCAGAATGGAAAGTGCGTTGTCGTTGTGGTGAAAAAGTGTGAAGTGGGTACTAATCAAGCTTGTGGATCAGGGAGAAAACTTCTCCTGCAATAACGGTTCGGTGCAGAGGTCCTGCGACAAACGTGTTTTGATGATGCGGGTCGTGAGCCGATTTCTATACAGCTGGGGCGATAATGGCGATGTCAATCGGTGTTCTGGGAAGTGTATCGCCGAGCCGGCAGCGCAAAGCAATGTGACATGCAAAGGGACCAATGGCTGCATACTAAAGTGTGACTGATTTTGGACTATGTTGGTTGCCAACAGGATACCAGCAAGAAAATGCGGTGTAATTTGTTCTGCAACCTGCGTGAGGGAGTGGTAAATCTTAAAAAAGTGCGGTAGAGCGATAGAACGACCAAATCACCGAGAGTGAACGAGGAGGAGCTTTGTTTGAAATCGCACTCAATCTAGTTTTGACATCAGCCGTGCTTACCTTGGTGATTTGGATTTCTAAAACAAACCCCGTTCTGGGGGGATTTATCGTATCTCTGCCGCTGTCCACGTTGATCGTCTTAGCTTTATCAAAGATTCAAAGTGACAATCCTGGCAACACCGTTGTGCTTGCAAAAAGTATCTTTGTCGCGGTTCCGGCCAGTCTTTTATTTTTTGTACCCTTCTTGTTGTCAGAACGAATGAAGTTGAGCTTTTGGACGGCGTATGGCTTGGGCTTGGTTCTTCTTTCTGCGAGCTATATGATACACAAATGGGCGATGAACACTTGGTTCAAGTATTAACAGTTATCGGCGGCGCACAAATCTACCAAATTTTTTCATTGCACTCAGATGAACGATGGCTTGGGTGAATTTATATATGAACCAAGGCAGTGACGGGCGATAATTTAACAGGGCAATGATCAGACACCTTGAAGACTCAATGACCCGAAACTCCAAGCGTCCGTTCATTGTGATCTCTCGTGCGAGTATTCCGCCCCTGACGTAATAGACAGAGCGGCTGTTGTCGCTTCTCGCTGCGCTGCGCTTGAGCACAAGAAGCCTCCAGCGCTTCAGTAGCAAGAACTCAACGACATCGTCGACAAGCGAAGATTGAATCAGCGGCTTCAAATACCAAGGAATCCAACTAAAATAGTACTTGGCAATCGTGGCTGCGGAGAGATTGGTCTTTAGTTCAACACGTTGGACAGAGGTTGCATTTGCAAGCCAGCGAAAATTCACGTTGGTGTTGTAATTGATAATGGCGCGAACCCATCCCCCGGATTCGCGGTCCAGTCCCTTTTTTAAAGATTCTGTAAAAGGGATGTAGCGATGATTTTGAAGCAACAATTGGTGATCTGGCCTCACTACCATTTCGTGCTTGAGAGAATCCACCAATGGGTACACTAAGTTCTTTGGCATAGAGGCTACCTTAGAAACCCATAGTTTAGAAAGTCTCGGTGAAAAAAATGGTACGTTGATGATGTATCTCTTTTTACCAAGGACCTCAGCCGTGCGTATGAGCATATCTTTATAACTCAGGATTTCGGGTCCACCTATGTCATAGCAGTCCTTTAGCTGAGAAGAATGGTCTATGGTGTACTCGAGAGTCGCCACGACATCCTGCAGGTCAATCGGCTGCGCCTTCGATTGAGTCCATGACGGGCAAATCGATACCGGCAAACGTTTGCTCAAACGCTCAAGGATTTGAAAGCTACTCCCATTTTTGCCAACAACCAATGCTGATCGCAAAGTTGTCACGTTATTGCCGTACTGTGCGAGTGTCTTTTCAATCTCAAGGCGACTCTTTAGGTGATCAGAAAGATTGGAAACATTTGGTATCAGTCCGCTAAGATAAATGACCTTCTTAACTCCGCCTTTATTTGCCGCTTTGGCAAAGTTGTCCGCCAAATACAAATCAAAGTCGGCAAAACTACCTTGCGTAAGAGAGCTTGATGGCATCATTGAGTGAATAAGATAGATCAAAATATCTGTACCCGCGACGGCATTCTCGGCATCAATTAATGAAAAGCCATCACATCTTCGCCAGATGACATTTCCTTTCTTGGCTCCATCCATTATGGGCGGCAGTTTTCGGCTGAGTGCAATTATCTCTAAATCAGGCCGCTCTTGCAATCGAGCTAGGAGAGCGCTGCCAATAAAACCCGTGGCACCGGTTAGACATATTCTGGTCATGCCTCATCACCACTGAAGAATTCAATCAAAGCAAGTGTTACTGCAGCGAGGGGGAAGGTCTTTGAGAGTGCCATTTTGCGATTCTGCGATATTAGCAGAAAAATGACCACAAAATTTTGAACTATTATTAGCTCGGCCGAAAGTAAATTAACAAAGAAATGAGAGATTTTTAAGAATGACGAGAAGTGCAAGGAGCAAAGGCGGGGCTTATCTACTGTGATAAGTCACAGTCTTTGCGACGAAGATCGACAAAGTGATTCTTAAAACGACCCATTTCGACTTAATTTACTTTCGGCCGGGTTAATAGAAAGTGAAAAGAGCAGACAATTAAATTTGTTATGTATAATATACTTGCGTGCGGGATTCTTGCTAAGGAAAATTCTATATTAAGCTAGGCGCTCGCAAGACAGGGAATTTGCTGAGTGAGGTTGGACGAAGTCTCATGATACATTTGGATTCGACGGGAGGGAGTGGCGTGATTAAGAGTATTAAGGAGGCACAGCATATCAGCTTCATTGAAGCGGACAAAGCAATGCCTTTTATGTCTTTGCCAATCAGATCGACCAGTGTCAGCGTCAGTGGTGGTCGAGTATTGATCTCTCCAGGGTCTATGATGAGTCGAGATGATCTTAAGGCGACCGGTGAGATTACTGATATTGTAGCTCCAAATTTGTTTCATTGCTCTGGAATTCCAGGCGCTATTGTTGCCTTTCCAAGGGCCAGAGTTTGGGCCACAGAAAATGTGAGAAAAGCAAAACCATTGATTCGATGGACAGACGAGTTGACGCCAATGCGGTGGCTGTACCAAGAAGAACTTCCCGTTTTTGAAATTTCAGGCATGCCAAGAGTCGAAGAATCCGTTTTTTTAGATCGAAGATCAAACTCATTGATTGTGACTGATTTGCTCTTTAATATTAAAAATCCAAAAGGGCTTGGCGCCCGAATCATTCTCGGACTATTTGGCACATTCAATCGTTTGGCTATCAGCAAATTTTATGCAAAATTAGTGAGTGACAAAGTTGCCTTTGAAGCATCAATGCATGAGATTCTTCGCAATGATTTCGATAACATTATCCTCAGTCACGGTAGTGTGGTTTTTGGGCAAGGAAATGCTCAGCTAAAGTCAGCATTGCTTGATCGCGGCTTTGAATGTTGAGGAATGCCAACACTAGTGTGTGATTTGCGCCTTGGTATACTCTGCGCCTCTTCCTCAAGATAACAAAATTTTTTAATGGGCTCAATTTTAGCTGCCCAAAAGCCCTCCGACTTGTGTCCAATTATTGTGTGATGTGATAAGATTGAGTCAGTGCTATTGGCAAAATGGTGGGGGAAGGCAAGATGAATGCGACAAAATTGGGGATGGACAGCAATTCTGAGGTTGTGTTTATTCTTACCCCCGCCCTTCATGATGCTGATGTGGCCATTGAAGTATTAGATGGCGCCGGTATCGTGGCCAAAGCCTGTCCAAATTTGATGGACCTCGCAGAGCGGATTCAAGAAGAGTGTGGTGCCGTGATAATTTCTGAAGAGGCGATCTCGGCAGAAGACATTGCATTTCTGCAAGCGAGGTTGGAGCATCAGCCAACATGGTCAGACATTCCGATCATTTTGCTGACCAATTCTGATGCGGTTCGCGCCACTGAAATTTTCTCGAAGAGTGGCAATATTTTTCTCCTAGAGCGACCTTTCTCACGCTTGACCCTGATTCGATCAGTAGAAGTGGCAATTCGGGCTCGCCGAAAACAATATCATAGTCGACAGTTGCTAGCCGCTCTCAATCTTGCAAAAGAAGAGGCCGAAAGAGCCAATGTCGCTAAGACAGAATTTTTAGCCAACATGTCTCATGAAATTCGCACACCGATTGGTGCGATAGTCGGCTTTATCGATCTTATGAAGAATCCGAAAAACTCGAAACAAGAAAATACCAATTATATGGGTATCGTAGAAAGAAATTCCCAGCACCTGCTGAGACTCATTGATGACATTTTGGATCTTTCTAAAATTGAGGTTGGCAAAATGCTGATTGACGAAGTGTCGTTTTCGTTGATCAATCTTCTTTCAGATTTTATTGCCATGATGGAATTCAAGGCTGCAGAAAAGGGAGTTGAGTTCACGGTGAGTGTTGAGACTCCGCTACCTGAGCAAATGTCGACTGACCCGGGAAGGCTGCGCCAAGTTCTTTCAAACATTGGTGGCAATGCTTTAAAGTTTACAGATAAGGGACAGGTTCATTTGTCTGTGAAATTTGAAGAAGGTGTTGTGTACTTCTCAATCAGGGACACAGGAATTGGCTTGAGCACTTCACAAAAAAGAAAGCTATTTAAACCATTTGCACAGGCAGACTCCTCCACGACACGAAAATTTGGTGGCACTGGCTTGGGACTGGTTTTGTCGCGGAGATTGGCGGAGGCCTTGGGCGGCGGTTTACGCTTGGTGGATTCTCGTTTAGGCGTTGGCAGCACTTTTGAAGTCAGTATCAAACCCACAACTCACTCACCCGTCAAATTGATTGATCGCAAAGATCTTTCGATGCGGATAACACAGGTGGAATCAAGCGAGCTAAAACCAAAACTAAAAGACTTGAAGGTGCTTTTGGTAGAAGATTCACCAGACAATCAGGTTCTTATTTCTACTTATTTGCGAAAGACTGGCGCCAAAATAAGTACGGCTTTTGATGGTGCACAGGGAGTGGAAATGGCTATGAATGCAGATTTTGATGTTGTCCTAATGGATCTGCAAATGCCCCTTATGGATGGGCATGAGGCTGCTAGAAAATTGCGGCAGGTGCATTACACTCAACCAATAATTGCTCTGACTGCACATGCTATGAGTGAAGAGAGAGAAAAGTGCATGGCCTCTGGCTTTAGCGACTTTTTGACCAAACCTGTACAAAGAGAGCTTTTGGTCGATACGCTCTCCCGCTATATGCCGGCGTCCAGTGCCCCTTAACTTTTGCCCAATAGCCTCTTTCAGCTCTTGCCATCCCTCATCCTGAACTGGTGGTGGGATTTTAGAGTTCTAGTTCTGCCAACAGAGGGTAGTGGTCTGAAAACACTCGTGTCTCTTTGGTTTTTAAGACGCTTAGATTTGTTACCAAATTGTGAGGCCGACACCAGATTCGATCCAATTGTAGCAAAGGCATGAGCGTGGGGAAGGTGGGTTTGGTGGGAATCGCTCGCAAAGTCAAATTCAGTTTTTTGAGTCCGCCAGAAAACACGTGCCATTCGTTGATGTCTCCGCCAACAATAAGTGGAACCTCGCTCTTTCGATGGAGAAGTTCATTGAGCTTTGCCATTTGCCGGCTGCGCTCGCGGTAGCTTAAACCTTTGTGCGTATTCATAATGTGCAGTGGGCCAGAGGGAGTTTCGACAAAGGCTTCCAAAATATTGCGTGGTTCGCGACCGGTGTGAGATATATCGGTCACGGAATGACGGGTTATGGGGAAGCGGGATAGTATCGCATTGCCGTACCATCCGTGCGGCCCCATGATTGTCGGCGCAGCGATAAATGATTTTAGCCACTGCGTCTGTAGCGCGGCGATGTCTTCATCGGTATCGCTCTCTGAGGATAAAGTGTCAAACTCCTGAATCAGAACAATATCGACTTTTTGGGTCGCTAAGAAAGACCCAATTCGACCTAGATCACGTCGCCCATCCATGCCACGGGCACCTCTGATGTTGTAGGTCATCAACTTAAGCTTCATTGCGGGCCTTTCTGCGCTTCCAAGCTCGTGCCAAAAAATAGGAGTTCGCAGCAAAGACCAACCATAAAAAAATGCCGATCGTCAATTGAAACGAAACCTTGGCTGAAGGGTTCAAAAACATTTGCATTAACGAGTCGGCAACAATTCCTTTGGCAAACAGACCAGGCAAAAATCCCAAAAAAGTACCGATGATAAAACTGAAAAATCTAACCGACGAAATCCCTGCGGCTAGATTCACTAGCGTGAATGGAGCAATTGGAATCAAGCGAATTATGGCGACGCCAATGATTCCGGCGCGTTCAAAATATTGATCGATGGCGCGGACGCGACTACCAAACAAACTTCTGAGACCCTTTAGGCCTGCAAAGTGCCCAAGCCAAAACATGATTGCCGCACTCAATAGGGAGCCACACATTGCGAGTGCAGGCCCCATCAGGGCGCCAAAAACGGCCGCTGTAATTAGCGACAGAAGAGTCACAGGAAAGAATACAAATCCTGAGACCAAATAGATCAAGCACACCATAGGTAGTGCAAATGGCGAAGCTTGCGCCATTTCCATAAATGTTCTGATTTTTTCAGTGGTGAACCAATCGGATTGATAGCGCAGAATAAGGAGCCCTGCCACGGCAGTCAGTGCAAGAAGGGTGGAGCCAATGAGCGTTTGCCTTGATGGATTTTTGACGATGGCGACAGCATTCGGATCGGCTAGGGGTTGCGCCAGCGCCTGCAAGCTTTTGTTGGTGAAAAGTGTATCGTCAATTTCAAAAAACTGATAGCCCTTGTGATTTTTTGTGGAGTCATTGACGAAGAAGTTATCCAGACTCTCGCGATTTCTTATCAGTTGATCGATGTTCTCTATAGATAATCCAGAATGTTCTGCGATCAGGTCATTGCGAAAATTGGCCATCCACGCCTCAATCTTGGCATCGCCATTGGCTGCCAAAGTGATATCACATTCTGTATCAAGAACCATCGAGCGATTGTTGAGATTTGAAGAGGCGATTGTCACGTAGCTGCTATCGACGACAAAAACTTTGGAGTGTATTCTTTTGTAAGTGATGTCTCCAAATTCAGATTTCAGTCCTGAGCAAACCATCTTCACCCGCTCGGAAGCAACCCCTTCTTCAAGTTCACCTTTAAAGTCAATGCGACCTGCCCACATGCCTTCGCGCTCAAAAATTCCTTGTGGATTGTGAGAGCTGGCAATGAGCACACGCAGGTTGGGTTGGTCCCGCAATTGAATATTTAAGGTTTTGGCGATCATATCCACTGTCAAAAATTGATTCTCAATATAAATGAAATGTTTTGCCTGACGAATCAGGTTCAAGTACATTTGACTCACTTCATGAATGCCGTCACCTGTGTCACTGGCAGGAATTGTTCGAGCAATAGCGCATTCAACATTAAACACCTGCGGCGGAAAGGCGCTCGGCCAAGAGGCGGCGATGGGGCTCTGGAGATCTTCTGGTGCTGTCGTTGCCAGTTGATTTGACGGGGGAGAAAAAGGACGAGCCTCGTAGTCTGCAGCCCTAAACCAGCGCTCACGAACCAGTTCGCCGAACGAACGAACGATAGGCCCATCCACCATGATTTGAACATCATGGTATGGTCCGTAAGGTCCATTGGCATCATTTCGTAGTTCGTTAATTTCTAAATGCTGCCGAGTGTCCCAGCGCTGTCGGGCAATGTCCATTCCGCCACAAAATGCCAACTCGTCGTCAATGAGAATTATCTTTTGGTGATGACTTCCCGCGATGGGTGCGCTTGCATCCAAGCACACATGAACATTCTCAGGAGTGTTTGCTGTCCAGGTGTAACCTGCCATGAATTCGCGCTCGGTGACGAACGCGAGCGAGGAATCCCATCTTAACAAATAGATCTGCATAATTGCATCTGACTGAGCTTTCCATGAAAGCAAATCTATCAACGCCGAAGGATATTTTGTGGCGGACTCTGCTGGTCCACGCAGTAGGTGCAAGCCGCTATCAATTTCCCACCCGACAATAAATATACTTTTACGGGCATTGCAGATGGCGGCATGAACAGCAGCGTAATAGTTCGCACAGTCAACAAGCGGCGTAGCATGTCGAGCAAAGTCGACTCGCCAACAGGTTTCTGATCGTTGAAAAATTGGATTTGTAGTCACAGTGGGAGTTTATGCAATTAGACGGCAAGAAGGTAGAAGAAAATGACTCAAAAAAGTTCAATAGAACACCTGCGGTTGGACCATTGGCCTCAACGCGATCTCAACTTGAGGCTAGCACATCGGTATGTTCTTGTTTGATTTTCCTACGGCATTGGCAATGACTTGTACGAGAGTTTGGCGATTGATGGGTTTAGTGAGGTGATCATCGCAACCCGCATCAATGGAGCGCTGGCGATCTTCCCGTTGGGCGTGGGCAGTGAGGGCAATGATTGGCTTACTAAAACCCTGACTGCGCAATCGCCGCGAGGCTTCGTAGCCATCGCAGACAGGCATCATAATATCCATGAGAACTATATCGTAATCGTTTCTAGTTGCCTTGTTGAAGGCCTCAAGGCCATTGTCTGCGATATCAACCGTTGCGCCCTCGATGCACAGGAGGCGATCGATAAGAAGTTGATTGTCTTTACCATCCTCAGCCACAAGTACTCTGACTCCGTTGAGAGGCTTTAGATTGTACTGTCTACTATTTTGAGTCTCCTTTGATTCTGCAAAATTAATAATCTCCTCATGCGCAAAGTGCGGTACGCAGTTGGCATTGAAGAAAGCCAGAAACTGGCTGCCAGCATTGGGTTCGCTGTATTCAAGAATCAAGTCGCCGCCAAGTGCCTGCGCAAGTTTTTTTGAAAGAATTAGCCCGAGCCCTGTGCCGCCATATTTACGTGTGGTCGAAGCGTCAAGCTGCCCAAATCGTTGAAAAATTCGTGATCTCTGATTTTCGGAGAGGCCGATGCCAGTATCTGAAACTCGCAAACCAATTTGAGTGCCATCGGATTTTTGTGAGTTGTGACAGGGCAATGGAGAAAGAACAAAGCTAATGTTGATTTTGCCCGCTTCAGTGAACTTGATTGCATTGCCAATTAAGTTCGAAACGATCTGATGAATGCGGATAGGGTCCGAGAAAATGGGATTTGGAAAGTCAGGTGGTGGTGTTGCGATAGACACCGCCAGACCTTTTGACACGGCTTCGATCTTAAAGTGTGAAACCACATCGTTGACTATACTAAGTATGTCGACGGGCGCAAATTCGATATCGATGTCCGAACCTTCTGCTTTAGACATATCCAGGATATGACTAATGAGGGTTGCTAGCAGAAGACCATTGCGGTCGATAACATTGGCGTAGCGATTGCGATCTTCGGAGCTGAGATTTGGATCGCGCATCAGTTCTGTAAAGCCCAAGATAGCATTGAGTGGACTGCGAATCTCATGAGACATATTTGCCAGAAACCGCGTTTTTGCAAAATTGGCGTGTTCAGCTGCCTCCTTGGCGAGGCGCAACTCTTCGCGACTTTGTGTGAGATAGCTCTCCGCCCGGCTGCGCTCTTCGATTTCGTTGTGCAAAGACAGTGTCTTGAGCTGAAGTTCAGCAATTATCCTTAAATGTGCCTCTTCCATAGAAGGCCCAGAATGACGTTCAGAGACTTTAAATGGAGATCTGTTTAGGCGATTGTCGCGAATAGATGTGCTGCTTTTACTTTTTGTACTTTTTTTGTCAGAACTGAAATTGCTCACAGCGTATCCACACATGACCTTTATGGGCCATCTGCGAATGTATTCTGTCCATCTTTCTTCTAAGATCAGCGTGTCGGATGTTCGTCCTGAGGCGATCAGTAGATTCACCATCTCGCCATAGATGCGAATATTTGAAAAATTCTTAAGCATTCTTTCCATAAGAGAAGAGATCAGATTGTCCATGAACGACAAATTGATGCTGTTTTCTTGGATTAAAAAATCTAAAGTTTCTTCAGCATTCAACAGAATTAGCTGCTCTATGGCTTGATAGGACTTAGTGATAATACCTCGACCTTCTAAAATGGTACGGAGGTCTTCTATATGTTTTGATGTCGCGATAACAACAATGCCGTCGTTGTTGTCTAATCCCTCTTGAACGAAACGTCCAAGCACTTGTGAAAGGAATTCATCACTGTCATAAAATTGTATCGAGTGATTGTAATCGGGGAGGAGGCTCAATTCGGTCTCAGCAGTGCTGTTGGTCTCTGCGTGGCGGTGATGCACAATGGCCTCCAAATAGTGATCAAGAGTTACTTTCTATGATAAAAGCAGGGCGCATGTCGGTATAGGCCAAATCTGAGTATTGAGCCGCTAAGGGAGTTGAGATTTCTTGAAAAATTGTAAACAGGAGGATTGTTGTAGATTTTTCCAGACCTTTGCTGTGACTCAACCATGCAGAATATGATCTATGGTGCGTATTTGAATGTGCAAGGTAAATTCAACTTATATTAACATTGACCTGTTGGAATTTAGTGATAATTCTCAAGGACTCAATCACCAAAGTATAGGTGGCGCAGTATGGAAATGAATCCAAATCCAAATCCAAATACTGAAATGCTCAGGATGGCTCAACTTCAGGTCAGTCAACTGGATGCAGACCACCCGCCAGTATGGGGTCTGGAGCTCATGCTGAAAGCACCAGTCGGCATATGTGTATTTGGTGAGGCGGATCGAAAATTCAAATTTATGAATGAATATGCTGTTGACCTGTTTGGGCATTGCATAGAATTTGCTCAAGGCGCAGTTAACGGCGAATCGGAGTCTATAAGATATTACGATCTGAGTCAGCTCTTTGCGAATGTTCAAGTCAAAGACAATGCTTGCCAGGATATCGAAGTGAGCATTGTTGTGTGTCATGACGACGGAACGACCGAAAAAAAGTATCTGAATTTTAAATGCCAAATTTTGAATGAAAGTGCTGGGCATGACCGAGAGATCGTATTGGTTGCCATCGATGTCACTGAGCAGGTCAAAGCAAGAATGCGCGCGGAGGAGAGCCAGGACAAATACAAGAGTCTGACCAATGCAATTCCAGATATGATGTGGACAGCCGATGTTAATGGGATCATTAATTTTGCCAATGATCGGTGTCTGCAGTACACCGGAGTTCATTGGGATTATGAGCACAATCCCGAAGCTTGGGCGCAGTCGATTCATCCCGACGACCTGGAAGGTCTGATACAAGATTGGCTGGAATCCATGAAGGGCGGAAGTCCGTTCAGGCGTGAGTATCGTATTCGTGATATTCACGGTAGATATCGTTGGTTTTTAGGGCGAGCTATGCCCACCCAAAACTCGCAAGGCGAAGTGCTTTATTGGACGGGCACGGCGACGGATATTGATGAGAGTAAAAAAATATCAGAAGAGCTTGTGATCGCCAAAGAACAAGCGGAAATGGCGAATGCGAGCAAGAGTGCATTTCTAGCCAATATGAGTCACGAAATTCGCACGCCTCTGGCAGCAATTCTTGGCTACAGCGGTCTTTTAAAAGAGACGGAATTAGCTCCTCAGGAGCGTGATCAGTTTATTGACACCATCAATCGAAATGGCCATGCATTGACAAAGATTATAGATGATATCTTGGATCTGGCAAAAGTAGAAGCAGGACAGTTAGAGGTTGAATCTATTGAATTCTCTTTTCATCAGCTAATGCAAGAGTTGGAGCAACTTTTTAAAGAGAATGCGAAACAGAAAGGAATCTTACTCACACTTAAAATTGCAGAGTCAACTCCAGAGCGAATTTTTTCGGATCCGACAAGGTTGCGGCAAATCCTAATTAATATTATTGGAAATGCGATCAAGTTTACGATCAGTGGTGGAGTTCATATCAGCTGTGGAGCTGAGCGCTGTGGTGGACGCCAGTACTTGATAAATATTGATGTTAAAGACACGGGTTGTGGTTTGTCGAAAGCTCAGAGTCAGAGATTGTTTAAGCCATTTTCGCAGGCGGACAACTCCATGGCGCGCCAGTATGGCGGCACCGGTTTAGGTTTGGCGCTTTCTCAAAAATTGGCGATGGCTCTTGGCGGTGATGTGACATTGTTGGACTCGAATCCGCGAGTGGGATCGACATTTCGCATTTCTATTTCTGCAGTTGAGGTTAAAAAGAACCCCCCCCCTGAAGACAGTGAAAGGAGTTCCCTGCAAAATGAGGACGCGGACCCTGCGCTCGGAGTTTTAAAAAATTGTCGCGTGCTCTTAGTCGATGATGCGTCAGAAAATCGCTACCTCGTCAAAAGAATCCTCTGCAACTACGGTGCGGAAGTTAACACTGCGTCGAGTGGAAGTGAGGCCATTGCTTTGGCGAACTCTATGGACTTTGATATCGTGCTCATGGACATTCAAATGCCGAATATGGATGGTTACCAAACGCTTGCGACTCTGCGCTCGACTGGCTACTCAGTTCCCATTGTGGCTCTAACAGCTCATGCTATGCTGGAAGACAGATTGCGCACCCAAGCTGCGGGATTTGTCGGTCACCTCGCCAAGCCGATCGACACCAAGGTGATGTTGGCGGAGATCACCCGTCACATGGTTTCAAGACGGTGACAATTTATTTGTAGAAAACATGATTGGGGTTGGTTGTTCTGACCTTTCGATAGATGTGGCGTCTTCAGCAGACGGTGACAGTGCCTGCGGTGCACTGGGTTCGAGTTGTTCTGGATCAGAAATTGCGGTGAGGTTTTCGCAAGCGGGACCTTCTATTACAGTGCCGTTGCAACTGAATCTTGAACCATGGCATGGACAATCCCATGACTTTTCGGCGGAGTTCCAGTGGATGACTCCCCCGAGGTGAGGGCAGGCGGCGGAATAGGTTTCGAGCTCGCCCTGGTCATTTCTATAGGCGGCAATCTTTTTTAACCCGTGATTGACAACAATGCCCTCTCCGATAGGGAGATCTTTGACAATGCTTTGAGATTGAAATGTCAGCCAGTCGGCATACTGAGCCATCACATTGGCGTTCTCGCTAATGTAGCTTCCAAGAGCACCCAATTTGAAACGCCCAGGACTGTAGAGCTCTTCCCATGGATTTTTGATTCCAATGATTTGATCTGTAACGATTGCTGCTCCTATCGTGGACTGCGTGAGACCAGCTCCCGCCTGACCCGTGATGACATAGACATTGTCACGTCCGGAGGGGCTTCGCCCCATAAAAGCGAGTCCATCAATTGAGGTCATTATCTGACCTGACCAACGACTCTGTTCAATTGCAAATGGAAATCTGAGCTTTGTCCAATCAGCTAAGTGCTCAAAATTGACGAGCGGATCGAGTGTCTGACCAGTCTTGTGATCTTCTCCGCCAACAATGAGCAAATCATCATGATTATTCCAAGGTTGAGTACGTAAATAGTGGTAAGGTTTTTCTGTGTCCCAGTAAAGTCCGCTCCGCAAGTGGTCCTTTGGAACCCTAAATGCGATAACATAGGTTCTGTAGGGAGTTTGTTTTGAGTGAACGCTCAGCACGTTATTGATCGGAGTGTTGGTTGCTATAACAAGGGAGTTCGATTCTACCCATTGACCAGAGCGAGTCACAACCAGATTGGTTTCTGACTCATGAATTTCTGTCACAGGTGAGTGAAAATAGAGTTCACCGCCCAGGGTCAAGAACCGCTCTGCGAGTCCGCGCAAATATTTTAGAGGGTGCAACTGCATTTGCTGGGGAATCAGTATCGCAGTCTCGGTCGGAATTTCTGTTAGAGGAATGCTGTTCACCAGAGTGGCGTCGACAAGACCGGCTGCATGAAGCGCCTCAAGTTCGGATTTTAGAAAATGCCGTTCTCTTTCCTGATCCCGAACTGGGTAAGGATACCGAAGTGGAGAAAACAAATATCCCGGTACCTCTTTGAGATCGCACTCTATGTCTTCTAAAGCGACAATTTCCTTAATTTTATTTATAGCAAAGGTTTGGCCTTCTGCTACCGTTCGTGTGGTTTTGTGTCCATGAAGGCGCGACAAATGAAGGTAGGGCATATCGAGAATTGCGGTGAGATGACCGCTCGATTGAGCTGTTTGGCCTTCGGCAAACCCAAGACTCTCGAGGATACAGACCTTTCTGCCTTTGAGAGCCAATAGATATCCCGTTGTCAATCCCGCGATTCCGGCTCCGACAATGCACACATCACATTCTAGATTCTGCTTTAATGACCTTTGTGCAAAGTCTCCTGGACGTCGGATGGATTCTTCCAGCCACATGGATTGAGTTGTTTCTTTCATCGTGACCATTCCCTTCAATTAGGAGCCTGTATCTGATTTTTTCAAGAGCCTGTTAGTCCATTCGACCTCACCACGAGTAAATTGGCCTCATTGACAGAGTACTTTGGGGAAATCGAGTACATTTCATGTGTACCGTTCGTTAGGTGCAGCTCGCCTGGGGCCCGCAGCAAACTCTTCAACCATCTTTCTATTAAATGCGGGCAAATCACCTGGCATTCGACTAGTTACAAGGCCGTGATCGTTGATGACTTCGGCGTCAAACCAGAGTGCACCCGCATTTTCCAAATCAGTTTTTAAAGATGGCCAAGATGTCAATTTGCGACCCTGGAGGCAGCCCGTTTCGATCAACAACCAAGCCGCATGGCAGATCGCCGCAATCGGCTTGTTGGATCGCATAAACTCTTTGGCAAACTCGACCACCTTGCGATCCCTCCGCAGAGTGTCTGCATTCATCACTCCGCCAGGCAACAGCAACGCATCATAGTGCCCAGGAGTGACCTCATCAATGGTCTTGTGCACAATTCCGGAGGCGTCCCACTGATCATGACTCCACGATCGGATCTTGCCGCGCTTGAGCGAGATCACTTCGACTTTTGCACCAGCTTGTTCAAGGGCCCTTTTGGGTTCCATCGGTTCCGATTTCTCAAAGCCATCTGTAGCAATCACAGCAATTTTTTTTCCTAATAACTTCTGTTCCATGCAAGCTCTTTTCAAATAAAATTTATCTAAAAAACGTCATCTCTTAAATTACAGTTCCGTTCCTAAACTCTAAACCTTCGACACTCAGGCTATTCCTATCACCGCCGACAGGAGCATGTCCTGGTGCTTTTGGTGTCTGATGCATTTTTATTTCCTGCATTTTTGTTGCCAACGAAAACTGATCAATACGTTAATTGGCAAAAAACAACAATTGAATTGGTACAACTGTTGCAGCCAAAGCAATTGTAGGTAGAGCAATTGTTTTGGAACTGCATGATTTGTAAAGATAGCTCTACATAGGAGGAAAAATGACGATCTATGAAACATTAAAAAACGATCACCAAAAAATTAGGGTGCTTTTGGATAAGTTGGTGGAAGCATCCGAGGGAAAAGAGATTGAGCCGGTCAAGAAGATCGTTGAGAGACTCTGTGATGTGCTGATTCCCCATTCGCGGGCAGAAGAGGCTGTGTTCTACAACAGTCTACGTGAAATTGAAATGGCAAAAGAATTGGTGACAGAGTCATACGATGAACACATGGAAGCTGAGGCTCTATTGAGAAGTTTTCAAGCGGCGACGGCCTTTGACATCAAATGGACCAATGCGGCCAAGCGCCTGCGCGAAATCGTACTTCACCATTTTGATTTTGAAGAACAAAATGTATTTTCAGCCGCGCAACAGCTTTTTACATTTGAGGAATCAGAAATGATGGCAGACACTTTTGAAAAAATGAAACCTGAGATACAGGATGGATCAATGGTAAGCAATACCGTCGATATGATTGTGAATATGATGCCGCCTCGATTTGCAGAGCCATTTCGAAATTTTGTCAATCGCCATCCTTAGTTGAGTTCTGGGGAGATTTCCCTTGCCCGTAGCAGGCCTGGCGGCTATGACACCAGGACGTTATGAATTGGCCGCTAGGTTCCTTCTACCAATACAAATTCGCCGATCTGCAGAAATTGTTTGCTGAGGCCGGGTTGCCCAAAAGCACTGGGACTCTTCTTTACAATTGGCATTACAAGAAGAGTCAACAAAGGCCATGTGAACTTTTTGGTTATTCGAAACTGGCCAGGTCATTTGTTTCGACAAATTTTGATTTTGCCTTGCCCAAAATAAAAGATGTTCGTACGTCCAGCGACAAGACCGCAAAATTTAAACTTTCATTGCACGATGGGATGAGCGTTGAGTCCGTATTGATACCTTTTCAAAACAAATACACTCTGTGTTTGTCGTCGCAAGTGGGATGTGCCATGAGCTGCACATTTTGTTATACAGGAACTCAAGGCTTCAGTCGGCACCTTTCCGCCGCAGAGATTGTTGGACAGTTTCTTGTGGTTCTCAATTGGTTAAAGACACATCGACCCACTGATTCGCGAATCTTAAATATTGTTTACATGGGACAGGGTGAGCCGCTACACAACTTTGATGCTGTAAAAAGATCTGCAATGATTTTTATTTCACAGCACGGTCTCAGCTTGGCTGGGCACAAGATCACTATTTCAACCTCAGGCTATCGACCTGGACTTGAGCGGTGGCTAAGAGACATTTCCATAGATATGCCTGACGTAAACATAGCTTTGTCGCTTCACTCGCCCTATGAAGAAAAACGCAGTCAGTTGATTCCAATCAATAAACGTTATCCGTTAGCTCAGATCTTGCCCCTAGTAGATGGAATACCTAGAGGGAAGAAACGCTTTGTGACCTATGAATATTTATTAGCGAAGGATTTCAATGACTCGAGCGAAGATGCGCATGCCACGGGCAGACTGCTGCAAGGAAAAAAGGCCTACATAAATTTGATTCCATTTAACCCCTTTCCTGGGGCCCGTTTCGCGCGTCCAGAAGAAGTGAGAATTGCAAATTTTAAAAAAATTCTTGGTGCCTATAACATTCCGACATTGGTGAGAACCACCAAGGGTGATAAGATTTTAGCAGCATGTGGTCAGCTCAACACAGTAGAGCGACCACTGAATCTAAGTGACAGCTCCAAGGGACACCTTGGTGCGCTCAATCCATGAGACCATATCTTTAATAAGCATTGCTCCCGTTGTATTTAGATCTTGTTGCGAAAGGCTTTCCATCTTTTCAGCAATGACTTCTAGCTCTGGAAATCCAAAGTTAGATGCATTGCCGAGCAGCTGATGCCCGAGAGTGTTAAAAGGATCAACGCTACCTTCACTCAATCCCTTTTTAAGATTTTCAATGTCCATTTCGCGACGGCGCAAATAGGTCAAATACATCTCTCGCGGCAATTTGATTTCATCCATATAAAAAAAGTATAGGAATAATTTCCTGATGTACATGTCTTTTTTGAACTCCACGTGGAGAATATACCCGCATGCTGTGTTGCGGAACTGGACACTTGCCACTCAGATCCTCGCAGTTGTCCAACACAACTGGCAGCCTTCTTGCTGTTGTATTGGGTCAGTCGACGAACCACTTACAAAAAAGGAGTCTAGTATGATGAACGAACAAGCTATCAAGGGTCAATGGAGAGAATTTAAAGGTGAAATTCAGAAAGCCTGGGGAAAATTGACAGATGATGAATTGGAAAAAACCAAAGGTGATCTAAAAGCCGTGTCTGGTCTGGTTCAGCAGAAGTATGGTGAATCCCAGGAGCAGGTGAAGAGGCGCATGGATGATCTCATTAAAAAATTTGAAAATCAAAAAGACAGTGCCACCCAAAAAATAAAGAATAGCCTAAGAAACTGAGATAAATATCAGGAGGAGAGTACGATATGGCGCGAACAGATTTTGATGTAAAGAGTAAGGTTGATAAATTCGTAAACGGGGCGAATTCTCTGGCTGAGCCTATTGAAAACGCTTCGAGAGATGCGGGCAAGAAAATTGGCGAAATTGCAAATCGAGCCTCGGAAAGGGCATCCCACTATGTGGAGGACGGCCGTACCTATATTCGCACAAATCCTTATCAAGGAGCTGCGTTAGCGGCGGTTGCGGGAATAGCAGTTGGTTGTTTATTTACGTTGCTCGCAAGAAGAAGCCATTAGCATTGAGCGGTTCTGCGCCAGCATCGGATCCAGCGGCCTGAGCTCAGTTGAGCTGGCCGCTTTTTGTACAAAAGGAGAGCGCAGATGACCTTTTACAAAATAGCATTTGATTTTCTGACTCGGTATTATGCTTTGAAGCAGGAAGCCAGGATTGAACATCTGCAACTTCAAGTTGTGGACGCTATTGCGGAAAAAATGAAACGCGAGATAAATGAAATTCTATTTAGATTTTTAATTGGTGTTATCTGTGCTGCCGTCTTTATATTTGCTTTCATAAAGTTTGGCAATCAGATGGAAGGTTTGCTCACATTGTATCAATCCGGCGAAGTGATAAACCTCACCGTTTTTGGTTTGCTTGCATTGGCTAGCGCTGTCGGCATTGCCAGTGTTTTCAAAGACAAAAAACAAGATGCAAATCCAGCCCCCCAGTCAACTCACCAGTCAACTCATGAGAACACCCAAGATGATAGACCCAAGCTTCAGTTCAGCAAGCTTAGCGACTCCCTGTCTCGAAATTGACTAACAGGATCAAAATTTTTATTGTCCAACAGAGGTCAACACGCCCTAGAGGACAAGTTCGACCGAAATCAATTGTTGTGCTCAACAATGGTGGTCAACAGGGTGTGCCAATGGATAGGCTTTGCGACGTATTCATTGGCTCCAGCATCGATAGCACGATCGCGTTCTCCGCCCATGGCATTTGCGGTCAAAAAGATGATAGGGTTAATAAAATCCTGGTCACGCAGCTTTCTTGTGGCCTCGAGGCCATCTAGGTCCGGCAGCTGAAAGTCCATTAGCACTGTGTCCACATGTTCGCGAAGTGCCATGTCGATTCCTTCTTGGGCTGAGCTCGCCAGCAGTACCTGTGCGCCGTATTGCCTGAGTACGGTATCCACAAGCATTTGATTGTCCGGAGAGTCGTCGATCAGCAATATAACCAAGGATGCTATCCGCGCCTTAAGCTCTGATTCGTCAATTTCTTTAGATGAAGTGGGCGAAGGTAGCGTATCCGTTTGGAGCTTGTCATTTGCCCCCTTTCTCAAGACTCGTTGAGCTTTAGGGGTTCTGTCTACAAATTGAAATTGAAAAGTGGTCCCACCATTCACTTTGCTGGCCAAGAGTAGAATGTCCCCCCCAAGTGCGTGGGCAATCTTTTTAGAAAGCGCCAGGCCCAAGCCAGTTCCGCCATATTCATGGCACTCTGAATTTACCAGCTGGTGAAAGGGCTTAAAGAGAAGGTGCTGCTTTTCCGGCGGTATTCCAATTCCGGTATCAAGAATCCTGATCTTGATGGGCGGCCCCTTTAGAATCTCTACTTTGACTGATCCTTTTGCGGAAAATTTGACAGCGTTTCCAATCAGGTTGATTAGCACTTGTCGAACCCGTTTTAAATCCGAGGCAATGAGGTCTTTGCTTCCTTCGTGAAAATAAATTTTTAAGTTGACCTCATTTTTTTCGATCAGAGGTTGAAGCAAATTTGCGACCTCATCAATTAGAGCTGACAATGAAAATTCAATGGTCTCAACAGTAAGCTCTCCGGCCTCTATTTTTGATAGGTCCAACAAGTCATTGATCAAATCGACCAAGTTTCTACCGTTGCGAAGGATGATATTTAAATACTCTTTTTGTTGTGTTGGCGAATTGTCTTCGTTAATGAGGAGCTCTGCAAAGCCCAAAAGGGCCGTAAGAGGCGTGCGCATTTCATGGCTCATGTTTGCTAAAAAGGCAGACTTCATACGGTCAGCATCTTCCGCCCTTTTTTGCGCGTCTTCGGCTAGTTTTTTCGATGCCTCGAGCTCTTCGATCTTTTGCCTTAACATCTTCTTTTTTGTTGCCAGCCTATTGAAAACTTCGATTTTCGACAGAAGTACTTTCGAATTGATGGGTTTAAACAGAATATCAACGGCGCCACTCTCATATCCTTTGAACTCAAAATCAGAGCTCTGTACGTCTGCTGTAATAAAAATGATGGGAATGTGGCGAGTCCTTTCGACGCCTCTCATGAGTGTTGCGAGTTCAAAGCCATCCATCTCTGGCATCTGCACATCAATCAGGGCTAAGTCGATATCGTTGATTCGTGAGAGTAGCGCCAGTGCCTTTTGCCCTGAAGAGGCTGTTTCAATAGTGCTACCAGACTGCTCAATCAAGTGAACTAGCGAGAAGATATTTTCAGGTCGATCATCAACTACTAGTATCTTCAATGGCATAAGCTGTTTCCCTTCTGCTTTCTTACTGAATTAACCAGAACTGCAAGCTTTGTCATTTCCAGAGGCTTTGTAAGCATATCACTAACGCCCAATTCACGATACTGCTTGAAAGCAACTGTGTTTGCATCGTTTGTTAACGCAATGATAGGGAGGTTTTTAGCAGACCTATGCCCTCGTATCTTTTGAATGATATTGTAAACGTCAATTTCTGAAGTGGCAAGGTCGATCAAAACCAAGTCCAGGTCTCTCACTGTCTTCAAACAATTTAATGCGTCGTCTTGATTGCCGACCATTTCAGTTTTCGCTCCTTCGTTTTCAAGACTTGCAGAGATAGAAAATGCATTCCTAAAATCGCTATCGATAATCATTATTCTGGCTCCGTTCAAAAGACTTGATTTTTTTTGAGGCCGCGCTTCATCATTCATCATGGCCTCCCGAAGTTGATCGGTAGGCTGTGTTCCAATGGAGTTCAGATCGTTTTGTTGCCTTTTGAATTCAGGAATTCCCAACACCTCGGCGCGAGAGAATGCCTCCTGAGGATCAAGCTGCTCTGGAAGTCGCAAAATGAATTGGCTGCCTTTTTGAGGGGTAGAGGTGACGCTCAGGCTGCCGCTCAGCAATGCTGTCAAATTGTTTGAGATGGAAAGACCAAGACCGGTGCCACCATAGTTTCGAGTTGTGGCGCCATCGGCTTGGCGAAACGACTCAAAAATAACAGTCAGTTTTTCCTTATCGATTCCAATTCCAGAATCGCTGACTGAAAACTCAAATTCAAATTCGTCGCCATTGCCAATGGGATATTGGCGTATGTCGAGATTGACGTAACCCTTATGGGTAAATTTGACCGCATTTGAAACCAGATTCTTAAGAATCTGTTCAAGGCGAAGTCGATCCGTTTGTATCTCCGCACTAGGGCAGTGACAATTGACACTAAATGAAAGACCTTTTTGTTGCGCCAGAGGAGAAAATGTACTGCTGATGGATTCACAGACTTCGCGAACCTTAAACGGGGCAACTGCAATTTCGAGTTTTCCAGACTCCACCTTTGCCAGGTCAAGTATGTCGTCTATGATCATCAATAGGTCGCGGCCAGACCTTAGAATTTGATTGCAAAATCCCACTTGTTTATCGGATAGGTTCTGCTCTTTATTTTCAGCTAGAATTTGCGCAAGAATCATCGAACTGTTCAGTGGCGTGCGGAGCTCATGAGACATATTGGCTAAAAATTCTGATTTGTACTGACTGGCTTTCTGCAGAGCTCGTGCCTTCTCCTTTAGTTCTTGCTGCTGCTCTATCAATTCGTCAGACTTGGACTGCACTTCGTTGAGAAGGTATCCAAGGCGTTCCTTAGAGATGGCGTTTCTAATGATGCCACCCACCTTTGAGGAAGCCCTCTTCATGAGCTCCTCAAATCGACAATCCACGGCCTCCACAAATCCAAGCTCCAAAACGGCCAGGCACTCTTCATCAAAAATAATGGGAACGGCGACGACGCACTGGGCTTGAACTGTACCCGTTTTTGTTTTGTTAATCCATGTGCCAAGAGGCACATCTTTGAAGCATTGAATGACCTTGTTCTGCGCAGTCAGTTTGACGAACGCAGATCCACCATTTTCTGAATCTGAATCTGAATCTGAATCGTGGTTTTGCTTTTGCGGTTCAATGCCAATGCTGGCGATACGATAATAGCTACCACGCGGAGTTTTCATTGAGGCTGCGGCCATAGGAATCGAAAAAGTATCTGACAAAAATGTTAAACAAGAATGCATAATTTTATCTAGCTTCCCCTTCTGTAGCAATCTTGATGCCAGACTCATCTCTTTGGACTTATACCACTCCTCTTCCTGCAGTTTTTTGAACTGGTCATCCTGTGATCGAATCAGCTCTCGGTAAAAATAAGACAAGTGATGAATGTTCTTACGTCCCATCAATGCCAAGAGTCCGTTTCCTGCAACGAGCGTAGCGATCACAGCGGCAATCAAAAACACAAAAAGATTGCTTGCTGAAGCGTCACGATGGGCACGAAGCCGTTTCTCTTTTGCAATCATCTTTTTTAAGCCCTCACGCATTTGCGCGATCAAATGAAGTTTGTCGTGACGGGCCATTTCCATTGAATCCTGTGTCGCCTTCGCGTTGCCATAAAGCGATTCTATTTCGAGAAGTTGGCGGAGCTGCTCAGGCTGGTGAACGATATCAGATTTTAAACTGGCTATCTTCTCAGTGATAGTGGAATCGGCAACGACCACATGTTGAGGGAGGTTGTCTTCTTGATCCATCGAAAAACTGCGCGCTGAACTTTGCATTTCGACAAGAGTGGTTTCTAGAGTGAGGAGCTCCTTGATAACATGGTCTGATCGCTCAACATCTTGGCCCGCCGTGCCCATTCTGTAAATAAGAAATACGAGAAGTGCACTGGAAAAAATTCCTAGCACCATCGGAACGAAGACATTGAGAAAGAGAATTTTTTTAAGTTGGCTCTGTACTCTCTTTAACACACTACATCGTCATGGGTGCTTCTTGCTGCTGGGCCTGAATCTGTTTGAAGCGTTTATAAAGAGTTTTTCGGTCAATATCTAACTCTTTTGCAGTTTTATCTTTTGCGCCACCATTTTTATCAACAGCATACTCGATGTATCTTTGGACGATCTCTTCCACTGTTAATAGTTTTCCAGAGTACTTTATATGAAAGTCTTCTTCACTGAGCTGATGGCTCTCCAAGGCATTTTCGAAGCTTGGTACTTGACCCAATAGAAAATTGCTAGCTTCAATCTGTGGATCGGTGGCCATGACCACGGCCCTTTCTACTGAGTTCTCAAGTTCGCGAACATTGCCCTTCCAATGATTTTCTAATAGAAATTTTGTCGCATCTTTTGAAAAAGTCTTTGCTGGAGATCCATTGATAAGGGCGTATTTTTTTAAAAAGCTCTCGGCAAGGGGCAAGATGTCTTCAGGGCGCTCTCTTAGAGGCGGGATATGTATTGGAATGACATTGAGTCTGAAGAAAAGATCTTCGCGAAAACGTGCCGCAGCAATTTCCTCAACGAGGTTTTTATGAGTGGCAGAAATAATTCTCGCGTTGACCGCTCGATACTGATTCTCGCCCACGCGTTTGATCTTCCGCTCCTGCACCACTCGCAATAGTTTTGCCTGAAGCTGAGTGCTTAAATCGCCAATTTCATCCAAAAAGAGAGTTCCATTTTCGGCCTCTTCGAACAGACCAATTTTTTTATCCTGGGCACCAGTAAAAGCGCCCTTGGCATGGCCAAAGAGTTCTGACTCAAGGAGATTTTCTGGTATTGCGCTGCAGTTGATCGCTACAAATGGACCCTTGCTGCGTGGACTCTCTGCGTGAATGAATTTGGCAAAAACTTCCTTTCCAGTGCCGCTTTCTCCGGTGATGAAGATGTTAGCCTGGCTACTTGCCACCCGTCGAGCGATTTCGATCGCGCTTAAAAACTTGGGACTTTTTCCGATGATGGTCTTTGAGATCGAAGTCTCTTTAGCCTTAACTTGTGAGCGCAGCTCAACAATGTCCATCTGCAACGACTTGTAATGAAGGGCTCTTTCCACGGAAACCTGGAGTTGTGGAAAATGAATCGGCTTTACTATAAAATCATAGGCGCCTTGGTGAATGGCTTTTACTGCGGTTTCTGCGGATTTAGTAATGGTCACCAGAATGATAGGCAAGTCTTCACGAATTTTTTTCATCTCTGCAATAAAATCAATTCCCGACATCTGTGGTAGACGTAAATCTGTTAGAAGCACATCCCAGGAATCGCACTGAGACTTGCTTGCAACCAAAGCCTCCTCAGCAGTGGAAAAAGCAGTGACGCGGAATCCGCGAGGCTTAAAGAATGCTGTGACGAGATCTTGGATATCGATGTCATCATCTACAATGACAAGATGTGGAGATGTCTTTTCGGTAGTCATAGAAGCATCCTCCAAAGTTATTGTTTACTCTATAGTTCAGCTTAGATTTTATCATGGGTACAATTTATACACAAGAAAACGTTCAATTTTTACACTGCTCCCTCTAGAAAAACAACATGATTGAGTTAGTGAAAATATTGATAGGTCTTTGTTTTGCTTAGATATCAATGGTAGAGGGTCGCGGAGGCGGCAGTTCGTTGGCGTTATAGAAATGTCGCGAAATCCTAACATTTCTTTTGGAGGTCATTATGATACGTGCAGCAATCGCTTTTTTTGTGCTGGCACTTTTTGCGTTTGTCTTGGGGGCCAACGGAATAGCGGGCTTATCAATGGAAATTGGAAAGATTCTTGTGTTTGTGTTTTTAATTCTAGGCGGAATATCGGTGCTAGGAGCTCTCATTTCTGGCCGCAATCCTAGACATCAGTAAGTGATTTGATACCAGGGGATGTGAGCAGAGTCCTAAGGTAAGATATGATTGGAAGCGAATGTGAAACTTTCACAGTATTGCCAGTGTGCAAGGGGGGCGTGTGTTTTTTTCTTCCGAGTTAGTGAGTGAATTGCAAAAAGATCATCAGCGGATTCGGGACAAAGCGCTGATTCTTGCGGACGGAGATTGCTTGCTATCAACACGTCGCCAGTCACTTGTCATGCTCATTCCTCAAATGCATTCCTATGCGGCGAGAGAAGAGAAAATCGCTTTTTCCATACTTATGCAGACCCCTCAGCTTAGAGAATTTGTTCTGGGAAGAAGTGAAGAGCATAGACTCATTGAACATCTGTTGGCGAAAATGAAAATAGAATGTGACTCCGTGATTTGGAGTGCGCAGGCGACTGTGTTGGCGGAATTAATTGATCATCACTTTGCCCTTGAGGAGGTTGAGCTTTTTCCCGCTTTAAAGCGAATCCTAGATGTCGACTTGGATCGAAATCTCGCCGACCAATATCGAAGAAAATCCACTCATGAATTTGAGATCAGTGATTTGAATAAAGAGCAAACAAATTTTGCTTTGTATCGTGAGCTCTGAGCAATTTATTAACCTCGGCCGAAAGGAAATTAACAGGCTTCTGAAAAAGGAAAATCTGCTGCCATATGTGAATATTTGTCGCTTTTATCCAGGGGTCGAGCTAGTGTTGGGCCATAAGAGGATTGAAAGCACGAGATGAAAAGCAAGGACACCAAGAAGAGCAGTTCTGAGGCGCCGGTCTATCCAGGGCTGCGTGCCAATCGGATAAATCGTCCAAAAGATAGCGACCAAGAAAAGCAAGAGAAGCAGGCGCGAAAGCAGCGCGAAGAGATCGAAAGTAAAAAAATTGATGCCAAATTGGAGAGCGTCACTGCCACACGTGAGTATGAGGCAAACATCATCATTTGGATTGCAGTTGGGATTTCGTTTGCTTTTATGGCGTCACTTTTTTTTCCCTATTTGCAACCCATCGTTTTAGCGACAATATTTGGCTTAGCGATCATCAAGGCGAAGGCTCTTTTTTCTAAATTGTCAAAGGGTCGAAAGTGGCTGGTCGGCTCAGGGATTGGCGCGGCACTTGTGTTTTTGATTTATGCGGTTGGCTTGGCGTTTGGAGAGTTGTCAAAGGGCGCGGCCAATCTCACATCGGGGGAAAGCAGAAGTCTATTCATTGCCCAGCGTCGTCTGAGTGAATTTTTAGCACGTCAGATAATTAGTGTTAATGGATTTATTGAAAGCTTCGGCATTGATTACTCAATCAATGCCGACTCATTGGTCTCTTCTTACTTTAAGCCAATAATGAATTCAGCATTTGTGTATGCCGCAGGAGTGTTGGCCAATCTTCCCAACCTGGTGATTGGAATTTTTGTGTTTGGCGTGTTTTTCTATTTTGTTTTAAAAAATAGAATCGCCGTATTTGCGAAATTTCTGCACATGTTGCCTCACCACGAAATGACTTATTTTCGCATTTTAGGTGCAGCGTTGAATTCGGCTTATGTCGCCGTCATTTCGAATTTGGTCAATGGCTTCATTCAGGCTTCGATCCTCACCTTGGGATGTGCTTTGGGTGGCCTCACGAGATGGCCACTGATTTTTGTCGGAACTGCAGTTTCCGCTATGTTTCCGCTTCTTGGAATATTGCCAATGTCGCTTCTTTGCATTGTGCTTGCCAATGAGATGAATGGACCAAAGCAAGCCTTCATCGTCCTGGGGTTTGCCTTGATGGCATCGATTGCAGACAATTTGATTCGACCAATGATGGTGACTCGCGGTACATCCAAGATCAACACAGTAATTGCATTCATTGGTGTCATCGGCGCGGTGATGATGTTTGGTTTTCTCGGTCTCTTTGTTGGACCGTTTGCAATGCTATTTTTTGCCCAGATACTCGCACTCTTGCCGGAAAATGGCAGTGAAAATGCGATTCAAAATGACGGTGAAGTTGCCAGTGTTGAAGAATCATCCGTCACGAAGAAGTAGTAAAGGCGCCGATGGCTTATGCAATTGAAAGGTCCGTCGCGCTTCGTGATGGTCAAACCCTGATAGTGAGAACGGCAGAGCAAAAAGACGCGCTGGCAGTGAATCAGTTGGCTCGTGCAGTGATCAGCGAAGAGATTCATCATCTCACTTCAGCAGTTGAGTTTGAAATGAGTGTGGAAGATTCACAGAAATGGCTTGATGCCCACTTCACAAATACCTATTGGCTTGCCCTCGTCGGCGAGATCGGTGACCAGGTGGTGGCCATTCTTGATTTTGAGAATGGTCATCGCCAGAGAATATCTCATACTGGAAGTTTTGGACTTTCCGTGGCAGCTGCTCATCGTTGCAGAGGCATTGGTGCGCATATGATTTCATTCTTGATTGATTGGGCTCAATCCTCTGGAAAAATCGAAAAGATTGATTTGAGCGTTCATAGCAACAATCATCAAGCGCTCCGCTTATACAAATCCTTGGGCTTTGTGCAAGAGGGTTTGCGCAGGCAGGATTTGAAATATGAGAGCCACTATGTTGACACTGTATTGATGAGTCTGTTTTTAAAAGACAGAGATCTCGAAAAGTATTATCGCCCTTAGGCTAGGTCTGGTCGCTCACATGGACGCGACAATGAACCAGTTTTAGGAGAAGTTAAACTCCCTCTCAATTCGCCGTGAGAGCTGCTCAGGTCAATGGTTTGCCAGTCTGAAGTTGAGGGAAATCCGTTTGATTTTTTCGTGAAGTTGGATTGCAATAACGGAAGAGTTGGCGCACCTGGTCTTAAGAAATAGCCGGAAGGATTCGACTATGAATAAGGAATTCCTTGGATTCGCTTTTACTATTGGCCCATTGATTTTTATGCTCGTGCTTGCACCTCAACCTTCGGCGGGGGTGGGGATGGTGGATGATTTCAGGACCGAAGCTGGTTATGAAATCTTTCGCACCGAAGTTCATCCCGTCTTAAAAAATCGGTGCTCGGCCTGTCATGGTCGCGGGCAAATACCGGAGCATGCAGTGGAGAATCCCGTAACGGCCTATTCAAATGCACGACCTTATATCAATTTGCAATCGCCAGAGTTGAGCCGCATCTGGCTGCGCTCGGCAAATAATCATTGCGGAATTCCATCACTTTGTGGAGTGAATGACCCAAGCCTTTTGGCGTCCATTCAGAGGTGGGCGGCTGTCGAGAGCGATGTTCAGCCCATTCGCTACAGCACCGGAGTTCTTAATGTCACGTTGCCGGAGCAGGTCAGCGGTATCAGTCTAGCAGAATTTGCGGGCCCCAATGGTGAAGAGTATCAAGCTACGATTACAAATCTTGGCTCAGAAGTGTTTATGTTTTCAAATATTAAATTTCGTCACACCGAATCGATATTTGGGTTTGTCGGAATCTACCTCGCAGGACAGAAGCTCGTTACCTATTCTCAAAACTTTTCGCACTTTAAGTTGATTGCAAAACCCAATCCCACAGACGTTTGGCAAAGAATGACTTCGGAGGGCTATGTTCTTTTTCAGGTCGCACCTTCGCTCACAAGTATTGAAATTAGGATGGAATTTGATGTGGTGTCTGCAAATCTCACAAAGGCTCGGGCGCAACAGCTTCTCGACGAAGACAATTATGACGGCGTGATTGATCAAAAAGAATTCGTGCCAAAGGTGACTGCGATCACAGCTGGCCATAGGCACAACTGTGCCCTGTTTGAAAATCAACTCTTCAAATGCTGGGGAGCCAATGCTAGCGGCCAGTTGGGTATCGGGTCCTATTATTCTGTTGGCGCAAGAGCGGAGCAAATGGGCGCGAATCTAGAATACACAGATCTCGGTGAAAATGTTCGCACGAAACATGTTTCAGCAGGTCGAGATTCCACTTGCGCGGTAACCACTGAGGGCAAAGTCAAATGCTGGGGCTACAACAACACCGGGCAATTGGGTCTTGGCGACAAAGAGTCAAGAGGCACGAGGAGAGGTCAAATGGGCGACTTTTTGCCCTATGTAAATCTGGGAACGGATTTGAGAGTTGTTCAAATTCACCAGGTCTTCGATTCTACCTGTGTTCTTTTTGAAAATGACAGTGTGAAGTGTTGGGGGCAAAATCAATCGGGCCAATTGGGTATTGGTGATTTTCGTAGTCGTGGGATTGTCCCAGAAGATATGGGTACAAATCTAACATTCTTAGATGTGGGCAGTCAGCTCAATATCAAAAACATGTCTAGAGGCGGTGGTCACACCTGTGCAATCTTAAGCAATGGCACGGCCAAGTGTTGGGGCGACAATAGGTTTGGCCAATTGGGATTGGAAAATAATTTTATTTATGGTGGTGACTCGACCACCGTGGGAGACTTGATTCCCTTTGTAAAAATAGGATCTAAACAGGGAAAGCTGCTTCAGCTAGCAAGCAATCTCAATTCCACCTGCGCCTTGTTTGAATCTGCCAAAGTAAAATGCTGGGGATACAATTACTATGGTCAGTTGGGCCAGGGGCATGCACGAAATTTGGGTGGGCAGGTCGGAGATATGGGAGACAACTTGGCAGAGGTGAATTTGGGTGAGCACCAAAATGTGAAAAAGATTTCAGGCACCACCTATTCCTATTGCGCCTTGATGTTGAACAAACAGGTTAAGTGCTGGGGTTATAATACTTTCGGGCAACTGGGCCTTGGCGACAAATTCTGGAGAGGTATTGCTCCTGAGGATATGGGTGAAAATTTGCCTTCTGTGGATTTAGGAACGTCAGACACTATTGTGGATTTGGCAGTCGGCGATCGACATGCCTGTGTTCTTTTTGGAACTGGCAGGGTCAAATGCTGGGGCAACAACCTCTATGGACAGCTGGGTATTGGTAGTTATGACGAACACGGGGGAAGTCCGGCAGAAATGGGAGAGAACTTGCCCTTTTTAGATTTGGGTCAGCGATTTGAACTTGTGCTTTGAAGCTTCGAAGGAGGTTGGCTCGGGTGAAAAAGAAATTTGTCTATCTCAATGTTGTCTATCTCAATGGTCTCTTGGTCGCAATTGCATTTATGATGCTGTCACCCTTCTCTTCAGCAGGCACCCTGAAAAGGATGCAAGCGCAGGCGGACAGTGTCAATAAGGCACAAAGTTTATGGAAGATATTAAATGGAACCAATATGGAAGCGAGCGATGCCGTCATCGTAAAAATGGCTGAACTGCTGATGTCCAATCAAGCTGTTGACGCGGCCATCATGGCGACGAAGGACGTACGATCTACGTTCGCTCTGGGTGCGATCAAGCAGTATGCTACGCGCATTGCCAATCGTGAAGTGGACATGAGCTCTCCGCCCAGTGATTTTGTTTTGACTTTGATCGTGGGCACGCTTTTGGATATTCCAGTCAAAGATCTATTTTTAAAACCCATTCGTTACAGTACAACCGCTGGCGCAAATGAAGTCCTCGTAACAAAAAGTATTTCTGGATTCATGCAAGACTTCTGGTTTTCTGATCAAGACATCGTTGACGCGATCGAAAACCGCCGAATCACAGATCAAGGACAGCTCTATATCAGTGATTCTGATTTTCGCGTCGGTCTTGTCTCGAGCCTGCAATATGGCAAAGCCTCCTTTGAAGGGGGAACCAATCGCCGCGTAATAAAGAAACTGGCTGAGGACTTTTTGTGTCAACCCATCGAAAAATTGGCAAATACCAATCTCTCAGATCGCTGGGTAGGGAAAGACATCCCACGCGATCCTGGCGGAGATCCACTTGTTTACTTGAACAAATGCGTGGGTTGCCACACAGGATTGGATTCTCTGCGCGGAGCTTTTGCTGGCTTTGATTTTGAGAGTGGCATTTTGTCATGGTCTCCGCAGGTTAGTGAAAAGCTCAACAACAATCCGATGAGTTTTCCTAACGGCCACACTACGATTGATCACTCGTGGCAGCATTTGGGTTGGTTGCCCGTGGCCAAAGATGAGGTATCTATGTCTGGCAATGGACCCAATGGAATTGTGAAATTGATAGTGGAGTCAAAACACTTCTATACCTGCATCGCCAAGCGGGCGCATCAGGTATTGTGCCCGAATCAGTCCATACCCAAAGAAACAATTGAACTCGTGGGATCACACTGGATGAATCATCAAAGCCTAAGAAAAGGCTTTTCTGAGGTGGCTGTGAATGGATGCCTATAGTTTATTTGGAGGAAGACGGATGCGATCTTTAGTGTGTCTTACGTTTTTGGTTGGGTTAAGTTTTCAGTCTCATGCTGATATCTATGGTGTTAGCAATCGCCAACAGTTGATTCATGGACTTCAGCTCACATTTGGCATCAAGCTAAAACAACTTAAAATTGATTTGCAGTTGCAAAAGGTACTTCCATCAAGCTCGGATGCTGGCGAAGTCAATTCGAGTTTTATGCGAACCTGGCAGCAGGTGGCTTACATCGCATGCGCCCAGGCCTTGAAAGAAAAAAACGCCAAAGATGCCATTGCAATGGCGACAATAGAGGCGGAAGCTGAACCAGTCAATCGCACGAAGCTTTTCAATGGCTGGGTTGATGATCTGGCTCGACGATCTTGGGGGCAGCTGGGTGAAGATTCTGCATCTGAAGTGCGACAGATTATTGATGTTTCCGGGTCCCTTTCTGATTCGGAGTCCATTGCCAAGACCATGAGTGCCTCCTGCGCATTGGTTGTCGGTAGCGCGCGCACCTATCTAAAGACAAACTAAAACTATGCACAAGTGAAAGGTCGAGCATGAAACGATTTAAATTTTCTATTCCCAACTTTCGCCAGCTTTCAGCAAATGATCAGGAGCACTTCAATCAACATGGCCATCTGCTGACTCGGCGTCAGGCCATCGGTTTAGGGCTGATGTCGGGTTTTGCCTATACCTTGTCGGGGTTTTCGCCATCTCGAAAGGCGAGCGCTGCCAATCAAGATTCGCAGCTGCCAGCGTTTTTGGTTTTTGATCTTGTCGGCGGAGCCGCGCTAGCAGGAAATGTCTTGGTTGGTGGTCCGCGAGGGTCCACGGATCTGCTAAGCAGTTACAGCCGTTTGGGTTTTGATCCGCGCACAGCCCAGCTTGATGAACGATTTGGTTTGCCGGCGCCAAAAGATGTCTCTCGCCTCTTTGAGGGAATCATTGCGAGCACAAGCTTGCCCGCGCAGGCCAAGCTAAAGCTAAGTTCCATTTGTCACATGGCGGTCGATGATTCAAATTCAAACAAGCACTCGGCCTTGAGTTTGATTGCAAAATATCAAGATTTAAAATCACAATACAGTCGAAACGGCTATGGAACACTTGGGACAGAATCTGGTGGACGCTCGCAGCTCGCATTGGATCTTCCAAAATTTCGTCCGGAGGCCTTGCTGAGTGTAAGGCAGCTGCGACTGTTGGGTGGATTTGCATATCTAAGTGATATTGGTCTTAGCCAAAGCGAAATTGATGAACTCGTCAAGCATCAGGAAGGATTGTCGCACCTCCAGCTTCAGAGAGTGGCGGGGAGCGATCAACGAGATCTGCAGGATCACCTGCAAAAGACATTGACCGAATTTGCACAAAATACAGAGTCCATTTCGCTGGACCCACGGGTAGATGCCACCATCAGTAAAATATTTAATTTAAATCCACAAACCTCGGAGCTCGATATGGGTGCGATCAGCGCAGGCATCGCTGGCGCAACTCTAAAAGGATTTGTCGGGCCCAGTTGCATTGCCCTCAATGGCTACGACTATCACAATGGCAGCCAGGCCACAGGAGATCGCGCTGATTTTGCCGCAGGCGAAATGATTGGCCGCTGCGTGGAATTGGCTCATCAGTGGCAGCGCAGTTTCTTTTTTCAAGTCATCACAGATGGCAGTTGTTCTGCACGCGAAAATACGCGAAACTGGGCCGCGGACTCTGGAGATCGTTCGACCACTATCATGGGCTACTATGATCCTCTAAGAGTTCCGCAATTGCGCAGAACACAGTTGGGCCATTTTACAGAAGGACAGATTGCTGATCGAAGCACTTTTGTGGCTTCGCGCTTAGAGAATGTCGCATATGCGACGGTGTTGAACTACTTAAGCGCTTCGCAGAATCTGAGTGAATTGAGATTGATCCTGGGTACTGGTGACATGCCCGACGATCAGGTCGACGAAATGATTGCTTTTGTATGAGGAGGTGTCGTGGTTAAGGGAACTCTTGGCGGAACGTTTGTGGCAAAATTGGAATCTGAAAATCACACCTGGCTTTCTGGACTCAAAGAAAAGGTTGGTGGTCAAGATGAGGGGCCTGATCCGCACCGTCTTTTGGAGGGAGCGCTGGTTGCTTGCACATTGCAAACTCTGGCACTCTACGCCAAACGTAAAGACATCGATATTTCGGGGGTGGCCGTTAGCGTGAACATTGACTCCGAAGACAAAACCACGCAGATGACTAGAAACATTTCATTGCCAGAGCATTTAGGTATCGAACAAAAAGATCGTTTAATTGAAATTGCCAACAAATGCCCAATTCATAGGGTCTTGTCGCACGAAATCGAAATCAAAACTGTGCAAAAATTCTTCTAAATAGTTGCACTTGAGTTCGAGTTGCATTTGAATAGTGTCTTTTAATCTAATTAACAGAGGAGTAAGAGCATGAAACAATGTATCAGGTTTTCGTCAGTGGCAGTGGCATTTGGAATTTCAGTTGCATTTTCAATGGTGGCAGCCGCGGCTGCAAAGACCATGGTGTTGGACACCGCGGCAAGCAGTGTCGCTTGGAAGGGAAGCAAGAGCTTCGTGGAGAGCGTGCATCATGGAAAGGTGGGGTTGGCATCAGGAACAATTGAAGTTGAAAAAAATGAAATCAAAGGTGGCAAGTTTGTTATCGATATGACTTCTATTACAAATGAGGATTTGGCTGACAATAAAGAATACCAACAGAAGTTATTGGGTCATTTGTCTTCAGACGACTTTTTTGCCGTTAAAGAAAATCCCACTGCAACTTTTGAAATCACTTCTGTAAAAAAAGGCGTGGAAAAGGGACAGAAAGGGACACACACTGTTTCCGGAAAACTCACCATTCGCAAAAAAGAAGAGCCCGTGAGCTTTCCTGCGACGGTGAGTATTAAGGGCGACACGGCAGAAGCTGATGCGACCATTAAAATTGATCGCACCAAGTGGGGAGTCACCTTCAACAAAGAAGGCTCTGACTTACTGGAAACAGCAGCCAAGGTGGCCAAGGACAAAATTATCAAAAACGAAATTGAACTGAGTCTTAAGTTAGTTGCGAAGAATGAACCTGCAAAAAAATAAATGTCACCAATTTCGATTCAAGTTTAGCCCATCTCAAAGATATTCGTGAGCTAAGAGTCGCCGCGGAGCTCGAAAATAGGTTCGCGGTGATAGAGCAAATAGGTCTCCCAGCTTAGACATATAGACGCAGCCATATCGATCCAATTGATAGGCAAAATAGCTCTCTTCGTTTCCTGCTCGCATGAGCGGACCCCAAACGGGATTATAAAAACTCAGCTGCTTTTTGATTTTGCTACTGATCTGTGTGTCCAGCTCGGCAATGCTTTTGAGCAAAGTATCTATTTCTTGTTCACTGGTGGTGATGTTCTTATCGATACGAGCTGTCATCAGCGCAGTCAGCTTGTCCTCGAGTGGCTCCTTTTTGCGCATCAACTCTTCAATTTCTAAATTGACGGGCGCGGCCAGCTGGTTGTTGTCGAGTTCGTTATCGAGTTCATCAATGACCATGGCTGTGCGCCAATTGCAGTCCTTTTTCAAGCGGACAATGTCTCCATAGATGTGGTCGCCGATATAGAGAATCTCGTCGCCATCTAGTCTTAATTCATCTGTAAAGAGTTGAGCGCAGCCACCTTGATAAATTCCGGGCTTCAGCGATTCGCTCCAGTTGGTCATCGAACCGTCATTTGGATTTACACGCAAAAACTTTGTGCCCTTTTCATAAAAAAATCTCGGTTTGGCGGCAAATGTAATGATCAGCTCAAACAATTCAGACCAGTGCTTGTGCTCCTTCAAGTACGGATTAATCGCATAATCTAAAAGAAGCTTGGTGTAGTGAAAATCGGAGTTGGTGAGGATGAATATTTTTTTACCGTGCTTTTTGAACTTTTCCAAACCCGCTACCAAAGCTTCGTCTTTTTCTATAAATTGATCCAGGCTTTTTGCCACGACTCCTTTTAAACTTCCATCACGATGTATTTCATCAAGGCCCATGAGCACGTCGTCAGCCATTTGCGCATACTCTGGAAAATGCACCAGGGGTTGCGAGTCCTTGGCATCCACCAGCTGAGCGTAAAGAATTGCTAAAGAGAGCGAAAAAAAAGTATCCACGGCCATATAGTCGCCCTGGCTGAGATCAATGTAGGTGGATTTATACATGGCCTGCTGAGTTTTAAAATCGATCGGTTTCAGTCCATGCACAGCGGCTCGAATGGCAGCATACCGGTTGAGTTTGAGTAAATTTCCTGTTTTGCGATCCACGACCAAACCCCGAATGGCGTGACCGTAGACAAATTGCAGATTGCGAATGGTTTCAGGGTATCCTTTTGATGTGACCAGCTTATCGATGATCATTGAATGACTGAGTCTCTCAAAGTTTTCGATATTGTAACGAATCAACGTGTGATCCATATCGAGGCCTATGTATTTGATGCGCTTCAAATTCAAGGTACGATTGACATAGACCTTTCCAGGCATTTTTCTTACTCCTTCACTGAGGGCAAACCGAGCTCATTCCAGCGTAGCATACCTCCGTGAAGGTTGTAGACCTGAGTATAACCTTGGCCGAGTGCATATTGAGTGGCTCGAGCCGATCTGGCGCCGCTGCGACAGACGAAGATCACAGGTTCATGTTTGGGCAGTTCATTCAGTCGCTGCTGCAATTCGTCCAAAAACAGCCATTTGGCCTCTTTGATCTTACCTAATTCCCCTGTGAGTTCTTCCTGCCGACGAACATCAACTAGATGAAGGCCTGGTGTGGCGGGATCAAAGGAGTCAGGCAGAACATCCTCAACACCTGGAAAATTTTCATTGATAATTTTTTTCACAGCGTCTGGCCTTTTTGAGTGTTTGAGCTAGAGTTTTCAGAAATGACAAAATGCAGGACGATGTAGCCAACTATGGCCGAGCCAAAGGTCGTGATCAAAAGAGTCAGGGCCACCAATCGTGCCAAGCCGACCTCCATATCACCGCGTCGACCAATGCGTGCGCACACACCTAGGACAACTTTTTCGTGAGCTTTTTCAAGGCGATCGATTCTGGGAAAACTGATCCAGCACATCAAGTACAAAGCCACGCCAAAGCCAAAGGCCCAAACACTCAGAAACCAAGCCAGGCGAATGAGCCAAGCCGGCTGATTAAATTGCTTGGCAAGGCCCGCACACACTCCACCCAACCAGGCATCGTCAGCGCTGCGCACCCAGCGCCAGTTGGTGTAAGTGACGTCTTGAACTTGAGTGCTCATGCTAAACCTCCGTAAATGTGTTATTTGAGCCAGTTTTTCCACTAGCTTTTCCCATGGTTATCCATTTTTTCCTATTTGGGGCAATGAGTCCTACCATGCTCACATTTTGGTGACAAGACACATGATCACCGAAGTGGGTGAAAACGCTTGAATTTGTCAAAATGCAGTCTTAATCTCGGCCTCCTGAGCAAGTCCAAACTGCAGTTTATTTTTCGAGTGCCATTAATGAGGAGGACAAGGTGAATCCAGAGCAAAATCCAATCGGTCTCAACGGAGTCGATTTTATCGAATATTCCGGTAAAAACTCTCAATATTTTAAAGATCTCTTTAAGTCTTTTGGCTTTTCGCCAGTGGGAGTAGAGCCCAATCCCAACCTAAGCCTTTATCGTCAAGGCGATATTGACTTTATTATCAATACGCAACCCAACTCATTTGCCAGCAAATTTGTCGAAATGCATGGTCCCTCCATTTGCAGTGTTGGCTTTCGCGTGCACAATGCCGAGCAGGCCTTTGCTGAGGCAATCGGCCGTGGCGCAAGGGCCTATGAAGGTGACAGAGCGTCCAAAGGTGCGACACCCTTTCCTGCCATTTATGGAATTGGCGATTCACTGATCTATTTTATCGACCCGCAAAATTCCAATCAACTTTACAACGAGATTTTCAAAGCACCCAAGACTCAGCAGGTGAAGGGCTTTGGTCTTCAGGTCGTCGATCATTTTACCAACAATGTTCCTCGTGGTGAAATGCAGAAATGGTGTGATTTCTACAGTAAAATTTTTAATTTTCGTGAGGTGCGCTATTTTGACATCAAGGGCAAAAAGACGGGATTGTTTTCTAAGGTGATGCGCTCTCCTTGTGGAAAATTCTCAGTACCCATTAACGAACCATCAGATGGTAAGTCGCAGATTCAGGAGTACATCGAGGAGTACAAGGGGTCGGGAATTCAGCATTTAGCGCTGCTGGCCGGTGATATCATTCCGACTTTGGACGGACTTATGGAGAAAGGTGTAGAATTTTTAACGCCGCCTCCTAGTTCCTATTATCAAATGCTGAAAGACCGCCTGCCAAAGGTGACTGAGGCACTGGACTCATTAGAAAAGCGTGCCATTTTGGTGGATGGTGACGATAAAGGATACCTCTTGCAGATTTTTACAAAGAACGTCATCGGTCCAATTTTTTATGAAATCATTCAGCGCAAAGGTCATGATGGTTTTGGTGAAGGAAACTTCCAAGCCCTCTTTGATGCCATTGAACGAGATCAGGCGGAGCGAGGCTACATTTAGGGCCTATCCCAAAATTCAGATCTGCTGCGGAAGTCAGAGTTGAATTTACTCGTCGTTGCTCCTTGTCGCCTTCGCTCCACTAAGGCTTCGCGTCGCGCCTCGATTAAACTCAACTCTGGCTTCCTCACGACGAGCTCAATTTTGGGATAATGGTATGGACCCGTCCCTCTTGATTATCGGCTTCAAATG